>NZ_JBVQCI010000004.1:0-364602 GCF_055702865.1 Dyella sp. PARNA 12/25 | reverse complement strand
GAAAAGTAACCCAAAGAAAACGGCCTCCAGAGCGGGGCTGCGGTAGCGTCGTGATTAATACAAGCCTTGGCGGCCGCGAAGCCCTGGATCGTCACGATCGCCCGACACGCGGTACGGCTACACCTCAACGCGCCAATGCGGAGAGGACTTAAACCTTCGGTTCGTTCCGTGCCGCATTGGGGTGCCCGGCTTTCCTGTAGGAGCGCACTCGTGCGCGACCGCAGCATTGCACTCTCGCCAAGAGAGTGCGGCACACACCAAACACTCCCCCATGAGGTACGCCAACGCGCTGCGGTCGCGCGCCAGCGCGCTCCTACAGGGCGGCGTTGGTTCTAGGCTTTTCGCTCTTGACCTCCGGGCCCCCTGTGCGGCAGTGAGGGGTGGACGATCAGGCCCGCAGGGGGATCGGCACGGATGCCGATCCCTTTTCGACAGGACAAGGAAGCCCCCTTCGAAAAGCCCGGCCGCCCCTCACGGACTGGCCGGCTTCATCGGCCAGCGCCAAGTGGGGGGTGCTCTTTCTTTTGGTTACTTTTGACGCGAAGCTAATCCCCGTGGGACTTTGGGCAAGCAAAGAAAAGTGACCCGGACCGCGGAATCGCCTCATCTCGTCGACCAAGCCCGCAACAGCTCCAGCCCCCACCCCGTCAAAATTTTACGCGTTCTATACGCCCCCCTCGGGATTTTGTACCCCTTTCTTATGGTCCGGTCCCGACAATTTGCACCGTTGAATCACACGGTGAGTCGGCACACATGGATGCCATCTATCTTTTGTTCTCGTTCGTGCTTTTCGCGGCCGCGCTTGGCTTTCTGCTGATTTGCGACCGTCTCGGGCGACGCCCCTGACTGCCTGATGTCGCCGCCCCAGGCGACCCCTAAGCATTCCCCAGGCTCACGCCTGCTCTCGGGAGATCTACCCATGAACGCCATCTATTTCGTGGCTGCCGTGATCGCGGTGGCCTTGACGGGCTACCTGTGCGTGGCCCTGCTCAAGCCGGAGTGGTTCGAATGACCACCTTTGACTTCTTCCAGGTCGTGCTTTACCTGGCCGTGCTGCTGGTGCTGATCAAGCCCGTCGGCGATTACATGGCTTTGGCTTTTGCCGAAACACCTAACCGTGTGACTCGCTTCGGTGCGCCGGTGGAGCGTCTGCTCTACAGCCTGTCCGGCATTCATGCCGACGAGCAGATGGGGTGGCGTCGCTATGCCATCGCCATGCTGGTGTTCAACATGGTCGGGTTTGTGGCCGTGTACGTGTTGCAGCGCGTACAGCACTGGTTGCCACTCAATCCGCAGCACTTCGATAACCTGTCGCCGGATCTGGCGATGAACACCGCCATCAGTTTCATCAGCAACACCAACTGGCAGGCCTACGGTGGCGAAAACACCATGAGCTACCTGACCCAGATGGCGGGCCTGGCGGTGCAGAACTTCCTGTCGGCGGCCACGGGCATAGCCGTGTTGCTGGCGGTGGTGCGGGGGTTTACGCGCCGTAGCGCCAACAGCGTGGGCAACTTCTGGGTCGATATGACGCGCAGCACGCTCTATGTGCTGCTGCCGTTCTCGCTGGTGATTGCGTTGCTGCTCTCCTCGCAGGGCGTGGTGCAGAACTTCAAGGCGTATGTGGATGTTCCTTTGATGAAGCACACCACGGCGGTGGAAACCGTGAAGGACGCCGCAGGCAATCCGGTGAAGGACGCTGCTGGCAAGGACGTAACCAAGGAGTCGGTGGTCACCACACAGACTCTGCCGATGGGGCCGGCCGCTTCGCAGATCGCGATCAAGCAGCTGGGCACCAATGGCGGCGGCTTCTTCAATGCCAACTCGGCGCATCCGTATGAGAATCCGACGCCTTTCAGCAACTTCATCGAGATGCTGGCGATCTTCCTTATTCCTGGCGGACTTTGCGTCACCTTCGGCAGCATGGTGGGAGACCGTCGCCAGGGCTGGGCGATCCTCGCCACCATGCTGCTGATCTTTGTGCCGCTCGCTTACGGTGCCATCGCCGCCGAACAGGCCGGTAACCCGGCGCTGCATGGCCTGGCCGTGGATCAGCAGGCCTCGGCACTGCAGTCCGGCGGCAACATGGAAGGCAAGGAAACGCGCTTTGGTATCGCTGCCAGCGGACTGTTTGCCACCGTCACCACCGCAGCCTCGTGTGGCGCAGTGAACAGCGCGCACGACTCCATGACACCGCTGGGTGGCCTGGTGCCGATGTGGCTGATGCAGCTGGGCGAAGTGATCTTCGGCGGTGTGGGTTCGGGTCTGTACGGCATGCTCGCCTTCGCGGTGGTGGCGGTCTTCATCGCCGGACTGATGGTGGGTCGTACGCCGGAATACCTCGGCAAGAAAATCGAAGCGCACGAAATGAAGATGGCGAGCCTCGCCGTGCTGGTGCCGTGTGCGCTGGTCGTGATCTGCACGGCCATCGCGGTGGCGACGCCAGCGGGTGCGGCGGGCGTAGGCAATCCGGGTGCGCACAGCTTCAGCGAAATCCTGTACGCCGTCTCTTCTGCATCAAACAACAACGGCAGTGCGTTTGGCGGGCTGTCGGCCAACACCCCATTCTGGAACGTGCTGCTGGCCATCTGCATGTACCTGTCGCGCTTCTTGCTCGCCATCGCGATGTTGGCCATGGCCGGTTCGCTCGCCGCCAAGCGTCACGTACCGCCGTCGGCTGGCACCTTGCCAACGCACACGCCGCTGTTCGTCACGCTGCTTGCCTGCGTGGTGATCGTGGTCGGCGCGCTTACCTTCCTGCCCGCGCTTGCGCTGGGACCGATCGCCGAATTCCTGATGTCGGTCCGCTAACCAGGCTCCATGGGATAACGATTCATGACGACTACACATACTCATGTTCATGCGGTGCGTACCTTTGATCGCCCGCTGATCCTCAAGGCCATCGCGGACTCGTTCCGCAAGCTCTCGCCACGTCAGCAGGTTCGCAACCCGGTGATGTTCGTGGTGTTCGTGTGCAGCGTGCTCACCACCCTGTTGTGGGTGCAGGCGCTGGCCGGGCATGGCGAGGCGCCAACGGCGTTCATTCTTTGGGTGACCATATGGCTATGGTTCACGCTGTTGTTCGCCAACTTCGCCGAGGCATTGGCGGAAGGTCGCGGCAAGGCACAGGCTGCCGCACTGCGCAGCTCACGCAAGGACGTGGTGGCCAAGCGCCTCGCAGCTCCTTACCGCGACGCGGCGGTTACCTTCACGCCGTCGTCGGAACTGCGCGTGGGTCATCACGTGCTGGTGGATGCCGGTGAACTGGTTCCGGGTGACGGCGAAGTCGTGGTGGGCGCGGCCAGCGTCGACGAAAGCGCCATCACGGGTGAATCTGCACCGGTGATCCGCGAATCCGGTGGTGATCGCAGTGCAGTCACCGGTGGCACACGCGTGCTGTCGGACTGGCTGGTGGTGCGCATCACCAGCAACCCGGGTGAGAGTTTCCTGGATCGCATGATTGCGATGGTAGAAGGCGCCTCGCGCCGCAAGACGCCCAACGAAATCGCGCTGACCATCCTGCTGGCGAAGTTCACCCTGATTTTCTTGTTGGCCTGCGCCACGTTGCTGCCGTACTCAATCTACAGCGTGCAGGTGGCCGGTTCGGGCAACCCCATCACCCTCACCGTGCTGGTGGCGCTGCTGGTGTGCCTGATTCCCACCACCATCGGCGGTCTGCTTTCCGCCATCGGTATTGCCGGCATGGATCGGATGATCCGCGCGAATGTCATCGCCACCTCGGGCCGTGCAGTGGAAGCGGCGGGCGACGTGGACGTGCTGCTGCTCGACAAGACCGGCACGATCACCCTGGGCAATCGCCAGGCCGTCGCCTTCCTGCCTGCACCGGGCGTGGAAGAAGCACGTCTCGCCGATGCCGCGCAGCTCGCTTCGCTGGCGGATGAAACGCCCGAAGGTCGCAGCGTGGTGGTCCTCGCCAAGGAGCGTTTCGGCTTGCGCGAACGCCAGCTCGAAGAAGGTCACGCCGAGTTCGTGCCGTTCACCGCGCAGACCCGCATGAGCGGTGTGAACATCGGTGATCGCACGATCCGCAAGGGTGCGCTCGACGCGGTGGAACGCTATCTTGAAGGCAACGGTAGCCATCTCCCGCCGCTGGTGAAGCGCATGGCTGAAGACATCGCCCGTCGTGGTGCGACGCCGCTGATCGTCACCGAAGGTGCTACCGCGCTGGGTGTGATCGAACTGAAGGACATCGTGAAGGGTGGCATCCGCGAGCGCTTCGCCGAAATGCGCCGCATGGGTATCAAGACCATCATGATCACCGGTGACAACCCGCTCACCGCCGCCGCGATTGCCGCGGAAGCCGGTGTGGACGATTTCCTTGCCGAGGCGACGCCGGAAGCCAAGCTCAAGCTCATTCGCAAGATCCAGGCCGAGAACCGTCTGGTGGCGATGTGCGGTGACGGCACCAACGACGCCCCCGCGCTGGCCCAGGCCGACGTGGCGGTGGCAATGAACACCGGTACGCAGGCGGCGAAAGAAGCCGGCAACATGGTTGATCTCGACTCCAACCCGACCAAGCTGATCGAGGTGGTGGAGATTGGCAAGCAGATGTTGATCACGCGCGGCTCGCTGACCACCTTCTCCATTGCCAACGATATCGCCAAGTACTTCGCGATCATTCCGGCCGCATTCGCCACCACGTATCCAGCGCTCAACGCGCTCAATGTGATGAAGCTGGCCACGCCGCAGAGCGCCATTCTCTCGGCGGTGATCTTCAACGCGCTGATCATCATCTTCCTGATTCCGCTCGCGCTGAAGGGTGTGAAGTACCGGGCACTGGGTGCAGGTGCGCTGCTGCGCCGCAATCTGCTCGTCTACGGCCTGGGCGGCATCGCGGTGCCGTTCATCGGTATCAAGGTGATCGACATGTTGCTGGTCCTTTTCGGACTGGCCTAAAGCGAGGTTGGCACCATGCAGACACTCAAGCTTTCCGTTTCACTGCCTGACGACACGCACCCGGATATGGAGCTGCGACTATCGGCCAATGACGGCGCGTGCGATCTCGTGATTGCGTTGCCCATGCAAAACCGCCCCCGCATGCAGCCCTCGGAAACCGAGCTGCCAAAGGGTGAGCAGGATGATTACGTACTCGGCGGTTACGCCGGCATCTGACAGCGATGCCGTCGGCATCGTCAGATCTCTTCAACAACCAAGAAAAGGACGGCCTGCCCCGGGCCGGTGTTCAGGAACACTATGATTTCCAAGAAGGTACTTTCGTTCGCGTTGTTGCTTGCCCTTGCTCCGTTTGGTGAGTCGCTGGCCGCGACGAACGACGCCGTTGCCAGCACGGATGTGGCGGCCGCCAATGAACTCGATGGCGGCGCGCCATCGGCCCCACCGGGGTCTAGCTCGGACTGCTCACAAGGCTTCTTCTCGCGCTTTGCCGCGGCTTATCGTGAAGACGCACAGCCGGCCGATCCGAACGCGCCGGCGCCGGCCCGCCGCGCCATGGATGCACCGCTCAACTCGCCGCCGTTCCCCAGCTCGGAATGGCAGCTGGGTGGCGTTTCGGCACCGATCGGCGTGCCGAACAGTTACGGCCAGTACCCGCTGCAGAAGGCACTGTCCTGCACCAAGCTCGGCAAGTGGATGGAGCGCAACCGCATCGAGATGAACGGCTGGATCAATCCGTCGATCAACGCGAGCTCGTCCAGTTTCAGCAACTACCCGCTGTCGTACGCCACGCGTCCGAATCGTGTGGAGTTCGATCAGTTCGTCTTCAACATCACCCGTGTGGAAGACACCGTGCAGACGGATCATGTGGATTGGGGTTTCAATATCTCTGTCCTGTATGGCTACGACTACCACTACACGGTCACCAAGGGCGTATTCAGCAACCAGCTGCTGAATAACCCAAGATCGGATAGCGCGCTGCAGGGCAAAACGTACGGCGTCGATCCGATGCTGTTCTACTACGACCTGTACATTCCGTCGGTCGCCGAGGGTATGGTGATTCGCTTTGGCCGTTACCTGTCGCTGCCGGATATCGAGGCGCAGTTCGCGCCGCAAAACTACCTTGTGACGCATTCGATCCTGTACACGGTCGATCCCTATACCCAGACCGGCATCATGACGACCACCAAGCTCAACAGCCAGTGGACGTTCCAGATCGGCATCAACGCCAGCAACGACACCGCGCCGTGGAACGGTTCAGCGCGGCCCTCGTTGCAAACCTGCGTACGTTGGGTGTCCAAAGACAACAACGACATGCTTTACCCCTGCATCAACAACTTCAACAAGTCCGACTACAACTACAACAACATCCAGATGTACGTGATGACCTGGGGCCATCGCTTTAATGATCGCGTGCACATGCAGACCGAGGCGTACCGCATCTACGGTCGCAACATTCCGGGCTTTGGTCCGGGCGGCACGCCGGGCGTAGTGGGCTCCTCGCCGGAGCCGGGTACGGCGGGCGCTTTCGGCATCGTCAACTACCTGAACTTCGAGCTCAACCCGAGCAACATGATGACGTTCCGCAACGAGTACTACGACGACATGAAGGGCCAGCGCACCGGTTTTGCAACGCGCTACAGCAGCCACACGCTGGGCCTCACGCATTGGGTGTCGCCGGATCTGGAGATCCGCCCGGAACTTCGTTACGAGCATTCCTACGACGTGAACGCCTATGACGCTGGCAAGAAGAATTACCAGCTCATTGGCCTCGTCGACGCGATTCTTCATTACTGAGGTCTAGATCATGAGCAGGCTTTTGCGCAATGCGGTGGTGCTACTGGTGCTGATGACGGTCATCACCGGCATCATCTATCCACTGGCCGTTACCGGGTTGGCCCAGGCCATGTTTCCGTCGCAGGCGAACGGTAGCCTGGTGGTGAACAACGGCAAGGCGGTCGGCTCCACCTTGATCGGCCAGTCGTTCACCGACCCCAAGTACTTCTGGGGTCGCCCTTCGGCCACCACGCCGCAGCCCAACAACGGTGCGTCGTCCACGCCGTCGAACCTGGGCCCGACCAACCCGGCGCTCACGGATGCGGTGAAACAGCGCATCGATGCACTGCATGCCGCTGATCCGGGCAACAACGCGCCGGTACCGGTGGATCTGGTGACGGCCTCGGGCAGCGGCCTGGATCCGGAAATCTCGCTGGCCGCGGCTGCCTATCAGGTGCCTCGCGTGGCCAAGGCGCGCGGGCTGAGCGAGTCGCAGGTGCAGGCCATGGTGACCGTGGCTACTACGGGTCGCCAGTTCGGCATGCTGGGCGAGCCACGGGTGAACGTGCTCAAGCTCAATATGGCATTGGATGGCCATTAAGCAGCGCTAAAATGATGTAACGGGCGGCCGGGCAGCGGGCGGGGTAACCGTCCGCAGCCCGGTCGCGCAGTCGTTCTGCCGGCTGCTCTCAGGCATAACCTGGTCAACATTTCAGCTCACTAAGGGACTCCATGTCCGAACCCTCCCGCGAAGCACGCGCCGATGCCTTGCTTGACTCGGTGCAGGAAGAGCGCAGCCGCCGACTGAAGATCTTTCTCGGCGCAGCGCCGGGCGTGGGCAAAACCTACGCCATGCTGTCGGCCGCGCGCGAATTGAAGCGGCAGGGCATCGATGTCGTCATCGGTCTGGTGGAAACCCATGGCCGCGCTGAAACAGCTGCGCTGCTCGAAGGGCTGGAGCAGTTGCCACGGCGCAAGGTGAACTATAAGGGTCGCGACTTCACGGAGTTCGACTTGGATGCCGCCTTGTTGCGTCGACCCGGCGTGATCCTGGTGGATGAACTGGCGCATACCAATCTTCCGGGTGGTCGCCACGACCGACGTTGGCAGGATATCGATGAGCTGCTCGATGCAGGCATCGAGGTGTACACCGCGCTCAATGTGCAGCATCTGGAAAGCCTTAATGACCAAGTGCGGCGCATCACCAACGTCACCGTGCGTGAAACCGTGCCTGATGCGTTCCTTGATCGCGCGCGCGACATCGTGCTGGTCGACCTGCCCCCACGTGAACTGATCCAGCGCCTCAAGCAGGGCAAGGTTTACGTTCCCGAAACGGCCGCCGCCGCGCTCGATGCCTTCTTCTCACCGACCAATCTCGTCGCCTTGCGCGAGCTGGCGGTGGATACAGTGGCTGGTCACGTCGATAGCGATCTGCGCGAGCACATGCTGGCGCGTGGTGGCGTTATGCCGGTGCGCCGTCGCGTGCTGGCGGCCATTGATGGTCATTCGCAGAGTGAGTATCTGGTGCGCGTGGCGCGGCGCATTGCCGAGCGACGCGGTGCACCGTGGAGCGTCGCTTTCGTCGATACGGGAGCGACGCTGGACAAGGCGCGTCGCGAGCGGCTGGATTCCGCCATGCGTCTGGCGCGTCGCCTGGGTGGGGACGCCGTGGTCTTGCGCGGCCATGCCATCGCCGACGAGCTGATTGCCCATGCGGACCGCGAAGGCATTGGTCAGATCATCCTCGGCCGTACGCGCGAACGCTTGCTGGCACGCATGGTGGGGCGCTCACTCACGCAGCTGCTGCTGCGTCGTGGCGCGCATCTGGAACTGACCATCATCGCCACGCCTGCCGAGCGCGCCAAGTCGCGTTTGCGCCTGCGCATGCCGGGCGGACGTGGGCGGCGTGGCGAATACATCTATGCCACGCTGGCGACGCTGGTGGGCTTCGTGCTGGCGTTCATCGCCGATCGTTATCTTTCGGTCGCGAACCTCTCGCTGATCTTTCTTACCGTCGTGCTGATCGTGGCGGTGCGCACGCGCATGGCGGTGGCGGTGTACACGGCCATCCTGTGTTTCCTTGGTTACAACTTCTTCTTTGCGCCACCGCGTTACACCCTGGCTATTGCCAGCTTCGACGATGTGCTGGCGGTATGTCTGTTCCTGGTGGCTGCGTTGGTGTGCAGCCGCCTCGCCACCCGGTTGGCCAGTCAGGTGGAATCGCTGCGCACCGCGCATACCAATGCACGCGCCTTGCTGTCATTGGGTCAGCGTTTGTCCACCAGCACGGATGCCGCCGGCATTCGAAAAGTGGGTGCCGCCGCGCTGGCGCACGTGATGCGTTGCGATACCGCCATCCTTGCCCGCGACGCGAGTCAGGTGTTGCGCGTGGTGGCTTCATCGCCGCGTGACTTTCCCATGACGACGCAGGATCTCGGTGCTGCAGCGTGGAGTGAGGATCACGCTGAACAGGCGGGCCGCTACACGGATACGCTCAATGCGGCGCCCTGCTGGGTGTTGCCGCTGGGCAGCGACGATAACCATCTCGGCGTGGCGGCGATGCGTTTCCCGCCGGGGCAGGGCGAGCCCGCGCCCGATGAGCGCAGTCTCGCGCTGGCCATGGTGCAGGACATCGGGCAGGCGTTGCAGCGAGCGCGACTGGCCGAGGAACTAGAAGGCGCACGCGTGCAGGGCGAAACCGAACGGTTGCGCAATGCGTTGCTGTCGTCCGTGTCGCATGACCTGCGCTCGCCGCTGGCTTCGATGATCGGCTCGGCCGGCACGCTGTCCAGCTATGGTGATCAGCTGCCAGCCGAAGAACGTCGCGAATTGCTCGAGGCCATTCTCGGCGAAGGGCAGCGGCTCGATCGTTACATCCAGAATCTGCTGGATATGACACGTCTGGGCCATGGCACGCTCAAGCTCAATCGCGACTGGACCGATGTGGCGGAAATTGTCGCCGCGTCCACGACTCGTCTGCGCAAGCTGTTCCCCGATCTCAAGCTCGATACCGTCCTGCCGCAAGGCACCTTGCTGCTCTACGTGCATCCAGCACTGATCGAGCAGGCGCTTTTCAATATTCTGGAAAATGCCGCGCGCTTCTCGCCGCCGAATGAACCGGTGCGCGTGGTGGTGCGCCCCAAAGGCGAACAGGTGCAGATCGACGTTACCGACCGTGGCCCCGGCATACCGGAAGACGAGCGTGCCCGCATCTTCGACATGTTCTATTCCGTATCGCGCGGCGACCGAGCGCCGCAAGGTACAGGTCTGGGGCTGGCCATCTGCCGGGGCATGATTGGTGCCCATGGCGGCAGCGTGGAAGCCTTGCCTGGCGATGGCGTAGGTACCACCATTCGCATCACCTTGCCCTTGCCGGCGCCACCTGACCACAACGCATGAGTGCCGCTACGCCCTGCGTACTCGTCATCGACGACGAGGCGCAGATCCGCAAGTTCCTCGACATTGGCCTCCGCGCTGAGGGCTACGAAGTATTGCTGGCCGCCAATGCAGCGGAAGGGTTGGCCATGGCTGCGACACGTTCGCCCGATCTGGTCATTCTCGATATTGGCCTGCCCGATCGCGAGGGTCACGAAGTGCTGACGGAGCTGCGCCAGTGGAGCCATGTGCCCGTGGTCATGCTTTCCGTGCGCGATGCGGAAAGCGAAAAGGTGAAGGCGCTTGACGCCGGCGCCAATGACTACGTGACCAAGCCCTTTGGCATTCAGGAATTGATGGCACGGCTACGCGCCCTGCTACGTAGCCGGCCCAATGAGCCCGAAGCACCGCAACGCTATGACGATGGTCATCTGGTCATTGATCTCGCGCGTAGAGAAGTAACGCTGGAAGGTGCTTTACTGGCGCTTACTCGCAAGGAGTACGCGGTACTCGTCATGCTGCTGCGACATGCCGGTCGTGTTGTCACCCAACAGCAGTTGCTGCGCGATATCTGGGGTGCCACGCATACCCATGACACCCACTATCTGCGCATCGTCGTGGGCAAGTTACGCCAGAAACTGGGTGATGATCCTGCAACACCCCGTTGGCTCAAGACAGAGCCGGGCGTGGGTTACCGCTTTATCAGCGGTAGCTGACTCGCAGACGTAGCCCCTCATCGGCGCCAAGTCCACGAATGGACTTCACCATTCGGAGCGCACCAAGCCACACGTTGTTTGGCGGAGCGTTTGTCTCCGTCATGCGTCATGGTGACGCTGGATGTCGCAACGAAGCGGCGTGGATGGCCGACATGAAGTTGTAAGTAATGGACCGGTTCAGTGAAGGCGTCTTAGAGGGCGTTGATCTCGATCAATCAGCGCCATTCTCCGCGTCAGTTAACATCAGCTACATGTGTAGGCGAATGGATGGCCACACTCTCAGCGCCGACTCCCAGGTTCCTTAGCGGAACAATACGGCGCCTTCGCCCTGGCCTTTGATCCACGCATCCATGCGCACGCGTGGAAAGCTCGCGTCTTTCCCCTTCCCGTAAAGCGGCGAACTTCGCCACACCCCGTTGATTGGCGTCAGAACGCCCCCTCAAACGCTCGCCTAGGCTGCCTTTACCCCCGCCCAAGGAAGGCGAGGTGTGCCCGCTGGTCGTCAGTCATGGACGTATGGCCGGTCGTACATCAAAGGAGTCCGTTGTGAGCAAGCGTGAACCCGTTGTCCCTCTACGCAGGGGCGTTGTCGTCAAGGATTGGCGCCCCGAAGACGAGGCGTTCTGGGATGCTCAGGGGCGCCGCACGGCGAGCCGCAACCTGATCATCTCGATTCCCGCGTTGCTGTTGGCTTTTGTGGTTTGGCAGATGTTCTCTGCCGTTTCCGTGAGCTTGTCGCAAGTCGGCTTCCGCTTTACGACGGATCAGCTCTTCTGGCTGACCGCATTGCCAGGTCTATCTGGCGCTACGTTGCGCATCTTCTACTCGTTCGTCGTGCCGCTGTTTGGTGGCAGGCGTTGGACGGCCATCTCGACCGCATCGCTGTTGATTCCCGCCATTTGGCTCGGTATTGCCGTACAGAATCCAGCGACGCCTTATTGGCACTTCATGGCAATCGCAACGCTTTGTGGATTCGGCGGCGCCAACTTCGCCTCGTCGATGTCCAATATCTCGTTCTTCTATCCAAAGTCCAAGCAGGGTGCAGCACTTGGCCTGAATGCGGGTTTGGGCAATCTAGGCGTGTCGACCACACAGTTCGTCATCCCAATGGTGATCGGCATGGGCCTCTTCGGCGCCATCGCCGGCGCGCCGCAGCAGGCGGCCGACGGTCACACCTTGTATCTGCAGAACGCAGGTTTTGTCTGGGTTCCTTTCATTGCTATTTCCACGATCGCTGCATGGTTCGGCATGAATGATCTGACGGCAGCAAAGTCGTCATTCTCTGCGCAGGCAACCATCTTCCAGCGCAAGCACAACTGGCTGATGTGCTGGTTGTATCTGGGCACCTTCGGTTCATTCATCGGCCTGTCGGCGGGTTTCCCGATGCTGATCAAGACGCAGTTTCCCGGCGTAAGCGCCATGAGCTACGCGTTCCTTGGGCCGCTGGTCGGCGCCTTGGCGCGCCCCGTCGGCGGCTGGATGGCTGACCGCCTTGGTGGCGCCATGCTGACCTTCTGGGTGTTTGTGTTCATGGTCGCCGGCGTGTTTGGCGTGTTGCATTTCCTGCCTCACGGCGGCGTCGGTGGCAATTTCCAGGGCTTCCTCTCCTGCTTTCTCGTGCTGTTCGTCATGACGGGCATCGGCAATGCGTCCACCTTCCGCATGATTCCGGTGATCTTCCGTACCTGGCACGAGCGCCTCGCTGCCGCGTCGGCAGGTCGTATCACCACGGAGCAATCGCTTCGTCAGGCCAGCGTGGAATCGGCTGCGACCATCGGTTTCAGCTCCGCCATTGGCGCTTACGGCGGCTTCTTTATTCCCAAGAGCTACGGCAGCTCCATTGCGCTGACTGGTGGTCCGGAGATGGCCTTGTACGGCTTCATCGGCTTCTACATCACCTGCTTGCTGATTACGTGGTGGTTCTACTTCCGCCGCGGTGCCGAGATCCGCTGCTGAAGCAATACGGGTTGCCCACCTAACACGGACGTCTTCCGAGAGCGCGTTTTATGAGCCATTTCCTCGACCGGTTGCAATTCTTTAAGCGCAACAACGAAACCTTCGCCGACGGTCACGGTGTGACAAAGACTGAAAGCCGCGGCTGGGAAAACGGCTATCGTGCCCGCTGGCAGTACGACAAGATTGTCCGATCCACGCATGGCGTGAACTGCACGGGATCGTGCAGTTGGAAGGTCTACGTTAAGAACGGCCTGGTGACGTGGGAGACGCAACAAACAGATTACCCGCGCACTCGGCCTGACCTGCCCAATCACGAGCCGCGCGGCTGCCCGCGTGGGGCAAGCTACTCGTGGTATTTGTACAGCGCCAACCGCCTCAAGTATCCGCTGATTCGCGGCACGCTGCTGCGGCTGTGGCGCGATGCACGCAAAACGATGAGCCCTGTTGATGCCTGGGGTAGCATCGTGCGCGACAGCGACAAAGCCCGTAGCTATAAGAGCAAGCGCGGCATGGGCGGTTTTGTGCGCCTCGGGTGGGATGAAGCCAACGAAATCATTGCCGCGTCCAATCTCTACACGGTAAAGCATCACGGGCCGGACCGTGTCATTGGTTTCTCGCCGATTCCGGCGATGTCGATGGTGTCCTATGCGGCCGGGGCACGTTATCTCTCGTTGCTAGGTGGTGCATGCCTGTCGTTCTATGACTGGTATTGCGACCTGCCGCCGGCGTCGCCGCAAATCTGGGGCGAGCAGACCGACGTGCCCGAATCGGCCGATTGGTACAACAGCCGGTACATCATCGCCTGGGGTTCCAATGTTCCACAGACGCGTACGCCTGATGCGCACTTCTTCACCGAAGCGCGTTACAACGGCACCAAGACGGTCGCCATTACGCCGGATTATTCCGAGGTCGCCAAACTCACAGACCATTGGCTGCATCCCAAGCAGGGCACGGACGCGGCGCTGGCCTTTGCCTTCGGCCATGTAATTCTGAAGGAGTTCCACGTCGACCAGCCGTCGGCGTACTTCACCGATTACTGTCGCCAGTACTCGGACATGCCGCTGTTGGTGCGCCTGGAGCGACGTTCTGACGGTCGACTGGTGCCCGAGCGCTATCTGCGTGCAAGCGATCTGGGCGGTCTGGGCGAAAGTAATCACCCGGAATGGAAAACGCTGGCCTATGACGAGCACACGAGCAACATCACGGTGCCGAATGGCTCAATTGGCTTCCGCTGGGGTGAGCAGGGTAAATGGAACATCGAAGAAAAGGACAGTACCGGTCGTCCGACGCGACTACAGCTGACCTTCAAAGAAACGTGCGATGGCATTGAAGCCATCTCCTTCCCGTACTTTGGCGGTGTCGAGCACGCGATGTGGGCCTCGTCGCCGGTAAACGAAGTGCTTGAGCGCAACGTACCCGTGCGCAAGCTAACGCTCGCCGATGGGCAGGAGTGGGCGGTGGCTACCGTCTACGATCTACTGCTCGCGCAATACGGTGTGGATCGCGGGTTCGGTGGCGACCATGTGGCGCAAAGCTATGACGATGATTTGCCCGGCACGCCGGCGTGGCAGGAAAAGATCACGGGTGTGCCTCGCCGCGAAGTGATCGAAATTGCCCGCGAGTTCGCCCGCACGGCGGATAAAACTCGCGGCCGAAGCATGATCATTGTTGGCGCGGCAATGAATCACTGGTACCACAACGACATGAACTATCGTGGCCTGATCAACATGTTGATCATGTGCGGTTGTGTTGGCCAGAGCGGCGGCGGTTGGGCGCACTACGTGGGGCAGGAAAAGCTGCGACCGCAGAGCGGTTGGGCTCCACTGGCATTTGGCCTGGATTGGAGCCGCCCGCCGCGCCAGATGAACGGCACCTCGTTCTTCTACTTCAACTCCGACCAGTGGCGTTACGAAAAGCTGGAGATGAAGGAGATCCTTTCGCCGCTGGCCGACCCGGCAAAGCACACCGGTACGTTGGCGGACATGAACTTGCGCGCCGTGCGCATGGGCTGGTTGCCGAGCGCGCCTCAGCTAAATCGCAATCCCATGGACGTCGTGCGCGAAGCCGATGGCGCCGGCGTGCCAGCGGTCGACTATGCCGTGCAACAGATGAAGGCGGGTAAGCTTGATTTCGCTTTCGCTGATCCGGACGCACCGCAGAACTATCCGCGCAATCTCTTCGTGTGGCGCTCCAATCTCCTTGGTTCCTCTGGCAAGGGACACGAGTACATGCTGCGCCATCTGTTGGGCACCCGGCATGGCTTGCAAGGCAAGGATCTGGGAGAGCAGGGTGCGGTCAAGCCGGAGGAGGTGAGATGGCACGATGCCGCTCCAGAGGGCAAGTTGGATCTGCTGGTGACGCTCGACTTCCGCATGTGCACGACGGCGCTCTACTCGGACATCGTGTTGCCTACCGCGACCTGGTACGAGAAGGACGACCTCAATACGTCCGACATGCACCCGTTTATCCATCCTCTTTCCAAGGCCGTCGATCCGGCATGGGAAGCGCGAAGCGATTGGGACATCTTCAAGGGTATTGCCCGCACCGCTAGCGCGCTGGCACACGGCGTGCTGGGGGTTGAGAAGGACCTGGTGCTGGTCCCTACGCTGCACGACACGCCAGGCGAGCTGGCGATGCCGCTTGGCGTCAAGGATTGGAAAATGGGCGAGTGCGAACCCGTTCCGGGCAAGACTATGCCGTCGATGGTGGTGGTCGAGCGCGATTACCCAAACCTCTACAAGAAGTTCACCTCCCTCGGCCCGTTGATGGACAAGCTGGGGAACGGCGGCAAGGGAATGAGCTGGGACACCAAGGATGAAGTGCACTTTCTCGGCGATCTGAACCGTCGGGTGAGTGACGAAGGCGTCAGCCAAGGTCGCCCTGCCATCAATACGGCTATCGACGCTTGCGAGGTGGTGCTGCATCTCGCGCCGGAGACCAACGGCCACGTGGCCGTGAAGGCCTGGGAATCATTGAGCACGTTCACCGGGCGCGATCACTCGCATCTGGCAATGGGCAAGGAGCACGAAGCCATTCGCTTCCGCGACGTCCAGGCACAGCCGCGCAAGATCATTTCCTCCCCCATCTGGTCAGGCTTGGAGGACGAGCACGTCAGCTACAACGCGGGCTACACCAACGTCCACGAGTTGATTCCGTGGCGAACTGTCACTGGTCGCCAACAGTTCTATCAAGACCACGAGTGGATGCGTGACTTCGGTGAAGGCTTCATGAGCTACCGCCCACCGGTTGATACCAAGACGGTGACACCACTGCTAGGCATGAAGCCCAACGGGAACAAGGAAATTGTTCTCAACTGGATCACCCCGCATCAGAAGTGGGGCATCCACAGCACCTATAGCGACAACCTGATCATGCAGACCCTGTCGCGCGGTGGTCCCATCGTGTGGATCAGCGAGGACGATGCCCGATCCGCGGACATCAAGGACAACGACTGGATCGAGCTCTACAACGTTAACGGTGCCATTACGGCGCGTGCCGTGGTGAGTCAGCGCGTTATGTCAGGCATGGCCATGATGTACCACGCGCAGGAACGCATCATCAACGTACCGGGCTCTGAAGTCAGCGGTACGCGCGGCGGAATGCATAACTCGGTCACTCGCACCGTGGTCAAGCCGACGCACATGATCGGCGGCTACGCACAGCTTTCCTATGGTTTCAATTATTACGGAACCACGGGTACCAACCGCGACGAGTTTGTGATTGTGCGCAAGATGAAAAAGGTCGACTGGTTGGACGGTGAACCTGTTCCGGCAGAAGACAAGGAGGTGCTGTGATGAAGGTTCGCGCACAAATCGCTATGGTCCTTAACCTGGACAAGTGCATTGGTTGCCACACGTGTTCCATCACTTGCAAGAACGTGTGGACCTCGCGTGAAGGCGTGGAATACGCATGGTTCAACAACGTCGAAACCAAGCCCGGCATCGGTTATCCCAAGGAGTGGGAAAACCAGGACAAGTGGAACGGCGGCTGGGTACGAAGCGCCGATGGCAAGCTGATGCCTCGTGCAGGCGGACGCTGGCGTCTGCTGTCCAAGATCTTCGCCAACCCGGATTTGCCGCAAATCGACGATTACTACGAACCCTTCGATTTCGACTACCAGCACCTCCATAAGGCGCCGGATGGCAAGCATCAACCCACGGCTCGCCCCCGTTCGCTGATCACGGGCGAGCGCATGCAGAAGATCCAGTGGGGTCCGAACTGGGAAGAGATTCTTGGCACCGAGTTTGCCAAGCGTGCCAAGGATCGCAACTTCGACGCCGTGCAGAAGGAAATCTACGGCGCGTTCGAAAAGACTTTCATGATGTACCTGCCTCGCCTGTGCGAACACTGCCTCAACCCTGCTTGCGTTTCAGCCTGTCCGAGCGGTGCGATCTACAAGCGCGAAGAGGATGGCATTGTTCTGATTGACCAGGACAAATGCCGCGGCTGGCGCATGTGTGTGTCGGCCTGTCCGTATAAGAAGATCTACTACAACTGGAAGAGCGGAAAGTCCGAGAAGTGCATCTTCTGCTATCCGCGCATCGAGATGGGCGAGCCGACGGTATGCTCGGAGACGTGCGTGGGTCGCATCCGCTACCTCGGTGTGATGCTGTATGACGCCGACCGCATCGAGGAGGCGGCATCGGTGCCGTCGGAGAAGAATCTCTATCAGGCACATCTGCACATCTTCCTGGATCCGCACGATCCACAGGTGATCGCGGCGGCACGCGCGGAAGGCATCCCGGACAACTGGCTGGAAGCGGCCAAGGCGTCGCCTGTCTACAAACTGGCCATTGATTGGAAGCTGGCGTTACCGCTGCATCCCGAATACCGAACCCTTCCGATGGTGTGGTATGTGCCGCCGTTGTCGCCGATCCAGTCAGCGGCGGAGCGTGGCCGGATGGGCATGAATGGTGAGCTTCCGGACGTTGCTTCACTGCGTATCCCTGTGCGCTATCTCGCGAACATGTTGTCCGCCGGCGACGAAGCACCGGTGGTGAGGGCGTTGGAGCGAATGCTGGCGATGCGCGCGTGGCGTCGCGCCAGAAACGTGGACGGCGTGGAGGATCATGCCGTGCTTGCCCAGGCGGGCATAACCGCGGCGCAAGCCGAAGACATGTACCGCTACCTCGGTATCGCCAATTACGAAGACCGCTTTGTTGTGCCCTCCGGTCATCGGGAGTACGCCAATGATGCGTTTGGCGAGCGTGGCGGTTGCGGTTTCACCTTTGGTAACGGCTGCAGTGGAGACAGTCCGGCCGATCTGTTCGGCGAACGCCGATCGACCACCTATACCGTCCCTCCGCACCGACAGGATAAGCAGGAGGAGCCGGTATGAGTTTTCTCAAGTTGATCGGCGTCCTGATGGATTACCCGAGTGACGACCTATGGGATCACCGAGAGGAACTGCTGTCAGCAACCGCAAGCATGGGGTTGCCGGCCCATCGACAGGCGGATCTTGCGGGCTTTGTGCAGTCATTGTTCGATAGCGACCCGATGGCAGCGCAGGCCGAGTGGCTATCCACCTTCGATCGGGGTCGCTCCATGAGTTTGCTGTTGTTTGAGCACATTCATGGCGAATCGCGTGATCGTGGGCAGGCCATGGTCGATCTGGTGGAAACTTACCGTGGCCATGGCTTCGAGCTGGCAGCGAAAGAGCTGCCGGACTACCTACCGCTGGTGCTCGAGTACCTGTCGCATCGCCCGGTGGAAGAGGCCAGCGATTGGTTGCGCCATATCAGTCACATCATTGGCGTACTCAGCGCGCGCGCAGCTGAGCGGCAAAGCCCTTACGCCACTCTGTTTCAGCTTTTACTTGAGCAGGCCGGAGCCGAAGTGGACCTGAAAGCGCTTCGCGGCAGCGTGAGCCGGGAAGCGCGTGATGATACCCAAGAGGCGATCGACCGCGTCTGGGAAGAAGAAGCCATCCGCTTCGCAGCTGAAGCACCAGCAGACAACTGCCCACCAAGCGCGCGCCCGGCGGGACGTCGTGACGTTGCTCATCAGGTGCTGCCATGAATTATCTGAATCAATTTGCCTTTCAGATCTATCCCTATATTGCACTGGCGGTTTTCTTTATCGGCAGCTGGGCACGCTACGACCGCGCCATGTACACCTGGCGTACCGGTTCCAGCCAGCTACTTTCCAGCCGCGGCATGCGCGTGGGGAGCAATCTGTTTCACGTGGGTGTGTTGGCCATTCTTGGTGGCCATCTGGTTGGTCTTTTGACGCCGCATGGTGTCTATGAGCACGTCATCACGGCGCCGCAGAAGCAGCTGCTTGCGATGTTGGTGGGCGGCATTTTCGGTGTTCTTTGCCTGATCGGACTGTGCATTTTGCTGAGTCGCCGTCTGTTCAATCCCCGCATCAGGGCGACCGGAACGAAGGGCGATACGCTGATTCTTGTTCTGCTGCTGCTACAGCTTCTGCTGGGCTTGGGCACGATTGCTGTGTCGACGCACCATATGGATGGCAGTGTGATGATTCAGCTGGTCGAATGGGCGCAGCACATTGTCACGTTCCGTTGGGGCGCTGCTGATTTCATGGCAAGTGTGAGCTGGGTCTATAAGGCCCATGTTTTCCTCGGCATGAGTTTGTTCCTGGTCGCGCCGTTCACGCGTCTCGTGCACGTGTGGAGCATTCCCGTCAGTTATCTGTGCAGGCCCTATCAGGTGGTTCGCCGCCGTCAGGCAGCATGGCGCTACGGATCGCGGGGCTAGGTCATGGCTCGGCAATCTTCGCCAGCACTGTCGCTGGTTCTCGTTGATTCGTCCCATGTCGCCTCACATGACTTTGAGGCCGGCTCAGATGGTCTTCCTCGGTCTGTGGGACAGCCGGCACCGTGCCATCTGTGGGTTGGCGATGTTGCCATCAGTGAAGCTGCGATTGCCCAGGAGATGCAACATCACCGCGCAGCGTCTCCAACGCAGTCGCGGGCGGGCGCGGCGCGTGCTCTGGTCGTGCGTGAGCTGCTGCGTCTTGAGGTGGAACGGCTTGCGCTCGCTGATGGAGTGGATTCTGGTAGTCATGAATCCGACGAAGAAGCCTGCATCCGTACGCTTATCGAAAGGGAGGTGGAGAGCAGGGCGCCAAGTGAATCGGACTGTCTGCGTTACTTCGAGCAGAACCGAGAGCGGTTCAGGTCGCCCGATCGTATTCGAGTGCGGCATATCTTGGTCGCGGCGCCGCCCACCGATGTGGCTGCTCGCCTTGACGCGCGAGAGCGAAGCGAGCGCTTGATCAGTGAGTTAAAGACACGGCCATCGCTATTTGCCGATCTGGCACATCGCTATTCCGATTGTCCGTCGAAAACCGACGGCGGCGACCTTGGTTGGTTGCAGCGCGGCCAGACAACACCCGAGTTTGATCGCCAAGTATTCCGACTGAAGGAAGGAGTTGCCGCCTTCCCCGTGGAATCGCGCTGGGGTTACCACGTGGTGTCGGTTGATGCGGTGGAGCATGGCGTCGCGTTGCCTTTTGAAGATGTTCGCGAACGCATTGCTGACTACCTTGAGCTGCAGCTACGGCAGAGCGAACTGCAGCACTACCTATTGCAGTTGCAGGAACATTACGGGGTACGAGGCCTGAAAGAGATTGAGGCCTTGGCAGAGAAAAGTTGAGCGATGGCGAGGGAAAGCACGGGCTTTCCAGGGAGCAAGACCATGGAGCACGGAAACATTACCAAGGGCCAGCAACAACGAGCGATGTGGTTAAGCACATTTGCTTTCACCGTGTGTTTTGCGGTGTGGACCATATTTTCGATTATCGGCTTGCAGATCAAGCAGCAATTGGGTCTAAGTGACACCCAGTTTGGCCTGCTCGCTGCCACGCCGATTCTCACGGGTTCTCTGATCCGTCTTATGTTGGGCATTTGGGCCGACCAGTACGGTGGGCGACGGGTTCTTACCCTGGTCATGTTGTGCGGCGCGGTCGCCACATGGGTGCTCAGTTACGCGAAGACCTACCCACAATTCCTGCTGGCTGCTTTGTTCGTAGGTATCGCGGGCGGTTCGTTCTCCGTGGGTGTCGCCTATGTATCGACCTGGTTTCCGGCCAAACGACAGGGCACGGCGCTAGGTGTGTTTGGCGCGGGCAACGTCGGTGCGGCCGTGACCAAGCTGCTGGCACCGATGGTGATGGTCGCCGCGGGTTGGTCGATGGTGGCCCGTGTTTGGGCCGTTGGCCTGGCGGTAACCGCAGTGCTGTTCTACCTGTTTGCTCAGGAGGATCCATCACTGGCTGAGCGGCGGCTCACGGGGCGCAAGCCCATGCCCTTCAGCGAGCAGATGGCGCCGCTGAAGAACGTGCAGGTATGGCGGTTCTCGCTCTATTACTTCTTTGTGTTCGGTGGCTTTGTCGCGCTATCACTTTGGTTGCCGCGCTATCTCGTCGGGGCGTACGGTCTGGATATAAGAACGGCAGGGGTCATTGCTGCTTGTTACTCCATTCCAGGAAGCTTGTTCCGCATCATGGGCGGTTGGCTGTCCGATCGCGTCGGCGCACGGCGAGTGATGTACTGGACCTTCGGTGTCGCAACCCTTTGCACCTTTTTGCTCGCCTATCCGGATACGCAGTACCTCGTGAAAGGCATCAAGGCTGACATCACCTTCCACCTGGCCGTAGGCATGGTGTTGTTTACCGCCCTGGTGTTCGTGCTCGGCTTCTTCATGTCGCTTGGCAAGGCCGCGGTCTACAAACACATTCCGGTTTACTACCCAAGCCATGTCGGGTCGGTGGGTGGCGTGGTTGGCATGATCGGAGGCTTGGGAGGTTTCATCCTTCCCATTGCCTTCGGTGCCCTCAACGATCTCATCGGCATTTGGACCAGCTGCTTTATGCTGCTGTTCCTGATCGTGGCGATCTCCCTGATCTGGATGCACGCCGCCATACGCCGCATGGAGCGCAAGCGTTTTCCGCAGATCGAAGGCGATACGGACCTTCCCGAGATCATGAAAGCCGCGGCACGGGTCCGGGCCGAGGGTTCGGGATAGGCTGCGACGGCCGCCGATGGGGTGCTTGAGAAGGCCTGAGCCCGCCCCGGGGCGGGCGCTTGAGACGGCGATTTGGCAAGTTATTGAGCGGTAAGGCAAACCAGCAGGCTGTGGGCGTGCGCTACCCGTACGGCCCCAGCCTGCGACTGCTTTCGGGGGCTGTCGCGGTTATCATGCCCCCTTGATCAACCATCCCGGTGCTGACTGCCCAAGAACGCAGCGCCGGCTCACAGAGGACATCAAATCCATGGCACGCGGCGTCAACAAAGTCATTATCGTCGGCAATCTCGGCGCGGACCCCGAAACCCGCTACACCGGCAACGGCACGGCTATCACCAGCATCCGTATTGCCACTTCCGAGAACTGGACCGACAAGCAGAGCGGCGAAAAGCAGGAGCGCACCGAGTGGCATCGCGTGAAGCTGTTCGGCCGCCTCGCTGAAATCGCTGGCGAATACCTCAAGAAGGGTCGTCAGGTTTATATCGAAGGCTCCCTGCGCACCGACAAATACACCGACAAGGACGGCGTCGAGCGCTTCAGTACCGACATCATCGCCAACGAGATGCAGATGCTCGGCGGCGGCTCGGATGGTGGCGCGGGCGGTGGCGGCGGCGGTGGCAACTTCCAGCGCTCGCAGGGCGGTGGCGGCGGTCAGCAGCGCCAGGGTGGCGGCGGCTACGGCGGCGGCCAGTCCCGTGGCGGAGGCGACAACTACGGTGGCGGCTCGCGCGGTGGCGACGATTACGGCAATCAGCAGCGCCAGTCCGCACCGCCGGTGCAGAACAACAGCTTCGACGACGACGATATTCCGTTCTAGGATGCACCTTAGACCGCATTTGTTCGGTTTATGACTCTAAACCCCCGATCTTTCGGGGGTTTTTTCTTTTCAAAACTGGACAAATAAACGTCAGTTCTTGGCCGGCTTCCTCGCCTAAGCTGCACCTTGAAAAGTGTTGCGAGCAATGGAGGCGGGGATGCGGCGTAGATATCGAACGCAAGGCTTCGTCATGGCAGATGGTGAGAGATACCGTCTGCTGGTTGATCCAGATTCGGGGGTACCCCCTTACTACCCGAATCTCTTCCTCACGACGCAGCTGAGAAATGCGTCGAAATCGGTGGCCAGCATGGATGCGGCTGCCGCAGCTATCAACGTGCTAATGACCTATTGCGCTAAACGCGGCATCGATCTGGAGAAGCGGATCAGGGTACGTCGTTTCTTCAGCTCCCCGGAGATGGACGCAATAAGGGACGAGTGCCAGAAGCGGTTCAGTAAGCAGGATGACGCCACGGTGGGGCGATCTCGACGGAGCCGCGTAAACCAGCGGATCGGCGCCGGTGGCGAATATTCACGTTTGACGCATGTCGCCAACTACGTGCAATGGCTATCCAACACTCTGCTCGGCTCTGCCATTGATGAGTCAGCCGCACGCCGGATCAAAGCAGTCCACGCTGGTTTGATTGGGCGACGACCGATAGGAAAGCGAAGGACTGTCGTCAAAAATGGTCCCACCCCCGAGCAAGTGGCGGCCCTTCAGGAGGTCATTAATCCAGCGGGAGGGAGGTCGCCATTTCGTGGCCCCAGTTTGCGTGTGAGAAACGCGCTTATCGTGGATTTGTTGTTCTATCTTGGAATCCGGGGCGGGGAGCTCCTCAACATCCGAATCGGCGATATCGATTGGGGGCGCCACCAGATCGTGATTGCCCGCCGGCCCGACGAAAGCAAGGACCCGCGAGCGAGACAGCCGCTGGTCAAGACTCTGGATCGCCGGATCCCCTTGCGCGACACGTTGGTCGATCAATTGCATACCTACGTGGTCAAGCATCGCAACAAGGTACCTGGCGCGCGAACGCATGATTATCTGCTCGTGACGCACAAGAGCGGAAGAACGCAAGGCCAGCCACTTTCTATCTCAGGCTATCAAAAGATCATCAAGGTGATTGCGGCGGCGTCACCTGAGTTGGAGGGGCTTCATGGGCACTTGCTTCGTCATGGGTGGAACGAGCGTTTTTCCCAGCACATGGATAGGCAAGAGCACCCACCATCACCGGAGAGGCAAGAGGCCATGCGGTCTTACGCACAAGGTTGGAGAGAAGGATCGATTCCGCTCTTCTGCCATCTTAATAGCCTTCATGGATGACGATCTCCTGAACAATATGACCAGTGTGGAAGGTGGCGACCCCGGCGATTCGGCTTCTGAACTTCCGTCGCTCAGCTATTGGCTCCTGACCCCTGCGAGTGACGAAGCGCATACGCCGTTCCAAGGCTTCAGCAGCGATATTGCCAATCCGGCGTTCTGTGATCTGATCCGGTTGCTCTCCGTGTTACCCGCTTCACCCGTGGAGATCTTTGCGCCCCCCGAAGCACTGCCTCGTTTGCGGCGTGGAGTTTCTGGCAAACGCGCAGAGATAGTGGGCATGCCATCTTTCCTGGAACTGCAGAGGAGACCAAGGACGAAGAAGGTCATCTCGATCATCCTTGGCCTGCCTGCTCAGATCGAGATCGCACTAGGCATTGCAGAGGACCCGCGTCCCATCTTCGTGACGACGGCAACAGTCGAGGGCGCGGTGGCACTAGAGGGGTGGCAGGGACATCCTGCCCAGCTTCTCGACTCGGCAATTCGCGCTGCGCTTCTCGCGCAACTTACATCTGTAAGCCACGAAGAGATCTTGGCTTTGAATCTTAGAGATCCATTCCAAGAGGGCAGGCATCCATCACGTGTAGCTGGTGTCACCCGACCTAACGAGACCTTGGCGGAGTCCTTAGGCTACGCCTATGCAGGCTTCGATCGCATTCGACCAGATATCAAGGGTTCCTACGTCGAGGCGATCCTTGATTCTTCCGACCGAGCGCGAGAACTGATTGGCGACTCCTCCACCGATGCAATCCTCTACGCACCGTCGATCGCGCGCCATCTGTATGCGTTCGGCAGCGCCTTTTGGAACAACCTGCTTCGCAGGATCCGATCTCGAGAGCTACGAGACCTAATCAAAGATGGGGTGTTCCGGAACCCAGGATACTCTGGCTTCACCTTCACATCCGAGGGTTCTGAGACTATCAACCCCTACGGGGATGAGACCGCCAGCGCCATGTTGACCGTGCGGCAGGTCGAACTTCTCCTCACTGCGTCGGGCGTCGGGGCACTCGCCGCAAACGGACTACAGCCAGCCTTTCGGCTTCCGAACTCAGTCAACCTTCACAACGCCACTCTGCGGGAGATCGAGCGACACGCTGACCGTACGGATCCCCGTGGCCGGCAACTCTTACAGCGGAACTATTTAAAGCTCATCAGAGACCTGCATGCGGAGATTCATCCGCGCATGTTAGATGACCTTCGATTGCGCACCGAGGCCATTACACTTGTGTCAGACGCGCCGCTCGAATGGATACGAGTAGATGGCCTACCGCTGATGATCCGTCATGAGCTATCCCGCATTGGAATGACGCCGGGAAACTTGATGCTCGCGCAGTGCGTCCATGCAGGGCTCACCATCCTTCCGTCGAGCGCGCTGGCTGAGGTCCTGATTATTCGTTCCTTTAGAAACAATGATCCCATCCGGCATGCGTTGGACATTGCCGTTGATGGTTTCAAACTCACGCGGGTAAGGACAACATTTGTCGATGTTGCAAATCAGGATGAGTTGATCGCGGCTCTCAACGGGTTTCGGGGAGCACTTGTCGTGTTCGATTGCCATGGCGGGCATGGGGGCGATGACGGCCATGGCTGGTTGATGATGGGTTCTGAGAAAGTTGATGTCTGGAATCTCGCGCATGTTGCGCGGATTCCCCCGATAGTGATACTCAGTGCGTGTTCCACATTTTCACTAGCGGGGTCGCATGCCTCGGTGGCCAATGGCCTCATTAGGTCCGGAGCAATCACGGTAATCGGGACATTTCTTCCTGTGAATGCAATTAGCTCTGGAATCTTTGTTGCCCGACTCCTCTACCGGATCGACAGTTTTCTTCCAGTGCTTAAACGGCTGGACAAGAACTTTCTGACGTGGCGCACTTTGATCAGTACTTTTCTAAGAATGAGCTACGTAACGGATCTTATGAGGTTCTTCATCGAAGAAAAGCAGTGGATGGATAGGTCGATGTTCGTCCGCATAGGTGACAGGGCAAACCACGACATTAATCTTTTGCACCCTGCGTGGTACCGGCGTCTTCTGCGTCGCATGTCACGAGCAATGCGTCGCCCGATCATTGATATTCAAGCCACCATCGATGACGAGTCGCCCCTGATGGAGACGATGTACTACTGTCAGACCGGGCGCCCGGAAACGATTGGTATCTTTCTTGATTGAATTGTTTGGCCACATTTCGAAGCCAGGCGCCGGCGTTTTGGAGCGGCTCTCGCTTATTCATTGATCGTACGTGGGCACTGATCCAAACACACCCAAACGTGGAACACCTACTGCCGCCTCGGCGGAAGAAGCATTCGTGAAACTTCACTACAGAACACTATGTTCAAGGCAGGCGTGTCGAGCATTGCCGGAAAGTCTGCGTTCGACCCCATGCGGACATTGGTGGATAGGAAGGATGCCGAGCGTTCGGCCAAGAAGCTTTGAAGCGGGGTGTGTCGCGTTTGGCCGGTCGAGATCCTCAGAAATTGACGAGATTGGGCTCCGCCGTGAGGTTTTGGGTCCTTAATTTGGCCTGTAGCCTTGCTCTATGCAGAATCGAGGCTACTCTCAGGTACAAAGAACCGTTCTAAGACATACCTTGGAACGCATCCGTCCGGCTTTTGAGAACCCCCCGATCTTTCGGGGGGTTCTCATTTGAGGCCGACCATTTTCTCGTCGATGTTTACTTTGAATGCTCGTCCGGCAGACCGTGCGGCGCTGACTGGATGACAAAGTGCTCGACAGCCCGGTCATGGTCGCGACGAGCGTCGCTGCCGCTCGGTGCGGTTAGCGTCGCCGCGCCACCAAACATGTGCCAGCGCCGCTGGGCGCCATCGCTCACGAAACAGCCGCGATAGCCGAGCGGCGCGGGTGATGGCGCCGTGCCCTGCAGTGGCTCCAAGGCATCCCACAACGCCTCGAACTGGTGAGCCATTGCCGGTGTCAGTTGCCAGGTTGGATCAGGTCGGCCAGAGAACATCATGGCCCCGGCCGTCCAGACCTTCTCTCGCTTCATTGGATCTTGATGTGCCCGTGCATGACGGTCATGAAAGTACAGAAGTCAGTATAGATACCGCGGTCGGCTGTGCGCGGGTCTGTGATGAGGTGGCCGCTGTTATCGACATTCGTTACCGGTGTGCCGCCGGGCTTATGCGTCCATAGACCGTTGCGACCCCTGCGGTACCAATGGAAGTCCACTCCTGGTGCGACAACAAGCGCAACCAGATGCCCTTCTTTCGGGCAGCGATTATTGGCGCCTGGTGAATCAATGAGGTCATCACGGATCGCAGCCGCGCGCACGCCCGCGCAAGCGATGGGAAATGGATACATCAGGCCTGAAGCGAGACCGGGCTGGGCGAACGTATCGGTGCGGTCATTGGTGGAGTAGTTGTAGCAGTTGTTGTGGAACTGCTTCGCGCCACCGGCTGCCGCGTCGTTCCACCACGTAGGCTCGTAGAGCGGGGCGCATTCACACGTGTGCCGAACGGGCCAGCGGGTTGGTGGCCATTTCCATTTGATGCCTCGATGGTTCTCAATGTCTTTGCGCAGCAAATCCAGGACGTTCCTGCCGAGCGGCAAACGTCGGATCGGTCCGTGAGTCCCGCATACGAAATCTTCGACAAAGGGATCAGCGGTGTGATGCGCCAGTTTGCGCCCAAACAAGCGACCATCAATCACTCGAAATATCGCAGGTAGCTCGCGGCTGATCGTCTTGCCGGTCTGCTCGACGATCAGTCCGCGATAACCAAGGATCGACTCTGGCGGCGGTGTCGCTTCGCGCGCCCGAAGTTTCTCAGCCGGTTGTAATCGTTTAAGCAGCTCGGCTGCTTCGCGGTCGTCGAGCATGACGACGGGATTGGGTCTGCCGCTGAACATATCTACCGTAATGCGAAGCGCCATGATCGTTAGTCCTGTGCGCGGTTACTGCGTCACTGGCTCGTTCAGTTGGAACCAGGTGTTGCTTGGTGCCCGGTGTGTCAACTGTCACATAGACAGTGAACTTGGGATGGTTGCCTTTGTGGAAATCGGCAAGAAACGCCGATCGTTATCTGGCGACGCGGCACAATGAACGGAAGAGGGTGGCACTTCCATAAGCCGTTGGATGTAAGGACGAGCAGTGGGTAGTTCTTTGGGCATGTAATGCGATGCAAGTGCGCAACGTGATGATGGAGACGTATCGAGCGTTGCGAGTAAGCGATCCGCGCGCGTCACCCATACTTCACTATCGGCTCAGGCGTTGACATCGCAGCTGTATGGCGAACATGCGCCGAGAAATGAACTGATTAAACTCCATCGATCAACCATGTTGTGATGTGCGCCGGATGCTGACAAAGGCGCGGATTTCCACGTAGTTAAACGTAGACCTTTTGGGCAATTGCAGCGGGGAAAGAGCTGCGGAAGATCGGCCTCCGTGGCGTCATGGCTGTGATGTACAGCCGCTTGGCCGCAGCGCCCTCGCTTGTCGAGGGCGGCAACGCTGACATCGTCGAATGGCATGCCTTCGCCATCCATGTTGGGCGGTAGGCATCGGCAGCTACGGATGAGTGAATGGACGCGCCGGCCAACCATGCCGCCGTGCTTCACGAATGAAAGTGGGAGGTCGCTATGCCTAATCCCAACGCCACCGTTTCACGAGTCGCTCGCTTTTCACCGCCGCTCGAGCGCGATCCGAGAGCGTTGTTGCGGGAAGAAGCCGGCCTGTCAGTTGAATTGGAAAACGGGCAGCGCCTTCGACTCGATCCAGATGATCCGCGTTCGCCCGGATTTGCGGAGATATTTCTCGGGTTGAGCAAGCTTCGCCACCCGGTCTACCTGGAGATCGATCCGCAGACAGACAAAATAGTGCTGCTCTTGATCCCCTATGTCACGAGGGTTGTCGCTGTTCGAGAAGCAGGTGATGAGGGATTGAGCGTTGAACTTGAACAATCGCACGCACGCCACGTGCTGCGACGGGACCATGCCGACTACGAGATTCTCGAGCGCAAGCTGCGCGAGGCAGCGCGTTCGGAGCAGACAGTCATCGTCGTCGAAACAGACAAACACGACGTCATCGAAGTGCGCGATTTCGCACCGGCACCCGATGAGCAACGCCCCCCTTTCGTTAAGCCCGGGTTCGTGCCAGAGCCTCCGTTGCGTTGGAGGCTGGGCGTGTGGTTGCGCCGCTTCTGGCCATGGTGGCCCTGCTGGTGTTGCATCTCGGGCAGCAAAGCGCAAACCGTGTTCGACGCCATGAATGCCACCACATGCGATCCGTTGCAGGTACCTCCGCCGTGTATTCCGTTCTTGTATCCCGACGATGGTTGCTGGGGACGAGCCCACCAAATGTGCCGTCTCATGATTGCAATGGGCCTGAATCCGTCCAAGGTGTGGATTCAAGGCAGCTTGTACGTCAACACGAGAAACAACCCTAACTGCCACGTGCAGTGGGGCTGGCATGTGGCGCCGACATTGTGTGTCCGCGGTCCCGGGTTCTTTCAGTCGCAGACCATGGTTATCGACCCGTCGCTGTTCACCACACCCGTGACAGAGGCAACCTGGAAAGGTGTGCAAGGCGATCCCAATGCGACGCTGACAAGTTCCGACGCTTCGGACTTCTTCTGGGGTCAAACGGACCCTACTTATGCACAAACTGATCAAGTGCTCGCGACCTATCGACTGAAGCTGCAGGCCAGGTCGCTACAGGTAGGGCCACCACCTTATGCGTACTGCCCGTAACGCCAGCGGCTCCGGGGCGGACGTGATGCAACGCGATTCCGAATAGATCACATAGGGGTTTGATAGATCTCTACCTGCATCAGTCCACTGCCCGGACCACCGTCAAGCACGGGCATCCACAAAAGAAATGGTCGCAAAGGTACGCGCGGCACGCTGGCAAGCGGCTCAATTCCCCGCCGTTTAGTCCCCATTCGATTTGATCAATTGCCTTGTGCGGGCTGTTGCGTCTGCGAAAGCCAGGAGCAACACCAAGAACCCTCAACAGCGTAGGCGACATTCAGGAGGTATGACGATGAATACCCAGGAACTTAAGCCGGTGATCATCCAATTTTCGGCGGAATCCGGCGCCAAGGACGCGACGAATCTCTATGTGCACGTGGTGGACCGGCGTGGCAAGGTCGTCGAGTCGGCGCCCATCAACCAACTGCAGGCGAACCTTAGGTTCACCAAGGCCGAGCTTGAAGGGCAAACGAGGCTGTACATCGCGCAAGGTGTACCGAGCGAGGCGGCCAGCACGCTAGATGAGCGCGCCCTGCTCAAAGCAGGCGCCTATCAGGTGGTACAGAACTTCTCTGGAAATGTCATCGATGTGCTGCGCGTTCCCTCCGCAGTGCTGCAACCGTGGACCTGGTACAACTGCCTGATCACGGGGCACCTGACCAAGGATTTCCTCATCGATGGGCAATCGGTCAACCTGCCCGTATGCAATGCTCGTGTGCATATTTGCGAAGTCGAAACCGAGTTCGTGTTTCCGCACATCCCGATCTACTATCGACCGATCCCCGACTGGGTGATCGGTGAAATCAGCGGCAAATTTGCCAGCCTGTCCCAGCTCAAGGTGGCGCCGCCCCCCATTCCCGACCCGGTCGGGCCGATCAGCCAGGCTTTTACCTCCGCGGGCCTGCGTCGGGCGTCGGTGGCGTCGCTTGCGACGAAGTCGGCGGCACTGCCGGAGATCCCGGCGCACGTCCTGCGCTCTCTTACCTCAGGATCGGTCGAGACCGTGCGCCAGGCGATCTACGACAACCATGCGCTGTTGTACCCGTACTTTTGCCTATGGCCCATCTATTGGCCCTGGTTCTACACCTGCGACGAAGAGACCGTCGTCTACAGCGACTGCAATGGTCACTTCGAAATGTGGGAAAACACTTTCAGCGAGGACGGCCCGCTAAACATCTATGTCTGGGTCGAGGTCAACATCAATGGCCAGTGGGTGACGGTGTACCGTCCCGCGCTTCCATGCCACACATGGTGGAACTACGCCTGTGGCACCGATATCAACATCAAGGTGACCGACTCGCGCGTGATGCCGTGTGACTGTGGGATCAATGCGCACGGTGAACTCGCCTGGTTCAGGTCGATCGGAGAAAGCGCCACCGCGTTGCATATCGAGCAAAACGACGGCAACTGGGTGAATGTGCAGGGCGGGGTGAGCCTGCTCAACGTCGGCTGCACCGACATTATCGATTCGCATCGAATCAGCCCCTTCGGCGGAACCCTGAATTTCAAGCTGCTCTTCGGCGATGGACTGCCAACCGCCGGCGTCACCCATTACCGTTGGAAGCGCACCCAGATCAAGGACGCGAACCTCAACGACATCTTCGGCGCAACCCCCCAGGTCATCAACGGCCAGGTCGCCAAGAGTTACTTCGTGATCACGCAGAGCAATGGTCAGTTCCATTTTGAGACCCACGCCATCACCTTGGGCGCGGAGGGTGGCGGCCAGGACATCGGCTACCGGATCCCGCAGTGGGATATTTACAACGAACCGCTGATCCCGCTCGTCGACAAGGCCTTGACCATCCAATGGACTAGCCCGGACTTCTGGAGTGCGAGCATCGACAGTCACGCCCTGGATGACGGTCTCTATCGATTCGACCTGGAACTGGGGATCATGATCGCCGGCGTGTTCCAGGTTGTTGCGGTGCCCAAGGCGGTGTTCCAAGTGTCTGACTACGGCAATGCCGGAAACTCGGTGAACGCGCCCGATGGCGACCTGCTCATCGATTCCGGCAATACCGCCAATGCGCTCGCGCTGTCGTTCAAGGTGCGCATCGACAACGCCCCTTGCAGCGCCGTGATCCAGAACGTCGAGCTGACCGATGGGGCGGGCCATCTGGTTTATGTGGACGGGGCGCCGGTGGTGTCGGGCAAGTGCGGCTTTATCAAATACACGAGCCTGGCTCAGGGCGTGCGCATCAGTTTCAATGCCTCGCATCCGCGCAATTTCGCCACGTTCAACTTTGGTGTCATTAAGGGCAACAACACCGTCTCCACCGGCGTGTCCGCCGGCGGCTATGTGTTGTCGAGCATTGACGGCTTCACCCTGAGCGGAGGGCTTTTCACCCAGGATGTGTCGGTGCAGCAGCTGCTCGGCTCCTGCCCCCAGGCGGCCTTCTCCGAGAATCTGTATGTGCATGCCCTGGCAACCGATGGCACCTACCGCTTGCAAAGCGGATACGACGCATCCGATGTCAAAGCGTTTGCACTAAGCAATACCTGAAGCAAGCAAGGGTGGGCAAAGCGCAGCGTGCCCGCGTGGACGCGACGCATGGGCACGGCGTACGGGGCTTTGCCCACCTTGTGCTCACTAAGGGAGTAGCCACTGTTGGGGTCACAAGTATGTTCATACAGTTTAAGTGGCTGTTGAGAAGCGTCTGTGCGCGTTCTCAGGCACAACGTCCTTACATGACGTTTCAACCGATGCGCAGCCTCGGCGCGAGGGTTGGCATGTCGACGCTGAACTGGTACCGCAAATAAGTTCTGCACGCGCATTGCTTTGCTGCCTGATGCGAATCCGGTGGGTGACAACGGTAGTGATCACGGTGTGTCGAATTCGGATGGACCGGCCGAGTCGGGCACACACAACGTGCCCACGCCGGCCCCATCACCTTTCTAAAGAAAAGGGCGGAGTGGATCGCTCCCGATGTGTCGAACAAGCTATTTAGGCAACGGACGCCAATGGTCATCGTCATTGATAGTCTCGACGGGGATGCCGGTGGCGAGCGCCGCATCCACCATCAGGTGGGATGTGTCATCGCCGCGAAAGGCGAGCACAAGATCAGGCTGCAACAAGCCGATCAGCAGGTTTCGCCAACGTTGTGGGCTATCGGCTAGCCGTTCGAGTGCAGACACTTGGGTGTAATGCATGCCGGTCCTTTCGGCCCAGCGTCGCGCCAGCTTATCCGCGCCCGATCGGTCGCCGACGATCAACAGGGAGATGGCGTGGGTGTCGAGTACGCGGTGCATCACGTGTACGTTGTCGTAGTCGCTGGCACCGCAGACGAGCACGACCGGATGGGTCTTGGACATGGCTGATTTTCCTGTCGGGCACGGCGAAGCAGCGACTCAGCGTCATCGCTGAATCGTGTAGGCGCATGCCTAATTCAAGCGTCAATGAAGCCCGAAGGATGGCGCACCGAACCTAGCTCCGATGCGCCACGGGGGCGATCAGAGACGTGCTTAGGTTGCGACGGTGGGTGAGAGTTTTACCCCAGAGGCCGCGTGTTCGAGACATCGAATCACTCTCTCGAATGCGGCCTTCATGTCACCGGAGGGCAGCTGCGCCGCCGGCTGGGCCAGCAGACCCTGTGGAGCCACACCAGGTTTGCGCCGGTGGCCTCGGTGCCTACGCACCTTGGCCCGTACCGCAGACGCCGTGTGGATCGGGTCACCCAAAGGAGGGTGGGACGCGGCCCGGCTAGCGGCTAGCTCGCCGCCGGCACATGCCGAAGAACCGCTGCCACCGGGAAGTGGCACGCGAATGCATGTCGTATGATCGTGGACAGCCATCATCAACTCTACATAAGTTGGTTATGGTTAGCGGGTCGGGAGTGCTCTTACACTCTCGGCCCGCGCCTCATGACCCAAGGTCATGGTCACTCGCCCAAGTGCTGCAAGAGCCCCCACGAGTGACAACTCGACGTTAGCAAAAGGACGGCACATTGCCTGTCAGCGATTGCCGATACTTTTTGGACGCATTCGCGCCCGATCCAGGCCCCCGACATGCTCGGGGTTTTTTATGGCCGATGTCGGCGACGCCAGTAGAACACCAGGCCGATGCTGATCAGGAACGCCGAGCCGCCCACCACTTTGCAAAGAAAGAGCGTGGTGTTGGTGCCGGCTGGCGGAATCGTCGATGTGATGATGGCGAGCGCGACAAACGCGAAGCCGGTGCAGCCGGCAACTAGCGCGGCGGTGGCGCCGAGTGGTGATGCGGTTGCTGTGGCATCTGTGCGTGCAGCGCGTCGGCGCAGCAGCGGATACGCGAGCAGGATGTAGGTTAATGGGAGCAGGGACATGATGGCGGTCATGTCGATGAGGATGATGTACGCCTCGTGGATGGTTGCGCCGGAAAGCGCCGCCACCAGCATCAACGAGGTCAGCACGCCCTGGATGAGTAGCGCCACATGCGGTGTCTCAAAGCGCGGATGCAGACGGCCAAGCGCCGCGGGCAAATAGCGATCCAGGCCGACCACGAAAGGCAGGCGGGCCGTGGCGGTGATCCATGCGGTAATGCCGCCAATGGTGCCCAGGGTAACGAAGGCGGCGGTGATCGAGCCGAACCACGGCAGGTGTGCACGCTCGCCAATGGCGGACAACGCCTGCGGAATACCGCTGATGATGTCGATGGTGGAGGCGGGCAGGGCGACCAGCAGTGACGTCGTGCCTGCGATATAGATGGCCGCGATCACAAAGCAGGAAATGATGGTGGCGCGCGGAATCTGTCGCGACGGGTCCCTGATTTCGCCGCCCATGATGGGGCCCAACTCGAGCCCCTGAAAGGCAAGGGCAATGGTGGCGAGACTGGAAAACGTCGACAGCTGTCCGAAGTCGGGCGTCAGCTTGGCAACGGTGAAAGCGGTCGCGCTGCCGAACCGAAACAGTGCGAGTGCACCGCCGCCGAGAATCAGAGCCGCGGCGGTCCAGGTGGCGATGCCGCCGATGTTCTGCAGCCACTTCGCCCGCTCAAGGCCAAGAATGCCCAGGCCTGTCGCGGTCCACAGCACGAGCAGGCAATAGAGCAGGTTGTAGCCACTGTCGTTGGCGTGCTGCAGCCAACGATCGCCGCCGACGTGCAGAAAGATGCCGGCACTGAACAACAGTGCGGTGGGGAAATAGGCGAGGTTGGAAACCCAGTAGGTCCACCCGGCAATAAAGCCATGTAGGTCGCCGAACGCCGCCTTGGTCCAAAGATAGAGACCGCCTTCCCCCGGAATGCGCGCACTCAGGTCAAGCACGGCGAGTGCCAGCGGAACGAAGAAGCCGACCAGCCCCAGCAACCACAGCAGCAGGCTGGAGGGGCCAACCTGCGCCGCCACCGATAGCCATCGCAACGCGACGATGGCCACGATGTTGAAGAGAATCAGATCCCACGTGCCGAGAACGCGACGGAGTTTTGGTTCATCCCTGTCCATCGTCGTTGCAGCCATGGTGCGACCTTCCTCAGCAGGGGAGCGGGGGCGTTCGGGTATCGGGGACTTAGAGCCGCTAACAAACCTATGGGACGTTATCCGGGCCCACGCCGGAATGACGAGCCTGAGGCGCCGTCGTTTTGTTAGCCACGCTTAGGCACTCTCCTGCGAGGTGGCGTGCGCGTCCATGCGATGCGGCGCGGATGCGTGTGACGTGGCGGGCGGCGTGCCGATACTGCGCAGCGGCAGGCCGGCCATCAGGTTGCGCTCGATTTGTTCCAGCGTGACGCCCTTGGTCTCGGGCACCAGCCAGAAGGTGAGCGCAATGAAAACCAGGTTTAGCGCACCGTAGAGCCAGAACGTGGCGCCGGTGCCGATACCGTTGAGTAGCGACAGAAAGGTCGCGCCCACGATCATGTTGGCGATCCAGTTGGTGAAGGTGGAGCAGCCGATGCCGAAATCGCGGCCCTTCAATGGCTGAACTTCCGAGCAGAGCGTCCAGATCAGCGGGCCTGCCGACATGGCGAAGCCGACGATGAAGGTCAGCAACATGCCCACGGTGAACAGCTGCTGCGCATGCGTTGCAATGCCGGCATTCATCATCGCGCCCACCACGCCAAGCCCCACGGCCATCACTGCAAAGCCGGTGTAAAGAATCGGCTTGCGCCCGAGCCGGTCGACCAGGCCAATCGCGATGAACGTGGCGAGCACATTGGTCAGGCCGACGATAGCGGTGAACCACAGCTGTGCATGCTCGTCGTAGCCCATGTTCTGGAAGATGCGCGGCGCGTAGTACATCACCACGTTCATGCCGGTGAACTGTTGCATCAGCTGCAGCAGCACGCCAAGGCCCACCGAGCGGCGGAAGTTGGCATTCTCCTGAAACAGATGCCAGCCACGCTGCGGTGTGCTGAGCTGCTCGGCGATATCCGCCAGTTCGCGATTCGCCTGGCCTTCATCGCCGCGCAGGCGGCACAGCACCTCTTTGGCGTGCTGGGTGCGGCCGCGCATCATCAGCCAGCGCGGGCTGTCGGGAAGAAAAAAGAGGCCAAGCAGGAACAGCGCACCCGGAATGGCGATGATGCCGAGCATCCAGCGCCAGTTGCCGGTGTAGCTGAAGGCAGTGTCGGAGAGGAATGCGACCAGAATGCCGATGGTGATCATCAGCTGATACAGCGAGATCATTGCGCCACGAATTTTCTCAGGTGCCACCTCGGCCAGATACAGCGGTGCCGTGAAGGTGGCGATACCAATGGCAAGGCCAAGAACGAAGCGTGCGGCCACCAGCATCTGTGCAGAGCCCGCACCACCGCAGAGCAGCGAGCCGGCCACAAACAACAGCGCGCCGAGGATCAGCGAGCGTTTTCGCCCCAGCATGGCCGACATCCACGATGCGCCGAGTGCGCCCACCGCCGCACCGAGCATCATCGCGCTGACGATCCACTCGATCATGTGATCGGAGACCTGGAACTCTTTCTGGATGAAGGGCGTAGCGCCCGAGATCACGCCGATATCCAGGCCGAACATAAGTCCGGCGAGCGCGGCAAGAATGCAGGTGAATACCGCCGCGGTACGGGCGAGACTGATCGAGGGTGTCGCTACGGCATTCATCAGGGACGATCCTAGGGCTAGTGGATGGCGACGGCGGGTGTGGCTGCGCTCAGGGAGGCGAGCCGGCGAAACGTGGCTCGGGCAGCCCGGGCACGTCGGCGCGCCACTGGAACAAGGCGCCGGCATGAGGGTCTGCATCGAGCTGTTCTGCACGCAGTCCGTCGCGTGCGCTGGTGACATAAAGCGTTTGCAACTGCGGCCCGCCGAGCGCCGGCCGAGTCGGCTGGTTGGCAGGAGTGGTGACGATCTGCTGCTGGGAGCCGTCCGGCGCGTAGCGCACCACACGCCCCAGCCCCCATTGTGCATTCCACAGGTGGCCCTCGGCATCGACGCAGGAGCCGTCCGGCTCACCGTGCACATCACCGAGGTCAACAAAAAGGCGAGGTGTGCCCAGCTCGTTGCCGTAGGCGCAGCGATGGATGCGGCAAGACAGCGAATCGCAGAAGTACATGGTGTCGCCTTCCGGGCTGAAGGCGATGCTGTTGCTGATCGCGACCTGAGGCAGCGCGAGTCGTTCCATACTGAGGTCGTGGTTCACGCGCCAGAAACTGCCCAGGCATTGTTTCCCACCTGCAGCGGGCTCATGCATGGTGCCGAAGACAAAGCGTCCCTGGCGATCGCAGGCGCCGTCGTTGCAGCGCGTCGGCAGGTCCGGCTCAACGGCGTGAAGTTTTCGAAGGTCGCCATCATCGAGGCGAAAGAACGCAAGTTGCGACGCCAGCGCCAGCAAGAGCCAGCCATCGTCTTGGCACAACGCGAACGAAGCGAGCCGCTCGGGCATCGCCCATTGTTTCTGCTCGCCACTCTCAGGATGGAGACGAAAGAGCGTGGCGCGCTGGATGTCGGTCCAGTACAGCGCCTGTGCCCGTTCACACCAGACAATGCCTTCGCCCAGCACGTTGCCAGCATCGAGTGCGACATCCATGACGGGCAAGGTCATACCCAGCCGCCATCCACGATGAAGTCCTGACCAGTGCACATGCGGCTGTCATCCGCCGCCAGGAACAGTGCGGCGCGCGCCAGATCCTCAGCACGGAGGAAACCCGGCATGCATTGCACGCGAGCGATTTCCTCGCGGCCGGCATCGTCGAGCCACAAGCGCGCCTGCTTGTCCGTAATGACCCAGCCCGGCACCAGACAGTTGATGCGTATCTGATTCTGGCCAAGCTCGCGTGCCATGCCGTTGACGAAACCGTGTACCGCCGCCTTGGCCATTGCGTAGAGCGGATAGCCACTGTTCTTCTTCATCCAGCCGGTGGAGCCAAGGCAGATGATCGAGCCGCCACCGAGCTGGCGCATATCGGGAATGACGGCTTGCGTGGCGAAGACCTGGTGCCGCAGGTTGACCGCGACGTTGCGTTCGAAGCTGGCGGCATCGACCTCACCTAGCTCGTGGCGATGGTCGTTGGCTGCGTTGTTGACCAAGACAGCGACAGGGCCGATGACCTTGCGCGCCGCATCGATGGCGCCCTTCAGCGCATCCAGCTCGGTGATGTCGCAATGCAGATAGTGCGGTGCATGCCGCGCATCAGCGAGCGAAGCACGCAGTGACGCTGCGCTGGCGTCATCGATATCGAGAAACGCCACCCGTGCACCCTGTCGTGCAAAGTGCTCGACGAAAGCCGCACCAATGCCAGTCGCGCCGCCGGTAATCAGCACACTGCGGTCCATCAGGCTGGGGTAGGTGGCGAACGCTGTCATCGACGGACTCCGGTATGGCGGCAAGGCAGGGGGATCATGTTTACCACTCGGCAACGCTGCCGTCGTCGTGGCGCCACACCGGGTTGCGCCAGCGATGCCCCACCTTGGCGCGCTCGGCCACGTAGTCTTCGTTGATCTCGATACCCAGGCCGGGACCGTCTGGAATCGTCACGTAGCCATCTTCGTAGGCGAATACATCGCGCTTGGCAACGTAGTCGAGCAGATCGTTCGACGTGTTGTAGTGGATGCCGAGGCCTTGTTCCTGGATGAACGCGTTGTGGCACACCGCATCGAGCTGGAGGTTGGCGGCAAGCGCAATCGGTCCCAACGGACAATGCAACGCCAGTGCCACGTCGAAAGCTTCCGCCATGGCGGCGATCTTGCGGGTTTCCGTAATGCCGCCGGCGTGTGACGGATCAGGCTGAATGATGTCGACGCCGCCGATGGTCAACACGCGCTTGAAGTCGTAGCGCGTATACAGGCGTTCGCCCAGCGCGATAGGTGCCGGTGAAATGCTGGCAAGCTCCGGTATCGCGTCCAGATGTTCGGACAACACCGGTTCCTCGATAAACATCAGGTTGTAAGGTGCCAACTCGCGCATAAGCACCTTGGCCATGGGCTTGTGCACGCGGCCATGGAAATCCACGCCCAGGCCGACATGTGGGCCGACGGCCTCGCGCACCGCATGCACGTTCTCCAGTACGCGCTCGACCTTGGCGTGGCTGTCGACGTAGTGCATTTCCTCGGTGCCATTCATCTTCACGGCAGTAAAGCCGCGCTCGACCGCCGCCTTGGCGGCCTTTGCCGTGTCGGCCGGTCGATCGCCGCCGATCCACGAATAGACGCGAATGCGCTGGCGCACCGGGCCGCCGAGCAGCTCATGCACCGGCACGCCGAGATGCTTGCCCTTGATGTCCCACAGCGCCTGGTCGATGCCGGCGATGGCACTCATCAGGATGGGGCCGCCACGGTAGAAGCCACCGCGGTACATCACATTCCACAGATCTTCGATGTGGCGCGGGTCCTTGCCGATCAGGTAATCGGAAAGCTCCTCGACGGCCGCTGCCACCGTATGCGCGCGCCCTTCAACAATCGGCTCGCCCCAGCCGCAGATGCCGGCATCCGTGTCGATGCGCAGAAACAGCCAACGCGGCGGCACGAGAAAGGTGGTGAGTCGAGTGATCTTCATGCGCGGACATCCTTGGAAGTTCTTGAAATGGCGACCCATGCCTGCGCGAAGGCACGGGCCCGACGAGTGATCTCATGGAGATCGATGCCCGGCGCATACAGCGCCGAGCCAATGCCAAACCCTTGCGCGCCGGCAGCTATCCACGACGCCATGTTGTCGGGAGCAATGCCGCCGACCGGCAATACCGGTACATCGTTTGGCAAGACTGCACGCCAGGCTTTGAGCCCTTCCTCAGTCACCTGATGGGCGGGAAACAACTTCAGTCCATCGGCGCCAGCAGCCAGCGCACTGAAGGCTTCGGTGGGTGTGGCAACGCCGGGCACGCACAGCAACCCGGCTTGCTTGGCAGCGCGAATGACCCTGGTGTCCGCGTGCGGCATCACCACCAGCTTTCCGCCGGCAGCGGCTACCTCATCAACTTGCTCGGCACTCATCACCGTGCCCGCGCCAACCAGGCAGTCGTCGCCCAGGGTTTGCACCATGGCGCGGATGCTGTCGTAAGGGCGCGGCGAGTTGAGCGGCACTTCCATCACGCGAAAGCCGGCGTCGGCGAGTGCGCGACCCACGGCGGCCGCTTCGTCAGGGCGAATGCCGCGAAGGATGGCAATGAGAGACAAAGGGTTGAGCCAGGCGCTCAGCACGGCATGGAATCCTTGGGCAACGACGACCCACTGTGTGGGACAAGACCGATATGACGGGCGATATGCCAAAGCCCGTAAGCCGCAGCATCAACGACAGGAGCGCGTAGCGTGATGCCGAAGTGCGACGCTGCGATGCGGTAGCGATCGCACAGGGCATCGTCGCCGATCAGCTGAAACGGCTCATCGGGCGGGAAGCGGCGTGCAGTCAGGGCAACGCGAAACTCTTCGCCGATCAACAAGCCCGACAGGTACTCGGAAACGGCGCCGGGTGCGAGGCTGCCATCGAGCATCAGCGATCGCGCGGAGAACAGCCGGCTGAGGGCACCTTCTGAGCTGCTGTCGCGTGCCGTCATCACGCCGCGCTCGAACGCATCGGGTGTTGCCAGTGCATCGCGTTGGCCGGTGCCAAGGATGGAGTGATTCCACAGCAGCGAAAACAACTCACCGGTCATCAGTGTGCAGAAGTCGGTGACCGCGCCATTCCTCACGCTCACCCATTTGCTATGCGTGCCCGGAAGCACCCAGTTCGACGCGGTGGCCAGCGAAGGCTCAAGCACCATGGCACCGATGATCTGGGTTTCCTCGCCGCGCATCACATCCGGACCGTGCGAGTTATGCAGGCCGGGAACCATTTGGACGTCCATGCCATCTGCCGCGCGCACCTGGCGCACTGAAGTGCCCAGCTTGTCGAGGTTGGCAGGAAGTTCGACGTATGGCACTTCCAGCCAACCCTGGCGACTGCCGATCATGCCGCAGGCAAGGCGGGGCAGTGTGGGCCAACCTGCGGTGATGTCAGCAAGCGCGGCATCGAAGCCGCCGTCGGGCAGGTGGCGCACCCCCCAGGGACGTGTCCGTGACTCATGGATCTGGCCGTTACCATCCAGCCAGTACGCACGCAGCTGCGAGGTTCCCCAATCGAGGGCAATCAGGCCGCTCATGCGCGCGCACTCGTGTGAAGGGTGGCGGCAAAACTCACGGCGCTTCCTTCCACACCAGCGTCTGCGCCGGTGCAAGCGGTGCCTTGCCGTGGATGATCTGCGCCCCCGCGGGCAGCGTTGGTTGGAAGGGCTCCGGGTTGTAGTTCACCATCACGTTGTAGCCGCCCCGCCATTCGACGAACACGCCCTTGGGCAGATCCTCGATGGCAACGCCTGCTCGCTGATACACGCTGCGCACAAGCTCGCGTTCCAGCACACCGTCGTCGGTGGAAACACCGATCATGGTGACGCTGCCCTTGCCCAGGCGGCGAGTGGTCGCGGCGGCCTTGCCTGCGTAGTAGTGGTCGGCATACGTAGCAAGCACTTCGGTGCCGGCGCGTGGCGAGAGGATGTCGGCCCAGCGATGCCAGTCATGTGTTTTGCCGGCCGCCGTGACATGCCCGTTGGCGCTCGGCGGAATCATGTCAAAGCCCTCCACGTCTGCACCGATCAAGTCGAGAATCGGCGCGGACCACGGGCCCTCATGGAAGTGTCCGAGTTCGTTCTTCTGTCCGGTGCGGCTGGTCAGGATCAGGTGGCCGCCTTGTTCCACATACTTGCGCCACTTCTCCGCCAAGGCTTTGCTTACCATCTGGTAAGCCGGTGCAACCACGAACGGATAGCGGGAGAAGTCATCGCCCTCGGCGATGAAGTCCATCGGCGCGCCGGTGCTCTTGACCGCCAGCGTGTAGGTGTTCCGATAAGCCCAACTGTTCCACTGCGTGGTTTGCGGCTGGATCTCAAGATCCCAGAAAACGTCCTGGCTCCACAGATAGCCCGTGGATCGCGCGGCCATGCGTGCTGGCAATCGCGCTTGCGCGTCGAGCTTTTTCTCGAGCGCCTGAATGTCGTGCACAGTGTCGACAAACTCGCGGCCGGTGCGCGAAAGCGTCACGCCGTCCGTACCGACAATGCCTTCGTGATACATCTCGCTGCCACGCAGCGGATGGCGGTAGCGATACGTGCTGAGCAACGAGGCACCCGAAGCGAACGCATGCCACATCCACATGCTGACTGCGCCCGGCATGGGTTGTGGATTGATTTCGCCCCAGTTGACCTGGCCCGGTTGCAGCTCCATCACACCAAAGGTTCCGGTGATGGGGCGGAAAAAGGCCGCCGCTTCCATCAGGTTCGCCGGCTTGCCTATGGCGAAGCTGTCGCCGCCCAATACGTTGGCGCCCGCAACCGGATAAAGCGTGAAGGTGGTGAAGTCCAGGCCGTGGCTACGGCGCGGATCTGTCGCGGTGGAAACGTTGGTGTAGTTGGTCGTCACCCATTGTTCGGGTGTCGCAAATTTCTTGATGATCGCTGCCTGCCCATCCAGAAACTGCCCGGTGGTGTCGGCCTGAAAGCGGGCGAGATCCAGCAGCGCATGCGGGCTCAACTTGTCTTCGGCGGCCAGCGTGGCGTTCGGTAGCAGCACCTGGCCAAAGCTTGTATAGCGCGTGCTCCAGAACGAGCCACCCCAGGCGGCATTCATCGCATCGATGGTGCCGTACTTGCGTTGCAACCACTGGCGGAAGGCGTCGCGTGCACTGTCGCTGAAATCGGCGAAGCTGCCCGGCTCGTTGTCCACCTGCCAGCCCCATACGCGGCGATCATGGCCGTAGTGCTGCGCCATCGCTGTGACCAGGCGGTTCACGAAGGCCTGGTACTTCGCGTTGGACAGCGACACCTCCGCGCGAATGCCATGCTCATGACGCTGGCCTCGCTCATCGACGCGATAGACCTCGGGATAGCGCTCGCCCATCCAGCTGGGTGGGGCTCCGGTCGGCGTACCGATAATCACGCGCAGGCCGGCCTTGTCCGCCATGGCGATGGCGTCGTCCAGCCAGGTGAAATCGAAGCGGCCTTCTTCCGGCTCCAGATAGGTCCAGCTGAACTCGGCCATGTGGGTGAAGGTAAACCCCAGCTTGGCCATGCCGTTGAAGTCACGTTGCCATTGGTCGCGCGGCCACTGTTCCGGGTAATAGAACACGCCGATGCTCATTGGCTCGCGCTGGTGCAGCAGGGCTGCGCCCTGTGGCTGATGCGGGCCAGCCACATCGGCCGGAGTGGCCGTCGCGCTGGCGATCATCATGGCGGTGGTCAGAGCCGTTGCGAGCAAAGGCCGAAACATAGGGGCTTCCGTTAGCCAGTTCTAATTGTCAAATTATACTACTATTAGGACAGCTGCAATCTCTGGTAGGTGAGTTCGCCCATGGATCTATTGACCCCGGACGCGGCATTGAATCTGGCAGAACGCCATTGGCATATCCATGGCGAGATCAGTCCGTTGCCATCCTACGCGGACCAAAACTTTCGCATTCGTGCCGATGGCGGCGATTACGTGCTCAAGGTGGCGCATCCCTCGTGGTCGCGCCCGGATATCGAATTGGAAAACCACGCCATGATGGCGCTGGCGGCACGCGAGCCGTCGCTGGGCGTCCCAAGGGTGCAGCTGTCACAGGGTGGTGAGCACCTGCTGGCGCTGCCGGTGGCAGGACAGTCCTGCCTGGTGCGCGTGCTCAGTTATGTGCCGGGCAAGACCTATGCGGAGGCTATCGGCAAGGTGTGGCCTGATCAGAGAGGCGCCCTGCATGCAAGTTTGGGGCGCGCGGTGGGGCGACTCACACGCGGGCTGAAGGACTTCCAACACCCGGCGGCCAATCGCCAGCACGATTGGAACCTGATGCATCTGCCCGGTTTGATGGGCGAGGTGAACCACATTGATGATGCAGCGCTGCGCGGTATCGTTGAAGCTCGGGCGGGAGCGTTCTGCGCTGCGCTGCCGCAATGGTGTGCCGAGATGCCGGTGACCGTGCTGCACAACGACGCCAATGATATGAATGTGATCGTCGCCGACGACGGTGCCGAAAGCCGGGTCAGCGCCGTGATCGATTTCGGCGATATGTGCACCAGCTTCCGACTGGCCGATCTTGCCATCGCCTGCACCTACGCCATGCAACACGAGGTGGATCCGGTTGCCTGTGCGCAACGCATCGTCGACGGTTATCTGGCCGAGTACCCGCTCACGCGTATCGAGCTGCAACGTCTGCATGCATTCATTCTGGCGCGCTTGTGCCATAGCATCCTGATGGCGACACGTTCGCATCGGGAGCAGCCGGACAATCCCTTCGTTCTGGTCTCCCAGCGCGGCGTGCGGCAGTTGCTTGGAGAACTTGCCGACGTCGACCACGAAGCCATCGTGCGGCCCTATCTGGAATCCAGCCATGATTGACACTGCTTCCCATCCGTCGGCCCGCGTGGTGCCCGAGCGAGGCAATGACGAGATTCTTCAGCTGCGCAAGGCGCATCTGAACCCCACACTCAGCGTCGCTTACCTGGAGCCGCTGAAAATCGTGCGTGGTGAGGGAGTTTGGCTATACGACCAGCATGGCAAGGCCTACCTGGATATGGTCAACAACGTGTGCCATGTCGGCCACTGCCATCCGCGCGTTGTGGCGGCGGGGCAGGCGCAGATGGCGCTGCTCAATACCAATACGCGTTATCTGCACGACAACATCGTCGAGTACGCGCTTCGACTCACGGCTACGCTGCCCAAGTCACTGTCAGTGGTTTTCCTGACCAACTCGGGCACCGAGGCCAACGACCTGGCACTCCGGTTGGCGCGTGCGCATACACGCGCCGAGGGCGTCATCGTGCTGGACCATGCCTATCACGGTCACTCGCCTTCGATGATCGAACTGAGCCCGTACAAGTTCAACGGCAAGGGTGGTGTGGGGCAGGGCACGCACGTGAGCGTGTTGCCGATGCCAGATACGTATCGCGGCCTCTTCGGTGATACGCCCGATGCGGGTCCCAAGTACGGGCGGCTGGCCTCATCGGCGATTGGCGAGCTGCGCGAATACGGCGTAGCCCCGGCGGCGTTCTATGCGGAATCGTTGCTCGGATGTGGTGGTCAGATCGTGCCGCCACAAGGTTATCTGGCGGAAGCGTACGCTGCCGTGCGAGCAGCGGGCGGCGTATGCCTGGCTGACGAAGTGCAGGTCGGTTTTGGCCGGGTGGGCGATCACTTCTGGGCGTTCGAGTGCCAGGGCGTGGTGCCTGACATCGTGACGCTGGGCAAGCCCATCGGTAACGGCCACCCCATGGGTGCGGTGGTGACCACGCCGGAGATTGCCGCGAGCTTTGTCACGGGCATGGAGTACTTCAACACTTTCGCTGGCAACCCCGTGTCGTGCGCCATCGCGCTGGCGGTGCTGGACGTGATCGCGGAGGAGCAGCTGCAGGAAAACGCGCGACATGTAGGCAACCTCCTCATGGCCGGCCTGCGTGAACTGCAGCAGCGTTATGAAGTGATAGGCGATGTGCGCGGGCAGGGGCTATTTATCGGTGCGGAGTTCGTGTGCGACCGTGGTGCCAAGACACCGGACTCGCCGCGTGCCAAGGCCGTGGTGGAGGCAATGAAGGCGCGTCATGTGCTGCTCTCCACCGACGGACCGGACGACAACGTGCTGAAGATCAAGCCGCCCATCGTGTTCAGTCAGGCTAATGCCGAGGAGTTTCTTGGGAAGCTCCACGACGTGATGCGCGAGATGTAGCGTGCGGCTGGCTTTGCGTCGTAGGCGGTGTTTCGCTCAATCGCGACAGCCAGATACCGAGGCTCTGGACCCCGGCCGGCGCCGGGGTGACGGCTAAGACGAAGTGGTGAGGCAAGAATTACCCCCCCTCTCCCCAGCCCTCTCCCGCAATGGGAGAGGGAGCCAGGAGCCAAGAGCCGTACCTCGTTGCTTTTAGCCCTCTTCGCTATGGTGCGTTGCGGTGTAGCCGTACCGCGTGTCGGGCGATCGTGACGATTCGAGCTTCGCGGCAGCCAAGGTTCTTATTCAACATGACGCTACGACTACCTCGCTCTTGAGGCCGTTTTCTTTGGGTTACTTTTGACGCGAAGCTAATCCCCGTGGGACTTTTGGGCCAGCAAAAGAAAAGTGACTCGAGCGCCGGCAGGTGATCGAAACGCCCGCCGCGTCCCACGGGGACTAGCTTTGCGTCGTAGGCGGCACGCTGGCGGAAACGCCACATTCAGAGCCAAGAGCAAAGTCACTGGATGACCAGCTTCGCTGTTGTAAAGCGCTTCCCGCTTTCGCGGGGATGACGGTGAGGGAAACAAGCGTTCACGGGAATGACGGTGAGGGACACGCGCGTTATCGCGAGCACCGTCAATCACACCAGTCCTCTCCCGCTGGGAGAGGGTTACAAGAGCAAGGCTCCTCGGCTATGCAGTCTGGTCAGATGCAAATGTGAAGTGGGAGTGGATTTCGCAAACCCAATCCCCCATCAATGCGCCTTCTTCGCACCCTTCTTACGCCGCTTCTCAAGATTGCCACGCGAGTCGGTAATCATCGCCTGCATAGCCTTGCGAGCCACCTCCGGCTGATTACGGCGAATGGCCTCAAGCACCTTATGGTGATGCGGCAGCGAGTATTTGAAATCCGCCACCGTTTGGGCCGACAACACAAAGAACATACCCAGCACGCTCTCGATCACCGAAAACAGCGAGATCATCATCTCGTTGCCGGTGGCCTGAAGCACGGCGTTGTGGAAGCTGAGGTCAGCCACAGCCCACTCGCTAGTGTCCTTGGCAGCGTCCATCTGATGGTAGGCGGTGTCGATCTTGGCAAGCTGCGCGGCGGTGCGCTTGCGTGCTGCTGCAGCGGCGGCGGCCGGTTCGATGATCTCACGCATCTCGACCAACTTCTCGATGAAATCGTCGGTAGGCATGGACGCGCAACGCCAGGAAAGCACGTCCGGGTCGAGCTGGTTCCACGATTCCGTGGGGCGGATGCGGGTGCCGGTTTTCGGGCGGGCCTCGATCAGGCCTTTGGCGGACAACACCTTCAGCGCTTCGCGCAACGCGTTGCGGCTGACCTGCATGCTCTCGGCAAGGGCATCCTCGCGCGGCAACACATCGCCGGGCTTGAGGTCGCCGGCAACGATCCTTGTGCCCAGTTCACGGACAACCTGGCCGTGCAAACTGCGTGCATCCGTCGCTTTCATGGTGTGCTTTTCTCCGCAGCGTAGGTCACGCGCGCGTTGCGTGTCTCGCGTTCTGCCACATGATTCAAACGTCACCCTGTGCTGCGGTGCAACGTTCGCTGGAATTTATCATACAAGGTCGTCGAGCAACGTTTGAACCGCGCATCTCGATGCGCAGACGCCTCGCGCTTCCCGCGGTTCGCCTACCGATCTCGTGACGACAGTCATGACGCCGGCTGCTCATTGCGGCCAAAGCAAACCCTTCCCCTCGCGTTGCCTTGAGGCGCTTAGTTCGACCGCATGAGCTTCGTTGCCCGGTCGTCATCCGTCACTTTTGACGTATCGTACTATGGTAGGACAAATAGAAAAATATGCGATAGGATGCGGCCCACAGCGCAGGGGGCTACGGCATGTGGGTTGCCAGCCAACGCGGCGCCGTATCGCAAAACACAACACAGGTCAGCGCGCTTACGCGACTGAATCGATGCCACGACGAACGCAACGTTCCAATGTTCCGGGGAGGAACTTTCGAAATGAAGGGTTGGAAGAAGATCGATAAGCAGGTGTTGGCTGCCGCCATCGGCGCCGTGTTGATGACCAGCGCGTTGCACGCCCAGGATGCGTCAGCGCCGGCAGCGCAAACGCAGACCCAGGATCAGAATCAGGCGCAGCCTGCCAGGGCGGCCAATAACGCCTCGGTCGAACAACGCCAGCAGGCGGCATCGGCCAACCGTACCGTACAGAGCCTGGATCAGGTGGTGGTAACGGGTAACTCCACGGCGGGCGGTATCCGCAAGATCGACGCCAGCTATTCGATCACCTCGGTTTCCCTGCAGCAGATCAAGGAACTCAATCCGGTCAGCGTGGCCGACTTGCTGAAGATCTCGCCGGGTGTCTATCCGGAATCATCGGGTGGCCAGACCGGTGCAAACATCGAAGTCGCCGGCTTCCCATCCGACAGTGGTGCGCCATTCGTCACCATGCAGTTGAACGGCTCGCCGTTGTTCCCGAAGTGGGACTACTTCACCGATGCCATGGTGCGTCTGGATGACACCATCGATCGCCTTGAGGCGGTCCAGGGCGGCACCTCGGTGCTGTACGGCAATGGCCAGCCGGGCGTGATCGCCAACTTCATCCTGCGCGAAGGCAGCAGCAAGCCCACGGGTGATATCGGCTTTACCGTCGGTTCCGAAGGCATGTATCGCCTCGACGGTTTCTATGGTTTCCCGATCAGCAAGGACAGCGGCTGGTACGGCAGCATCGGCGGCTTCTGGCGCAAATCCGATGGCGTGCGCAATCCGCAGTTTCCCGCCGACGACGGTGGCCAGCTGACGGCTACGCTCAGCCACGACCTCGACCACGGTTCGATCATGTTCTTCGCGCGTGTGCTGAAGGACAAGAACCAGTGGGTGACCGACACGCCGATCCTCAACCCCTCGGCCGGCCAGTTCTCGGCCTACCCCAACTTCAGCCCCCTCACGGGTACGTTCGGCAGCAACGCCTCCCGCCGCATGTTCCTGCAGCTGGACCCGTGCTACACCGCGGGTTGTGCGCCGGCCGGGCAGAACATCGACATGGCCAACGGCCAGGGTGGCAACGTCCACATCTTCGGCGCCAATCTGGATTTGGATTGGGATAACGGCTGGTCGCTGTCGGACAAGCTGTTCTTTGCCAATGGCAACATGGACACCACCGCGTTCTACAGCACGGGCGCCAACCCGGACACGCTGTCCAATACCATTGCCGGCATGGCCTCCTCGTTCGGCCTGCCGTCCAACCTCACGGCCAATGCCACCTATACCAATGGCAAGCCGGCGAACATGAACGAGAACGTCACGATCCAGAATCCGGAATACATCCACAAGCAGATCAATTCGGTCACCAACGAATTCCGCCTCAGTAAGGAAATCTTCGAAGGCAACACGTTGACCTTCGGCAACTACGCCGCGGTGTACTCCGAGCGCCATATCGAAGAAGACGGCCTGAACATGCTGATGCAGGCCCAGAACAATCCGAGTCCGATCGTCGTCAACATGACCGATGGCGTGAACAACTACGCACTCACGGACAACCAGGGCCTGTTCTGGAACAACCAGCCGCAGTCGTGGATGGCGTTCAACGAACGCTGGCACGCCACCACCTGGGCGTTCTACCTGGCGGATGTCTGGAACGTGGGAAAGTGGCGTTTTGACGGCGGTGTCCGCATTCATCACGATGACATCGGCGGATGGTTCCAGAACACCTCGTCGGGCGACCTCGATAACAACCCGAACACGGTGTACAACAACAACGCCGAGTTCCTGGTCAACAGCAAGATCCACCCGAGCAGCTCGCGCAGCGCGCCGTCGTGGACGGTGGGCGCCAACTACACCTTCAATGACAACATGAGCGCCTACGCGCGCGTCAACGACGGTGTGTTCCTGCCGGGCTTTGACGATGTGGTGAACCTCGATCACCCGCCGATCGAGAAGATTCACAACATGGAAGTCGGGTTCAAGTACCAGGCGCCGTGGATCTTCGCCGACATAACGGCCTATCGCAGGCTGTTCCACGGCATTCCGTATTCGATCAATCTGCCCACCGGCCAGATCAACCTTGTCTACGGCTCGGTGACCAAGGGCCTCAACGCCGCGGTGACGGTGAAGCCGTTCGAGAATTTTTCGATTGCGCTCAGCGGCAACTACATGAACGGTCATTACTCCGACTACACCGGCTGCGTGCCGTACGTGGCGCAGGATGGCAGCAATCGTTGCGACACCATCAGTGGCAATCAGATCGACCGCCAGCCGAAGGTGCAATACCGCTTGACCCCGGCCTACGTGATTCCCACGAGTTGGGGCAGCCTGAAGCTGTGGCTGAACTATGAATACGTGGGTACCCGCTATGGCGACCAGTTGAACCAACAGCCGCTTGGCCACTACTACGATTTCAGCGCCGGCGCGATGGCCAACATCGGTCCGAACTGGGTAGTGACGCTGCGTGGCACCAATCTCACCAACCAGATTGGCATCACCGAAGGCAATGCGCGCCTGTTTGGCTTCGCCAGTGGCGGCGGCGTCATTCTCGCCCGCTCCATCGAAGGCCGTGAGGTGAACCTGCAGGTCAAGTATCAGTTCTGATGATGGTTCTGGTCTTAGTCCCTCCCCTGGACTAGGCAGCGAGGCGCCGGTGCACAGCCGGCGCCTCGCATTTTTTGTGGTGGCCTTCTGCGCGTAGGCCCGTGCTAGGGTGTGAATTCCCCTCAGGAGCAGCGTGTGATCTATCCCTCGACTAGGCACCGGCGCATCGCGATGCTTGCCTTCGTTTTGGCGCTGATGGGTGCAAGTGCGCACGCAGCGACCGCAGCGAACACGGCCGGGAAAGCCGACGCTTTCCTTGATGTGCTGGATATGCATGGCACGCCAAAGACCGCGGACGACCGCAGCTTCAACATCTTCTTTGACGCGGGTGCTTGGCACGGCTACAGCCTGCCGTCCGGTGATGACGGTTCCACCGGCTTTTCCGGGCCGTTCGTGCACAGTCTCGCGGGCGGTCAATGGGCAGGAACGCGTTTTGCCGAGTTGGTGCTAAGCGATGCGGCGAGTCATAAGAAGGTGGTACTGACGCCCGTCGAAAGCCACGCGGCTCCGGGTTATCTGGTGCGCAGCTACTCCGCGCCCGATCTGTCAGTCCGCCAGACTTTGTTCTTTGCCGATTCGTGGCACGCCGTTGTGAAGATTGACATCACCTCCACGATGGAGCGAACGATGGATCTTTCCGTCGTGGAGCGTGCGATGGCCTTGCCAGGTTCCCACCTCGCAGAAGATGCCGGGCAGGTGGTGCAGAGCTTCGACCACGGTCGCAGCACGCTGACCACGCAATTACATGGGGATGACCACGGCCGGGTCACCATCAAGGGCAATGTGTACCAGATCGCCCTCGGTGCCCCGCTGGCACTGAAGCCCGGCGAGACCATAAGCGTCTTCGTGGACCAGACCCTGGTCTATGACAAGGACAAAGAAACGCCGCCATCCGTCGACGCCAGCGCCGCATGGCGCGCAAATCGCGAACGCTGGGCGGAGTATCTGCAACACGCATCGTTGAGTCACCTGCAGGGCCTGCCCGACGACGTGGCGCAGCGCGTCGCGGTCAAATCCATGCTGACGCTGCTGGGCAACTGGCGCGCGGCGCGCGGCGACCTCCGTCACGACGGCGTGATTCCGTCATATTCCAATCCCGACTTCAACGGCTTCTGGTCATGGGATTCGTGGAAGCACGCTGCCGCGCTTGCCTACTTCGCGCCGGATCTTGCGCGCGACCAGATGCGCGCCATGTTCGACTACCAGGGTGCCGATGGCATGGTTCCCGACTGCGTCTACCTGGACAAGGCGGAGAACAACTGGCGCGACACGAAGCCCCCGCTGGCCACATGGGCGGTGCTGTCGATCTATCGCCAGACCGGCGACCGCACCTTTGTCGCCGAGATGTACGACAAGCTGGTGCGTTATCACCGCTGGTGGTTTGCCGCACGCGATCACGATCGCAATGGCCTGGCCGAGTTCGGCTCCACCGATGGCACGCGTATCGCGGCAGCCTGGGAAAGCGGCATGGACAATGCCGTGCGCTTCGATCATGCAGTGATGGTGAAGAACGGCGATGGCGCCTGGTCGCTCAATCAGGAATCCGTCGACCTCAATGCTTACCTCTATCGAGAGAAGCTTGAGCTGGCAGAACTGGCGCATGTACTCGGCAAGGCTGCGGATCAGCACAAGTGGCAGCAGGAAGCGGCCGTGATGAAGATGGCGATCCAGCAGCGCTTCTTTGATTCGGCGGCGGGATACTTCTTTGATGCTCCGCTCGGCAGCGACAAGCGGGTACGCGTCTACGGTTCGGAAGGGTGGACGCCGCTCTGGGCAGGCGTTGCCAGCGAAGAGCAGGCGCGCGCCGTGAGCAAGGCGATGCGCGATCCAAACAAATTCGACACGGTGATGCCGCTGCCTACGTTGGCCAAAGACGATCCCCATTTCTCGCCCATCAAAGGTTACTGGCGAGGGCCAGTGTGGCTCGATCAGTCCTATTTCGGTGTCGAGGCACTGCGGCGCTATGGTTTCCGAGATGAAGCTGATGCGATGGCACGAAAGCTTGTGCTCAATGCGCAGGGGCTGACGCAGCAGGTGCCGATGTACGAGAACTATGATCCGCTTACTGGACATGGCTACCAGTCGCCTAACTTCAGCTGGTCGGCGGCGAGCTATCTCTTGTTGTTGCGGGAGGCCGCCCGATAAAGCCACGTTGCTTCATGGCGTATTGAACGCTGGTCCATAGCTACGCCCGTCCCACCATCACGGTCATCCCCGCTTTCGCGGGGATGACCGTGAGGGAGAAAGTAGAGTTTGTCGGGCATCCAGGGATGAGCCGCGGCGCCGAGTCGCTCAAAACTTACTGTGCTCCACATCTCGCTCGCGATGCATCAGCGTCCACTCCGCATGTTCCGTCAGGGCAGCATCGCCAAGCGCCAGAAGGATTTCGCGCTGTTTGACAGGATCTGCAGTGCGGTCGAGAGCGGTGCGAGCACTACTGAAAATCCGTTGCATGAATCGATACTGGCGAATCAGCTCTTTGTCGGCCTTCCGATAGGCATAAGCCTCGCGCACGGCCGCAACAATCGACAGGAACGCCATGACCATCACCAGCGTTGTCTTGATGCCCTCCGGCAATCTGAGCGCGAACGCCGCAAGAAAGACACTGATCGAAATGCCACCCCAAAGGCTGACCAGGCCGATGGTTTCGGTGACGTGATGCAAGCCGGTGCGCTCCAAGGTCTTGCGCTCGAAGTAGTGAAGTTGGCCGCTCTGGCCTGACTTCCCGACCCACTCGTTGATTACGCTGGCCAACGCTTCGGGCGTGTGGCTGTCCAGACCGCTGGTCGTGTAGATGCCGGCGGCACGCATGACGTGACGAATCCAGCCCAGTTCAATGTTTTGCTTTTGCAGAAAGCGGTCGTGCGAAAACTCATGGTCGCCGCTTGCGGAGATGCCGGCGCGCCGCCAGTAAGCCTGCACGCGGAGACCCTCAGCGAGGGCCCGGTAGTCGAGGTATTTGCGGTGCCATCCCTGGTGGCGGGCGAGAAGGGCAACGATACCGCCTAGCGCGAACAGCAGCAGAAAGGTGTAGATGAGAAAGTCCTGCTCGGACAGGTGGGCATAGAAGGTAAAGGCAATACCCATCAGTGCGGCCAGGACATAGGTTGTACGCAAGGCCAGCAGTACACGCCTCTGGAAATGCATGGCCAGCCAGTCCGCGTCATGGAACAGACGCCCGATGAGCGTGTCATCGACAGGTCCGCTATCGGACTCACTTTCCAATGCAGCGTCGATCTGCTCGCCGTACTTGGCAGTATCCGCGTTGAACTCAGCCACATGCGCAAACATCGCGCGAAACTCGTCAGGCAGCTGGTCGCCCGGGAACACATGGTCGCCGGTTCGCCATACCACCTGCAAAGGCGATAGGCCCGGCGCGACGTCGTCATGCGCCCCCTCACGCGAACAAACGATGTGGTACACCAAACGTTCGTCACCGCCACCGAGTACATGACGGGCCTCACGATGACGCACGGTCAGGCCGGGTAACTCGCCATTCAAGTGATAGTTCACGATCTGCGCGGTGCCTCCGAGACGGCCGGAATCCTTCCCGTCCCAGATCGCGAGAAGGATATGGCAATGACTGGCGATGTAGACGCCCGCCTTGGCGTACTGCCTGTCGCGCTCTGCACCCGGCGTGGCAATGTCGGAACGCGATACGCCTTTCAGTTTGGGAAGCTGCACGATGCTGGCCCGGTCGTACAGGGCTTCAAAGGAAGCGCGTGTGTCGGGATGGACGAAATCATCCAGATACAGGTCATGTGGCAAGGGCAAGGGCGCAATGAGCGAAGCGCCAGCGGTGAGTGCCTCCTGCGCAACCAACTGGTCGCCGCCTTCTGCCAGGGCAGATAGCACCAGCAGGGGCAACCCAGGAAACTCCCGATGAATCAATGCAAAGAAGTCCCGCACACGTTGTCGTACCGGTTCGATCTCGTGCGCGGGAATATTACGGTGGCTCGTTACACCGACAACGAGAGGCACACTCATATGTGCGCCTTGATCCGATGCGGGCACCGTCAAGCGTACATTTGGGCCAAAAAGGGGTTGGTCCATTATCGGAGTGATTCCTTTCCAGGCTGGCTACCTGTTCTCGATGGTTGGATCGTTAACGCCGCCTCCAATGGATACGGCTTGCGTTACGTGGACCGTGCCGTTGATGGTGACGGCCAGTTCGTACGCCCAAGGTCCACCGACTCCCGGATAGTTGTCCTTCATCGTTATTTTCTTGTTGTTGTTGCTTTCCGAGGGCAAGTTAAACGTACCGTCAGGGATGTTCTGATCAGGTGCCCACTGGAACCCCGGTTGAGGCGCATCGAATGTATTGAACTGGCCTGATGCGGCGTTGTTGATGAGTTGCCAGTTGATATCGTCCTGCTTGTCTATCACGGTATTTTTGTGATCGACGAACAGAAATCCGGTGGTCGTGTTGAGGTCGACAGAGAGATCTTTGGCCATGGCGGACTCCTAACTTGGTTGGGTTTTTATACCGACGCTCTTTCCGTTCTCGACATCCCCCCGTTCGTTGTGCGGGCTACTATCGATGCGTGTTGTCTCCGGTAGCCACCAGCAATTTCTGTTGAAAGCTTTCATTGACGGGATAGCTGATGTTTTCGTTGTGCATCAGCTGCAGGAAAGCCATGTCACGATAGCCGCTTTCCCAAAGCTTTCGAATGATGGGCTGTGCTTCGGCATGGCGTTGAAGTGACAGGAGCGCCTGTGCTTGAAGCGAAAGCAAGCGGGGGTCGTTGCGGCCGTTTTTGGCGCTAAGCACTACTTTCATGGCGTCATTGCGCAGTTGTAATGCAAGTGCTTCATCGCCTGAGAGCGCGGCGGCCAGCAGCATGGCGTTCACGGTGGCAAGTAAGGTACTTCTGTCACCAGGGTGTTTGGATAGCGCCGTACCGAGAGCCTGCTGTGCGGCTTGAAGTTGTGTTCGGGCCGCGTCGATCTGCCCGGCATCACGTGATTGCTGCGCTTGCTCGACCCTGGCCTCTGCAAGGTCGCGTTGCCATTCGGTGTTGAGCGGATCTTGTCGGGTAAGGCCAAGAAAGGTGTCCACCGAATGCATGGCTAATGCTTTGGCAGAAGCTGTATCTCCCGTCAGTCGACGGAAACTTCCAAGCTGTGTCTGGTATAGCGCTAGGCATTCCTGGTAGTCAGTGTCCTGAGGGTCAAATGTCACCAGCTGCGACGCCATATCAACGGCTTGCTGTAGATCGGTGGATCCCGCGTCGATATCGCCTGCGAGCTCCAGTGTTCGGCCAAGGATGGCACGGACCACCAGCACGTGTTGGCGCTGCATATTGTCTTTGGGGTTGCGTGCGGCAAGCGCGGATTCGAGCGCGTCGTCTGCCTTGTACTCTGCAATCGCCGACGCAATATCGCCACGCATGAGTGCAATCTTTCCAAGATTGTTATGTGCGCGACCGAGCTGGAGCGTCCATTTGCTGTTGTCGGGCTGCATTGCATGAAGGCCTTTGCAGAGATCCAGCATGCTGCGGTAATGGATGGAAGCGTCATCCACGCGGTCGCCTGCCTCCATGACATGACCGAGGTTGTTGTCGATGATGGTCAGCTTGAACGTGACATCACTGTTGCCTGGTGCATCCCGCCCAGCGGCCTGAAGCACCGATTGAGCTGTGAGAAAGCTCTCTTGTGCCGCATCCAGGTCGCCCTGCTTCCACTGGGTCATGCCGATGAACGCCAGGATGTTTGCGTAGGCAAGCTTGCGTGCCGCATCGGACGGCGATGATTCGACCAGTGCGGACGCAAGTTTTGCTGCGGCCTCATACGACTCGAGCGCTTGCTGCAGGTGCCCCTGGTTCTGGCGCACGCTGCCGATCTTTTCGAGCGCCTTGGCGCGTTGTTCAAGTGCCTCGTCAGTGACGTCAGTCGAAGGCAGCGACAGAAAGTAGGCCATGGCCTGGTCGTCCACCGACTGCAAGACATCCAGGCGCGACTGTTGTTCCAGTTTGTCGGTGAGGTCGCCGAGCATGAAGCTGACCAGCGCCTCCGCCTGCTTTTGTCTGCGCTCTGCGGCGTGGCGAGCTATGACGGCTGTGATGGCCAGTGTCGTTGTCATGGCCATCACGATCAACGCCATGGCGGCTACTGCCGTCATGCGCCGCGTGCGTCGCTGCAGCTCGCGGCGCTTCAGTGCGTCAAAGCCGATACCAAGGATGCCTGCAATGAGCTTGAGCTTGGCGTTGGCTTTGCCGTCCTTGCCATCGCGAGCGTCGGCGGCGATCGGTTCGGTGTGCTCGCTTCCCAGTATGTCGTCGTCGCCCAGCCGAAAGCGCAATGCGGGGGCAAAGCACTCCTCGCTTTCGCGGCCAGGCAACGCGCTCGCATCGGGCTCTCCGTCTACAATCAAGCAGAAGATGTGATCACTACGCCCGAGTCGCTTGAAGGCGAGCACTTCCTCGTTCACCCATCGGGAAGCCGCTGAGCGCGGCGAGCAGACGACAATAAGGTTGGCGGATTCGCGTAGCGCTTCGTTGATCTTGCTGCCGAGGTCGGTCGCGCTGGCGAGTTCGTCCCGGTCTCGGAAAACGGGTGCGAGTCGCCTGGGTATGACGCCTGCAGGTGTGGTCTGCCCGACCAGCCGTCGTGGAACCCGATAGGTCTCCAGTGCTCTGTGCAGCCAGCCAGCCCAGTCTTTGTCCTGGTGGCTGTAACTGATAAATGCGCGATACCGGAATTCCGGTAGGGCAGCGTCGGTCGCCATAGCCAGCCGCTCTCCAGCACAAGGCAGCGCATTCCCTTGCCAGGGAGTCCTCGTACATCGGGCGGTGGTATGGCAACGCTGGCCAGGATCAGTGGCCTGCACCCCTATGGCGGGGCGAGGGTATCACGTGTATCCGCGCTGTTTGTGCTCTGGCCTTTCACGTGTGAACTTTCACGCGAAATTGACAAAGCGCCTGTGCGCATCAGTGGACGTAGTTGAGGGCAATGGCAGGCGTCACCGTGTCGGTGCTGTTGTGGCCTCCGGTGAACACGCGCACGCCAACGATGACGCCGAGGTTGCTGCGCCAGTTGTATTCGATGGCAGGCGCAAACGCGAAGCTTGCGCTTGATCCGATGTGATAGCTCAGCGGCGTGACACCACTCTGTGATGTGACCGTGCCATGGACCTTGCCACCGTTGGTGTAGTGATAGGCCAGATCGAACGCGAGGACCCAGCGTTGCGTCATGCTGTATTCCCACGCGGCATTGACCAGAAAGCCGTTGCCGGGACTTGCATGGCCGCGAAAGCCCGGTGGCGTGCCGTAGACGCTGACATCGCGAATCGACGCATCACTGGAAAAGGTTCCGCCGATGTTGAAGCGCATACGCAGAATGCGCCCATTGGGAAGCCAGAAATAGGTTTGCGTGTTGAGCTGGATGGTGGTGGTGTAGGTGCCGTTGCCCTGCGCGTCGGCCAGTGGATGGTTCAGTTGGTCATATCGGCCAGTGGGCAAGGTCTCCTGCACCATCAGCGCCATAGCCGGTATCCAGCTGCCTTCGTGAAACGAGTGGAGGCTGTATTGCGCCTGCACACTCAGGTCACCCGGCTCAATGTTGTCGCTGCTTGGCCCGTTGTTGACACGGTTATAGGCGAACGTGGGAATCAGGCCGGCCATCCACCGGTCGGTGACGCCGTACTGGAGATAGGTGAGCGAACCGAAGCTGTCGAGGTGTGGTGAGCGTACGTCGTACAGGTAAGGCTCGATCAGATAGTGACCCTGTGGTAGCGCCCCAGCGGAGTTGGCGATCAAGGGGCCGGTCCACCATGCATCGCTCAGCGACTGACGATCACCGCCGGCCGAGGAGGCATCGTCCAGCGCCGCGAATGCCGGAGAACTGATGGCTAGTAGCAGCCACGGCGCCATGGACAGAAATCTGAGCATCATCGATCCGATTGTCTCAATGGTTGGGTCCGAACAGCCATGCAGCAAGCTGGTTCAGCAGCTGACGCAAGCCATGGTCTGCTTCAATGCAAAGGCTCGCATGATTTGATGTCAGCTGCGGTGTGCCGTTTCTCGTAGTGAGTTCGATCGTGCGGCGCTGATCATCGTGCCGCGCAGCAACCTGCCTGGGACGGCCCAGCAACAGGGCTACCGGCCCGTCACCCATGCTTGTTACCGGTTGCCGCCGCGGCGCGTCAGGTGCAGCCCGATGCACCGGGGTGAACAGTGCGTTGGCTTCGCCGACGGTCAGCATGTTGGCACCCATGGTGTCGAAGCGTCCCTCGTTCAGTGCTTCCCTGGCAATGGTCGCCAGATGCGCCATGGCCGCCTGCATCGGGCCGCATCCCAGACTGATGCGACGCACGCCGGCACGCTGGAGTTCGGCAACGCTCGGTGCACCGGGGTAGCCCGTATAGATGTTGAGGGGTACCGGAATCGAACTTGCAAGATCGGCCATGTCGTTCAGGTCAGCAAGCCCCGGCACAAAGATGCCGTCGGCACCGGCTGCGGCATAGGTAAGGGCGCGCGTCCGCGTTTCCTCCAGCCGCGTCTTCGCGTCCGTACCGGCGACAAAGTAGGCATCGATACGCACATTGATGAAGAGCGGCAGGCCTCGATGCTCCGCTACGGAGCGGGCGCAGGCAATGCGCTCGCTCAGGATGCGAGGATCGGCAAGGGTGTTGGTGCCTGAGACCACGCCATCCTCGATATTGATGCCCACCGCACCGAGTTCGATCAGGGCGCCAACCAGGCCGCCGGTGTTGCTCGCCGTCTCGCCATAGCCGCGTTCGATATCCACGGTGAATGGCACGGAGATCACGTCGCTGATGCGATGGCAAGCTTCCAACAAGACTTCGACAGGCACCTGTTCGCCATCTTGATAACCCAGCGCCCAGGCCATGGCGGCGCTGGAGGTGGCAATGGCCTCCGCGCCGGCCTGCTCCACAATGCGGGCACTGGCGGCATCCCATACGTTGGGGAGCACCAGCGGGCTGGACTCAGCGTGCCGCTGGTGGAAACGTTCCGCACGGGCGATCTGTTCGCGGTTCATGGCTTTCGTCTTATGCAGCGCCCACCCTGCGGGGCGTGTGTAGAAGACCATGCAGGCCGCTGCCGCCGCTGTCAGAATCTTTAGTCGCTTGACCGACGGCACAGGCGGCGGGAAATCCGGTGGACTAAGCTTGTGCTTCTGTCGCAAAGCGCTCTTTCGGGTACAGAAAGCATGTCGAACTTTCGCTCCGACGTACTGCTGGCCACTGAGTCGTTGAAGCTGCGCCGCGTTCAGTGCGGTGGTGAATGCCGTCACCGCAGCGCGGAGGAGTGCGCCGCGGCCACCCAGCTAGTCTTTCCCTATCGCGGTGTGTATCTGCGACATCTTGGGTCGGATCAGGCGGTTGCCGATGCCAACCACGTGCTGTTCTTCAATGCACAGGAGGGGTACCAGGTCAGCCATCCCGTGGACGGTGGTGATGCCTGCCTGTCCCTGAGCCTTGATGAGTCACTGCTGGCCGAGCTGACACCCCAGTCCTTGGTGCAGCCAGGTGGCCGAACTGCGTTCCGTCGTCAGTCATTGCGTATCGACGCGCGAGCGCAGGCGCTGGTAGCACTGCTTCGGCACACCTTGGATAACGGAGCCATCGAACAGTTAGAAGCTGAGGCGCTGGTGCTGACACTGGTAAGTCGTAGCCTGGGACCGCGCACGACGCATGAGTCGACCTCCACTCACGCGCGACGACGCCTCGCCGACCGGGTGAAGTTGTTGCTGGCCAGCGACCTTTCGCGACGTTGGACGCTGGCCGACATCGGCAAGGCCATCGGCAGTTCGCCGGTTTACCTGACGCAAGTATTCCGTCAGGTTGAAGGCATACCGCTGTATCAGTATCAGTTACAGCTACGCCTCGCCCGCGCGGTAAACATGATGGACGAGTACGAGGATCTCTCGGCCCTCGCGGCTGAACTGGGATTCTCCAGCCATAGCCACTTCGCCAGCGCCTTCCGTCGCGCCTTCGGCAGGTCGCCCACCGAGTTTCGCCGCTCTTCCCAGGTTGCGGACAGCTAAAGAATTCGACAGCGCACCTGTGCCCGCACATGGTCTTCTTGGTTCACCCAATAGGGGTAACCAAGGAGAATGGACATGAGCGAAAAGACCTGTGCCGTATGCGACTACCCGCTGGATGGCAATGCGATCCATGTGACCATCGGCGGTCGCGTGGTCGAAGTATGTTGCGAGGAGTGCGCCCAGAAGCTGCGCGAAGCCAACGCCAAGGGAACACCCTGACGTGAGCCTGCGCATGCGCTTCGTCTTTGTAGCGATGGCGCTTGGCATGTCACATCTTGCTTTCGGCGCCGAGGATCTCTCGGCGCCGGACCTCGTGGTAAGCCACATTGAAGCGCTGCTACAGGGCAAGTACGAAGACGATGGCGTGGACAGGGTGGCGCGGGTGCTGGAGATCGAGAAACGCATCGGCGCCTATCGCGCTGCGCAAAGCAGGGCAGCGTTTGTGTACCGGATCAACGCGGACCTCCGGGTGGCAACCCGGGATGAGCGCCTTTGTGTGAGCGAACAATCCGTTCCGACGACGGCTGATGCGCACGAGTACGACCTTGGGACGGGTTTCAAGCTGATCGTGCCGGTGGCCAGCATTTGGTGATGTGCTGCTTTCTGTGGCGAACACCCGCCATCGCCCGACGGATGTACGATGTGCCATTGCCCACTCGCTTGCCAAAGATCATGGCGACCAGCCCGGCCAACAGCTTGATCCTGGAGTCCACACTTACCTGCCCGGAGTGTGGCCATCAGGTCACCGAAACCATGCCTACCCATGCCTGCGTGTTCTTCTATGAATGCGCTGGGTGCGGCGTACTGCTGCGCCCAAAGCAGGGCGACTGCTGCGTGTTTTGCTCCTATGGCACGGTGCCGTGCCCACCGATTCAACAGCAAGGAAATTGCTGCGGCAGTCATTGAGCGTTTTGCTGCGAGTGCAGCGCAAAGAGCGTGCTGATGATTGACGACAGGGTTTCGCTGTCGTCGTTGTTGTTCAATCCCCGCTACAGCAAGGCAGGGCATCTCGCATGCCGGCAACGTGCCGACAGCGGAAAGCGTGGCGCGTCGCCCAGGACCGGTGGCAGGTCCTCTCTGGCTACGTCAACGGATTGTCAAACTGGCGTGGTGTTTTCGCCGTTCTGGCCTTCACTTTTGCCGATACCGTAATTTTGCTTAGTACCGCTAAGTAGACCTCCCGTTGTCTCAAACGTGGGGATGAAGGAACTTTGCCGCATGCCTTGCGCATGGGCCGGCACTGTCGAGTGGCTGGCCTACTCGTCGCGCAGCCATCACTGATCGAAAGGGGTTTACTAGGTTCGTATGGTGATCGTTCCTCAATCAAGGAAAGAACCATGAATCACCACCAGCGATCCTTCTGGAAGTCGGTGCCATTCGTATGGCTGGCCGCTCTTCTGCTTTGGGCCAATGCCTGTATGGCAGCCACGGATCCGTTGCCGTCCTGGAGCGACGGCCAGACCAAGCAAAGCATTGAAAGCTTCGTAAAGAGAGTCACGACCAAAAGCTCACCGGATTTCGTTCCACCGGAACAGCGTATTGCTACCTTCGATAACGACGGCACCCTGTGGGCGGAACAGCCGATCTATTCCGAGTTCTTTTTCGTGATCGACCAGGTGAAGTCGCAGGCGCCACAACACCCCGAATGGCAGACCACAGAGCCATTCAAGTCGGCGTTGGCAGGCGATATGAAGGGGCTCGCCGCATCCGGCGAGAAAGGTGCGGCGGAACTGATTGCTGCCACTCACGCCGGCATGACCACGGATGAGTTCGCCCGGCGCGTCAACGAGTGGGTGGCCACAGCACGTCACCCCAGAACGCACCGCGTATTCACCGAGATGGTCTACCAGCCCATGCTGGAGCTGCTCCACTACCTGCGAGACAACGGCTTCAAGACCTACATCGTCTCCGGTGGTGGTCAGGACTTCATGCGCGCGTGGGCCGAAGCGGTGTATGGCGTGCCGCCCGAACAGGTGATCGGTAGCCAGGGTGAACTCACGTTCCAGTTTCGCGAGGGTCACCCCGTGCTGATCAAGGAAGCCAAGGTGACGCTGGTCGACGACCACGCGGGCAAGCCTGTCGGTATCGAGCGCTTCATTGGGCGCAAACCCATTATCGCCTTCGGCAACTCCGACGGTGACCAGCAAATGCTGGAGTGGACCATGTCGGGCGATGGCCCGCGCTTTGCCGGTCTGGTGCACCACACCGACGGTGTGCGCGAGTTTGCCTACGACCGCCAATCATCGGTCGGCAAGCTGGACAAGGCGTTGGACGAAGCCACGGCCAAAGGGTGGACCGTGGTGGATATGAAGAACGACTGGAAAGTGATCTTTCCACCCGAGCAAGCAACCAAGAAATAACACGCGGCTCCCGCCAAGGCGCCGTGTGGAACGACTCGCGTGATCACCGTTGGCTGCCTGGCGCAGTCATGTACATCAGGAGGGTTTCCCATGTTATGGCCGAGGCAGCGTAGTACGTTTTTGAAGTCACTCACCACCGTGGTCACGACGGCATTGCTCGTCATGGCCGCGGTCACCATCCAGCCAACGACTGTGAAAGCGCAGCCGGCGGCACAGGATCAACAACAGGGCCAATCATCGGATAACGGCAAGCCGAATATCCTGGTGATCTTTGGCGACGACGTCGGTCAGTCGAACATCAGTGCTTACACCATGGGCATGATCGGCTACCGCACGCCGAACATCGACAGCATTGCCCATGAAGGCATGATCTTTACGGACTATTACGCCGAGAACAGCTGTACTGCGGGCCGCTCAACTTTCATTACGGGGCAGACGGTACTGCGTACCGGCCTGTCGAAAGTGGGCATGCCAGGTGCACCGGTAGGATTGCAGGATCGTGACGTGACCATTGCCCAGGTCTTGAAGAGCATGGGCTATGGCACGGCACAATTCGGCAAGAACCATCTCGGCGACCAGGATCGCTTCCTGCCAACCAAGCACGGCTTCGACGAGTTCTTCGGCAATCTGTATCACCTCAATGCCGAAGAAGAGCCCGAGCGTCCCTACTGGCCGAGCAACAGCCCCGAGTTTCTTGCCCACTACAACCCGCGTGGCGTGATCCACTCCTTTTCGGACGGCAAGATCGAGGACACCGGTCCGCTCACCCGCAAGCGTATGGAGACCATCGACGACGAAACGACCGGTGCGGCGATCTCCTATATCAAGAAGCAGACAGACGCCAAACAGCCGTTCTTCGTGTGGATGAACTTCACACGCATGCATATCTTCACCCATGTGCGTCCGGAGTTCAGCGGTAAGGCCGGGCTCGGCAAGGGTCATGACTATGCCGATGGCATGTGGGAAATGGATCAGAACGTCGGCAAGCTGCTGAAGACGCTCGAGGACGCCGGTGTCTCTAAAAACACCATCGTCGTATTCACCACCGACAACGGACCGAACTTCTTCACCTGGCCGGATGCCGCGAATACGCCGTTCCGCAGCGAGAAGGACTCCAACTGGGAAGGTGCCTTCCGTGTGCCGGCGATGGTCAAGTGGCCGGGTCACATCAAGCCCAACACGGTCAGCAATACGCTGATATCGGGTCTGGACTGGTTCCCGACCCTGGTCGCCGCAGCAGGTGATGCGGACATCACCAACAAGCTGCTCAAGGGCTCCAGCGTCGGGGGCAAGAATTTCAAGGTGCATCTGGACGGATACAACTTCCTGCCCTATCTGACTGGCAAAACCAATCTCGGTCCACGCAAGGAGTTCTACTACTTTGACGATGACGCCCAGCTAGTCGCGGTGCGTTGGGATCCCATTCCGCCGGGTGCTACCCATCCGGATGCATGGAAGGAGGTGTTCTGTGAACAGCGTGCGCAGGGCGGCCTTCAGATCTGGATGGAGCCGTTCACCTGCTTGCGCCTCGGCAAGCTCTACAACTTGCGCATGGATCCGTACGAGCGCGCCGATATCGGACCGACGACAGGCTACTATCGCTGGATGACGGAAAATGCCTATGTCACGGTCGAGGGTGTGATGGCTGCAACCGTATTCCTGCAGACCTTCAAGGACTACCCACCGAGCCAGCTACCTGCGTCTTTCAACATCGACCAGCAGGTCGAGCGGCTGAAGGCGATGCTGCAGAAGGAGCAGCAGGGTAAGTGAGGTGATATAAGTTGACGGCAAGGACGCCGTCGATGTCATCCGATTCGCAACTGCCCGCCTTGTGCGGGCAGCTTGCGTTTTGACACTGCGTTGTTGCACAGCACCTGATCACAGCAGACGCTGAACGGCCCCAGACATCGCTGCTTCCGTGGATTTGCGTCGTGACGACATCATCCTCCGCCTGCCGCACGGAGGACATCTTCTTGCCGTTACCTCACACCATCAAGTCGCCCTTCGAGTTCGGGCCCTGCACGTTGCTGGTGGCCGGGTTTGTGGCCAGTCGCGACACGACGCGTTGCGGTGAATGGCTACGCGAATCTCCACGTGAAGCCCCTGCGCTGACTCGTGTGAAAGCATTGCCCTACATGAGGGTCAGTGACTACCACTTACTGGGCACCCGTCCCCATGGTTCAGAGGCGCCAGTGGTCCTGCGCCAGCCTAGCGTCGCGTTCAAGGCCTACATCGCAACGGGTTCTAGCGCGCTGTCGCCTACAAGGCGGCTTGGGCAGCCTACGTGCCTCTCCCCGGTATCGCTCTAAGGCCACTGTATTTGGCCGTACAGCGAGCCGTTCATGGCATCGGATCGGTTGGTCTCGGGGCTCCGATGCCATGTGGGGAGGGACATCGATGTTGGCTGCATGCCGCAGTCAAGCTAAACCAGGAGCACCACCATGTTTCGATCATGGAAGCGAAGTACCTTGATGAAATCGCTGGCCTCGGTGATGACGACGGCACTGATCGCCGCCGCCGCGTTCACTATGCAGCCTCCAGTCGTTCAGGCGCAGGCCACTACTAACGACACCGCCAGCAGCAACGAGAAGCCCAATGTCCTCGTCATCTTTGGTGACGACGTGGGCATTTCCAACCTCAGCGCGTACACCATGGGCATGGCCGGTTATCGCACGCCCAATATTGATCGCATTGCCCGCGAGGGCATGATCTTCACCGACTACTACGCCGAGAACAGTTGTACGGCGGGCCGAGCGACCTTCATCACCGGTCAGAACGTGTTGCGCACGGGTCTGTCAAAGGTGGGTCTGCCCGGGGCCCCAGTCGGCTTGCAGGCCCGCGACGTCACCGTTGCCCAGGTATTGAAGTCGATGGGCTACGGCACGGCACAGTTCGGCAAGAACCATCTGGGTGACCGAAACGAGTTTTTGCCGACCAATCACGGCTTTGACGAGTTCTTCGGCAACCTCTACCACCTCAATGCGGAAGAGGAGCCGGAACGCGCCTACTGGCCGAGCAACAACCCCGAGTTCCTTGCCCACTACAACCCGCGAGGCGTGATCCACTCCTATGCGGACGGCAAGATTGAGGATACCGGCCCGCTTACCAAGAAGCGCATGGAGACCATCGACGACGAAACGACCGGTGCGGCGATGTCCTATATCAAGAAGCAGGCAGACGCTAAGAAGCCATTCTTTGTGTGGATGAACTTCACGCGCATGCACGTATTCACCCACGTGAGGCCTGAGTTCGAGGGTAAGGCGGGCGTCGGCAAGGGCCAGATGTACGCCGATGGCATGTGGGAAATGGACCAGAATGTTGGCAAGCTGCTGCAGACTCTGGAAGAGGCTGGCGTTTCCAAGAACACCATCGTGGTGTTCACCACGGATAACGGCCCGAATTTCTTCACCTGGCCAGACGCCTCCAATACGCCGTTCCGCAGTGAGAAGGACTCCACCTGGGAAGGTGCCTTCCGCGCCCCGGCTCTCGTGCGCTGGCCGGGCCATATCAAACCGAATACGGTCAGCAACACGCTGATATCCGGCTTGGACTGGTTCCCGACCCTGGTGGCGGCCGCAGGCGACGCGGATATCACCAACAAGTTGCTCAAGGGCACCAGCGTCGGTGGCAAGAACTTCAAGGTGCATCTGGATGGCTACAACTTCCTGCCGTATCTCACCGGTAAGACAAACGTTGGGCCGCGTAGCGAGTTCTTCTATTTCAATGACGATGCGCAGCTGATGGCGGTTCGCTTCGATACGATCACGCCGGGTGGCGTGCGGCCGACGGCGTGGAAGGTTCAGTTCTGCGAGCAGAAGGCGCCAGGTGGCATGCAGATCTGGATCAATCAGTTCAGCTGCGGACGTGTACCCAAGCTGTTCAACCTGCGCATGGATCCTTATGAGCGCGCGGACCTTGGCCCAACCAACAGCTATTACGCCTGGGCGCTCGAAAACGACTATCTCATGGTGGAAGGCAATCTGCGAGCCTTCAAAATGCTGTCCACGTTCAAGGACTATCCGCCGAGCCAGATCCCGGCATCATTCACCATTGATCAGGCAACCGATGCGCTGAAGCGTGAGCTGCAGCAGAAGCAGTCTAAGTAACGTTTGCGTGGTACGGGGCGGATGGCAACGAGGCTATCCGCCCTCCTTTAAGCGTTGTCATTCATTCTTACTTAAGTAGCTCACTGCGCGCTGATTCCTGCCTATACTCGAGAGGAATCCAGTCCCGCGCGAGTTCCATGCCTGCCATGCATCCTCCCCGTGTTGGAAAACAAAGTTTCGCGGCGACACCTGCCGCTTCATCAAAGGCCATCGCACCTGCGCTGCTCCTGTTCGGCTCCGGCGCGGCCTCGCTGGTTTATCAGCTGCTGTGGATCAAACAGCTATCGCTGGTTGTTGGCGTAGAGGTCTATGCGGTCACCATTGCAGTAAGCGCATTCTTTGCTGGACTTGCCGTCGGCGGTGCATGGCTGGGCAGCAAGGCGGATCGCCTGCAACGCCCCCTTCGTCTGTACGCGTGGCTGGAAGGTGCTGTGGCCCTGCTGGCCCTCGCGGCTACCGTGTTGCTGGCACACAGTGCTGCATCGTTCGCCATTCTTGAGCGACACATCGGCTGGCTGGCGTGGCTGTTGCCGTTTGCGCTGGTCGGCATCCCGGCGGTGGCGATGGGTGGGACGTTGCCGGTACTGGTGCGCGCAAGTGTTCGTGACAGCGTGTCGGGTACAGGTGGGCGCCTTTATGCCGCCAACACCGCTGGCGCTATCGTCGGAGTGCTAGCTGCTCCCTTCGCGCTGATACCCACATTTGGTGTGCTGGGTACAGCGATGGTCGCCGCAACGGTCAACGTGGCGGTGGCGCTAGTGGCGCTGGCGCTGGATCGTCGCGCATTGTCACCGTTACCCACCCCGACGGCGAAAACTGAGCCCATGTCTCGCGGTGCTCGATTGGCGCTGGTTCTCTACGCGGTCGCTGGCGGTATTGCGCTCGGCTACGAGGTCATCTGGTCGCAGACAGTCGTGCAATTCATGAGTACGCGAGCGTTTGCGTTCGCGGTCATGCTGGCGATCTACCTGCTGGGCTTGATGATGGGTAGCGCCATCTACGCGCGCTTTGCCGATCGCGTTCGCGATGGCTGGCTCGCGTTTGGTGTGCTGATCGGCCTGGCCGGGTTGGTGGCGCTGCTGCAGGTTGGCATGCTCGGTGACTGGCTGATCATGCTGCAAAGTCAGGCAGCGGGTCTGGCGACTTCACTCACGGGTAGCCGCTTGGTTGCGATGTCCGCACGTTTTGCCGTGGCGGCCGGTGCCCTGGTGCTGCTTCCCACCTTGCTGCTTGGTGCAGCTTTCCCGGCAGTGCTTCGCCTGTCGTCGCAGCCGGGGCGCAGCGGGCAAGGCGTTGGGTTTGCTGTCGCGCTCAACACGCTCGGGGGCATCGCTGGCACGGCATTGACCGGGTTTGTGCTGGTGCCGGCGATTGGGCTGGTGCGCTCACTGGCATTGCTCGCGTTGGCAGCATCTATCGTGGGCATGGTCGCGGTGTTCATGGGCGCTACGTCAAGGCCGCGATCGCACTGGGCTGTCGCTGTGTTAGCTGTCTGCACACTGGTGGCAGCGGTGCTCACGCCCCCGCAGAAGCTTGCCAACTTGCTCGCCGAAACGCGCGGCGGCGATTTGACTTATTACGAAGAGAGTCGCGGCGGCACCGTGGCTGTACTCGAGCAGGGGCAGGGCGACAATCGCTTCCACCGTTTGTATATCCAGGGCGTGTCTAACTCGGGCGACACCTTGCCATCCCAACGCTATATGCGCCTGCAGGCATTGCTGCCGTTGATCATCCATCGTGGCGAGCCACGCTCGGCGCTGGTGATCGGCTTTGGTACTGGCATCACTGCGGGTGCACTTTCGCAGTATCCCGGGCTCACCACGCGAGTTTGTGCGGAGTTGCTGCCGGCTGTGGTGCGTGCGGCGTCCCAGTTTCAGGGCAACTATCACGCAGGCAGCGATCCGGGCCTGGATGTCCGCCTGCGCGACGGTCGACGTGAACTGCTGGCCAGCAACGAAACCTACGACATGATCACGCTCGAGCCGCCGCCGCCCTCGGCTGCTGGCGTGGTGAACCTCTATTCGCGCGACTTCTATCAATTGGCGGCGAAGCGACTGGCGCCCGGTGGCGTGCTGGCGCAGTGGTGGCCAATACCGACGCAGAACGACGAAGACTCTCGCGCCATGGTGCGCGCTTTCCTCGATGCTTTCCCGCATGCCACGTTGTGGACCACCGAGCTGCACGAAATGCTGCTGGTCGGTTCGAACGATCCGATTGAGCTGAACGCGGCGCAGATCGAGCAGCGCTTCCAGCAACCGGCGGTTGCGAAGGCGCTTGGCGAGGTTGGCGTGGCTACGCCCGCCGCTTTACTCGCTACATGGGTGAGTGATCGCGCGGGGTTGGAGCAGTACGCGGGCAACACGCCTGCCGTAACGGACGACCACCCCAGCATCGAGTACGCCACTTGGGTGCGTCGCAACGAGATTGTTCGCGTGCTGCCGGAGCTGATCGCGCTACATACCGAGCCGCCAGTGCTTGGCGCAAGCCCGGAGTTGACCGAGGCCATGCATCAGCAACGCGACCTTCTTTTCACTTTCTATGCTTCAGGCTTGGCCGCGTATCAGGGTGATCGTGACCAATGGTCCCAAGCGTTGGGGCTGGTGATGCAGGCGGATGGCCAGAACCCGTACTACCGATGGATTGCTGGTGGCGGTCCCTGATCTACCCGCGATGGAGCAGCGAGGACACATGAAAGCGAAAGAGGCTATTTCAACTCTGCAGACGCAGATGGGTACGTCGATCATCGGGCAGCGCGATCTGATCCGTCAGATGGTGGTGGGTCTGCTGGCGAACGGACACCTGCTGCTGGAAAGCCTGCCGGGTCTCGCCAAGACACGCGCGGTCAAGAGCCTGGCGAAGAACCTCGATACCCAAATGCGCCGCATTCAGTTCACGCCCGATCTGCTGCCCTCGGACATCACGGGTACCGAGGTGCTGCATCAGCAGGGCGGCCAGAACGTTTTTCAGTTTCAACCCGGACCGATCTTCGGCAACATCATTCTTGCGGACGAGATCAACCGCGCACCCGCGAAGGTGCAGGCGGCGTTGCTGGAAGCGATGGAGGAAAGGCAGATCACCGTGGCGGGGACAACCCGCAAGATGCCCGATCTGTTCATCGTGATGGCGACACAGAATCCCATCGAACAGGAAGGTACCTACCCGTTGCCGGAGGCGCAGCTCGACCGCTTCCTGATGAAGGTGCTGGTGGACTATCCGGACAAGGATAGTGAGATCAGCGTGCTGGAACTGGTACGCAGCGAGGAAGTAGGTGGCGACGGCGACGCGTCTGCTGTGCAGGCGATGCGGATCGAGCCGGATAGCATCTTTGAAGCGCGTCGGGAAATTCATGCCGTGCATGTCGCGCCCGCCATCGAGCAGTACATCATGGCGCTGGTCGACGCCACGCGTCACCCGGCCAATTTCGACAAGACGCTGGCGACCTGGATTCAGGTGGGTGCCAGCCCGCGCGGCGGTATTGCGCTGGAGCGCACTTCACGCGTCCATGCGTGGATGGAAGGGCGAGGCCATGTGACGCCGGACGACGTGCGCGCCATGGTTCATCCTGTGCTTCGTCATCGTCTTATTCTTTCTTACGACGCCAGCGCCGAAGGCATTCAAGCCGATCAGGTGATCGACAAGATTCTGGAGCTCGTAGCGGTGCCGGCCTGAGCCTGCGGCCATGGCAGACGTAACAGCCAGTGATGTGGGTACGGTGTATGTCACTGCCGCGCATCTCGCGCGGTTGGAGTACGACGCGCGCCGGCTCAGGATCACCCCGCACCGTCCGCACCACAGCATCCTGGCGGGCAGGCATGCATCACGCCTGCGTGGGCGTGGGCTGAACTTCGAGGAGATCCGCGCTTACGTGCCTGGTGACGATATCCGGCACCTGGACTGGAAGGTGTCGTCGCGCGTCGGTCATGCCATGGTGCGCTCGTATACCGAGGAACGCGATCGCCCGGCATTGTTCATCGTGGACCAACGAATTTCGATGTTCTACGGGACGAGCCGCGCCATGAAATCGGTGGTGGCTGCCGAAGTGGCGGCGCTGGGTGCCTGGATGGCTTTCCAGGCCGGCGATCGCGCGGGCGCCGTGATCTTCGACGACGACCACATAGAGAGCATTCGCGCACATCGCAGTCGCACGCGCGTGCAAGCGGTGCTCGGCGCGCTGGCTCGCAGCAACCAGGCGCTGCGCGCCAACAGCCCCGCGCGTATCAATGCCGGCCAGCTGGATGCCGCGTTGCGCGCTGCGCTTCATCTGGCGACGCATGACTATCTGGTGTGCATCGTCAGTGATTTTCTCGGGGCGAATGAGCAGACCATGCAGCTTATTCGCGAGCTGGCGTCGCACAACGATGTGATCGCCACCTTGGTGTTCGACCCTTCGGCGCGCGCCATACCCGATCGCGGCAAGATCGTGGTGACCGAGGGTGAATTGCAGGTGGAGCTGGATTTCGGACGTAGAACCATCCGCGAGCCGCTCAGCATGATGTTCGGTGAGCGCCTGCAGGAGGCGGTGGACTTGGTGCAACGCTGTGGCGTGCCGATGCTGGCCATCGACACCGAGCAGCCCACACTGCTGCAGGTGGCCCGGTTGCTTGGCCATTTTGCGCAGAGGCGGGGGTAAGCACCGTGCTCGTGATTCCCGCCAAGACACCGCCGATGGCTTCCATCGCCGACCTCAAAGACATTTCGCCGCCGCCGCCCGTGTCCTATATGCCGCAGACCGCGGGATGGTGGGTGCTGCTGGGAATCATCCTGCTTGCCGTGCTCGTGGTCTCGTTCATTCGTTTGCACCGTTGGTGGCGCAATCGCTATCGACGTGAGGCTGCTGCCGAGCTGGCTATGATCGAGCAGGCCATGGCTGACCCTGCGCGGCGAGCTGGCGCGTTGGCGGCTATCCCTGCGTTGGTCAAGCGCACGGTGCTTGCCTGGGCACCGCGGCAGGAGGTGGGACCGATGAGTGGTGAGGCCTGGCTGCGCTATCTGGATCAAACGTATCCCGCGGGTGGCTTCGTGCAGGGGCCTGGCCGAAAGCTGGATGGGTTGGCTTATGGTGGCGACGAGATTGGCAATGACGATCTCGTTGCGCTGATGGCGTTGCTGCACCAATGGATCGACGGCCATGTTGCAGCTTGAGTATCCGTGGCTGCTGACCCTGTTGCCCTTGCCCTTGTTGGTGTGGTGGCTGTGTCCACCGTATGGCGAGCGAACCCGCGCGGTTCGCGTACCGTTCTTTGACGAGTTGACCCAGGCAACGGGGCAAACGCCTGCTCGTGGCGCCGTGGTGTTGCGTGGCAACTGGCTGCGCCGTGTGCTGGCGCCGGTGTGCTGGGCGTTGGTGGTGCTGGCGCTCGCCAGTCCACAGCGGCTGGAGCCGCCGATTGAGCGCACCGAGTCGGCGCGCGATCTGCTGCTCGCGATCGATTTGTCCGGATCCATGGCGACGCCAGATTTTCTCAATCCGCAGGGGCAGCGCATCGATCGACTGAGCGCCGTCAAAGGCGTGGTGGACGATTTCATCAATCGCCGTGCCACCGATCGCATCGGCCTTATCGTGTTTGGCACCAATGCTTTTCCGCAGGCCCCGCTGACCCGTGACCACGTGGCGGTACGCGAACTGCTCGACGAGTTGCGTGTGGGCATGGCGGGTGAGCAGACCGCTATCGGCGATGCGATTGGCGTGGCCGTGAAGATGACCGAACATTCCAAGCAGCGCGAGCGTGTACTGATCCTGCTCACCGACGGCAATGACACGGCCGGCCGCATTCCGGCGGACAAGGCGGCGGAAATCGCCAACGCCAACCACATCATCATCCACACCATTGGTATCGGCGACCCGAACGCCAAGGGCGAGAACCGCGTGGATCTGGACGCGCTCAAGCGGATCGCAGCCGTGACGGGTGGACGGAGCTTTCGTGGCGAGAACCGCGAACAGTTGGCCGATATCTATGCATTGCTCGACCAGATGACGCCCAGCAAGGTGAAGCACTCCGTCTTTCGGCCCAAGGTCAAGCTCTATTACATCCCGTTGGGCGTGGCGCTGTTGCTTATCGTGGCGTACCACCTGTTGATGCTCGGCGTGCTGGTCCCCTTGGCGCGCAAGCGCACAGTATCGTCACTGGCGTCTGACGCACCGGGAGCTGAGTGATGGATCAGGGCTTCCATTTCATCCGTCCGCTGTGGCTGCTGCTGCTGCCACTTGGGCCGCTGCTGTTGTGGTGGTGGCAGCGGCGCAACGATCCGTTGCAGCGGTGGAAGGGCATGATTGCGCCACACTTGCTGGCGCACCTCGTCGTGGGCGACAGCGAGCGTTGGCATCCGCGCCCGATTCATCTGGTCTGCGCGGTGATCGTCATCGGCAGCATGGCCTGTGCCGGACCTACCTGGGAGTTGGAGTCACCACCGTTCGCGGAAGATCGCGCGCAGATGGTGGTCGCCATGGATCTGTCGCCCGCGATGAACGCCATTGACGTGTCGCCCACACGGCTGGAACGGGCCAAGCAGAAGGTCCGCGACTTGATGGCGTTGCGTGTGGGTGGGCGTACCGGGCTTATCGTGTATACGGGCACGGCGCATATGGTGCTGCCGCCCACTGATGATGCGGCGCTGATGGAAATGTTTCTGTCAGCACTCAGCACCGACCTGTTGCCAGGTAATGGCTTGAACGCCAGCGCGGCGCTCACGCTGGCCGACAAGCTGCTCAATGCGGAAACCGACCCAGGCACCATCGTCTTCTTTACCAGCGGTTTTGACGACACGCAGATACCGGCTTTCGTTGCGCATCGCCAGCATTCGCGGCAACAGGTGTTGATGCTTGCCGTGGGAACGACCAAGGGCGGTCCGTTGCGAGCACCCAACGGCTCCATGCAGACAGGGCAAGACGGTGACCCGGTGGAGGCGAAGCTCGACGATGCGGCGCTGCAGCGGCTCGCTTCGCAGGCGCATATTCCGCTGGCAAGTATCACTGCGAGCAATGCCGACATGCAGTGGGTACAACGCGAGGCGGTGCATCACTTGCAGATCGTCAGCGACAAGACGTCAGTGCACTGGAAGGAGTACGGCTATTACCTGAGCTATCCCCTGGTGCTGCTGGCGCTGTTCTGGTTTCGGCGGGGCTGGATGGTGCGCTGGGTGTTCGTGCTTGGCTTCATTGGGCTCGGGGCGATGCCTTCGCCCGCTGCGGCTGCGGACTGGCACGTGGCCGACTGGTTCTTTACGCCCGATCAGCAAGGGCGTTGGTACTACGACCATCGCGACTTCGGACGGGCAGCCGAGCACTTCCAGAATCCGACCTGGAAAGCCTGGGCGTTCTACCAGCATGGCCGTTGGGACGACGCGCGCAAGATCTTCGAAACGCTGCCGGGCGCGGATGCGAAGCTCATGGTCGGCAACAGCTACGCGCACCAGTTCGAATATGAGGAAGCCAAGGACGCCTATAACCAGGCGCTGCGCATGCGACAGCCGTTTCCTGAGGCGGAGGCCAATCTCCGCTTGATGGTGCAGCTGATGAAGCAGCGCGAACAGGTGCCGCCCGAAGATGAGGACGATGAGTTGAAGCCTGACGAGGTCAAGGAAGATAAGGAGGGTAAGAAGGCCAAAGCCACCACGGAAATGGAGGCCAAGCGTCCCGTGCAGCTGCCCCCGGATGTTTGGATGCGCAACCTCAGCGTATCGCCAGCGGATTTTCTTCGGACCAAGTTCAGCATCGAGAACGGGACAGCACCTGCCCCTGCCGCGCCTGCTCCAGCATCGACAGCCGCAGGACCGCAACCATGAGGGCCTGGCTGTGGTGGGCGTTGTGCCTCGTAGCGGTGGTAGCCCATGCCGATCAATCGGCGCCGCCGCCCGCACCCGCGGCGTCACCTGTGCAGGTGCGTGTCCATCAGGAGCCCAGCGGTGACCTGATGCAGGGTGAGACCACGCGCATCGTCGTGGATCTGCTGACACCGGATTTCTTCACCGATGCGCCGGTGCTTCCCGAGCTGCACTTAGATGGCGCCTATCTGGCGCTCTCCGACGAAACGCCCGGGCACCTGGTGGAGACCGTCAACGGCCAGACGTGGACGGGTGTATCGCGAACCTATCTCATCACGCCGCTGATGTCGGGTGCACTGGTGATTCCGTCGTTTGAGATCACCACGCACCTTGGCGCACAGCGCACCCCCGTTGCCGTGGAGACGCAACCGCTTTCATTGAAGGTGCAGGCGCTGGTGTTGCCACCGGGTGTCACCGAGGCACTGATCGCCAGCTCGGTGAAGGTGACGCAAACCGTCACGCCGCAGGATAGCGGTCTGCGTGTAGGTGACAGCGTGACCCGTCGTATCGAGATCTCCGCCGAAGGCGCGCCAGCGATGATGCTGCCGCCCCCATCGTTCGCCAAGGTCAAGGGTTTGACCTTGTATCCGGCGTCACCCGTCATCAAGGACGCGATCGACAATCACGGTGGTTTCGTGGGCGGCGACCGGGTGGATACCGTCAGTTATGTGATCGACAGCCGTGGCCGTTACACCCTGCCGACATTGACCCTGCGCTGGATGGACAGCCGTACGCGCGAGTGGCGTGAGAGCACGGTGCCGGCGGTGCACTTTCATGCGTGGTGGGGCGCGGTGGACAAACCGCGCTTTGCCTTGCCCCAGCGCGGCTTCATGCCTCGCCTTATCGAGTGGCTGACGAGCGACCTCGGCATTTTCACTTTGGCGCTGGTCGTGCTGGCGTGGCTTGTCTGGTATTTCCGTGACACGTGCACGCGGCAATGGCAACGATGGAAGGCCTGGCGCTATCGGCGCCGCCATGCCGAGTCCGTTGCATTCCGTGCTGTGGTTCGCCAGCGCCACACCACCACCGCAGCGACGTTGGCGGCGGTGGTGGATGCCTGGGTCCGCCGTGCCGCCGACGACGGCGCGCCAGTGAGCGTGGCGGCGTGGGCCATTCGGTATGGCGATACTGCGCTGCGGGATCAATGGAATGCTTTGCAGGACACCATGTACGGAAAGAGCGCTGCAACATGGTCGGCATCAGCCCTGGTCGATCGGCTCTCGGACGTAAGGCGGCAGTGGAAACGGCGACATGGGTGGTGGAGTCAGTCAGCCTTGCCGCCTTTGAATCCGTCGTTGTGAGCAGGAGCAGCGGGTGATGATGCGGCTTCACGGCTTCATCGCACGCGCCCGCTACCATGCCGGCAGGCTGTTTAAAAAAAAGAGCACCCCCTGGATGGGGCGCCATAGTCATAACGCAAGCATCGGAGAGAGAACACGATGGGTCGTTCCAGAAAGAGCCATGGCAAGCGCTCTGGCAAGGCTGCGTCTGCGCAACCGGTAACACCTGCTGCCGCGCCGCCCGTGGAGGAACGCCATCGCCGCCTATGGTGGTTGCCGCTCGGTGTGGCCGCGTTGGTGCTCGTGCTGCTGGGCATCTGGTGGCTGCGCACGCCAGGGCCGGACATGGCATCCACGCCGGCGGCGTCCACACCAACTACGACAACGCCTGCGACACCTCCGACGCCAGCGCAGCCCGCCGCGCACTATGTGGGAGCGCAGGCTTGCGCGTCCTGCCATGCCAAGGAAACGCAGGCATGGCAGTCATCTCATCATGCGCTCGCCATGCGGGTGGCTGACGACAAGAGCGTCGAGGGCCACTTCGAGGGCACGCTGAAGCAGGATGGCTCGATCGCCAGCTTCTTCAAGCGCGATCATGCTTATTTCGTGAAGACGGATGGCCCGGACGGCAAGCCCGGCGAGTTTGAGGTGAAGTACACCTTTGGCGTCTATCCGCTGCAGCAGTATCTCGTCGAGTTTCCCGATGGCCGCCTGCAGGCGCTGCGCGCTTCATGGGATGCACGGCCGGCATCCGAAGGCGGGCAACGCTGGTTCAACCAGTATCCCGGCGAGCACATCGACGTGCACGACACACTGCACTGGACGCGACTGAACCAGAACTGGAACTACATGTGTGCGGATTGCCATTCCACCCATGTGCAGCGCAACTACGATCTCGCCAGCAATACTTTCAAGACGAGCTGGAACGAAATCAACGTGGCTTGCGAGGCCTGTCACGGGCCGGGCTCGCGACACGTCGCGTGGGCGAGCGGTGATGCCGCGACAAGGCAAAGCGACGCCAGCATGGGGCTCACCATCGCGCTCAACGAACGCAAGGGCGCGCACTGGATTCCCAATCCCGTCAGCGGTAGTCCCGCACGCAGCACGCCGCTCGCCTCGCATCGAGAGGTCGAAACCTGCGCCGTATGCCATTCGCGCCGGGGCATCATCGCCAAAGACACCGCGCCCACGGGTCGCCTGATGGATACGCACGACCCGACGCTGCTTGTCCCGGGGCGCTACCACGCGGACGGACAGCAGCTGGATGAAGTCTACGTCTATGCCTCGTTCCTGCAGAGCCGCATGTTTGCCAAGGGTGTGACCTGCAGCGACTGCCATGATCCGCATACGTCAAAGACCCGCGCCCAGGGCAACGCGCTGTGCGAAACCTGCCACACGCCCAAGACGTACGACACTGCCGAGCACCACATGCACAAAGAGGGAAGTGCGGGTGCGCAGTGCGTGGCCTGCCACATGCCCTCCAAGAACTACATGGTGATCAACGGGCGGCCGGATCATTCCATCCGCGTTCCGCGCCCGGATCTGACCCTTACCTACGGCGTACCGAATGCCTGCGCCAATTGCCATGCCGACAAGGGTGCCAAATGGGCCGCTGATGCCATCGAGAAGGCACATGGACCCGAACGCAAGGGTTACCAGCATTTCGTGGAAGCGCTGGACGCTGGCCGTCACGGCAAGCCCGGTGCGGCGAACCTGCTTGCCACGCTAGCGGGTGACACCAGTTCTCCCATCATTGCGCGCGCCACGGCGGTGAACGAGTTGCAACATTACGCCAGCCCGGCGGCGGTACCTGTCTTGCAGGCCGCACTGGCGGATGCCGATCCGATGATGCGTGCGGCAGCGCTGGATGCCCTTGCCACGTTTCCTGCCGAGGTGCGTGGCCCAATGGCCGCGCCGCTCGCCGACGATCCGGTACTGGATGTGCGCGTAAAAGCGGGGCGCGCATTGGCAGGTGTGCCGGATGCGCAGCTCGATGCGAGCCAGCGTGCTGCGCGGGATCGTGCTTTCGCCACCTATGTGCAGGCCCAGGAAGCCGTGGCCGACCGACCGGAGTCGCACTTCGACCTTGGGCTGATCTATGTGGAGCGCGGCGACACGGCCAAGGCGGAGCAGGCCTTCCGCCGGGCGCTGAAGTTGCAGCCGGACTTTATTCCTGCGTACGCGAACCTGGCGGACATGTACCGTTCGCTGGGGCATGAGGACGATGCCGCCAAGGTGATCGACGAAGGTTTACGCGTCTCGCCCAACAACGCCAATCTGCTGCACGCCAAGGGCTTGTCACTGGTGCGCATTCACCAGCAGACGGAGGCAATGCCCTGGTTGGCGCGCGCGCATCAGGCGGATCCCGCCAATGCCCGTTTTGCCTATGTGTATGGCGTGGCGCTCAATTCCGCCGGTCAGGGCGAGCAAGCCAGAAAGGTGCTCGCCGATGCTCTGCAAGCGGCGCCTTACGACCCCTCCCTGCTGTTCACGCTCGCCGGCCTGGAGCGCGACGCGGGTCATATGGCGCAGGCGAAGGACTATGCGCAACGCCTGCTGGCAGTGGCCCCGAACTCCGCCGAGGCGCAGCAATTGCTGGACAGCATGGGAGGAGGCGGCTCGAAGTGAATGCGACGAGCCTTCCAGACATCATGACGACGGTGCTACTTGGTCAGTGTTGCCTTGAGCCGCGAGAACCCGTGGCATCACGGGTTCCAGCGTCTATTTGCGGTCCAGCGAATACCTTCCCGGGCCCGTCAGGCAGAGCAGCAGCAAGCCACCCGTGATGCTCACGTTCTTGTAGAAATTGATCATCGCACCGATGCGTTCCGGGTCGTCCATGTTCCAGAACTGGTGGCCGATCACGGCGGCGGCCAGTGTGTAGAAACCAAGCACCAGCGCCAGGGGGCGGGTGTAGAAGCCAATGACGATGGCCACGCCCACGACGAACTCCATGATCACGGCAATCGCTGCCGAAAGCGTGGGCAGCGGCAAGCCTGTCGACGCCATATAGCTGGCGGTGCCTGAGAACTCGGTGAGCTTGCTCCAGCCGAAGATCACGAACAGGATCATCAACAGTACGCGTGCCAGGAGAAGCATGCCGTCTTTGTTGCCTGCTAGTAACGTATATCGCATGGTCGTTCTCCCATGAATCTACGTGACGCTTGCGGGCATATTCGCCCGCGCCGGCCGCGACCGCCAGGCGGTGCGGTCAAGCACACTATATCGCGGGTGAAGTACGGCGGCGCATTCGACCTTTTAGCAGTATGGCCGTCCACCGTATGGGGTGGCAGGGCGGTCAGGCGTCCTCGGGGATGTCGCTCTTGTAGCGGTCAGCGGCGTGATCGCGCGACAGATGGGGCACCAGGCGCTGGCGTGCCGACTCGTAACGGTTCCAGTCTTCGCTATCGATCAGCGAAGGGATGGTGACGACTTCGCCCTGGTCGTAACCGGTCAGGGCAGCATCCACCATTTCGTCCACTTCCATGATGGTACTTGGCGGTACGGGTTCTGGCGTACCACCGGTGTGCTGCCAAAGCTCCGTACGCGTCACGCCCGGCAATACCGCCTGCACGCGGATGCCGCGACCCCCGATTTCCTTCTGCAAAGCCAACGTGTAGTTCAGCACGTAGCTCTTGCTGGCGGCGTATCCGCCGTTGAACAACTCCGGGGCCAGCGCAAGCATGGACGCGATGTTGATGATGCTGCCTCGCCCTCGAGTCAGAAGCCGCGGCAAGATCGCGCCGATCAGCCGTGTCGGCGTGACAATGTTCAGCTGAATCATCAACTCGGCCGCCTCCAGCGGCGCCTCCGCGATGGTCGTGCCAGCGGCCATGCCGGCGCTGTTCAGCAGCCATCCGATGTTGTGGTCGTCGCTCAGCCGCTGCTCCACGCGCAGGCGATCCTGCGGATGGGTGAGATCGGCCGTCATGACCTCCACTTTCACCCCATATTCACGCGCCAGGCGTTCAGCCAGCGACTGCAACTTGTTTTGACTACGGGCGACCAGCACGAGCGGGTGCCCCCGGCGGGCCAGCCGGTCGGCATAGGTGGCGCCGATGCCAGCCGACGCACCAGTGATCAGGACGGTGTCGAGCTGCTCCGCAAATGACATGACGTTGCCTCGTGGCGAGGGAGTGGTATCCCGGTGTGGCGCTAAGCGGGAGGCCGGGTTCAAGCTTGCCTATGTTCGGCTGGCCTGTCATTACCAGTGAGTCTCCACGGGTAGAACTACCTAGCGGGCTTGAGTGGTTTTACGCTCGTCGCGACGCGTCTCCTGATTGAACATGCCCCGGTAAGAAACGCTATCGCCATCCCTACAACGCATGCGGCCATTCACTGGCAGATCCATTCCGGCCTTCATCGGAACATCGCGGGAGCCTTGCATGCGTTCGGCGTACCGATGGCGCTGGCAGCAACCGGGCGATTTCAGCCAAGACCACCAGAAAGGAGACCCATGATGAGCAAGTCAACTATTTCCCCGTCCTACCTGCTCGGCGCCGCGATGGCCGTTGCACTCGCATTGCCGATGGCTGCCTCCGCCCAGACGCACGCACCTGCGAGTGCTTCGACGGTGACCAGCACCGCCGGCGAGCTGATGCGTGATGAGAAGACCGTGACCGCCACGGTGACAGCGGTGGATCAAGAAAGCCGCTTCATCACGCTGAAGGGCCCCAAGGGCGATGAAGTGACGATCCAGGCGGGCCCGGAAGTGAAGAATCTCGCCCAGCTCAAGGTTGGCGACCAGGTGACGGCGCATTACCAGGCCGCAGTGGCCGTGCAATTGATGCCGGCCGAGAGCGCCCAGGCCGGCGTGGTGCAAGAAGGCGGTACGGCCACCGCTGCGCCGGGCGAAAAGCCGGGACTCAAGACAGGCAGGGCTGTGACGGTGACGGCCAAGCTCACCGCCGTGGACGTGAAAAACAACACCATCACCCTGACCGGTGCTGATGGCCACTCACGCGTGGTCAACGTCACGGATCCCGAGCGTCAGCAGGCCCTGAAGAAGCTCAAGATTGGCGACATGGTGGTGATCACCTACGTCGAGGCGCTTGCCGTCACGGTGACGCCGAAGGCCAAGGCCAAGCCGAAGGGCTGATGCATGGAGGGGGAGGGCGCACGACGCCCTCCCTTGCCAGACCACCGGGGGCAGGTGGTCCGATGGGCGCGTGGGCATTCGCGGGTTCAAGAGCGTCAAAGGGTGGTGTTGCGTGAGGCATCTATGGACGTTCTTGGTCGCGTTGGTTTGGCTAGTGTTTCCCCTTGCGGCGTCGGCGCAACAGGGCCCGGTTTTCCATATCGTCCAGGGTAGGTTGCAGCAGCGGGCGAACGGCATACTCGCCCTGATGGGTTATTCGCAGACACCGGACGTTACCTCGGGCGCGTTGGCCATCAAGAACAGCGCGACCAATGACCCTTCCTTCAACAACACATCGCTGGGTGGTGGTTTCACCATCAGCGACAGCGTGCCGGTCTATCTTGAGGGCACCCTCGGTTACGCGCGTTACGATCCCCGCTTCATCGCGAGTGACGGCCAGGAAACGCGCGAACTGCCCACGCGCTGGAACAGCATCATCGGTACCGTTGGTGTGGGCTGGGACTTTCATCTCACGCACGATTTGGTCCTTCGGCCCATCGTCAACGGAAGCTATGGTCGCGTCAAAAGCGACGCATCGTTAGGTAGCCTCTACATCACCCGTAACACCAATATCGACCTCGATTTCCTTGCCCATGGCCACTATGACGCAGCGGGCATGGGTGGTTCGCTGATGCTCGACTACGAGCATTACGTGGAGGCCTATGAGGTGGACGTCGAGCTACGCTACACGAATATCTACTTGCACAGCGTCAACGACTCATCGCGTGTAGTGCACGGCCACTCACGCAACGAGAACGCCGGCCTGTGGGCCCGTTATCGCGCACCGACCGGCATGCGCGCGCTCGATCGGCCTGTACGTTATGTGCTGGAGTTTGCCCATACGTCGTACTTTGGGCAGGACGCCAATGTGGTGGGGTTCAACCATCTCACGTCGCTGGGCACGGGTTTGGAACTTGATACGAGCAAGTATCACCCGTTGTGGATTTCGCGTGCGCGAGCGGTGGTGCGGTATGTGATTGGACAGAATGTGCGGGGTGTGTCGTTGGGGTTGGCGGTGACGTTTGATTGATGGGGTGTGGGTTTTTTGTCTCCCTCTCTCCTCTTGGGGAGTTGGGGTGAGCGCCGAAAAGTGGGGGCTCGCGAGTGCGCGTGTTTCCCTCACCCTCATCGCCGCGAAAGAGGGAGGCGCTCTTCAGCAGCCGAATGGCTGGTCATTCAGCGACTTTGCCCTAGTGTGAAGTTTCCGCAACCTGGCTCGCCTGCGGCGGGCTTCCGACCTCCTGCCGGAGGCCGGGTCACTTTTCTTTGCTTGCCCAAAGTCCCACGGGGATTAGCTGCGCGTCAAAAGTAACCAAAAGAAAAGGCACCCCCGCTTGGCGCTGGCCGGTGAAGCCGGCCAGTCCGTGAGGGGCGGCCGGGCTTTTCGACAGGACATCCATGTCCTGTCGAAAAGGGATCGGCATCCGTGCCGATCCCCCTGCGGGCCTGATCGTCCACCCCTCACCGCCGCACAGGGGGCCCGGAGATCAACAGCGAAAGGCAAAAGCCGGAGCCAACGCCGCCTTGTAGGAGCGCGCTGGCGCACGACCGCAGCGCGTTGTCGTTACCTCACCGATTGGTTTTCGCGTGTCCTACCGCTCAGCCAGATCCTGGCGTTGCGGTCGCGCACGAGTGCGCTCCTACAGAAAAGCCGGGCCGCCAGGTCGTAAATCGAGCCGGAGCATTAAGCCCTCTTGGCGACGGCGCGTTGCGGTGTAGCCCCAGTGTGGCGGCGCTTCGCCTGTCGCAATCCGAGCTCCGGAACCTTCAGTGCTTGTATTCCGCGCCATGCAGAGAACCTCTTCGCTACGGCGCGTTGCGGGGTAGCCGTACCGCGTGTCGGATGGATCGATCGGTGCCGATTACCGAGGCCTCCAAGGCTTGTATTCAATACGACGCTACGAGAGCTCTACAAGGCCATTTTCTTTGGGTTACTTTTCTTTTGGGCCAGCAAAAGAAAAGTGACTCGGCCTTCGGCAGAAGGTCGAAACGCCCGCTGCGTAAGCGGCACGCTGGCGGCAACGCCAGGTTCAATGCCACTGGATGATGAGCTTCGCCGTAGCAAAGCGCTTCCTGCTTGACCAGCCTTCGGCTGCTGAAAAGCGCCTCGCGGAGATGACAGCTCTAAACCAACAGTGGGGCAAGAGTGACCCCTCACCCCAAAGACAACAGAAGCAAAAACCCCTTACGGCACCCCACCCTCACGCACCAGCGCCATCACCTCATAACACGCGCCCATCGTGTGATAGTCCGTCTTCCCCGCCGGACTCTTCTCGTCATCGACCTTACGGTTGTCGCGCGTCAGGATGCGAAACCACGCACCGAAGCGATGGTCGACAAAATGCGCCCACGCATAAGCCCAAAGCTTTTCATACCACGTGTCATACTCAGCCAGACCCGTACGTGCATGTAGCAACGCAGCCGCAGCGAGCGATTCTGCCTGCACCCAGAAATACTTGTCGTCGTCACACACCTTGCCGTCAGGCGCAAAGCCATAGCAGATGCCGCCGTGCTCGTTGTCCCAGGCACGCGCCAGCGCGGTGTCGAAGAGATGCATGGCGGTAGGTACTAGCCAATTCTCCTCACGTCCGCGTTCCAACAACAAAGGCTCCATGATCAGCAGCAGCTTGGCCCATTCCGTCTGGTGACCGGGTTGGAAACCCCACGGTCGGAACAGGTGCTTGGGGTCATCAAGGTGATACTTCCAATCCACATTCCATTGCGCGTCGTAGTGCTCCCACACCAGGCCATCTGCCTTGGCAGCCTGGCGCCGCGTCATGTGGTCGGCTAGCTGCAACGCACGCTCCAGATAGCGTGGTTCGTCGCTGGCCTGATACGCCGCCAGCATCGCCTCACACATGTGCATGTTGGCGTTCTGGCCGCGGTAGTCGCTGAAGTTCCAGTGTTCGTCAGCTTCGTCGCGATACAGGCCCGCACCGGCGTCCCAGTACCGCTGTTCGAGCAAGTTCCAGGTTTCGTCCATCCACGCATCGGCTTCGCGGATGCCCGCTTTGCGTGCGGTGGCATAGGCAAGCAGTACGAAGGCCACGCCGTAGGCATGGTTGGTGCGGTCTTCCGGCTTGCCATCGCGAACAGTCCAGGCGTAGCCGCCGGTGTCGGGGTTGCGATGGACCTCGCGCAGATAGCGCAAGCCGTGGTGGGTGGCTTCCAGGTATTCCGGATGGCCGAACTCCATCGCAGCCATTGCATAGTTGAAGATGAAACGGGTGCTGCTCACCAGGTGGCGGTGGTGCCGATCGTAGATGGTGCCGTCGTCTTTGAAGTAGTGGAAGAAACCACCGGCAGGATCGATCGCGCGTGGATGATAGAACGCCATGGTGTCGGCGACATGGGCACGCAGAAACGCCTCGCTGCGAAAGTCGGGCGTGGTCATGCGTAGGTCTCCATGAAGCCGAGCACTTCGGCCTCGTCGGGCAGTGCCGTAAATGAGCCCTGGCGGGTGACGGTGAGCGCGCCGCAGGCTGAAGCAAAGCGCAATGCGGCGTGCAGGCGCGGCAGTTCGGTCACCAGGTGGTCGAGGCGATCCGGCATGGCATCCAGCGCGGCGAGTTGGCACAGCAACCCACCGACGAAGGCGTCACCGGCAGCGGTCGTGTCTACCGCAGGAACGGCATAGACCGGTAGTTCGCCTTCGGCATCGGGGTGGAACCAGCGCAACGTATTGGCGCCGTCGGTTATCACCAACAGGCGGGCGTGACCTTCCCATAATTTCGCAAGCGTTGCTTCTTCACCATCTACCGCAAGCCAGGCGAATTCTTCTGCGCTGAGCTTGACCACATCGGCCAGATGCAGCGCCGGCCACAGCGACAGTCGAGGCCTGGCGTCGCTGGGCCACAGCGCAGGACGTAGATTGATATCGAAGCTCACCAGTGCGCCGCCAGTGCGCGCGCGGCGCATGCCTTCGCGAGTGGCTTCAGCAAGCTCGGGGCAGGTCATGCTGTTGGAGCAGACATGAAACACGGCTGCTTCGCGAAAGCTTTCCTCGCGGAAGTGTTCGGGTCGAAAAAGCAGGTCGGCAGACGGCGGGCGATAGAAGCTGAAGCTACGTTCGCCCTTGGCATCGAGCGTAACGAAGGCGAGTGCCGTATTCGCTTCGCCGGTACGTACGACACCGGATGTGTCGACGCCCACGCGCCGCAGGCTGTCGAGCAGGAAACCGCCAAATGGATCGTTGCCCAGCATGCCGATAAATGCGGCCTGTCCACCCAGTCGCGCGACGGCGACGGCGACGTTGGCCGGTGCGCCGCCTGCATAAGGAACAAACGCGCGCGGGAAGCCGAGCTCGTCGCTACCCTCGCTGTGGAAGTCGATCAATGCTTCGCCGAAACAGAGAATGCTACGTGACATCAAGTATTACCAACGGTGGAAGCAGAAGGGGCGGCGTCCCGGATGAGCGATCCGCGCAGTCCAAAGAACACGATATAGCCGTAACAAAGCATGGGAAGCGCGAAGGCGTGCTGCACGCCCACCTGGTCGGCGAGGTTGCCCTGGATCCACGGCAGCAATGCACCGCCGACGATGGCCATGATCAGCAGACTGGAAGCCTTGCCGGTAAGCGGTCCCATGCGCTCGATGCCAAGCGCGAAAATGGTGGGAAACATGATGGAGTTGAACAAGCCGATAGCGATGACGCTGCCCATGGCCAGCGCACCGTGTGTCAGCATGGTGGTGAGCACGAGCAAACCCGCCACGCCGGCAAACAGTGCCAACAGCTTGCGCGGGTTGTAGCGCACCAGCAGGGCGGAGCCAGCGAGACGACCCACCATGGCGCCACCCCAGTACAGCGCCACGTAGTGCGATGCTTGCTGCTCGCTCATGTGGCCGATGTTGGGCAGCGACAGGTAGTTCACCAGGAAGCTGCCGATCGAGACCTCGGCGCCGACATAGAAGAAGATCGCCAGCACGGCGAAGAACACATGCGGGTGACGCAAGGCATCGAGCAAGGTGTGGTGCTGCATGTCCGCACGCTCAGTGGATTCGGTGAGGGCGGGCAGTCGGAACAGGCCAACGCCTGCCGCCAACACCAGCAGTGCCACGCCAAGACCCAGGTACGGCACCTGCACCAGCTCTGCCTGCTTCTGGCGATAAGACTGCAGCTGCTGCTGAATTTCAGGTGGCAGGGCTGCGCGCACCGTGGCCAGCTGTGCTGCCTGCGTGGCATCCAGGCGCGAGGCGGTGAGCTTCTCGAGTGCACCAGCGAGGTGATCCACCGGTATCGCGGCGAGTTGGTGTGGTGATTGCGTAGCCAACGTATCGAGCAAGGCTTCGCCCGGCAGTTTGTCGAGCACATCGGCCAGTTGCGCGGGGGCGAGTTGAGCGAGGCTGGCGGCGACATCCTTCGCGGGCACACGGTCGAGCGCAGTCGCCGCGGCATCGTTGATGGCGGCGACCAGGCGCGGCGCAGGCGCCTGCTGGATGGCCTGCACGACATCGGTGGGCGACGCGGTGTTGAGCGTCTGCACCAGTTGCACCGTCTCCGGCGCCTTGCGCAGATCGTCAGGTATCGACGTGGACACCGAGGTCAGGATCAGCAGACCGCCAAACAACGGACCCAGCGTGGTGCCCAGCGAGTTCATCGCCTGCGCCAGCGTCAGGCGGCTTGAGCTGGTGCGCTCGGGGCCAAGCAGGGCGACGTAGGGATTGGCAGCCACCTGCAGCACGGTGATGCCGGTAGCGAGCACGAACAGCGCACCAAGGAATGCGCCATAGGAATGCAGCAGCGCCGCAGGCCAGAAACCGAAGGCGCCAAGCGCGGCAATGGCCAGGCCGGCGATGATGCCCTTTTTGTAGCCGAGCACCGCCACCAGGCGACCTGCTGGCAGCGACATCAGGAAGTACGCGCCGAAGAAGGTGAACTGCACCAGCATCGCGCGGGCGTAGTTCAGCTCGAACACCGACTTCAGGTGCGGAATCAGGATGTCATTGAGGACAGTGAGAAACCCCCACATGAAGAAGATGGTGGTGAGTACCCCCATCGCCAGTGGGTAGTCGGTATAGCGCGTGGAGCTAGTGGCCGGCGACGTGGCCGCCGACTGGGAAGTTGGAGCTGTAAAGGCCATGCGAAGTCCGAAGGTCAGGAAAGAGGACAGCTGCTTTCGCGCACGACCAGTTCCACCGGCGCAATGGTGGTGCTTGCGGGTGCCAGTGGGTCGCGCAGGCGGGCGAGAAGAAGCTCGGCGGTTTGCCGTCCGCGCAGGCGCGGCGAGGTGGAGAGCGTGGTCAGCGATGGCATGCTCATCGAGGCTTCGGCAATGTCGTCAAAGCCGGTGACGGCGAAGTCGCGCCCCGCCTGTCGACCGCACTGGTGCAAGCCCAGCATCAGGCCCAGCGCCGTGGCGTCGTTGTAGCAGACCGCTGCGGTCGGTGTGGTCTCGCCTTCGAACAGCGCAGGCGCCGCACGCGCGGCTGCCATGCGCGTGGGCATGCTCTGCACACGCCAGCGCGGGGAAACGGTGAGGCCCGCGGCCTGCATGGCCTGCAGGTAGCCGGCGTGGCGCTCGCGGGTGGAGCTGGCATCGTCATGGCCGCCGAAGAAGGCAATGCGGCGATGGCCCTGGGCGATCAGGTGCTCGGTGGCAAGCCGGGTGCCGCGCTGGTTGTCCAGCATCAGGCGATCCCAGCGCGCGTATTCGGGCACGGCGCCGCCAAGCTCGCGGTTGAACAGCACCAGCGGGGTGTGCGTACCGACTGCTGCCAGTACATCGCGCACCTCGCTGCCTTCAGCGGGGGAGAGAATGATGCCGCCCGGACCATGCTCGACCAGCGAGCCCAGCACCGCCTGCTGACGTGCACTCGATTCGCTGGTATTGCCCAGCAGCGTCACGAAGCCGGCTTCGCCCAGCGTCTCGTCGACGCCCGCCGCGAATTCACCAAAAAAGGGGTTGGCCAGCTCGTTCAGCACCAGCGCGATGCTTGAGGACGTGCGTCGGCGCAGGTTTGCTGCAGCGCGGTTGTACACGTAGCCCTGGTGGCGCAGCTCCTCCTCGACCCTGGCCCGGGTGAGTTTGTTGACCAAAGGGCTGCCGCGAAGCACCAGCGACACGGTGGCGCGAGACACGCCACAGGTCGCTGCAATGTCGTTCAGAGTGATCTTGCGACCGACCGGGGTCTGGCTTTCCATTGCAGGCCTGGGTGATTGGAACGATCCAAAGGTAACCCGCCGCACGCATCGAACGGAACTCCCTTCGATGGCGCGTCGCAGCATGCAACAGCGCCGTTCCAGATGCTAGCGTCGACCAGAATTAGAACGATTCAAATTGCGACCCCGGGGATCTCATGAGCTGTTCGCCCATTCGTGCCTGGCTGCCTGGTTTGCTGGCAGCCGCCATCTCGTTTTCGCTCGCGATGCCGACCGTAGCTCACGCTGAGACAGGTCACTCGGTGGATGTCGATCCGCGCATCGGCACGGGCGGCGGCGGCCATACCTTTCCGGGGGCTACGGTGCCGTTCGGCATGATCCAGCTCTCGCCCGACACGGCGATGCCAGACTTCAAGCATGCCTACAAATGGGCGGCCGGTTACCAGTATGGCGACAGCAGCCTGCTGGGGTTTTCGCACACGCATTTCTCCGGTTCCGGTCATTCGGACCTTGGCGATGTGCTGGTGATGCCGATTGCCGGTGAGGTGCGCCTGGAGCAGGGCGACCCGGCCACGCCGGGCAGTGGTTACCGCTCGCGCTTCAGCCATGGCAGCGAAGTGGTCGAAGCGGGTTACTACGCGGTGACCCTGAGCGACTACGCCGTGCGTGCGGAGCTCACTGCCGGACGTCGCATCGGCTGGCATCGCTATACCTTCCCCAAGGGTAAGCCGGCACATCTGCTGCTTGATCTGCGCCCCAGCATCTACGACTACCCGGGCAAGGTGCTGTGGGCCTCGCTGCGTGTGCACGAGGACGGCACCGTCACCGGTTGCCGCGAGACGCGGGGGTGGGCGCCAGGGCGCGAGCTGTGTTTTGCCATGCGGTTCTCGCAGCCGATGCGCTCGCGCACGCTCTACAACCGCGAAACTGACATCACCTATAAGGGCTTCAAGGGGCCCGGCAATCAACCTGAGGATCACGACGCTCAGAAGGGGCGCGCCCTGGTCGGCGTATTTGATTTCGGCGACCTGAAACAGCCGCTGGGCGTGAAGGTGGCGATCTCCACGGTGAGCGAGGCCAATGCGGTCGCCAACCTCGAGGCCGACGGCCAGGGCTGGGATTTCGATGCGCGCCGTGCCCAGGCCCGTGCCGATTGGGACAAGGCGTTGAGCGTGATCGACGTGGACGCATCGAAAGACCAGCGCGTGGGTTTCTACACCTCGCTGTATCACGCCTTGCTGTCGCCCACGCTGAGCATGGACGTGAATGGGGAATTCCGTGGCCCCGACGGTGCCGTGCATCAGGCCACCGATACCAACGGCAAGTTCGAATTCCATTCCACCTGGTCGCTGTGGGACGTTTACCGTGCGCAGCAGCCGCTGATGGCGTTGTTGATGCCCGAGCGCAGCACCGACTTCATTCGCTCGCTCATCGCGGCGCGCGAGGCCAGCCCGTTCGGCATCCTGCCGGTGTGGGCGTACCAGGGCCTGGAGACGTGGTGCATGATTGGCTACCACGCGGTGCCGGTAATCGCCGATGCGTATATCAAAGGCGTGCGCGGCTTTGATACGGATGCCGCACTGAAGGCCATGGTGGCGAGCGCTACCTATGCTCCCTATGGGGGCCTGGGCGATTACATGAAGCTCGGCTACGTGCCTATCGACAAGGAACCGGAAGGCGCCTCCAAGACCCTCGAATACGCCTACGACGACTGGTCGCTGGCACAGATGGCCAAGGCCATGGGGCGCAAAGACGTGGCCGCCACCTTCGAGAAGCGCGCCGGCAACTGGCGCCATGCCTACGACCCCTCGACGGGCTTCATGCGGGCACGCCAGAGCGACGGCAAGTTCCGCGAACCGTTCAACCCCGATACGGCGGGTTACGGCAGCGACTACACCGAGGGCAACGCGTGGCAGTACTCCTGGTATGTGCCGCAAGACGTGGCGGCCCTGGTCAAGGCCATGGGCGGCGACCAGCGCTTCGTCACCAAGCTGGACAGCGTGTTCGATGCCAAGGTCGACCCCTCGCATTTCGCCAACGTCGAGGACATCACCGGTTTGATCGGCTGGTACGCCCATGGCAACGAGCCCAGCCATCACCTGGCTTATCTCTACGACTACGCCGGCGCGCCGTGGCAAACCCAGAAGCGCCTCAAGCAGATCATGGACAGCCAATACGGCACGCGGCCCGATGGGCTGGCAGGTAACGACGACCTGGGGCAGATGTCCGCCTGGTACATCTTTACGGCGCTGGGCTTTTACCCGGTGACGCCGGCCAGCGACGAATACGCCATCGGCCGCCCGTTCGTGGCCAGCGCAACCTTGCATCTCAGCAACGGCAAAACCTTTAAGGTCAGTGCCGATCCGCTGGACGATGCCCACCCGTACGTCGGTCAGGTCACCCTCAATGGCAAGCCGCTTGATCGCGTGTTCCTGCGGCATGGCGAGATCCTCGCCGGTGGCGAGCTGCACTTCACCATGCAAGCCGTGCCCAATCGCGCCTGGGGACAGCGGGCGGAGGCCCGGCCGTCCTCGATGAGTGTGATGTCAGTCGGGTCTAAACCAGTGTCAGGGAATACCTACTAAAGACGTATCAAAAAGCCGGCAATGAGAGGTGGTAAAGGTCGGGGTGATTCTGCAAACATGCCAGACATGTTGCGCTCATCCTGGAAACTGGCGTCGACGCTCCGACCGGCCATGAAGGACCGTGTGGCCTTGCGGTGGCGATTAGGTGGCTTATTGGCCGCCGTGCTGGTGATCGTCGCCTTGCCGTACATGGTGACCCGCAACGGGGCCAGCGAAGCCATCGTGGCAAACGAGCGCGTCACCCACTCGACCGAGGTGAAGTCGCTGACCTATCGCATCGCCTATGTGACACGCGATAGCGAGGCCGCCATCTACCGCCTGATCCACGGCGACTTCGACCCCCAGGTGCGCATCCGGGCAGAACGGGCCGGCCACGAAGCGCCGGGTCTGCTTTCGCAATTGCGCGAAATGACCCGCGACAGTCCGGACCAGCAGGCCCTGATCGGTTCGCTCAGCTCCACCGTCAGTGGGAGGCTGGCGCTGAGCGGGCAGGCGATCATGCGGCATGAGCATGGTGATCAGGAGGGCGCCGCCGCTGCGATGCGCGACTCCGGCACGCTGTTCAAGATGGACGACCTTATCGACAGCATCGTGCGCAATGAAAACGCAACGCTGCTGAAGCGGCGTGACGAGGCCAATCGCGAGTCCTTCAACAGTAGCCTGGCGCTGACCATCACCGCCTTTGCGCAGATACTGCTGCTGGCCATCGTGGTGATCGTGTCCGAGCGCCAGATCAGCCGCCGCCTGCGCGCCGAAGTGCGCGAAGGGCAGGCGGTGCAGCGCTCGCAGCTGATCGTGCAGGCGGTGCGCGAACCCATCGCGCTGCTGGACGCCAGCCTCGGCACCTTGCTGGTCAACGCGGCCTTCGGCGAGCTGTATGGCCTGCCTCCCGACTTCCGCCAATCGATGCCGCTGACTGAAATCGGCGACGGCGCCTGGACCGACAGCGCACTGCTGCAGCGACTCAACGACGTGCTGTTGCTGGATCGCGAATTGTGGGATTACGAACTCATCCAGCGCACCATCGATGGCGTGGACCGTCATGTTGTGATCAATGCGCGCCGCCTGGAGCAGGACGGCGGCGGCGACCCGGTGCTGTTGCTCACGCTCAGCGACGTCACCGCGCGCGCCCTGGTCGAGCAGCAGGTGAAAGAGCTCAATCGTCAGCTCGAAGGCAAGATCGAGCAGGTCTCCGACGTCAATCGCGAGCTGGAGGCGTTCAGCTACTCGGTGTCGCATGACTTGCGTGCACCCTTGCGTCATATCAGTGGCTTTGCCGGCAAGCTGTCGCAGCATCTCGGCGATGGCGCGGACGAGCGCTCGCGGCACTACATCGAGGTCATCAACGACGCATCGCGGCGCATGGCCTTGCTCATCGAAGATTTGCTGGTGTTCTCGCGTCTTGGTCGCGGCGCCTTGCGCTTGCAACCGGTAGACATGCAATCGCTGGCCGATGAAGCGCGCGCGCTGGCGGAGACAGATGCCCATGGGCGCCATATCGTCTGGTCCATTGCGCCGCTGCCCATCGTGATCGGCGACGAAAACATGTTGCGCACTGTATGGCAGAACCTGCTCGGCAACGCCGTCAAGTACACCGGCAAATGCGACGTGGCGCGCATTGATGTGGACGTGCAGCGCAACCGCGACGGTAGCTATGAGTTCCTGGTGAGCGATAATGGTGCGGGCTTCGACATGCAGTACGCCGGCAAGCTGTTCGGCGTTTTCCAGCGCCTGCATCGGGCTTCGGAGTTTCCTGGTAACGGCATCGGCCTCGCCAACGTGCGACGCATCGTGACGCGCCATGGCGGTCGAGTGTGGGCAGACGCGCAACCCGGTCAGGGAGCGCGTTTCCATTTCACCCTGCCTTCTTCGGATCTGGCAGAAAGCTTTGCGCAGAGACGCCCATGAATCACCGAGACATTCGCACCATTCTGCTGGTCGAGGACAGCCTCGCCGACGCCGAAATGGCCATGGATGCATTGGCCGGCGCCAATCTCGCCAATCCCGTCGTGCATCTCGAAGATGGCGTGGATTGTCTCGACTATCTCTATTGCCGCGGCGAGTGGTCCAGTCGCGAACCAGTCGACCCGGCCGTGGTGTTGCTGGATATCAAGATGCCTCGCATGAGCGGCCTTGAAGTACTCACCCAGTTGCGTGCCGACGATCGTTTTCGTCGCGTGCCGGTGGTGATCCTGTCATCCTCGCGCGAAGAGAGTGATCTGGCGCGCAGCTGGGACATCGGCGCGAATGCGTATGTGATCAAGCCGGTCGACGTCGACCAGTTTTTTGAAGCGGTGCGGACGCTGGGGCAGTTCTGGGCGGTGCTCAACCAGGGCCCAGAGCAGAACTGATCCAAGGCAACACCAGGCAGGACGGGACATGGATGGCCCAACACGGAGTCACAGATGGCGGACAGGCAACACTGGGACCTTCCCAGAATTCGCGTACTTCAGATCGAGCACAGCCAGCTCGATGCCGAACTGGTGCTGTCCGAACTCGATGCGGACGCGATCAAGTACGACGTATGCCTGGTGGATGCCGAACGCGAGTACCTGACTGCGCTGGACAATTTCCAGCCGGACATCGTGCTTTCGGATCTCAGCATGCCTGGCTTCTCTGGTCAGCGAGCCTTGGACATTCTGCGCGAACGCGACCAGGATCTGCCCTTTATCTTTGTGTCCGCCACGCTGGGTGAAGAAGCCGCCATTGAAGCGCTGCGCAACGGTGCCACGGACTACATTCTCAAACAGAACCCGGCGCGCCTTGCCTCGGCCGTGCGCCGCGCGCTGCGTGAGGCAGAGGCACAGCGCGCACGGCGTCGCGCGGAAACGGAGCTGATTCGCGCGCAACGCTTTGAAAGTCTCGCCATGCTGGCCGGCGGCCTCAGTCACGATTTGCGCAACCTGTTGCAGCCGTTGCTACTCGCCGGCGATAGCTTGCAGGATTACCAGAACGACCCACGCCTGGCCCGACTGGGACGCCTCGTGCGCGACTGCGGCAAGCGTGGGCTGGACATGGTGCAGTCGATGCTCTCCTTTGCACGCGGTGCGCGCCGCGCCGAGCAGGTGCGCGTCGGCGCCTTGCTCGATGCGCTCGGCCTGCTGCTGCAAGGCAGCGTGCCGCGCAACGTGACGCTGGAGATGGAGGCCTACGATGCCGAACTTACCTTCGCCGGCAACCACACCGAGCTGCAGCAGTGTCTGCTCAATCTCAGCCTCAACGCGCTGCAAGCCATGCCGGAGGGCGGCTGCCTGTGCATTCGCACGTCACAGTCTTCCTTGCCACAGAGCTTCTTTCTGCCGGGTGAGGAAGCGCGCGAAGGCAACTACCTCTGCCTCACGGTTGCCGACACCGGTACCGGCATGAGTGCAGATGTTCTGCACCACATGTTCGAGCCGTTCTTCACCACCAAGGAATCCGGGACCGGCCTCGGCCTGATTTCGTGCAAACGCATCATTACCGCGCATGGCGGTGTGATGCGGGTGGAAAGCGAAGCGGGCAACGGCACCCGCTTTCATCTCTACATTCCACTGCTCGAGCAGTCGGTCCTTCTGTGCGAGGACGAAGGAAGCATCGACCTGCAGGGCGAGGCAGAACGCGTGCTTGTGGTAGTGGAGGAGGCCGGTCAGCTGTCGCTGCTGGTCGACACACTCGACTCCTGGGGCTATCAGGCGCACGCCAGCCAGAGTGGTACGGCGGCGTTGCAGTGGCTCGAGGCGCAAGGTGTGCCGGACCTGGTGGTGCTGGATGCGGACATGAATCTGTTCACCGGCGTGCGTACGCTGGCGGCGCTGTTTGATCACGGGTATCGCAGCGCGGTGATTCTGCTGGCGCGTCCTGATGCGCCGCCTGACATGGATGAGTTGCCGGTGATGGAGCATCTCTATCTGGTCGACAAGCCGATCTCTACGTTGAAGTTGTTGCGGACGGTGAGAGAGGCGCTGGAAGCCGGGGTGGGTGGGGAGTTGTCGGAGAGGTTGTTGTAGGGGTGTTGTTTCCGTGAGCTGGGTGGCGCGGGCTTTTAGCTCGCTCGCCCCTTAGGGGAGAGGGAGCAATAGCGAAACCTAGAAACAAAAAGGCCGAACATCGTTCGGCCTTTTCGCATCAATCAATGCCCAGCTTCTTCAACTTGTATCGCAACGCCCGGAACGTAATCCCCAGCTTCTTCGCCGCCGCCGTCTTGTTGTAGCGGGATTCCTCCAGCGCTTTGATGATCGCCGTGCGTTCCAGATTGCTGATGTAGTCGTCCAGGCCACCATTGGCGGACGGGGCGGCGGCAGGCACGGGCGCTGCGGGAGGCGCCATACCGGCAACAGCTGCCATGGCTGGCACCGACTCCTGCGCGCGCGGTGAACGCTGCGGCAGCATCAGGTCGCTGACGTCGATCTGGTCGCCATCGCACATCGCCATGGCACGCTCGAGAATGTTCTCCAGCTCGCGTACGTTGCCCGGGAAGTCGTAGGCCTCCAGCGCCTGTTGCGCCGGTGGCAGCAGGCGACCCTGGGCGCCACCACTCTTGGTGGCGAGCTGGCGGAGCACGAAGCTCGCCAGCAGCGGCACGTCACCACGGCGCTCGCGCAGCGGCGGCACGCGCAGTTCGATCACGTTGATGCGATAGAACAAGTCCTGACGGAACTGGCCCTGCTCCACCAACGCAGCCAGGTTCTTGTGCGTGGCGGAGAGAATGCGTACGTCGACCGGCACTTCCTCGCGCGCGCCGATGGGACGCACCGCCTTTTCCTGGATCGCGCGCAGCAGTTTCACCTGCATGTGCAGCGGCAGTTCGGCCACTTCGTCGAGGAACAGCGTGCCGCCATGGGCAGCCTGGAACAGGCCTTCCTTGTCGCCTACCGCGCCGGTGAAGCTGCCCTTGCGATGGCCGAAGAATTCACTCTCCATCAGCTCGGAGGGGATCGCGCCGCAGTTCACGGGCACGAACGGGCCGGTGGCTCGCGGGCCCTGCTCATGGATGAGGCGGGCGACCAGTTCCTTGCCCACGCCGGATTCGCCGGCGATGTACACCGGCGCCTGGTTGCGCGCGAGCTTGGCGATGGTGGCGCGCACCTGCTGCATGGCATGCGACTCGCCGATCAGGCGCTCGTTGCCGTCGGGCTTGGCGGCGGCATGGCCGCTGCGGCGCTCTTCGGCCAGACGCAGGGCGGTACGCACCAGGCGGCGCAGCATCTGGATGTCGACCGGCTTGGAGACGAAATCGAAAGCACCTGCCTTCAGCGCATTCACCGCCGCGTCGACATTGCCGTAGGCGGTAATCATCGCCACCGGCGTGTCGGGGTGCTCCGCCGAAATCAGCTCGACCAGTTCATGGCCGGTGCCATCCGGCAGGCGCATGTCGGTGAAGCACAGGTCGTAGTGCCGCTCGGCGAGGGCGCGCCGTGCTTCCGTTACGGTGCCCACGGCGTCGACCAGCAAATCCATGCGGCCGAGGGTAATGGTCAGAAGCTCGCGAATATCGCGTTCGTCGTCGATGACCAGGACGGTCTGTTGGCTCATGTCGTCGGTATGGGCAATAGTCGCGAGTAGGATAACCGCCACCCTCAAAGTGGGCAAAGGTCATGCCATACGCAGGGGTTTGTCCGGCGCGGATTTGGGCCGATGAAAGTGGCGCCCATCGAGGCGGATAGCCTGCCACTGGGCGCGCCTTGGGGCGCGTGGTCAAGATCCGCCCAGGCTGCTGTTGGGTGTACAGCTGGCTCGGGCTATTTGTGAGGGCGCGGGAAGTGTGACCTGGTTCACGCCATATAACCTGTAGGAGCGCACTTGTGGGCGACCGCGGCGTCCGGTCGAAACTGTGACGCACACCGGTCGCGCACAAGTGCGCTCCTACAGAAAAGCGCCTACTCAGCCCGCCGCCGCCGTATCGCCCGTGGCCTTGCCCATCCGCGCCGGCGTCAGCAGCAGGCGGAAGCAACTGCCACCACCGGCCACGCGTACGTATTCCAGCGATGCCTGATTCGCCTCGCTCATCTGGCGGGCGAGATACAGGCCCAGGCCAGTGCCGTACTCATGCGTGGTGTAGAACGGCTCAAAGATCTGCGCAGCCACTTTCGGCGCGATGCCGGGGCCGCGGTCGATCACCTCAAGGATGGGCACGCCATGCTCGCCGTGCCGCGCCACCACCATCACGCGGGCGGGCTCGCCCGGCATGCGGCCGTAGCGCAGGGCGTTTTGCACCAGGTTCCAGACCACTTGCTGCAACTGCTGCGGGTCGGCCACGGCGGCCACCGGGGTGCTGGCCTGGATAACACGTAGCGAATCCTCGCCCAGGTCGTTGCCCTGGCGGTATTCCTCCACGAACTGGTTGGCCCAGTGGCCGAGGTCCAGCGTTTCCGGCCGCGAGCGCTCGCGGCGCGATAGCTGGAGGATGTTCTCGATGATCTCGTTCAAGCGCACGCAGTGGTTGTTGATGATCTCCACCATGCGCTGGTCGGTCGGCGGCAGGTCTTCCGACTCGGCGAGCAGCTGCGCGGAATAGCGGATGGCCGCCAGCGGGTTGCGGATCTCATGAGCAATGGAGGCGGACAGGCGGCCCAGCGAGCTGAGCGTGAGCTCTTCCGCGCGACGCGATACCAGCGAGGTGTCGTCCAGGAAGATCAGCACGTGCGAGTCGTCGTTCGGCGCCAGACGGCTGAAACGGGGCACCACTTCGGGCACGCCGTCAGCCAGCTGGGTGGCCGATTCGTCCAGCTTGCCTGAGGTCATCCAGTGGTAGAGGCGACGGGACAGTTCCGGCGCCACGCGGCCCAGGTCGCGCTGGTCGGCCGACGGGTTGCCCAGCAGCATCCACGCCGATTCATTGATCTGGTGAATCCGATTGGCGTCATCCACCAGCAACACGCCGGTTTTCATGCGGCGGATGATCAATTCGTTGACCTGCCCCAGGTTGGCGAGGTCGACCCCGCGCTGTTCGGCGAGGGCCTCGCTGGCGCGAATCTGCCGGCTCAGCACGTAACAAAGCACCGTAATGGCGAAGTAGGCAACGCCGAACAGGCTCGACTCCAGCAGTTCCCGGTCCATGCCCACGGTGCCGTGCTGGATCTCGAACACCGAATGGCCCAGCACACCCAGTGTGGCCAGCGAGGCAAAGAAGCAGGACAGCCGCAAAGGCAGGATCAGCGCGCCCGCCGCCAGGTTGACCGCCAGCATCATGGCGATGCCGATGCGGGCGTCATGCATGGTGATGATGGCCAGCACCGCCGCGATGATGTCCACCACCAGCGAGCCGGACACCGCCCAGCGCATCCACGGCGTGGATCGACGGGTGAGCGACAGCATGCCCAGTGCAAACAGCAGGAACAGCACCGCCACGCCACGCGCTAGCCCCACATCGGCCAGTTTCGGCCAGCCCAGGGCGTTCGGGCTCAGCGCCAGACCCACATAGACCAGGGCCTGCGCCAGGCGGAAGCTGTTCAGAAACAGGAGTTCGTGCCGCGCCGCCTCGGGGGCTGAGCGGGCGACAGGGTAGGTGGGCTGCACGGTGCTGGACACCTGGCTGGGCACTCTCGGGACGTCCGGCCCAGTATAGACGCGGTCTTCACGGGCGACAGACGGTAGAGGCCTCCTCCGAACGGCCTAATGGGGCGCCTGATGGGCGTCGCCCCTTTCCATCAGGGGCCGCTTCCGCGAAAATAGGCGGCCGTATTGCGCGGTTTTCGTCATGTCACAAGGCCTGACGGCGGCGCACTGCATCCGGCAGCGCTCGTACCGCCGTCGTTCCCCTGACCGTCTGGGTTTCCCACAGCCCAACGGCCGCCATGTTTCCCCGTACTCTCGAGGTATCCATGAATTTCCACGAGTACCAGGCCAAAGAATTGTTCGCGAAGTACGGCATTGCCGTGCCCCCGGGCAAGGTCGCCAACTCTCCCGATGCCGCTGTCGACGCCGCCAAGCACCTTGGTGGTTCGCAGTGGATGGTCAAGGCACAGATTCACGCAGGCGGCCGCGGCAAGGCCGGCGGCGTCAAGTTCTGCAAGAGCCTTGACGATGTGCGCGCAGCAGCCAAGGGCATGCTGGGCACCAACATGGAAACCTACCAGTCCGCCGGCCGTGCGCTGCCGGTGAACCTGGTGCTGGTGACGGATGCCACCAACATCGCCAAGGAACTCTACCTGTCGATCCTGACGGACCGTGACTCCAAGTCGGTCTCGTTCATCGCCTCCAAGCACGGCGGCGTGGACATCGAGCAGGTCGCCAAGGACACCCCGGAAGACATCCACACCATCGTGGTTGATTTCGTGGAAGGCCTGCAGCCGTACCAGTGCCGCCAGCTCGGCTTCGCCATGGACCTCAACGCGAAGCAGGTCGGCCAGCTGACCAAGATCATGCTGGGCCTGTACAAGCTGTTCAACGAGAAGGATCTGGCCCTGGTTGAGCTGAACCCGCTCGCCATCCTCGAAGACGGCAACCTCGCCGCCCTCGACGGCAAGGTCAATTCCGACGACAACGCCGAATTCCGTCACCCGGACCTGGCCGCCATGCGCGACCTGACCCAGGAAGACGCTGCTGAGGCCGCTGCCGTGCAGCACAACCTCAACTACGTCACGATGGACGGCTCCATCGGCTGCATGGTCAACGGCGCAGGCCTGGCCATGGCCACCATGGACGTGATCCAGCTGGCAGGCGGCGAGCCGGCCAACTTCCTTGACGTCGGCGGCGGCGCCACCAAGGAACGCGTCACCGAGGCGTTCAAGCTCATCCTTTCCTCCGACAAGGTGAAGGCCATCCTGGTCAACATCTTCGGCGGCATCGTGCGTTGCGACCTGATCGCCGAAGGCATCATCGCGGCCGTGAAGGAAGTGGGTCTGAAGATCCCGGTCGTGGTGCGCCTGCAGGGCACCAACGTGGAGCTGGGCCGCGAACTGCTGGCCAACTCCGGCCTGGCGATCACGCCGGCCAACGATCTCAACGACGCGGCGCAGAAAGCCGTGGCTGCGGCCAAGGCCTGAGGAGCAACTAAACCATGAGCGTTCTCGTCAACAAGAACACCAAGGTCCTCGTGCAGGGCTTCACCGGCCAGCAGGGCACCTTCCACGCACAGCAGGCGTTGGACTACGGCACCAAGGTCGTGGGCGGCGTGACCCCGGGCAAGGGTGGCACCGAGCACATCGGCCTGCCGGTCTTCAACTCGATGGTCGAAGCCGTCGATGAAACCGGTGCTGACGCCTCCGTCATCTTCGTGCCGCCGCCGTTCGCGGCCGACTCGATCCTCGAAGCCATCGACGCCGGCATCAAGGTCATCGTGGCCATTACCGAAGGCATCCCGGTGCTCGACATGCTGCGCGTGAAGAACGTGCTGGCGCAGCATCCGGAAACCGTGCTGATCGGGCCGAACTGCCCCGGCATCATCACCCCGGGCGAGTGCAAGATCGGCATCATGCCGGGCCACATCCACATGCCGGGCAAGGTCGGCATCGTGTCGCGCTCGGGCACGCTGACGTACGAATCGGTGTTCCAGACCACCAACGAAGGCCTGGGCCAGTCCACCGTGATCGGCATCGGCGGCGACCCGATCAACGGCCTGAGCTTCATCGACTGCCTGAAGATGTTCCAGGACGATCCGCAGACCGAAGGCATCATCATGGTCGGCGAAATCGGCGGCAGCGCTGAGGAAGACGCCGCCGAGTTCATCGGCGAGTACGTCAAGAAGCCGGTGGTCTCGTTCATCGCGGGCGCTTCGGCTCCTCCGGGCAAGCGCATGGGTCATGCTGGCGCCATCATCTCGGGCGGCAAGGGCACGGCAGCTGCAAAGTTCGCTGCGCTGGAGAAGGCGGGCGTCACCACGGTGAAGTCCCCGGCCGACCTCGGCAAGACCCTCGCCGGTCTGATGAAGAAGTAAGTCTTTCGGGTCTTTTTGACCGATACGAAAAGGGCCGCAGCGATGCGGCCCTTTTTGTTTGTTCGTGTTCACCCTGGATGCGTCATTCGTTGCAGACGCCAAATGGGAACGTCCGGTTACGCAGAGGCCATTCGCGTTCGCAGTGCTACGGCCACTTCGGCGTTGTCTCCCAGCAGATGGATGTGTCCATCCTGGATCAAGCACTGCAGGCGCAGGCTGCGTTCGATCATGTTGCCCAGTGCGGTGACGGTTTCCGCAGGCACGTCGAGCACGGTGAGGTTGCGGTGGCGGGCCAGGGCCGTGGCGTTCTTGTCCCACCATATGTCGGCCGCGCGACCGCCGTAGTTGATCACCACGACCTGCTTCGCACGTCCGCAGGCCTTGCGGATACGCGCTTCGTCGGGCTGCCCCAGTTCGATCCATTGCTCGATCTCGCCGCTGTAGTCCTTGCGCCAGAGATCGGGCTCGTCGTCGCTGCTCAGGCCTTTGCCGAATTCCAGCTTGTCATGGGCGAACAAGCCGAAGGCCAGCAGGCGGACCATGAGTCGCTGTTCGGTTTCGGAGGGATGGCGGGCCAGCGTCAGGGCATGGGTGGCGTAGTAATGCCGGTCCATGTCGCTGACTTGCAGCTCCGCCTTGTGGATGGTGGCTTGGAGCGCCATCGCGGGATGATCCGTGGAGGGGAAGCGGCACAGTGTAAGCGATGGCACGCTTGCCATTGGTCACTGGGCTCGCATGCGCGATCCGGCACTGGCGTGCGACCTGCGGCGAGCCTCGTTCGTCCGCGAACGCCGGCCCTCAGCGCGATTGGCGGAGTCCGCGTCGTGCCGCCTGCAGTAATGCGTCGGTCACCATGGAAAGCGTGGGAGACCGAATCGACCAGTGTTGCCAATAGAGGGGCACGTCGAGCCAGCGCCCGGGCGCAATGGGTTTCAAGCGGCCTTCGGTAAAGGTTCTTTCCAACATCGACTCAGGCGCCATGGCCCAGCCCAGGCCCAACTCGGCGCCCTCGACGAAAGCCGTGGACGACGGCAGGTAATGCATTGGCGGCGCCAGGCGTGCGCGAGTGACGCTGTGGATGAAGCGCCATTGCAAGGCATCCTTGCGATTGAAGACCAGCATCGGTGCCTGACTTAGCGACGTTGCGTCCAAGCCACGGGCGAAATGTTGCTTCACAAACCCCGGCGAAGCCACTGGCAGATAACGCATCACGCCAAGTTTTTTTACGCTGCAGCCCTGCACGGGTTGAGCAATGGAGGTGATGGCGCCGATGACCGAGCCATCACGCAACAAGTCGGTGGAGTGATCCTGGTCTTCCACGCGTACGTCGAACAGCAGTTGCTGATCTTTGTGCAACTGAGCGAGCGCGGAAAGGAACCACGTGGCCAGCGAATCCGCATTCACCGCAATCGCCACCGATGTCGGGCCGGCGTCTGGCTGGCCGATGCGAAAGGTTTCCAGGGTTTCGGCTTCCAGCAGTCGCATCTGTTGCACGCTGCGCAGCAGTTGCTTGCCCGCCGCGGTGGCGGTGCATGGTGTGTGGCGGAGAATCAGTACCTGGCCCAGGCGATCCTCCAGCGCCTTGATTCGCTGCGAAATGGCCGAAGGGGTAAGGGAGAGACGCTGTGCAGCGCCGTCGAAGCTGCCCTCGTCGAGCACCGCTGCAAAGGCCGTCAGCTGGGGATTGAGCAGGCTCATGGCGACACTCCAGATTTAGAGAAACTTAAGTGACCTAAGCATATTTAGTTTTACTGAAGCGCGTTCGCGCGGCACAGTGGACGCCTTTTCAAGGGGGTTTCCCATGTTTTCTTCGGCTTACCTGGCCGGTCTCGGCGCGGGCGCCGGCCTCATCATTGCCATCGGTGCGCAGAATGCGTTCGTGTTGCGCCAGGGCTTGCAGCGCCACTACATCGGTTCGGTGGTGGCGGTGTGTGTGCTTGCAGACATTAGTCTGATCCTGCTCGGCGTGGCTGGTATGGGGTTGATGGTGCAGCAGCATCCGGGCCTGTTGGACTGGCTACGTTGTGCCGGTGCGGCCTTCCTTGCCGCTTATGGCGCTATGGCGCTGCGACGTGCATGGCGGGGAGAGAGCGGGTTGCAGCCGGCAGGAGACGGCATGCTCAGTCGTGGTCGCGTCGTGACGGCCTGCCTCGCTTTCACCTTGCTCAACCCGCATGTGTATTTGGACACGGTGGTATTGCTTGGCAGTCTTTCCACCCATTACGAAGGTGACGAGCGCTGGGCATTCGCGGCAGGCGCGTCGACCGCAAGCATTGTGTGGTTTCTGTCGCTGGGCTATGGCGCCCGTCTGCTGCTGCCGGTGTTTCGCAGCCAGTTGGCCTGGCGCGTGTTCGATGTGGCGATTGCCTTGTTCATGCTGACACTGGTCGTGGTGCTGCTGCGTCACCCCGTTGGGTAAGCGCTGTCGGATCAACGATGGCCTGACACCAGGCGGCGGATCGACAACAACCAGTCATCATGCGAGCGTATGGTCTCTCATACGTTTCCGGGGGGAATTCGCATGGCAGCACCGTCGCGTCCGCCGTTCCTGTATCCACCAGGTTCACCCTTGATGCATCCGCCGTTGGCGCTCACCAAGGCCCGCATGTATGGGTTCTGGGTGCCTGGCAATGGCAAGGCCTTGCAGGCGAGCATCGATGCCACGCTCAACGCAGGCGGGGGAGGGAAGATGCCATGCTATGTGGTGTCTCCCTATGTGCTGATGACCTTCACCGACATCGCGCGTGCCTACAGCCTGTGGCCGGACGATAGTGCGAAGGGCTGGGGTCGTGAAGTCGATATCGTGGCGTGGGTGCTGGTGGCTGGATTTCCACCGGGACAAACGCTGCCGTCGTTCTACGCGTACCCGCTGCATATCTGGGTCGACGACTGCATGGCGCTGATTGTGGGGCGCGAGGTGTTCGGTTATCCGAAGTACCTGTGCAATTACACCATGCCCGGGCCCGACGATCCGCCGCTTGCATTCACGCTGGCCGCCAAAGGATTCCAGCCTTTCGCACCCGAGAGCGAGTTGAGCGTGCATCCCCTGTTGGAAGTAACGGGTGAGGCCCAGCTCGGTGGCGGACGCCCCGTCAGTGATGCACAGAGCTGGCGATACGATTTGCTGGGGGAGTTGAATCAGGCGCCGAACTTCTGGTGTGGTGAGTCGTCGTGGCGTGAGCCGTTCGATCAGTGGTTCATGCAGTTCCCGGCCATGCCACAGATTTTCCTGAAGCAGTTTCCCGACGCCACGGGCGAACAGGCGGTTTATCAAGCCATCGTGGCCGCCAATGCACGAGTGCAGTCCATCCACGAGCTGAAGGTGCTGGGAAACAACTACTGCCTGCATCTGCACGACTTTGCGAGTTTCCCGCTCGCCCACACGCTGGGCTGGTCGCTGGGTGAACAGAAGGCGTATTTCGGCTATCGGATCGACTTTGACTTTCACGTCGAACCCGGCGTGGAGCTGGTGAACAACAGTTCGGGCACGGAGGCACGCTGATGTCTGCACGACCACGCCGTATCGCCATCCTCGGAGGTGGCGTCGGGGCCATGACGGCCGCGTTCTGGCTGACCAGTCGCGAGGGTTGGCAGAACGAGTATCAGATCGACGTTTACCAGATGGGCTGGCGCCTCGGCGGTAAGGGGGCGAGTGGTCGCAATGCGGGCATGGCCGAGCGCATTGAAGAGCATGGGCTGCATATCTGGTTCGGCTTCTACGACAACGCCTTCCAGTTGATGCGCGAGGCCTACAGCGCGCTTGGTCGTCCGCCCGGGAGTCCGTTGGCGACATGGGATGAGGCCTTCAAGAAGCATCGCCTTGTATGCCTGACCGAAGCCATTGATGACGCATGGCGGGTGTGGTCCATCCTTACGCCGTTGTTGCCGGGTGAGCCGGGCACGCCGCGTGAAATGACGAACATAACGTCGGCGCTCGCAAGCGTACTGGGCCAGATTCGCATTTGGGTGGATGAGTGGAATGGCCTCGCGAGCAAGCCGCTGGTTCTGGATGTGCAGGGGCTCGAAGCGTCGTCGGTTCTGCTCAATGAAGTTCTCAACCAAGATGTCGCCGCCCTTGTTGGCAGGGCGAGTGAGCTGACCTATCTCGATGCACAGGCGGAGTCCGCTACGCATGCGCAAAACGTGCTGTCACTGCTGAAATGGTTGCAAGGCGCATTGCACGACGTGGGTGCGTGGTTACAGAAGGCCGGTCTCTGGCCGGATGATGTGCGCCGGCTTTATCTGTGCATGGATCTGGCCTTGGCGGTTGGCATTGGCATGCTGGCCGATGATGTGGTGGGCAAGGGCTTCGAGGTCATCAACAACGTCGACTTCTGCGCTTGGCTGGCCGTCAATGGCGCGCAACCGGCAAGCGTGAATAGCGCGCCGGTGCGCGGGTTCTACGACCTGGTCTTCGCGTATCGCGACGGCGATCCCGCGCGGCCGGAGATCGAAGCGGGCACGATGCTGCGCGGGATGCTCAAGGTGGGCCTCGGCTACCGTGGCGCCATCATGTACAAGATGCAGGCGGGCATGGGCGATGTCGTGTTTGCCCCGCTGCATGAATTGCTTGAACGTCGCGGTGTGCGGTTCCACTACTTGCATAAATTGCTTGCACTGCGACCCGATGGCAGCGGTACCGCTGTGGAGGAGCTGGTGCTGCAGCAGCAAGTGGCACTGCAAAGTGGGCGCACCGTCTATGAGCCTCTCAGGGACGTGAAGGGATTGCCATGTTGGCCTTCCGAGCCGCGTTACGAACAGTTGGATCCCGAGCAGGTTGAGGTGCTCAGGCAGTACCGCGTCAATCTGGAATGTCAGTGGTCCGACTGGCCGCAACGTTACGAAGAACGTTTCCATCAGCCCCTGCCGGAAAAGACGCTGCGACGTGGCGTGGATTTCGATGACATTGTGTTCGGGCTTTCGGTGGCCAGCTTGCCAGTGGTGGCGCCAGCGCTGCTTGAACGCAGTCCCGCATTGCGCCACTGCAGTGACAACGTAGCCGCCGTGGCTACGCAGGCGTACCAGCTATGGACGCGCCGCAACCTGCAGGAGATGGGCTGGAGCTGCGCTGTCGCCGATGGCGAAGAGCCAGTGTTGTCGGGCTTCACCGAGCCGTTCGACACTTGGGCGTCGATGGACCAGCTGCTGTGTCGCGAAACCTGGCCACAGGGCGACGAGCCGCTCAATGTTTCTTACTTTTGCAACGCCTTTGCGGTGAGCCATTATCCGCCAGAGAGCGATCACGATTTTCCCGTGCGCTGTGCGGACCAGGTAAAGGCTTCGGCGATCCATCAGCTCAACCATGACATGCGTGTGCTATGGACCAACGTTGGCGCACAGGGTTTCGACTGGACATGGCTGGTCGATCCTGAAGGTGGCGAGGGTGCGGCGCGCTTCGACCGGCAGTACTGGCGTGTGAATGTCGACCCATCCGAACGCTACGTGCAGTCGCTGGTGGGAACATCGGCGTTCCGGTTGCATGCTGACGAAAGCGGATTCACCAACCTGTTTCTTGCCGGCGATTGGCTGAAGACCGGCCTCGATGCCGGTTGTGTGGAGGCTGCGGTCATGGGCGGTATGCAGGCCAGTCGCGCCATCAGTGGTTACCCGGCAACGATCGCCGGCGAGCAGGGCTGGTAAGAGAGTGCGGTGATCGTTTGCGATCACCGCCGCCTCAGATCTCGGTTTCGGCCGGCGCTTCGCGATCGTCAGCGGGAGGCGTGCGGCGACGCGACTTGTGTTCGTACATGATGCGATCAGCTTCGCGCACGAGTTCGGCGAAATCGCTGCTGTCCAGTGTCTGCCCGATGGCGGAGCCGCAGACCCCAAAGCTGAGACCTGCGCCCTGGAAGCCATACTCGTGCAGTTGCTTGTCGAGTTTTGCCAGTGCGCGCGTGAGCCGGTGCAGGCTTAGTTCGTCACCAAAGGCGATCACCGCGAACTCATCGCCACCGAGGCGATAGGCGTGGCCTTGGCAGGGTAGTCGGCTCAGGCTGCGGCCGGCCGCCTGCAGCAGCGCATCACCGCGTTCGTGGCCTTCGCTGTCGTTGATTTGTTTGAGGCCATCCAGGTCGATCATGGCGACTTGCCATGCACCTTCCACGGTGGATGTCAGGGCGTGCGTAGGGCGGGTGATCTCCTCGATCTTCATGTTGAAGGCGAGGCGATTGCCAAGCCCGGTCAAAGGATCGGTGGATGCGCGCGCGATGGCGTCGAGCATGCCCTGGCGGAAGCGTTCGCGCGCCGCCTGCACCAGCTTCATATGGTCGGCGAGCGCGAAGGCGAGCAGCATCGCTTCGCCGCTGTTGCCCATCAGCGTGAGCAGGTCGGCGTTGTCGACCGGGCTCGGCATCAGCCCGAAATTGACCGGCAGGATGATCGCGCCAGGCAACAGCACGCACACATAGGCAAGCACGAAGAAGCGGGCCTGGCGGATGCCGTTAAGCAGCGCCCAGGTACTCACGCTGGCGGAGAACATCACCACGGAAGTGATCGCAATAGTGGCGATCAGGAACGCCAATGACGGCAGCAGTAGCGCAACCGGCACGGCAGCCACGCAGGCTACAGCGATGGTGTTGCCGATAAGTGCAGCGAACGGCGCGTGGCGCTTGAGCTCCAGGAAGCGGATGGTGAAAGGTGCATGCACCACCGGCACCAGAATAAACCACAGCGTGAAGTTGAGCCGCCCGTCATGCATGCCCAGCCAATTCTCCGGCAGGCCGAAGAACGACGCCCAGCCCATCATCAGGATCAGCGATTGGCAGCCGTACAAGGCGTAGCTGAGATTGCGCGTCCACAGTCCAACGAACAACACGAAAACACCCAGGCCACCGAGCACCCCTAGCGAGAGCAGCATCAATGCCGACTCGTTGGTCAGTCGGCGTTGGTACTGCTCGCGCGTCTGCAGGTCGATACGAGGGCGCGCGGTGAAGAAGGGTGTGGTGACGTGGATGACTACGGCGTACCGGTGATCGGGGTGCAGCGTTACCGGCGCGACGCCGCGTAGCATGACGTTGGCATCCACCCCGCGCCCCGCCATGAAGGACAGGCGGGTACCGTCGTCCCCCAGTACCCATAGCTCCGCCCGGCGGTAGTAAGTGTTGCTGAAGGTCACCACCCACTCGGATGCCGTTGAGGGTGACTGCAATGGCGCCGTGAGCCAGTAGTCGCCGCCCAGCATGCTGACGGAGGGCACGCGCTGTTGGGCCGCGGTCCATGCGATGAGGCTGGCGTAATCCTGCGGCGCCTGCTCCTGAGGCACGGCTCGGTAAGCGCTAACGGGCGCATCGAGGGGAGCCGGGCCAAACAGTGAGCGAGGCTCACGGGCATGCGCAGCGGAGACCCCCAGCACAGTCAGGGCCAGGAGCAGCGCAAAACGCCACCAGCACGCCGTCCGCGGCATGCCGATCGCAGCCCATATCGACCAAGAACGATGCAACGCTGTCCCCTGTCAGTTTGCGTCAGGGATCCTAGCACCGGCCCTGACGTGCTTAAGTGAAGGCCCCTGGGGGTGGCCAGGCTGGCCTCGGGTATCATTTCAACTCCCCACCCGCACGGATCCTTGCCGCATGTCGACCCTACGTCTCGCGCTTGCCCAGTTCGATTTCCCGGTTGGCGCCGTGGCAGCCAATGCCGCCAAGGTGGGAGATCTGATGGCCCAGGCGCGCGAGGGCGGGGCGTCGCTGGTAGTGTTTCCCGAGCTGACGCTCAGCGGCTATCCACCGGAAGACCTGTTGCTGCGCCCCAGTTTTCTGGCTGCGTGCCAATGCGAACTCAACGCGCTCGCGGGTGCCACCAATGGTGTGGCGGCGCTGGTGGGTCATCCCCACAGCGAAGGCGAGGTGTACAACGCAGCGAGCCTGCTGCGCGGTGGCCGCATTGAGCTCACTACGCACAAACAGGCTTTGCCCAATTACGGTGTGTTCGACGACAAGCGCTATTTCCGCCCGGGCAGCGACAGCGCCGTGGCGATGATTGATGGCGTGTGCGTCGGCATGATCATCTGCGAAGACGTGTGGGAGCCCGAACCTGCGGCCAAAGCCGCAGCAGCGGGTGCCGAGCTGATCGTCGTCATCAACGCCTCGCCGTGGGATGACGCCAAACAGACCTCGCGCGAAGAAGTGCTGGTGGCGCGTGCCCAGGAAACCGGCTGCGCCATCGTTTATCTCAACCTTGTCGGCGGCCAGGATGAAGTGGTTTACGACGGTGGTTCCGTGCTGGTGAACGGCAACGGCTCCATTGCGGCTCGCGCGCCCACTTTTGTCGATGCGATGCTGTGGGCCGAATTCGATAGCGAAACGCGCACGCTGCGCCCGGAAGGTTGGCCGGCCGCGCAGGATGCATCGTCCGAAGCCACTCTGTACGCAGCGCTGGTGCGCGGCATCCGCGACTACATCGAGAAGAATGGTTTTCCGGGCGTGTTGCTGGGTCTATCTGGCGGCATCGATTCAGCGCTGACCTTGGCGCTTGCCGTGGATGCGCTTGGTGCCGATCGCGTTACCGCCGTGATGATGCCTACGCGCTACACCTCGCAATTGTCGCTGGACGGCGCGCGCGACCAGGCGGTGCAGCTCGGCGTGGAGTACCACATCATCAACATCGAGCCGATGGTCGACGCGTTTCTCGGTGCGCTCACGCCTGCCTTCGCCGGCAAGGCGGCCGACACCACCGAAGAGAACCTGCAATCGCGCACGCGTGGCGTGACTTTGATGGCACTGTCCAACAAGCACGGCCGTCTGCTGCTGGCGACCGGCAACAAGAGCGAGATGGCGGTGGGCTACGCCACGCTCTACGGCGACATGTGTGGCGCCTACGCGCCGCTGAAAGACGTCTACAAAACGGTGGTCTACCGCTTGTCGCGCTGGCGCAATGCGCACGCGGCACGCCTGGGTGAACCCGAGGCGATTCCTTCCGCCGTGATCGATCGCCCGCCCTCGGCAGAACTGCGCGACAACCAGACCGACCAGGATTCGCTGCCGCCGTACGACGAGCTGGATGCCATCCTCGCCCGCTTCATCGAGGGCGAGCAGTCGCAGGCCGAGATTACCGCGCAGGGCTTCCACGCCGACACCGTGCGACGCGTGGTGCGGCTGGTGCTGCTCAATGAGTTCAAGCGGCGTCAGTCCGCGCCGGGGCCGCGGGTGACCACGCGTGCGTTTGGGCGCGAGCGGCGATATCCGATTACCTCGGGCTGGAAGTAACGCGCCACCCACAACCGGGCCGTTGTAGGAGCGCACTTGTGCGCGACCGCGGAGTTGCGGTGCACCTCGGTCAATGGTGATCCTGCCCGCAGGCTCGCAACAACCCAATGTTCCGGTAAACGACATGCCCTGCGGTCGCGCACAAGTGCGCTCCTACAAGGAAGCGTGAGTGCGCGGGGCAATAAAAAAAGCCGGTGCATTTGCACCGGCTTTTTTCATGCCATCCAATCCAGTCATCCGGATGTTCGATCAATGGTGACCCGAGAACGGAATCGCCTTGCGCAGCAGCGACGGCGAGTGCGGCCACTTCGGATCCTTCAGGTACGGATGATCCGGGTAGTTCATGGCCAGCACCTGGCGGGTCTGGTCAGCCAGGGTCTTCTGCTCCATGCCCAGGTAGCTGCGGGTGAGAATGGCCAGGGCGTCGCCGGTCTGCGGCGCCTGCTGGTAATGCTCGATCACATACTGGGCGCGGTTGGCCGAAGCCACATAGGCATTGTTGCGCAGGTAGTACTCGGCCACATTGATTTCGAACTGGGCCAGCAGGTTGCGCAAGTAAATCATGCGCTGGCGGGCATCGGCCGTATAGGCACTGTCCGGGAAGCGGCGCGACAGCTCGGAGAAGTCATCGAACGACTTCAGGTTGAAGCCCTGGTCGCGGCGGGTCTGCGGGTCGCCAGGCTGCAGCAGGCGCTCCATGGCGCCGCCGGTACGGTCGAAATTGATCAGACCGCGCAGGTAATAGGCATAATCCACATGTTTGTGAGTCGGGTACGTCTTGATGAAGCGGTTGACCGTGGAATACGCGTCATCCGGCTGATTGTCCTTGTACTGCGAGTAGGCCAGATCAAGCTGGGCCTGCTCGTTGAAGTCACCGGACGGGAAACGCGCGATCAGACGCTGGTACGCTTTGGCAGCTGCCGCATAGTCGGCGTGCTCCATCGAGTCGTGCGCCTTGGCGTAAAGCTTGTCTACCGGCAGGGTGTCGTTAGTGTCCTTCTTGTGGCCAAACATCGAGCAGGCGCTCATCGATACGGCGATGGCGAGCACGACAAATACTTTGAAAGCCGGCAGCTTGGTTACGCGCATGAGAAAGGGTTCAGATGTTTGAGCGAAAAGGGATGATAGCCGAAACCACCGGTTTTCCGGGGAGCCGGCCATGACAACCATACGTCATGAGGCCACGGTGCCCCTGTCTGCCGCGGGTCGGAGGTTCGACCAGGCGTTGGCCGAGATGTTCCCGGACTACTCCCGATCCCGCCTCACGGGCTGGATCAAGGCGGGTGCCGTGACCCTGAACGGGGCGGTGGTGGCCCCCCGCCAGCTGTTGCGGGGCGGGGAAAAGGTCTTGCTGGAGGCCGAGCTGGAGACCGAGGTGGAGCTGGAGCCAGAGGCGATTGCCCTGGATATCGTCCACGAGGATGAGTACGTGCTGGTGCTGAACAAGCCGGCCGGGCTGGTAGTGCATCCGGGCGCAGGAAATAGCGCCGGCACGATGCTGAACGCCCTGCTGCACCACGATCCGTCGCTGGCTCAGTTGCCGCGCGGCGGCATTGTGCATCGCCTGGACAAGGACACCTCCGGCCTGATGGTGGTGGCCAAGACCCTGGCGGCCCATACCGCCCTGGTCGACATGCTGTCCCGCCACGATGTGGAGCGGCAATACGAGGCCGTGGTGGTGGGCACCCTGGTCGCGGGTGGCACTGTGGACGCGCCGATTGGCCGCCACATGGGCGACCGCCTGCGTCAGGCCGTGCGGGACGAGGAGGACGGCAAGCGCGCCGTCACCCACTACCGATTGCGGGAGCGCTTTCGGGCCCACAGTCTGCTTCAGTGCAGCCTGGAAACCGGCCGCACCCACCAGATTCGCGTCCACATGGCCCATATCGGCCATCAGCTGGTGGGCGATCCGCTGTACGGCGGTGGTCTGAAGCTACCCAAGGGCGCCAGCCCGGAGCTGGTGGCGGCTCTGCGCGGCTTCCGCCGACAGGCCCTGCACGCGGAGCGGCTGGCGTTTGAACACCCGGTCACCCATGAGCCGATGTCGTTCAGTGCGGAGCGCCCCGCCGACCTGCAGGCCCTGATCGACGCACTGCGGGTCGATACTGCGCAGGCTGATCCCGGCGACTGGCAGTGAGCATGGACGCCTGGATCATCCCGGACTGGCCCGCGCCCGCGCGAGTGCGGGCGGCGGTGAGCACGCGTCAGGGGCCCGGGATTTCCGTGGGTGCCTACGGCAAGTTCAACCTGGGCGCACGCTCGGGTGATGCGCCTGAGGCGGTGGCGGCCAATCGTGCCGCGGTCCACGCTTCGCTGGGGCTGGAGCGGCCACCGCATTGGCTGCAGCAGGTGCATGGCGTTGACGTGGCGGATGTTGACCGCCTCATTGACGACGACGAACCCCGAGCGGATGCCTCGGTGACCTGCCGTACCGGCGAGCCGCTGGCGATACTCACTGCCGACTGCCTGCCGGTGCTGTTCTGCACCGTGGACGGCAGTGGCGTGGCCGCTGCCCATGCGGGCTGGCGTGGATTGCAGGCTGGCGTGTTGGAAGCTGCCCTGGCGTCGTTGCCGGCACCGCCTTCGCAGGTGCTGGCCTGGCTGGGGCCGTGCATCGGGAAGGCGAGTTACGAAGTGGGCGAGGAGGTGCGTGATGTCTTTCTTGCTACGGATCCCGCTGCGGCCGAGTGTTTTGAGCCCACGCGACCGGGCCACTGGCTATGCGATCTGGCGGGGCTGGCGCGACGGCGTTTAGGCGCTGCGGGCGTTGCCAGCGTGCATGGTGGTGGCTTTGATACGCGTACCGATGGGAGGTTTTATTCCTATCGGAGGGATGGAGCGCTCAGTGGGCGGTTTGCCAGTTTGATTTGGCTCGAAGGGTAAGGTAGCCGTTCTGTAGGAGCGCACTTGTGCGCGACCGCATCGCCACGTCGATATCTCAGTGCCCGTGGGTCGCGTAACGGTCGGATGAGGCAAACACCCTGCGCGCCGGTCGCGCACAAGTGCGCTCCTACAGAAGAGCGGAGTGCTCACTCCGTCAACCGCTTCAAAAACGCATTCCTCCACGCCGTCACATCCTGCTTCTCCAGCACATCCATCATCACGCGCCAGCGACGCTGGCGCTCGTGCAATGGCATCTCCAGCGCGACACCCAACGCCTCTGCCACTTCCTCCGTGTCTGCCGGATTAACCAGTAGCGCTTCCGTCAACTCCTGCGCTGCGCCAGCGAAACGCGAAAGCACGAGCACACCAGGATCTTCCGGGTCCTGGCTGGCCACGTATTCCTTCGCCACAAGATTCATACCGTCCCGCAATGGCGTTACCAGCCCCACCCGCGCGCTGCGGTAATAACCACAGAGCAGCTCGTGTGGGAATGAATTGTTGACATAGCGGATAGGCACCCAGTCCGGCGCGGCGTACAGGCCATTGATATGGCCTGCCATGCGTTCGAGTTCGCGACGGATCTGCCGGTACTCCGGCACGCCGCCACGTGACGGCGGGGCGATCTGCAAAAAACTCACCGTGCGGTGGAGCTGAGGCGAGCGCTCCAGCAGACGTGCGTAAGCATGGAAGCGTTCGGGCAAGCCTTTGGAATAGTCCAGGCGATCCACGCCGATGATCAGCGCGCGGCCTTCCAGGCTCTGTTTGAGGTCGTGGATCTCTTCGTGTTCATCCGCATGACTGGCCGTTCGCGCGACTTCGGCCGTATCAATGCCGATCGGAAACACTTCGGCACGAAAGGTGCGGCTTTCTTTGGTGAACAGACGCCCGCCTCGACGTTTCGTGGCGCCGAGCTCATGCAGGAAGTATTCCTCCAGTGCGCGGAGGTCGCGAGGTGTGTGGAGGCCTATCAAGTCGTAGCAAGCCAGTGTTTCCAGCAGCTCGCTGTGATGAGGCAGGGTAATCAGCAAACCCGCTGCAGGCAACGGCGTATGAAGAAAGAAGCCGATGCGATTGCGCATACCGCGATCTCTCAGCATCGAGGCCAGCGGAATTAGGTGATAGTCGTTGATCCATACGATGTCGCCCGGCGAAATCAACGACATCAGGTGCTCGGCAAACAGCTGATTGACGCGCAGGTACGCAGCCAGGTGCTTGCGGTCGTAATCCACCAGATCGGGGCGGTAATGCAACAACGGCCACAGCGTGCGGTTGGCGAAGCCGTCGTAGAACTCGTCGTGATCGGTGCGCGAGAGGTCGATGGTGTCGTACTCGACCATGCCGTCCCTGAGCCGGTGCACTTCGCCTCCGCTCAGTCGCGCCACCTTGCCGCTCCAGCCGAACCACAAACCACCCTGTTCCTGCAGCGCCGCTCGCATGGCCGAGCCCAATCCACCTGTGGCGGTCTGGTCCGGCAATGCCACCCGATTGGAGACCACCACCAGCCGCCCCTGGACGTGGGGGCGTCCAAGCATCGTCACAATGCGTCCTCCCAGCGCCGCGACAGGCGCATGGCGGCCTGGATCAGGCCCACCATCGAATAGGTCTGCGGGAAGTTGCCCCAGTGCTCCCCGGTGGCTGGCGCGATGTCTTCGGAGAGCAGGCCGAGGTGGTTACGTTGGGCCAGCATGTGCTCGAACATCGCACGCGCTTCCTCCTTGCGCTGCATGCCGGCCAGGGCTTCGATGTACCAGAACGTGCAGATGTTGAAGCTGGTTTCCGGAGCACCGAAATCGTCGGGCGCCACATAGCGGAACAGATAGTCGCCACGCTTCAGCGCGGCCCCGATGGCGTCCACGGTGGCGGCGAAGCGAGGGTCGGAGGCGTCGATGAAGCCGATGTCGGCGAGCAGCAGCAGGCTCGCGTCGAGGTGTTCGCCGTCGTAGGTGTCGACGTAGGTACCGAGCTTTTCGTTCCATGCGCGGGCATCGATACGCCCGTGCAGTGCAATCGCCTCGTCGTGCCAGTAGCGGGCCCGATCGTCCAGGCCGAGCTCGGTGGCGATATGGGCGAGGCGATCGCACGCGGCCCAGCACATCGCGGCGGAATAGGTGTGCACGGCGGCGCGTCCTCGGTATTCCCAAAGGCCGGCGTCCGGTTGTTCTGCCATGCGCAGCGCCATCTCGCCCATGCGCTCTAGCCGCCGAAACGTGAGCTCGTCGCCCGGATGTTCCAGGCGGCGATCGAAGAAGAATTGGGCAGAGGCCAGCACCACCGAGCCATAGACATCGTTCTGTCGCTGGCGCCAGGCATCGTTGCCCACGCGCACGGGGCCCATGCCGCGGTAGCCGGCAAGGCTGTCCATTTGCGTTTCAGTGAGCTCGTGCTCGAAGGTGATGCCGAACACCGGACCAATTTCGCGTTCGCCATCCGCTGCCACCAGGTTGAACACGTAGCGGATGTATTCCTCCATGCTGCGCGTGGCGCCAAGACGATTGAGCGCGCGCACGGTGAAGGCTGCATCACGCAGCCAGCAATAGCGGTAATCCCAGTTGCGCGAACTTTGCGGCGCTTCGGGGATGGAGGTGGTCAGCGCCGCCACGATGGCGCCGGTGGACTCGTACTGGCACAGCTTGAGCGTGATGGCGGAACGGATCACCGCCTCCTGCCACTCGTACGGCACATAAAGGTTGCGCACCCATTCGCGCCAGTACTCCAGCGTGCGTTCCAGCGTGTGGTGGATGAAATCGGCAGGGCTGTCGGCCAGTGTTTCGTCCGGCCCAAACACGAAATGCGCCGGTCGTTTCAGGATGAAGGGCAAGCCGCGCTCGATCATCGGCACCGCCACATCGCTGGTCAGCCGCTGCACGACACCATCGAGCAAAAAGCGTATGTGGTTGCTGCCCGAAGTGGTCTGCGGTTGTTCACTGCCATAGTTGCGCAGTGGCCGCAGCAACACGCGAATGCGGGGTGAGCCGCCCAGTGGTCGCACGCGGCGGGCAATCAGTACGGGATGGTAGAAGCGTCCGTGGGCCCGGAATCGCGGTATGTAGTCGACCAGCTCGACACCTTCGCCATGCGCATCGTAGAGCCGGGTGACCAGCACGGCCGTGTTCGGCAGGTAGTGTTGTTCGGCGCGCTCGAAGTCTTCGAGCTGGATCGTCCACTCGCCACCGTCGCGCTGTGGCGACAGCAGTGCACAAAACGTTGCGTCGCCATCGAAGCGAGGCAGGCAGCACCAGACGATGCGGCCACGTTGATCAATCAAGGCAGCAATGCTGCCGTTTCCAATGACGCCAAGTGCAAGATTGCACTGTGAGCTAGGCGTTTCCTCCTGAGGAGTGGGCATGTGAGAGGGCTCCATGCTTGAGCGCGTGCAGCACGCGGTAAAGCCAGGCGCGCGCAGCAGCGGGCTCCGGCAGCGAATAGTGGGCGGCGCTGGGTTCGCGACTACCGACGCGCACGCTCAAGCCGCTTTCCAGGTTTACCGTGGAGAAACCGTGCTCATCCGTAAGATCGTCACCGACATAGACCGGCACGCGGCCATGGAACGGCGTGCGTTCCAGCAGGCTCGCCACCGCCCGGCCCTTGTCCATGCCTTCAGGTTTCAGCTCCACCACCATGTTGCCGACCTGCATCTCGTAACCGGCTAACGATGGCAGAATGGCCTCCACGCGCTTGCGCAACGTCTCGCATTGCTTCGGCGACGTGCGGCAGTGCAGGGCCACCGCCATGCCCTTGTCTTCCAACAGCACACCGGGCAGGCCGGCAGCGATGTCAGCGGCGATGTCGCGTACCAGTGAGCGACGCGCGGTGCCGATGTGCACGCCGCGATAACGTCCATCGGCGTCGCGCAGTTCCAGCCCGTGCAGACCGGCCATGGCCCAGGGCGGATGGCCGAACAGGTCGTCGAGATCGTCCAGGCTGCGACCGCTCACCAGTGCGAGTGCGCCATCAAGCGAGCCATAGAGGTCTTCTATCAGCTCGCGCAGCCGCGATTCCACACACACGTGGTCGGGCCTGTCGGCGAAATCCAGCAGCGTCCCGTCCACGTCGAGAAACATGGCCCAATGGTCGTCTGCGCCCGGCAAGGGCGGAGCCGGTAAGGTCAGTGGCGCGGACATGGCGGCGGGGGAGAGTGGGGCAGGCACGAAACCGAGCCTAGCAAGTCGAATGTGAAGGCAAGCTATGGACAAGATGGTGTTGGCTGAAGACCTGATTTACACCTCGCGTTGACGGCGCTTGAATCATCTAGGGGCGAGCCACATCTCACGGTGCAGTGGCGGCGTGGCCGCCAAATCCTATTGATTGAGGGGAGATGCCCATGCGGATGGATAAACTCACGTCGCGCTTCCAGCAAGCGCTCGCCGACGCGCAATCGATCGCGGTCGGACGCGACAACAACATGCTTGAACCTGTGCACGTCATGGCGGCACTGCTGGAGCAGCAAGGTGGTTCCACCGCACCGTTGCTGACCCAGGCGCAGGTCAATGTGCCCGCGCTGCGTCAGCGGGTGAACGAACAACTGGAGCGCTTGCCGCGCGTGAGCGGGCAGGAAGGCAACGTGCACGTCGGCAACGAGCTGACGCGCCTGCTCAATCTCACCGACAAGCTTGCACAGCAGCGTGGCGATCAGTTCATCGCGAGCGAACTATTCGTGCTGGCGGCGTTGGACGACAAGGGTGAGCTGGGCGCCATGCTGAAAACAGCCGGCGCCACCAAGGCCAATGTCGAAGCGGCCATCGATAAGCTGCGCGGCGGCGAGAAGGTGCAGAGCGAGAATGCTGAAGAACAGCGCCAGGCCTTGGAAAAGTATTGTATCGACCTTACGGCGCGGGCAGAGAGCGGCAAGCTAGATCCTGTGATTGGCCGTGACGAAGAAATTCGTCGCACCATTCAGGTCCTGCAGCGTCGCACCAAGAACAACCCGGTACTCATTGGCGAACCCGGCGTCGGCAAGACCGCCATCGTTGAGGGCTTGGCCCAGCGCATCGTCAAGGGCGAAGTGCCCGAAGGCTTGCGTGATCGCCGGGTGCTCGCTTTGGACATGGGCGCGCTGATTGCGGGCGCCAAGTTCCGCGGTGAATTCGAGGAACGCCTCAAGGCGGTGCTCAATGATCTCGCCAAGAACGAGGGCCAGATCATCCTGTTCATCGACGAGCTGCACACCATGGTCGGCGCCGGCAAGGCCGACGGCGCCATGGACGCAGGCAACATGCTCAAGCCTGCCTTGGCGCGCGGCGAACTGCATTGCATCGGGGCGACCACACTCGATGAGTACCGCAAGTACATCGAAAAAGATGCCGCGCTGGAGCGCCGCTTCCAGAAGGTTTACGTGGGTGAGCCCAGCGTAGAGGACACCATCGCGATCCTGCGTGGCCTTAAGGAGCGCTACGCCGTGCATCACGGTGTGGAAATCACCGACCCGGCCATCGTTGCCGCCGCCACGTTGTCCAACCGCTACATCCCTGACCGCCAGCTGCCGGACAAGGCCATCGACCTGATGGACGAAGCCGCGTCGCGCATCCGCATGGAAATCGATTCCAAGCCGGAAGAGCTGGATCGCCTTGAGCGCCGCCTGATTCAGTTGAAGATCCAGCGCGAGATGCTCAAGAAGGAAACCGACGACGCGTCGAAGAAGCGTCTTGCCGATCTCGATGCGGATATCCAGAAGCTGGAGCGCGAATTCTCCGACCTCAACGAGATCTGGAAATCCGAAAAGGCGGCGCTGCAGGGTGCCACCAAGGTGAAGGAGCAGATCGAAGCGGCCCGTGTAGAACTGGAAGCGGCTCAGCGTCATCAGGACTACGCGAAGATGAGCGAGATCCAGTACGGCAAGCTGCCGGAACTGGAAAAACAGCTTGCCGCCGCGCAGGCCGCTGAAAAGCAGGAATTCAAGCTGGTGCAGGATCGCGTCACCGAGGAAGAAATCGCCGAGGTGGTCTCGCGCTGGACCGGTATTCCGGTCAACAAGATGCTGGAAGGCGAGCGCGACAAGTTGCTGCATATGGAAGAAGCGCTGCACAAGCGCGTGGTGGGCCAGGACGAAGCGGTGCGTGCGGTATCCGATGCGATCCGTCGCGCGCGCGCCGGCCTGTCTGATCCCAATCGTCCCAATGGCTCGTTTCTGTTCCTGGGTCCCACCGGTGTCGGCAAAACCGAGCTATGCAAGGCGCTGGCCGAATTCATGTTCGACACGCAGGACGCGATGGTGCGTATCGACATGAGCGAGTTCATGGAGAAGCACTCCGTGAGCCGTCTGATCGGCGCGCCTCCGGGGTACGTGGGTTACGAGGAAGGCGGTTACCTCACGGAGGCCGTGCGTCGCCGCCCGTACAGCGTGATTCTGCTGGACGAGGTGGAGAAGGCACATCCGGATGTGTTCAACATTTTGCTGCAGGTACTCGATGACGGTCGCCTCACCGACGGGCAAGGTCGCACGGTGGACTTCCGCAACACCGTCATCGTGATGACCTCCAACCTCGGCTCGCAGATGATCCAGGAGCACTCGGGCGACAGCGAAGCCGACTACATGCAGATGAAGGCGGCAGTGCTTGGCGTGGTGCAGGCGCACTTCCGTCCGGAGTTCATCAATCGTCTGGATGAGTTAGTGGTGTTCCGCCCGCTGGAGAAGAAGCAGATCCGTAAGATCGCGCTGATCCAGCTCACCTATCTGGAGAAGCGTCTGGCGGAGCGTCAGTTGCGCTTGGAGATCAGTGAGAAGGCGCTGGATCTGCTGGGCAATGTGGGCTTTGATCCGGTGTACGGCGCGCGTCCGCTGAAGCGGGCCATTCAGCAGCAGCTGGAGAACCCGTTGGCGAGGGAAATTCTGGAAGGCAAGTTCACTGCCGGGCAGACCATTGTGGTGGATGCGGCGCAAGGGCATCTCACATTTCACAAGCAGTGATGTCTTTGTAGTGAGGTTTGGTTAGCTGGGAGAGGCGCTCGTTCTGCTTTGGTGGGGCGGGCGCTTACTTTTTTTTGGGGGGGGGACGCAAGTCGTTTGCGCCCTCTCCCTATGGAGACGGCCACGGGCACAAGCTCGCCGGAAAGCCTCTGTAGGAGCGCACTTGTGCGCGACCGCAACGTTGGGTGCCCGTTTGATGGCGCTGGCTTGCGCAAAACAACCCGTGTGGTCACAGCGAAGCGCCGCAGTCGCGCACAAGTGCGCTCCTACATGGTGGCGGTTGCCCTGGATTTGTCTGATGCCCTGTGACGGGTGCCTTCTCCCCGCAAACTGACCCCCGTCAAACCTTCCCATTTCCCGTCTGTTACCATTCGCCTCGCCTGAGGTGACCGCCGGCTTGTGCCGGTGGTTGAAACGGGAATCCGGTGCGGCGCGTCTGCGCTTATTCCGGAGCTGCCCCCGCAACGGTAGGCGAGCTGCGATCCTCTGATCGCCGGAACCACATCAAGCCACTGTGCCCTGTGCATGGGAAGGCGTTGTTCCGCAGGACATGACGTCCTGGTTCGCGAGCCCGGAGACCGGCCTTGAGGTACGACCAGACTGGCGGTGGGCCACGTCATGGATGTCGTGCCTCGTGCGCGGCCGCCACGTCTCCTTCCGCCTGTCCTTTATCCCATGCGTTCCGCGCGGGCAGGCGCGGTTGAGGAGCAGTATTTTGGCCATTCGAATTTCCATGATCCGTCGTACCGTTCTGGCGACGGCGCTTTTCGCTGTTATTACTCCGGCGTTTGCCGACAGCACCACCGATCTCGATAGTGTGGTGGTGACGGCCACGCGTACTGAGCAGACCCAAAGCCAGACGCTGTCGGCGGTGACGGTGATCGACCGTGCTGATATTGAGCGCTTGCAGCCGGCGTCCCTGGCCGATCTGTTGCGTGGCACGCCAGGCATGTCGATTGCCAACAACGGCGGCCCGGGCAAGGCCACCAGCGCCTTCCTGCGCGGCACCGAATCCGACCACGTACTGGTGATGATCGACGGCATCAAGGTCGGCTCGGCCACGCTTGGCCAGGCGTCGTTGCAGAACATTCCGGTGGAGCAGATCGAGCGTATCGAAATCGTGCGCGGTCCGTTCTCCAGCCTTTATGGCTCAGAGGCCATTGGTGGCGTCATCCAGATCTTCACGCGTCGCCCGCAGGGTGCTTTTGTGCCGTCCTTCAGCCTGGGCGTGGGCAGCTATCGCGATCTGAACGGCTCGGCGGGTCTCGCCGGGCAAAGTGGTAACGGCTGGTATTCGCTGGAGGTCTCGCATGACCAGACGCACGGCATCAATGCGTGCCGCATTGGGGCTGCGGAAGTGGGGGCGGCGTGTTTTGCCGACCAGCCGGACAAGGATGGTTATCGCAATACAGCTGCGACGTTGCAGGGCGGCTATCGCTTCGGCGAGCAGTGGGATGCCGACCTGCGCATGTTTCGCAGCGAGGGCCATAACTGGTACGACGGTACCTACACCGACTCCGACCAAAGCGCGACGCAAGTAGTGGGCGGTCGCGTGCACTATCGCCCGACCAAGGATGTGACCCTCACGCTCAGCCTCGGCACCAGCGGCGACTTCAGCAAGAACTACTACCAAGACGTCTATGTCAGCCGTTTTGACACGCATCGCGACATCGGCTCGTTGCAGGCAGACATAGGTCTTTGGGGTGGTTTGCTGAGCACGGGCTTCGACTGGCAGCGCGATCGCGTCGACAGCACGACCCAGTACGTGAATGCCGATACCGGGGTACCGGTCGACAGCCGCATCAATCGCGGTGTGTTCGCGCAGTGGCAGGAGACCTTTGGCAGCCAGTCGGTGCAGGCCAGCGTGCGTCATGACGACAACAGCCAGTTCGGCGGCAAGACCACCGGCAGCCTGCTGTGGGGCTGGGACTTTACCCAGACGCTGCGTCTCACCGCCAGTTACGGCACCGCGTTCAAGGCGCCGACCTTCAATGAGCTGTACTACCCGTACTACGGCAATCCGGATCTGAAGCCGGAGCGCTCGAAGAACTTTGAGCTTGGCCTGCGCGGCAGCTACGGCTGGGGCTACTGGTCGCTCAATGCGTTCCAGAACAAGGTTACCGACCTCATCACCTACGACGCATCGACGCACGCGCCGGGCAACGTCGAAGACGCTCGTATTCGTGGTGCGGAAGGTGTGGTCAGCGGTCACTTCGCCGGCTGGCTGGTGACTACCACTGCAACGTGGCTCGACCCGCGCGACCAGTCGGACGTCTATCACGGCAACTTGTTGCCGCGCCGTGCACGCGAGACGGCGAACGTGGATGTCGACCGCACCTTCGGTGATTTCAGCATCGGTGGCACTTGGTTCGTCTCGGGTCGTCGCTATGACGACCTTGCCAATCGCCACCCACTCGGCGGCTATGCCATTACCAATTTGCGCGTTGCTTATGCCCTGTCGCGTGATTTCAAGTTGCAGCTGGCGCTCAACAATGCATTTGCGAAGAACTACGAGACGGCTTGGTTCTACAACCAGCCGGGTCGTAACTACATGTTGACCCTTCGTTATCAGCCAGCGCAGTAATGCGTGATGCCGGGCCCTGCATGGGGCCCGGTGCCTTTCCCTGCTGGATCAATCAGGAGTCGTTTCATGAAAGCACTGTCCGGTTCTCGTTTCACAGCGCTCTGGCTCGTCCTCGTTGCCGTGATGATGGCCACGCGCTTCAAGCATTTCGGCGACATGCTGCATTTGCCTGACGCTTCGATGGCGGTGTTCTTTCTTGGTGGCCTATGGCTGCGTCGTCACTGGGCCTTTGTGGCGATGGTGCTGCTTGCCGTGGCGTTGGACTGGGTATCCATCCGCTATGCGGGCGTGAGCGACTTCTGCGTCACCCTGGCGTACTCATTCCTGCCGCTGGCGTATGCGGTGTTGTGGTACGCCGGTCGCTGGTATGCGTCGCGCATGCAGCAGAATGCGATGTCGCTGGCAAGTGCATTCGGCATCGCATTGGTTGCTTCGGTGGTGTCGTTTGCGATCTCCAACGGCTCGTTCTACTGGCTGGGTGGGCGTTATGCGCAGCCGCACATGACGGAGTATCTCGCTCGGCTGTGGCAGTGGGGGCCGTTGTTTGTGCGGACCACCATGGCCTACGTTGCCGTGGCGCTGGCCGCGCAAGTGCTGTGTGTTCGCGCCGCGTCGCTGTCGGTGGCGGCGGGTCATAAGGGAGTCTGAGCATGAGTGATCTGACCGAGCGACCGGCGCTGAGCCCGGAAGAACGCCACCGCGAGCGCATGCAACGCAAGAAGGAGTTGGTGGACCGCAAGATCGCTCGCGCCACCATTGAGCGCGGCGTGCTGGTGGTCAACACGGGTAACGGCAAGGGCAAGAGTTCGTCAGGGTTCGGTATGCTGGCCCGTTCGATGGGGCATGGTTTCCATTGCGGGGTGGTGCAGTTCATCAAGGGCAGTTTTTCCACCGGTGAGGAGGCGTTCTTCCGTTGCTTCCCCGATGAGGTGGACTATCACGTGATGGGCGAGGGCTACACCTGGGAAACGCAGGACCGCGAGCGCGATATCCAGACTGCCCAAGGCGCGTGGAAGGTGGCGGCCGGCATGCTTGCAGATGCACGCTATGACTTCGTGCTGCTGGATGAGCTCAACATCGCGCTGGTGAAGGGCTACATTGATGTGTCCCAAGTGTGCGAGGCGCTACGTGCACGGCCACCTGCGCAACATGTGGTGATTACCGGGCGCGGTGCACCGGATGCGTTAGTGGAACTGGCCGATACGGTCACCGAGATGCGTGTGGTGAAGCACGCATTCCAGGCAGGGATTCGCGCCCAGAAAGGCATTGAGCTCTAGGCGGAGAAGCATATGTCGACAACCGCGCAGTGTCCGGCGCTACTCATTTCGGCACCTGCCTCGGGGCAGGGCAAGACGTCGGTAACGGCTGCATTGGCGCGTTGGCACACGCGTGCTGGCAAGCGCGTACGAGTATTCAAGACGGGGCCGGATTTTCTTGACCCGATGGTGCTCGAGCGTGCCAGCGGTGCCCCGGTCTATCAGCTCGACCTGTGGATGAACGGCGAGGCGGATGTGCGTGCCCGCTTGCACCAGGCTGCTCGAGAGGCGGACCTGATACTAGTCGAGGGTGTGATGGGCTTGTTCGATGGTGGCTCGTCCAGCGCGGATCTTGCGCAGCGATTCGGCATGCCTGTGCTGGCGGTCATCGATGGCTCGGCGATGGCGCAGACCTTTGGTGCGCTCGCACTTGGCCTGGCCCGTTACCGGGAAGGCGTGACGGTCTATGGCGTTGCAGCCAATCGCGTGGGCAGCGCGTATCACGCGCAATTGTTGGCGGAAAGTCTGCCTGCCGATCTGCACTGGCTGGGCGCATTGCCGCGCGATGCCTCGCTGGCCTTGCCGGAACGTCACCTCGGCCTGGTCGCGGCGGGCGAGCTGACGGATATCGATGCACGCTTGGACGCGCTCGCTGATGCCTGGGCCACGCACGCGTCGGCGGCGTTGCCGCCTGCAGTGACGTTTCCTGCGGCGACAGTTGCATCGGTGCCGGCGCGCCTACGTGATCGCCGCATCGCCGTCGCGCGCGATGCAGCGTTCTGCTTCCTGTACCCGGCCAACCTGGACGTATTGCGAGACGCCGGCGCGGAGCTTCGTTTCTTTTCGCCCTTGGCGGGCGATGCATTGCCCGATTGCGACGCCGTATGGCTGCCGGGTGGCTACCCGGAGCTGCATGCCGCGACGCTTTCCGCCAATCATGCGTTGCGCACGGCGCTGCACCGCCATGTAGATGCGGGTCGGCCGCTGGTCGCCGAATGCGGCGGCATGCTGTACGCGCTCGATGCGCTGACCGATCGCGAAGGCGTGAGCCATCGCATGGCAGGCCTGTTGCGTGGCGAAGCCGCCATGCAAACTCGCCTCGGCGGACTCGGCATGCAATCCGTTGAATTGCCCGAGGGCGAATTGCGCGGGCATACGTTTCACTATGCGCACGCCACCATCGACGAAGCGCCGCTGGTCATGGCCGTCAATCCCGATGGCGGCCCCAGCCGGGAAGGTGTCTATGGTCGACGGCGCATGACGGCGAGTTTCATGCATTACTACTTTCCCTCCCATCCCGAAGCGGCGATCGCGCTGTTCCTGCCATGAGTACGGCCATGGCCATGGCGTTGGCGATGTTGCTCGACGCTTGGCTCGGTGAGCCGAAGCGACATCATCCGCTGGTGATGTTCGGGCGTCTTGCCGGTGCGATTGAGTCACGCCTTTACGCAGACCGGCGCCATGCCGGCGTCTGGTCCTGGTGTCTCGCGGTGTTGCCGGTGATCGGCGTGACGTGGCTTGCCTGCGCCATGCTGGGCAAGACGGCGGCGTGGCTCGCATTCCCTTTCCAGGCCGTGATGCTCTATCTCACCATCGGCTTGCGTAGCCTGGGCGAACACGCCTTGCCGGTAGCTCATGCACTGGCGGCAGGCGATCTGCCAGCGGCGCGAGATGCGGTGGGTCGCATGGTCAGCCGTGATACGCATGAGTTGGATGCGCAGCACGTCGCCGCCGCCACCACCGAGTCCGTACTGGAGAACGGAAACGACGCGGTGTTCGGTGCATTGTTCTGGTTCGCTGTGTTAGGTGCGCCAGGTGCGGTGTTGTATCGACTGGCCAATACGCTCGATGCCATGTGGGGTTATCGCACGGCGCGCTACGAACGGTTCGGCTGGGCCGCCGCACGCATCGACGACGCGTTGAACTTCGTGCCCGCGCGCCTTACCGCGGTGAGCTATACCCTGTTCGGCGATGCGACGCGGGCGTGGCGTTGCTGGCGCACGCAGGCACCGCAGTGGGACAGCCCCAACGCAGGCCCGGTGATGGCGGCAGGCGCGGGCGCGTTGGGCGTCTGTCTGGGTGGCGCAGCTCCCTATGACGGTGTGTGGGAGCGACGTCCGTCGTTGGGTGAAGGCGAGCCACCGAACGCCTCGACCATACTGCGTGCCCTGCGCCTGGTGCGGCGTAGCGTGGTGGCCTGGCTGCTGGTGGTGCTGTGGCTGGGCGCACTCCGGGTGGGAGGTCATCATGCTTGAGCATGGCGGGCGGTTGCTTCGGGCAGCTCGCGAGTACGGCATAGCGCATGCGCATTGGCTGGACCTGTCTACCGGCGTCAGCCCTTTCGCCTGGCCGGTACCGCCCCTGCCGCCAACCGCCTGGATGCGTTTGCCGGATGACGATGATGGTTTGGTGGATGTCGCATGCCGTTACTACGGCGCGCCTTGCATGCTTGCAGTCGCGGGTTCCCAGGCGGCGATCCAGGCGCTGCCGCTGTTGCGACCCCTTTCTCGTGTGGGGGTGATTGCGCCCGGTTATGCCGAGCATGCGCATGCATGGCGTCGCGCGGGGCATGAGGTGACCTGCGCACCCGCGTCCGTACTGCTGACGCAGCTGAAACGCTTCGATGTGATCGTGCTGATTCACCCCAACAACCCCGGCGGTGACTACTTCGATCACGGGATGCTGCTCGACGCGCTCGCGCAGCTGTCCAGTCACGGTGGTTGGCTGGTGGTGGACGAGGCCTTCATGGACGCCACGCCCGAAGAAAGCCTGTGTGCGGAGACAGGGCGAGAGGGACTGATCGTGCTGCGCTCCACCGGCAAGTTCTTTGGCCTGGCCGGCGCACGGGCTGGATTCGTCGCCGCGGAAGCCGGTTTGCTCGACGCATTGCGCGAACAACTAGGACCGTGGACCTTAAGCGGGCCAACGCGCCATGTGCTGTCGCAAGCGCTGGCCGATGATCAGTGGCATGTGCACGCGCGTGGATTGTTGCATGCGTGCAGCGCTCGCCTGGCACATACGCTGACCCTGCACGGGCTTACGCCAACCGCTGGCTGCGCGTTCTTTCACTGGTGGCGCGATGATCGCGCCGAAGCAGTGCACCGCGCGCTTGCCCGGCAGGGCATCCTTACCCGCCTGTTCGACGCGCCGCACAGCCTCCGTTTTGGCTTGCCCGGCGACGAGGCGGGATTCCATCGGCTCGATGAGGCGTTGCGGCGTCTCGCTCTATAGGAGGTGACCCCATGACGGCTGGCGTATTGATGGTGCAGGGCTGCACCTCCGATGCGGGCAAGAGCACGCTGGTGGCAGGCTTGTGCCGCTGGCTGCACCGGCGCGGTGTGGCCGTGGCGCCATTCAAGCCGCAGAACATGGCGCTGAACTCGGCGGTCACCATCGACGGCGGCGAAATCGGCCGGGCGCAGGCGGTACAGGCCCAAGCAGCCGGCCTGCCGCCACATACCGATTTCAATCCGGTGCTGCTCAAGCCGAACAGTGACACCGGTGCGCAGGTGATCGTGCATGGGCATGCCATTGGCAACATGGAGGCCCGGCACTACCACGACTACAAGCGCATCGCGATGGAGGCGGTGCTCGCTTCGCATCACCGGCTGGTGGCGCAGTACGAGGCGGTGATCGTCGAAGGGGCGGGCAGCCCGGCAGAGATCAATCTGCGTGATCGCGACATCGCCAATATGGGTTATGCGGAGGCGGTGGATTGCCCGGTGGTGCTGATTGCCGATATCGATCGGGGCGGCGTGTTCGCGCATCTGGTCGGCACCCTGGCACTGCTTTCCGAAAGCGAGCGACGTCGTGTGGCCGGTTTCGTCATCAACCGCTTTCGTGGCGACATCGCGTTGCTGCAATCCGGATTGGACTGGCTGGTACAGGAAACCGGCAAGCCCGTGCTCGGTGTGTTGCCTTACCTGCACGGTCTGCAGCTGGAAGCGGAAGATGCCTTGCCGTGTGATGCACTTCACAAAAGCGACATACGCTTGCACGTCGTGGTGCCGGCGCTGCCGCGTATCAGCAACCACACGGATCTCGATGCGCTGCGTGCACATCCCCAGGTCGACCTGCGCTTCGTCGGGCCGCACGAGGAACCAACCGCTTGCGATCTCATCGTGTTGCCGGGTTCCAAATCCACGCGCGCCGATCTCGACTGGTTGCGAGCGCATGGCTGGGAGGAGTTCATCACGCGGCATCTACGTTACGGCGGCAAAGTTATAGGGATATGTGGTGGCTTCCAGATGTTGGGGCGCTTCGTGCATGATCCGCAGGGGGTCGAAGGTGAGCCGGGCTCAAGCAAAGGACTGGGTTGGTTGGCGATGGAAACCACGCTGGAGACGCACAAGCAATTGCGTCGCGTGGCTGGAACACTGGTCCTGGGAGAAGCAAGGGTGAGCGGCTACGAAATCCACTGCGGCGTCAGTCGCGGTGAAGCGTTGAATCAACCCTCGAGCGTGCTCGATGGTGGCGTGCCTGACGGCACGCTGACGACGGATGGTCAAGTGTTAGGTAGCTACCTGCACGGATTGTTCGACGAGCCGCAGGCGTTGTCGGCGCTGCTCGCATGGGCTGGTCTGCACCATGCGCCTACCATCGACATGCGCGCCTTGCGTGAGGCCAGCATCGATCGCGTGGCCGATGCGGTGGAGCGTCATCTGGATACCCAAGCGTTGTGGCGATGGGTGCAGAGCGGCAGCAAAGGGGCGGTATGCGCACCTTGATTCTTGGCGGCGCGCGCTCCGGCAAGAGCGCATTGGCCGAACGCCTGGCGGTGGAGTCCGGACATGGCGTGGTCTATATCGCCACCGGGCAGGCGCACGACGCGGAGATGGCGGTGCGCATTGCGCATCATCGCGCCAACCGACCTGAGCAATGGTTGTGCGTCGAGGAACCGCTGGCGCTGGCTGATGCGCTGAAAGCCCACGCCCGTCCAGGGCGCTGCGTGCTGGTGGATTGTCTCACGCTGTGGCTCAGCAATTTGCTTGGTGCAGACGATGCAGGAAGGTTGGCGCGCGAACGCGCCGCCCTGCTTGATCTGTTGCCTTCTCTCACTGGCCAGATATTGCTGGTGAGTAATGAAGTAGGGCTTGGGGTGGTGCCTATGGGAGAGCTGACGCGTCGCTTCGTCGACGAGGCAGGTCGCTTGCATCAGGCGCTCGCCGCCCATTGTGAACGTGTGTTGTTTGTTGCAGCGGGTATGCCGCTAACGCTCAAAGGAAGCCTTGCATGAGCCATGACTGGCTAGCAGAACCCTGTTTCACCATTGACGAGGAGAGCAAGCAAAGCGCGCTTGAACATCAGGCGCAGTTGACCAAACCGCCTGGCTCGCTCGGCACACTTGAGGCGCTGGCCGTTCGCCTGGCCGGCTTGCAGCACACCGTGATGCCATCGGCGCAGCGCGTGTGGATCAGTATTTTCGCGGGCGACCACGGCGTGGCGGCGGAAGGCGTATCGGCGTTTCCGCAGGCGGTGACCGGCGAAATGGTGCGCAACTTCGCGCACGGCGGCGCTGCTATCAGCGTGTTGGCTCGTTCGCTCGGTGCTTTGCTGGAAGTGGTGAACCTGGGCACGGTCAACGACCCGGGTGACCTGCCCAATGTGCGGCGCGCCATTGTCGCTCCGCAAACCCACAATTTCTGCGAGCGCGCGGCCATGAGCGCCGTGCAGCTGGAACTGGCCTTGCGTGCCGGTGCGGACAGTGCCGCCGCCGCCCATGTGGCGGGCGCGCATCTGTTTATCGGCGGCGAAATGGGTATCGCCAACACGACCTCGGCGGCCGCGCTGGCGTGTGCGTTGCTCGGCGAAACGCCGGAAGCTCTGGCGGGTGCCGGTACCGGCCTGGACATTGCCGGCATTCAGCGCAAGGCAGCGGTGATCGAACGCGGCCTGGCCTTGTATCCCGCCGATGACGACGCGCTGGCATGGCTGGGTCGCGTTGGCGGTTTCGAGATCGCTGCGCTGACGGGTGCCTATATCGCAGCCGCACAACGTGGCATTCCGGTGCTGATCGATGGTTTCATCACCACGGCGGCGGCACTTGCCGCGGTACGCATCAATCCGAGTTGTCGCGACTGGATGTTTTTTGCGCACCGTTCGCGCGAGCGCGGCCACGCGCGATTGCTCGCTGCGCTGCAGGCCGACCCGCTGATCGATCTGGGCTTGCGCCTGGGCGAAGGCAGTGGTGCTGCCACGGCGGTGCCGTTGATGCGCTTTGCCTGCGAACTGCATTCGCGTATGGCCACGTTTGCTCAGGCCGGAGTGAGTGGCGCATGACGGGGAGGCGCTTCGGTATTGATTTGTTGCGTCATGGAGACACCGGTCAGCGCAGTTATCGCGGTCAATTGGACGACAGCCTCAGTGCACTGGGCTGGACGCAACTGCGCGCGGCCATCTTTGGTCGTAGCTGGGACGTCATCGTGACCTCGCCACTGCGTCGCTGCGCCGAGTTTGCCCATGATCTGGCGAGAGCACGACGCGTGCCCGTGCGGGTGGATGCGCGGTTAGCCGAATATCACTTTGGCGATTGGCAGGGTGTGCCCATCGAGACGCTGGCGCAGGAGCAGGGCGATGCGTTGGCACGCTTCTGGGCCGATCCGGTGATCAACCCGCCGCCGGGCGCTGAGACATTTGCGGTGTTCCGCGAGCGTCTCTGCGCCGCCTTGAATGATGTGGCGATCGAGGCGGCATCTCAGCGTGTGCTGGTGGTGACCCATGGCGGCGTCATTCGCCTGCTGCGCTGTGAGTCGGAGGGGCGCGATTTTGGCGAGATGGCCAATATCGACGTGCCGCATGCTTCGCTGCATGCGTTGGAATGGGCTGCGCCGGCGGTAGGTGAGGTGAGCGCCTGATGCGAGGGCTGCTCGCCGCCATCGGCTTTCTTACACGCGTGCCAGTGCCGGCACGCGTGTTCGAAGGCACGGAGGCGCGTTCGGCTCAGCTCGCCTGGTACCCGGTGGTGGGGCTGCTGATCGGCAGCTTGCTGTGGGTGCTGGCATGGCTGCTGCACAGCGCATCGCCGCTACTGGCTGCGGCCTTGCTCCTGGTTGGCTGGGTTGCTCTGACCGGTGGTTTGCATCTGGACGGCCTGGCCGACAGCGCAGATGCCTGGGTGGGCGGCCTGGGTGACCGCGAGCGCACGCTGACCATCATGAAGGATCCGCGTAGCGGCCCCATGGGTGTCGCTGCGGTGGTGCTGGTGCTGCTGGTGAAGTTCGCGGCACTGGCTACCTTGCCGCATCCGGGCTCGGCGTTGTGGCTGGCCCCCTTGCTGGGGCGAGCCGCGCTGACGGGTGCTTTCCTCACGACGCCCTATGTGCGCAGCGGCGGTATGGGCAGCGCGTTGGTGACGGCGCCACGAACGGCCTGCCTGGTGGGACTGCTGTTTGCCTTGCTGATGGCCTTGGTCGCTGGCTGGCATGGTCTGCGGGCCCTGCTCGCGGGCCTGATCGTGTTCGCGGGCTGGCGTTGGAGCTGCATGCAGCGGTTGGGTGGTATGACGGGTGATACCTGCGGTGCGCTGACCGAGCTGGTCGAGGCGGCCGTGCTGGTCGCACTGGCGCTGGATGCGTGACACCGGGACGCCTCGAGCTTTTCAGGGCCTATGTTCCCGCGACAAGGGGAGTGAAAGTCGAAGTCACGGCAGGCATCGCCTTGTAGGAGCGCACTTGAGCGCGACCGCGACGTTTCGCCGGTACCTTGTTGGTCGGCTTTCGCGTGCTCTCCGCTACTGGGCAAGATCCCGTGCCGCGGTCGCGCACAAGTGCGCTCCTACAGAAGAGCCGGTGCGCAGAGTCGCAAGGGGAATGCCGGAAGGTCTGGCGGTCCCGGCTCTCCACGTTGAATTCCCCCCGTTCGCCTCGATAATGGTGAGCTGCTACCGCAGGCTGTCGGCATAAGGACCGACGGAGCGGCGGCGGTTATCCGGAGTTTCCATGCCTATCTATGAATTCGAATGCAGCAGCTGTGGTCATCGTTTCGACCGCCTGCAGAAGATGTCCGACCCCGATCCTTCGGTCTGCCCGGCGTGTGACGTGGCCGAGGTGAAGCGCCGTCTAAGCGCTCCGGGCTTCCGGCTGGCCGGCAGCGGCTGGTACGAAACCGACTTCAAGAAAGACGGCGACAAGAAGCGCAACCTGGCCGGTGACAGCAGTCCGCCCGCCGCGGCGCCGGCTTCCAGTTCCAGCAGCGACAGCTGATTTCCTGCGGCGTGTGAACGCCGCATGGCTGACACGAAGTTTTTTGCGAAGTCATCGCAAGATATTCAATATCGGTTGAGCCAGCGCCCGCTAGCGTGACGCCCACGTCACAGAGAAGGAGTCGGCGCCGGTGTTTCGCACGCAAGCGGGTTTGATGGGATTGTTTGCCGGCCTCATGGCCGGCTTTTTGTCGGTAGCCGCCCCTGCCGCGCAGGCGCAAGGCCGCGACGTGGTCCGTTGCGGCAGTACGGATGGCCGTTTCGCCCGGTGCGGCGTGCCGTGGCGCGACGCCGAAATCATCCGCCAGGAATCGAACAGTCCCTGCACCCGCGGCGACACCTGGGGCATGGATCGTTACGGCCTGTGGGTCGACCGCGGTTGCCGCGGCCAGTTCGTCGAGATGGGGCGAGGTGGCGGTTGGCGCGGTGGTGGCGGCTGGCAGGACGATGACGACGACCGCAGGCAGGGCGGCGGTGGCTGGCGCCCGGGTCCCGATTGGGATCGTGAGATTCGCCTGCAATGCGAGAGCAACGACCGGCGCTACCAGTTCTGCATGGTCGACCTGGGCCATCGTGGGCGTGCGCGACTGGTGCGACAGTTGTCTGACAGCGGCTGCCAGGAGGGTTACAGCTGGGGCTGGAACCGGGCTGGCATCTGGGTGGACCGGGGCTGCCGTGGCCTGTTCTCGATCGACCGCCGCTGGTAAGAAACCCGTGCCAACGATGGCCGCGCCAGCGGCCATCGTCCGCCATCGGGCCTGCCGGTGTTAACATTCGCGGTCTTTTCCACGCATCTCGCCGCCTCGCGCGGCCCGGAGTTCCAAGCGCATGCGCACGCACTATTGCGGCCTCATCGACGAGGCACTGGTTGGCCAGACCGTCACCCTGTGTGGCTGGGTCAACACCATCCGCCTGCAGAGCCACGTGGCTTTCGTCGACCTGCGCGACCACGAGGGTCTCGCCCAGGTGGTGGTCGAACGCGAGAACGCGGCGGCCTTTGCCGTGGCTGGCGACGTCGGCAATGAATTCTGCCTGCGTGTCACCGGCACCATCCGCAAGCGCCTGTCGGTGAACGACAAACTGCGCACCGGCACGGTCGAGCTGCTGGCCGACAAGGTGGAGATTCTCAACGCCGCGAGGGATCTGCCGTTCGCGTTGCACGAGAACCCCAACGAGGACATGCGGATGACCTACCGCTACCTCGACCTGCGCCGCCCCGAGATGCAGCGCATGATGCGCACCCGCATCAAGCTGGTGCAGGCGCTGCGCCGCTACCTCGACGCGCGTGGCTTTCAGGACATCGAAACGCCCATCCTCACCAAGGCCACGCCGGAAGGCGCGCGTGACTACCTGGTGCCGAGCCGCGTGCATCCGGGTCAGTTCTACGCGCTGCCGCAGTCGCCGCAGCTGTTCAAGCAGATCCTGATGATGGCTGGTTTCGACCGCTACTATCAGATCGCCCGCTGCTTCCGCGACGAAGACCTGCGCGCCGATCGCCAGCCGGAATTCACCCAGCTCGACCTTGAGTTCGCTTTCGTCGAAGAGAAGGACGTGCAGGACTTCGTGGAGGAATTGATCCGCCACGTGTTCAAGGAAGTGCAGAGTGTCGAGCTCGACACCACCTTCCCGCGCATGACCTGGGCCGAAGCCATGCGCCGCTTTGGTTCGGACAAGCCGGACCTGCGTAATCCGCTGGAACTGGTGGATATCGCCGACGCCGTCAAGCACGTGGAGTTCAAGGTGTTTGCCGAACCGGCCAACGACGCTAACGGCCGCGTGGCCGCGCTGCGCGTGCCGGGTGGCGCCACCTTCACCCGCAAGGAAATCGACCAGCTCACCGAGTACGTCGCCAAGTACGGTGCCAAGGGTCTGGCCTGGCTGCGCGTGGATGACTTGTCCAAGGGCCGCGACGGCATCAATTCGCCGGTGGCGAAGTTCCTTGACGACCAGGCGCTCGAAGGCGTGCTCAAGCGCACGGGCGCCGAGAGTGGCGACATGGTGTTCTTCGGCGCGGGCAGCTGGAAGGCCGTCACCGACTTCATGGGTGCGCTGCGCCTGAAAGTCGGCAAGGATCGCGGCATGGTGGAAAACACCTGGAAGCCGCTGTGGGTCACCGACTTCCCGATGTTCGAGTACGACGAGGAAGAAAAGCGCTTCGTTGCCCTGCATCATCCGTTCACCGCGCCGAAGGTGGACGATATCGACGACCTGCGCGCCAATGCCGCGAATGCGGTGAGCCGCGGTTACGACATGGTGCTCAACGGCGCCGAGATCGGCGGCGGTTCCATCCGTATCCATCGCCCCGATATGCAGAGCACAGTGTTCGATTTGCTCGGCATCAGCCCGGAAGAGGCGGAGCTGAAGTTCGGCTTCCTGCTCAAGGCGCTGAAATTCGGCGCGCCGCCGCACGGTGGCCTGGCGTTTGGCATCGATCGCATTGCCGCGCTGATGGCAGGTACGGAGTCGATCCGCGACGTGATCGCCTTCCCCAAGACCACCAGCGCGCAGGATCTGATGACCGACGCGCCGTCGATGGTGTCGGAGCCGCAGCTCAAGGAGCTGCACGTGCGTATCGCCGCCGCTGACAAGCAGCACTACTGAGGATTGCCGGCCAGGGATGGGCCGATGGTGTGACAGGTTGGCTGCCTTCAATGAGTGAGTAGCTTGCCTGTCGAACCGGTCTTCAAATCGTCATTCCTGCGAAAGCAGGAATCCAGCGCCTTTTAGGCGTGCGTTAAGAGCTAAAGTCACTGGATTCCTGCTTGACCAGCCTTCGGCTGTTTTAAAGCGTCTCGCAGGAATGACGAGCAAGAAGATCACCCACGTCGCCCTTCTGTTTCCGGCTTTCGCATGACCGACCATGTCATCTTGCTGCACGGCCTGTGGATGCGCGGTTTCGCGCTGCTGATGCTGCACAGGCGCATGATGGAAGCCGGCTTTCGCGTCCATCGCTTCGATTACATGAGCATCGCTGCCACCCAGGAGCGCATCCTGGGGCGGCTGGAAGATCGCGTTCACGAGCTGTCGCAGGAAGCCGAGACGGTGCATCTGGTCGGCCACAGCCTGGGCGGATTGCTGGCGCTGCAGGCATGCGCCGAGGACATCGGTCTTCCGCCTGGGCGCGTCGTGTGTCTCGGTTCACCCCTGAAGGGCAGTGCCGCCGCCCGCCGTTTCGCCGGCATGGGCCGTGGCGGAGAAGTGTTGCTCGGGCATAACCGCGAGCTGCTCGAGTACGGCTTCGAGCGTTGGGGCGGCTCACGCCAGGTCGGCGTGGTGGCCGGACGCCTGCCACTGGGGCTGGGCGCGGTGCTGGGGCAGTTCGGTGGCGACAACGATGGCACGGTGGCAGTGGATGAAACCGTCCTGCCGGGCATTGCCGATCATTGCGTGATCGAAACCAACCATACCGGCCTGCTGTTTTCGCAGGAAGCCGCCCGACAGGTCACCCAATTCCTGCAGCAGGGCCGTTTCGACCACCTTGCGGCACCCTGAGGCGGCTGTTTCGGGCGGGAATTTGATTTGCCCGCTTGCCTGTGTGCCATCCCGAGGCGATAGAATTCGCCGCTTGTCCGTCCACCAGCTTTGCAGGTAGTGCCATGGGTAGAGGCCCGTCCATCGAAGGTCGCAAGAACGCCGAAGACGCCAAGCGCGCCAAGGTGTTCACCAAGCTGATCCGCGAAATCACCGTTGCGACGCGCGCCGGCGTGCCCGACCCGTCACTCAATCCGCGGCTGCGTTCGGCGGTGGACAAGGCGCTGTCGGCGAATATGCCCAAGGACACCATCGAGCGCGCCATCAAGCGCGGCTCGGGTGCCGATGGCGGCGCGGCGATGGAGGAGCTGCGCTACGAGGGTTACGGCCCAGGCGGCATCGCGCTGATCATCGACTGCTTCACCGACAACCCGACCCGTACCGTGGCTGACGTGCGCCATGCGCTGACCAAGCACGGCGGCAACCTGGGCACCTCTGGCTCGGTGGCGTTCCAGTTTGCGCGCGTGGGCGAGCTGGTGTTCTCCACCGGTGGCAATGAGGCCGCCGAAGAAAAGGTGTTGGAAGCCGCGCTCGACGCTGGCGCCGACGACGTGGTGAACGAGAACGGCGAGAGCACCGTGCTGTGCGCGCCGGAAAACTTCGAAGCGGTGCAGCAGGCGCTGACGGCTACCGGCCTCAATGCCCAGCATGCTGGCGTGGGTATGCGTCCGAGCAACCGCGTGCCGGTGCCGGAAGAAGCATTGGAACCGCTGCTCGACCTGCTCGAAAAGCTCGATGCGCTCGACGACGTCAGCGAGGTTTCCCACAACGCGCTGTTGCCTGCCGAAGCTGCAGGCTGATTTGCTGAGCGGCGCAGGCCCGGCGGAACTACGCCCATGACACGCATCATTGGCATTGACCCGGGCAGCCAGCGCACGGGTGTCGGCATCATCGATGTCGACGCCAGCGGCAAGCTGTCCCATGTTTTCCATGGCGCACTGGCGGTGGCCGGCGAGGCCAGTTTTCCCCTGCGCCTGAAACGCATCTTTGACGAGCTGTGTGTCATCATCGCCGCGCATCGACCGGACGAGTGCGGTATCGAGCGCGTGTTCATGGCGCGCAACGCGGATTCGGCGCTGAAGCTGGGGCAGGCGAGGGGAGCTGCTATCTGCGCGGTCGTCAGTCAAGGGATCGCCGTGCACGAGTACGCAGCGACAGAAGTAAAACAGTCCGTGGTCGGCAGCGGTCGCGGCGATAAAACCCAGGTGCAGCACATGATTGGCGTCCTGCTCGGACTGAAAGGGCCGTTGCAGGCCGACGCGGCAGATGCGCTCGCCATTGCGGTGACGCATGCACATACCCGTGCCAGCCTGGCGCGCGTCGGTATTCCGCGCACGGCCTGGAGGCGTCGCTGATGATTGGTCGTTTGCGTGGCACCCTTGTCTCCAAGCAGCCTCCGTGGCTGATGGTGGAAGTCGGCGGCGTGGGCTATGAGTTGGAAGCGCCCATGTCCACCATTTACGACCTGCCAGCCACCGGCAAAGAAGTGACCCTGCTCACCCATTACGCGGTGAAGGAAGACAGCGTGGCGCTCTACGGCTTTCTGCATGAGGCCGAGCGTGCGTTGTTCCGCAATCTGCAAAAGGTCAGCGGCATCGGCGCGAAGATTTCGCTGGCCGTGCTGTCTGGCGTGTCGACCGGTGAGTTCGCACGCCTGGTGCAAGCCGGCGATGTGGTGGCGCTGACCAAGATCCCCGGTATCGGTAAGAAAACTGCTGAGCGCATCGTCATCGAACTGCGTGATCGCGTCGACGGCCTTGCCGTCACCCTGCCTGGCACCGGCCCTCAGGCCAATGGCGCGCCACTCGACCCGGCTGGTGAAGCCACCGTGGCCCTGCAGCAGCTCGGTTATAAGCCTGCCGAGGTGACCCGCCTGGTGCAGAAGGTCGCCGCCGAGGGCGACACCGCCGAATCGATCATCCGCAAGGCGCTGCGCGCCGCACTAGGGAACTGATACGTGACCCCGGATTCCAGCCACGGCATGACCGACGCCGACACCAAGAAACGCCTTGCTGCCCTCGCGCTGGGCGCTATCGGCGTGGTCTATGGCGACATTGGTACCAGCCCGCTCTACACACTGCAGACCACGCTCAGTCACGACGGCATGAAGCCCACGCCTGAGAGCATCTATGGCGTGCTGTCGCTCATCTTCTGGGCGCAGATCCTGGTGGTGTCGCTCAAGTACGTCGTATTCATCATGCGCGCCGACAACAAAGGCGAGGGCGGCATCATGGCGCTGCTGGCGCTGGCCTTGCGCAGCGTCGGCGGCAAGCCAAAGCAGCGTTGGCTGCTCGCCATCATCGGTATCTTCGGCGCCTCGCTGTTCTATGGCGATGGCGTCATTACACCCGCCATTTCGGTGTTGTCGGCGGTGGAAGGCGTGAAAGTGGCCGCACCGAATCTGGAGCACTGGGTGGTGCCGGTCACGGCCGTCATCCTGTTCTTCTTGTTTGCGCTGCAGCGGCACGGCACTGATCGCGTGGGCAAGCTGTTCGGCCCCGTCATGGTGGTGTGGTTTGTGATCATTGCGCTGCTGGGCGCGCGCATGGTGTTGCATAACCCACATGTGCTGTGGGCGATCAACCCCTACTACGGTGTGAAGTTCTTCTTCACCCACGGCCTGCAGGCGTTCATTGCGCTGGGTGGCGTGGTGCTGGCGCTCACCGGTGCGGAAGCCCTGTATGCGGATATGGGCCACTTCGGCAAGCAGCCGATCCGCTACGCCTGGTTCAGCTTTGTGCTGCCGGCACTGGTGCTCAATTACTTCGGTCAGGGCGCGTTGTTGCTCGAACATCCCGAAGCCATCGACAGCCCGTTCTTCAAGCTGACGCCCGCGCCGCTGTTGTTGCCGATGATTGGCCTGGCCTGCGTCGCCACGGTGATTGCTTCGCAGGCGGTGATTTCCGGCGCGTTCTCGATGACGCGCGAGGCGATGTCGCTGGGTTACTCCATGCGCATGCCGGTGGTGCACACCTCGCGTGAAATGTCCGGCCAGATCTTCGTGCCGTGGGTGAACAACTTCCTGCTGGTGATGGTGCTGGCAGCGGTGCTCGGCTTCCGCAGCTCGGACAACCTGAGCGCGGCCTACGGCATTGCGGTGACCGGCACTATGACCATCACCACCATCCTCGCCCTGATCGTCGCGTACCATCAGTGGAAGTGGAACATGTTCACGGTGATCGTGGCGGGCATCTTCCTGCTGACCATCGACTTCTCGTTCCTCGGTGCCAACCTGATCAAGATCGAGTACGGCGGCTGGTTCCCGCTGGTGCTCGGCGTGGGCGTATTCATTGTGATGACCACCTGGCGCCGTGGTCGCGAGTTGGTGGTGCGCGAGATTAAGCAGTCGGGTCTGGCGCTGCAGCCGTTCATTGAGAACATCGCTGAGCACCCGCCGCTGCGCGTGCCGGGCACGGCGGTGTTCCTCACCGCCAACCAGCACGGCGTGCCGCATGCCCTGCTGCATAACCTCAAGCACAACAAGGTGCTGCACGAACGCAATGTGCTGTTGACGGTGGAAATGTTGGAAACGCCCACCGCCGAGCGAGAAGAGCGCATTGCCATCACCGAGCTGGGCGGCAACTTCTACGGGCTGGCGTTGCGCTTCGGTTTTGCCGAGGACCCGAACATTCCGCTGACTTTGTCCAAGTGCTCCAAGGTGGGTCTGCCCTTCGACATGATGGACACTACGTTCTTCCTGTCGCGCGAAACCATCATCGCCGACGCCAAACGGCCGGGCATGGCGCTGTGGCGCGACAAGCTGTTTGCCTTCATGGCACGTAACGCACTGCCGGCCACAGCGTTCTTCCAGATTCCGGGTAACCGCCTGATCGAACTGGGTGCCCAGGTCGAAATCTGATGGAAAGGGTGCCCTAGGGCACCCTTTTTCTTTGTAGGGCGAGACCTGACGGGCTTTTTTTCAAGCCTGCGTCATTCTGCTCTGCCATAATTTCGCCCCATGACCGAACACCGCATCGTTACCGCTGCCGCCCAACTGGACGATGAGGCTCTGGAAGCCTCCATTCGCCCGAAGCGCCTGTCCGAATACCTGGGCCAGCAGGCGGTGCGCGAGCAGTTGTCGATCTATATCGAGGCGGCCAAGAAGCGCGGTGGCGCGCTGGATCACGTGTTGATCTTCGGCCCGCCGGGTCTGGGCAAAACCACCTTGAGCCATGTGATCGCCAACGAGCTTGGCGTCAATGTGCGCTCCACTTCCGGTCCGGTGCTGGAGCGGGCAGGGGATCTGGCTGCGCTGCTCACCAATCTGGAACCGCACGATGTGCTGTTCGTGGACGAGATCCATCGCCTTTCCCCCGTGGTGGAGGAAGTGCTCTACCCGGCGATGGAGGATTTCCAGATCGACATCATGATCGGCGAAGGCCCCGCAGCCCGCTCGATCAAGCTGGACCTGCCGCCGTTTACGCTGATCGGCGCTACCACGCGCGCCGGCTTGCTTACCGCGCCGCTGCGTGACCGATTCGGCATCGTGCAGCGTTTGGAGTTCTATACGCCCGACGAGTTGACCGCGATCGTGCGTCGCTCGGCGCGCATCATGGGCATCCCCTGCGAGCTGGAAGGCGCGCAAGAAATCGCCCGCCGCTCGCGCGGGACCCCGCGTATTGCCAACCGTTTGCTGCGACGCGTACGCGACTATGCCGAAGTGCGCGCCGGCGGCCAGATCACCCGTGATGCCGCTCGTGCGGCGACGGACATGCTCAAGATCGACGCCGAAGGCTTCGACGAGCTGGACCGCCGCCTGCTATCCATCATCATCGAGAACTTCGATGGCGGCCCGGTCGGCGTCGAGTCCCTGGCCGCTGCGCTCAGCGAAGACCGCGGCACCCTCGAGGACGTAGTCGAGCCCTATCTGATCCAGCAGGGCTTCCTGGTACGCACCGCGCGTGGCCGCATGGCCAGCGCCAAGGCCTGGCGCCACCTGGGACTGACCCCGCCACCACGCCAGCCGGTGGCAGCGGACCTGTTTACGGGAAGTGATGATGTTTGAGAAGCAAGTAAAGAGGAATGAGCAGCGAGAGGAAAGCTCGCAAGCCCTTGCTACCACTACAAATGGGGCAGTGCACTTCTCTCACCTCTCACGCCTCTCAATTCACTCCTTGCCCCTATGACCCAGTCAACGCCCAGCACGCCCTTCACTTGGCCCATCCGGGTCTACTGGGAAGATACTGACGCAGGTGGGGTGGTCTACCACGCCAGTTACCTGCGTTTCATGGAGCGCGCCCGCACCGAATGGCTGCGTGTCATGGGCATCAGCCAGTCGACCTACAAAGAAACCACCGGCCTGGCCTTTCTGGTGCGCGAGATGCAGATCGACTTTCTCCGTGCAGCCCTGCTGGATGATGAACTGTCGGTGAGCGTCGAAGTCAAAGAAAGACGTGCAGCCAGTATCCTTTTCGCCCAGACGATCCGCCGGGCGGACGGCTCGGAGCTGATCCGCGCGACCGTGCGAGTGGCATGCGTTGATGTCAGCCGCATGCGTCCGGTGCAGATTCCGGCCGACTTTATCCCCGGCCTTTCCCCTCAATAAAAGTACGTGCGCTGGAGAACCTTCGAGCAATGAACAGTGGAGTGAACATTTTCAAGCTGATCGCGGAAGCGAGCATCCTGGTGCAGTTTGTGATGCTGGTGCTGCTGGTGTTCTCCTTCATGTCCTGGGTGATCATCATCCGCAAGCACCAGCAGCTGAATGCGGCGATGCAGGAGGCCGAGGGCTTCGAGGAGCGCTTCTGGTCTGGCGCCGACCTCGCCCAGCTGTTCCGCGAAGTCAGTAACCGCGGTGCTGGCAACGGCGGCATGGAAAACGTGTTCGAGTCAGGCTTTCGAGAATTCGCGCGCCAGCGTCAGCGTCGTGTTCATGACGTGCGCATTGTCATCGAGGGTTCCGAGCGCGCCATGCGCGTGGCCGGCACTCGCGAAATCGGGCGCCTGGAACGCAATCTGGAATTCCTCGCCAACGTCGGCTCGATCAGTCCTTACGTGGGTCTGTTCGGTACCGTCATCGGCATCATGGGCGCGTTCCAGGGCCTGGGCGAAATGAAGGACGTGACCATCGCCGTGGTCGCCCCGCACATTTCCGAAGCGCTGATCGCCACCGCGATGGGTCTGTTCGCGGCCATTCCTGCGGTGTGGGCATACAACCGTTTCGCCAACAAGGTGGAGCGCGTGGCTTCCCGCTACGAGGTGTTCCAGGAAGAGTTCTCTTCGGTGCTGCAGCGTCAGATCCAGACCGACGAAGCCGGCGGTTGAGGGCCTGAGTGATGCGTAGCTCCGCGCGCCATAAGCGCCTCAAGCTTAAATCCGAGATCAACGTCGTTCCCTACATCGACGTGATGTTGGTGCTGCTGATCATCTTCATGGTCACGGCGCCGATGATGAACTCCAACGTCGACGTGAACCTGCCGCAGGCCAACGCCAAGTCGCTGCAGGACAAGAAGGAGCCGGTGATCGTCTCTGTCGACAAGCAGGGCAAGCTGTACCTCACCCTGGGAACGGCCAAGAAAGAGCCCATCGACGCTGACGCCATGAAGGCCAAGGTCAGTGCTTTCGTGAAAGCCAACCCCGAGGTCAGTGTGATCGTGGCGGGCGATCGTGATGGCACCTACGACGGCGTCTATCAAGTGCTGGCCCAGTTGCAACAGGCCGGCGTGGCCAAAGTGGGTCTGATGAGCGCGCCGGAGTCGGGCAGCAAGAAATGAGGGCCGACTCCCCCAAGGGCACGTCCAAGGCGGTCATCCTTTCCGCCGTTCTCCATCTAGGCATCGTGGGCTTTCTGGCTCTCGCGGTGGTGCCGTGCTCGTTCTACGAAAGCCTGTTCGAGACGCTGCACCTGCCGGCGAGCTGGAACCCGATCACCTGTACCAAGCCGGTTTCCCTGCAAGGTGAAATCATCGAGGCCGAGCTGATCGGGGTGACTGCGGCGCCACCGCCGAAGCACACGCAGGCCAAGCCCGTGCCCGAAACGGTGCCGCCGCCGCCCAGCGTGCCGCCGCCGCCCTCCGAAGAAACGCCGAAGGTGAAGACCCTGCCGCCCCCGCCCGAGCATCCGGATACCAAGGATCAGGAGAAGGTGGTGGCCGATGCTCTGCAGAAGGCTGAGGACGCCAAGAAGGAGCAGGAAGAGAAGCAGCGCCAGCGCGCCGCCGAACTGGATGCCCAGGCAGCCAAGCACAAGCAGGAAGAGCAGAAGAAGATCGACGAGCTGTTCGCCAAGATGGACGCGGCCGATAACTCGCGCAAACAGGCGCAGAGCAAGGTCAAGCAGGCCCAGCAACAGATGGAAGATCTGAAGAACGCCCAGGAGAACGGCCGGGAAAATCTGCCTTACGCCGCCCAGCCCCAGACTGGCAGCAACGGTCCGGATGCCGGTTTGCGCGCCCAATACCTGGCCGCGATTCAGAATACGCTCAAACAGAACTGGGTCGGCCCGGATAACATGCCGCCCAACCAGCAATGCCTGCTGCATATCGTGCAGTTGAAGGGTGGCCAGGTCGTAAGCGCCAAGGTCGACTCCAGCTGTCCTTTCGATGAGGTGGGGCGCAAATCTGTCGAAGACGCGGCCATGAGGGCCAACCAGTTGCCGTATCAAGGATTTGAAAGTGTCTTTAGCCGCAATGTTGATATGTACTTCAAGCCATAGGTGATCACCTGATGAAAAACACTTCCCGGTATCTGCTCCTATTGCTTGGACTCCTTGGCCTGCTGTTCGCCGGCCTGGTATCCGCGCAGACCTCCACGCTCACCGGCACGGTGGAAGGCGTCACCAAGTCGGCCACGCCGATTGTCGTGGTGCCGTTCGCGCAGGCAGGTGGTGCGCCGCTGCCCACTGACATCGCCGATGTCATGCGCAACGACTTCAATCGCTCCGGCAAATTCCGCTCGCTCGCCAAGAGCGAAATCGTGGAAACGCCGTCGAAGGGCTCGGACATCAACTTCGCCACGTGGCGTCTGCTCAAGCAGGACTACATCACTGTCGGCCGCATCAGCGATGCGGGTGGCGGCATGCTGCGCGTCGAATACGAACTGTGGGACGTCAACCGTCAGCAAAGTCTGCTGGCGCAGGCGTATACCGCACCGGCGGGTGACCTGCGTAGCGTGGCCCATCAGATTGCCGATGCCATCTACGAAAAGATCACTGGTGTGCGTGGCGCGTTCTGGACCCGCATCGCTTACGTGACGTCCGTGGGCCTGGGCAACAACACGACCTATTCGCTGATCGTGGCCGATTCGGATGGCTACAACCCGCAGGTTGTCGCGCGTTCGCGCGAATCGCTGTTGTCGCCGGCATGGTCGCCGGACGGCCGCAAGATTGCCTACGTGTCGTTCGAGAGCGGTAATTCGGCGATCTATTTGCAGGACATCACCACCGGTTCGCGTCAGTTGATTTCCGCTCGTGCAAAGGGCATCAACGGTGCGCCGAACTTCTCGCCGGATGGCTCCAAGCTGGCGCTGGCGCTGTCTTATCAGGGCAACCCCGAGATCTACGTGATGGATCTGGGTAGTCGTGCGGAAACCCGCCTGACCAACAACCTGGCCATCGACACCGAGCCGCGTTGGACCCCGGATGGCCAGAGCATCATCTTCACTTCCGACCGCTCCGGCCGCCCGCAGCTCTATCAGGTGGCAGCATCCGGTGGCGCGGCTGAGCGCATCACTTTCCAGGGGCAGTTCAACGCCAACGCCTCGATCAGCTACGACGGCAAGCAGATCGCCATGGTGCAGGGCAACGGGAACGTGTATCGTATTGCTATTATGGATCGCAGTCTGGGTGGGCAGGTGCGCTTCATCTCGCCGGGTCCGATCGATGAAACTCCGAGTTTCGCGCCCAATGCAAGCATGCTGCTGTATGCCGCCTCCGAAGGAAGGCGCGGTGTTCTTTACGCCGTGTCTGCTGATGGCCTGGTCCGGCAGCGCCTCGTGCTCGCAGATGGCGACGTCCGCGAACCGGCATGGGGTCCTTATCGTCAGCGTTAATCAGTTCATGTCGTGACGCGTAAGCGTCACGGCCATGTGATCCGGGCGTGAAGTGACAAACGACACTCCGGGTCAAACCGCTTGCTGGCCGTGGCAATCCGCCGCGGCTAGCGGGCCAGGTGGTTGCGAGACAGCGCACCGCCGGCAGCAAAATGTCAAAATAACAGCCGGTTCACCGGCGAAAACTGTCCCGAAACCGCAATCATTATTGACTGTCGGAACTCAAACCTGTTTGAAGGAACGTCCACCATGAATAAGACCGTTCGCGTCGCCCTGGTCGCCCTGCTCTGCGTTGGCGCGGCCGCATGCTCGAAGAAGCAGGAAGTCAAGCCCCAGCCGGCTCCGGAGCAGGCTCCTGTGACGGCCCCGGCCTCCGGCCCGGCCAAGTTCACCCCGGCTGACCTCGACACCGACGCTTGCCTGCGTCAGCGCGTCGTGTACTTCGATTTCGACAAGGACGTTATCCGTCCGGAGTTCCAGCAGATCATGGCTTGCCATGCCAAGTACCTGCAGGATCGCCCGATGGCGCAGATCCGTCTGGAAGGCCACACTGACGAGCGCGGCACCCGCGAGTACAACCTCGGTCTGGGTGAGCGTCGTGCCAACGCCGTGTCCAGCGCCCTGCAGGCGAACGGTGGCTCGGCCAGCCAGCTCAACGTGATCTCGTACGGCAAGGAAAAGCCGGTGTGCCGTGAGCACAACGAAGACTGCTGGAGCAAGAACCGTCGCGTCGAGATCGTCTACACGGCGAAGTAATGAAGAAGCGACTGGCTAACAGCTTCACAGCCAGGATGGGCATGGCGGGCGCAATCGCGTCCGCCATGCTTTTTGTTGTCCCGGCATTCGCGCAGGATTCGCGCCTGAGCCTCGCAGACCGCGTATCGCGACTCGAGCAGCAGGCGCAGAACCAGAATCAAGGTGGCACCACGCTGGTCAACCAAGTGCAGGCGCTGCAGTCCCAGATGCAGCAGATGCAAGGCCAGATCGAGGAACTGCAGCATCAGCTGCAGGAAGCCAACGAGAAGAACAAGGCGCAAGCCACGGATTTCGATTCGCGCCTGGGTCACCTCGAAGGCGGTGCCGGTGCAGCAGCGGCTAATGCGGGCAACGCAGCGCCCGCTGCCAATGCAGCGCCGACGGTGGCGCCTGCGCCGGCAGTCGACGCAAGCAAGGGTGCAAAACCTGCCGCGGGCGCTGCAGCGGGCAAGGCTCCAGCCAATGCCGCTGGTGCACAGGCCGCTTACGACGAAGCGTTCAAGGCGCTGCGTGCTGGCGACTATGTGCAGGCCTCGCGCGGTTTCCGCGGCTTCATCCAGCAATACCCGGACAGTCCGCTGATCCCCAATGCGTATTACTGGTTGGGCGAGTCGTACTACGTCACCATGAATTACCCGGTGGCGCTGCAGACGTTCCAGACCTTGCTCAGCCAGTTCCCGCAGAGCGAAAAGGCGCCCGACGCCATGCTCAAGCTGGGTTACAGCCAGATCGAGCTCAAGCAGATCGACGCCGGCAAGGCGACCCTGAAGACAGTTTCCACCAAGTACCCGGGGTCCAAGGCAGCCAGCCTGGCCCAGGAGCGCTTGCGCCGCCTGCAGACGCAGCCGGCCAATTGAGGTTGCAGTTGTGAACGGTAGTAATGCTAGCGTGGCACCGACCACGCCAGCCCAGGTCCCGGCCGAGCGCCTGCGCATCACCGAGATCTTCCACTCGATTCAAGGCGAAGCCGATGCCATCGGCTGGCGCACCGTGTTCGTGCGATTGACCGGCTGCCCGCTGCGTTGCGTGTGGTGCGATACCGAGTATTCGTTCTATGGCGGCGACTGGCGCGCCATCGACGACATCGTGGCCGAAGTGGCCTCTTATGGCGCCAAACACGTTTGCGTGACCGGTGGTGAGCCGCTGGCACAAAAGCGTTGCCTGATTCTGCTGAAGCGCTTGTGCGATGCGGGTCATGACGTGTCACTGGAGACGTCGGGCGCACTCGATGTGTCGCTGGTTGATTCGCGCGTTCGCAAGGTGATGGATCTGAAAGCGCCGGATTCCGGTGAGGCCAAGCGCAATCTGTGGTCGAACATTGATCACCTGCTGCCGCACGACCAGGTGAAGATCGTCATCGCCAGTCGGGCCGACTACGAATGGGCACGTGATGTGGTGGCCGAGCACAAGCTCAACACGCAATGCATGGTGCTGTTCTCGCCGGTGCATGGCGCCATCCAGCCGCGTGAGCTGGCCGAATGGATCATCGCCGACAAGCTGGACGTGCGCTTCCAGCTGCAGCTGCACAAGCTGCTGTGGAACGATCAACCAGGACATTGAACCCAGGAGTGAAAAGCGAGCAGTGAGAAGTCAGAGAAAAGCCCGTCGTCGCGCTCTAACTTCTCACTCCTCTTCACTCACTTCTCGCATTACGCGCGCCAGCCTGTGTTGCTGGTGGCGCTTCTCGGCTGGATCACCGGCCTGAACCCAGGAGTGGATGCAACTCATGTCACAACCTACCCCCCGCAAGGCCGTCGTGCTCGTTTCTGGCGGCATGGATTCGGCCGTTACCATTGCCATCGCTCGCGAGCAGGGCTATCAGGTGCATGCGCTGAGCGTGGCCTACGGGCAGCGTCATAGCGCCGAACTGGAAGCCTCCGAGCGCGTATCGCGCATGCTCGGCGCCATCGAGCACAAGACGGTGCATGTGGACCTGCGCACCATTGGTGGATCGGCGCTCACCGCCGATATCGACGTGCCGCTGGACCAGACCGGTGAGCAGGGCATTCCGGTGACCTACGTGCCGGCGCGTAACACCATCATGCTGTCGATCGCCCTTGGTTGGGCCGAGGTGCTCGGTTCCACCGATATCTGGTGCGGAGTGAACGCGGTGGACTATTCGGGCTACCCGGATTGCCGCCCGGCATTCATCGAGGCCTTCGAGCAGCTCGCCAATGTGGCGACCAAGGCCGGCGTGGAAGGGGCGGGCATCCGTATCCAAGCCCCCCTGATGCGCATGAGCAAGGCCGATATCGCCCGTGAGGGGCAGCGACTTGGCGTGGATTTCTCCGAAACGGTTAGCTGTTATCAGGCCGACGCACAGGGCAGGGCTTGCGGCCATTGTGACGCCTGCCGCCTCCGCGCCCAGGGCTTCAGCGCGGCCGGCCTGCCGGACCCCACGCGCTACGCCTGAACGAGCTTGCTTGTGCCATGGGCGCCGAGCCCATAAAATAGCGGGCTTGCTTTTGAAGCGTGGGTCGTTAGCTCAGTCGGTAGAGCAGTAGACTTTTAATCTATTGGTCCCGAGTTCGAATCTCGGACGACCCACCAAAGCATTGGAGGACCTGCGGAGACGCAGGTCTTTTTTTTGCCTGGGCATGGCGGGGCAAACACCCGCGAGCCGCATGGTGGCGCGAGGCCACACTCAGCCCGCTTGCCGCCACGCCGGGGCAGGGTGTTTGCGCGGATTGGTGTTGCGTTCGATGACAGGCATGCGCGGCAGATCGAACCAGAACGTGCTGCCGCGTCCGGGTTCTGAGCGGAGTCCGATGCGCGTGCCGAGCAAGCGGGCCAGTCGTTCGGCAATCGCCAGACCAAGGCCGTAGCCGCCACGGCGATCGCTCTCGCTGGTCTGCAGTTGCACGAACTCTTCGAAGATCCGTTGCTGATGGATCATGGCAATGCCGGGGCCGTTGTCGCGCACTTCAATACGAATGGCCTGGCCACGGCGACGGGCCACGATGAGCACGCGCCCTTGCGGTGCGTTGGCGATGGCGTTGCTGGCGAGTTGATAGAGCAGGCTGGCGGCGACATCGGCGTCACCGTGTAGCTGATGGTGACTGCCGCGCCAAAGCAGGCTTACCTGAAGTCGTGCCGCTTCATGATTGAGTGATGTACGGTCACGCATGAACAACTCGGCGACAGTAAAGCCCACGGGCTTCACTGCGATCACGCCGGCGTCGAGCCGCGAAATTTCCAGCAGCGCATCGAGCAGGCGTGTCATCGAGCCGATGCTGGTGCGCATCTGTTGGAACAGCGATTGCTGTTCGTCGCTGACCGCATGGTCGAGCCCTGCCGCAAACAACTCCAATGCCTGCAGCGGCTGGCGGAAATGGTGACTCACCAAGGCAATGAACTGGGATTTGCTGCGCGTGGCTGCCTGGCTCTGGCGCAGGCGATCGAGTGCTTCGACCGCATTGTCATGCTGCATCTCACTCCAGTCCCGCCGCTGCGCTTCCTGCAGCTCCGACACGCGAAGCAACGCTTGCTGGATGTCTTCGAATTCCGCGCTTGCCTGGGCGATATCGATCTGCGGTGGACGTGCGTTGACCAGCTCATGCACGGCTTGCTGCACGTGGGACAGCGGCTCCAGCACCCGATGGCGCAGCGACACCCGGGCCAACCACGCCAATACGAGTATGCCGGCTGCACACAGGGTGCCCAGCAGCCAGACCATGCCTTGCGCGTGGCGCAACGGGCGGGTATCGATCTGCATGCTCAGCCACGAGGAGCCGTCATGACCGCCCAGTTCGCTGCGATAGGTGGCCCCGGTCTGCGCGGCCGCTGTGCCACTGCTCCACAAGCTGCCATCGGGACGATGGAGCTCCACCTTGAGCACTGGGATATCCGAGCTTTGATGCATCGCCTTGTCGAGCACCGCCTGTGGCGAGCTCGCGTCATTGCTGACCAACTCGCCGGCGAGGTGGGCCATCCGCAGTGCGGCAGCGGTCTCGAGCCGCTCGCCGAGGTTGTGGGTCTGCTGTACGCACAGGGCCAGGATCAGTGCCAGTGCGGCGATGGTGCTCGGCAGAACCACATCGATGAACAGGCGGGTGAGCAGATGCGGACGCGGATCCATGCGTCAGGCCTCCATCGTTCCGTCGAACGAAACGGGTGCGCCGGCGAGTCGCCTGAAAGTGCTTGGGCAGATCGTGACAACGGTCGGCTGCATGGTGATGGAACCCGCGGCAGGTAGGCGATGGATGCGGCCCTGGCAGGCGTGCGGCAAACCCGCGACGCCGTGCTTCGCACTTTAGAGAATCAGGTAGGTTCCTACGATACGCACTTCGACCTAGCGCGACGCGCCATAGTACGAATGGTCTATTCATGCCATGCCGATGTTGCGGCGCGGTGGCGACATCACGTTCCTGAATGCCGTGGCATGACGCCGGGTCGATTTGGCGTTACCTTGCACACCCGCACACTCACTCATGGTCGATGGGAGAACTCCATGTCTGCATGTTCCCGCCTGTTGTTTGCTGTTTCCCTGCTTGGCCTCACCGGCGTTGCCCTCGCGCAGGATCTCCCCGCCAACATGCCCAAGCGCAAGCCGGGTCTGTGGGAGATGCAGTCGTCGGGCATGGGTGGCCAATCGCAGGTGATGAAGCTTTGCCTGGACGCCGACACCGACCGGTCGATGTACAAGATGGGCGCGCAGATGAGCGGCCAAGTGTGCAGCAAATTCAACGTCACGGTGCAGGGCAATACGGTGGTGTCCGAAGCGGAATGCAAACTGGACATGCCGAACGGTCCGGTCACCATGAGCAGTCGCAGCGAAACCACGTTCGATGGTGACACCTCGTACACCACCAAGGGCACCACGAAATTTCAGCCCGCCATGATGGGCCGTAGCGAAATGCCCATTGCGAGCTCCGGTCGCTGGGTGGGCCAATGCCCTGCGGGCCAGAAGCCGGGCGACATGGTGCTCCCCAATGGGCAGTCCATGAACATCAAGGACATGCACCAGCAGCATTAAGCGGTGCGGCTCAGGGAGGCATGCTGGGCGCCATCAGCTGGCGCACCAGCGCTTCATGCTCGGCGTCGATCTTGTGCAGGCGCGTCTGCAAGGCAGCGTCGCTCACCCACTGGGCACTGTAGGCGCGCCGGCGATCAAGGTTGAATTCCATGTCGGCAAACGGCACCAGCGCCTCGTTGCCGGTAGGGGCGAAGCCATTCATATCGTGGATGAGCTGCAGCTTGGCCAGTTCGGCAGGCCCGTTCTTGCCCTTGCCATAGGTGGTAAACGCTGCGGCAACCCGCTGACGTAGCTCCGACGGCAGGTCCGTGCGGATGACCACGACCGCATGCGGGATCAGGCCTGACTGCCACAGCACGCGCACTCGCGCATATTGATCGGGAAAGCGCTCGGCGAACCGTTCGAGATCCGCCGTGTTGTTGGTCGCCACGTCTACTTCGTTGTTGGCGACGGCCAGCGCATTGTTCTGGTGATTGTCCACGCTGACGCTGGCGAAGAAGGTATCCGAATCCAATCGGCGGTTGGCGAACACCTGCGTTTCAGGCACCAGGTAGCCCGATACCGAAAGTACCTCGCCGCGCGCGTAACGCAGCTTTCCCGGGTGGCGGAACATGTCGTCGAGCGTGTGCAGCGGCGAATCCTTGGCCACCAGCAGCACGGAGTAATAGCCGCGTGCGCCGTTGCTGCTCGAAAGCTGGGCGATGACCTGCATGCGGTCGTGGGTCACCGCATCCAGCGCCAACCGGCCCGATACGAAGGCAAAGTCGACGCGTTCCTCGGCCATGGCCTGGGCCAGGCCTTCATACGTACTCACCGAAAGGCTGTGCACCGGCAGGTGCAGGGTGCGGCTGAGATCGGCCAGCATAGGTCGCCACGCGGCCAGCGATTCCGACGGACCACCTATGGGCAGAATGCCGAAGGTAAGCCCATTGATGTGGCCACTGACTTTCGCTGGCGTGGCGGCAGGGGGAGGTTGACGGGCACTCAGCAGGTTGGCCCCGAGCAGGCCGGCAAGCAGCACGCAGGCAACCATGGCCACGCGCAACAGCCGCCTATGGTGAAGCGCATCGGCCGCCGAGCGGACGATTCGTGGCGACTGACTAGCATGCTTGAACGCAAGAGCCGGACCCTGTTCCCCCGGTACTCGTTGCATACATCGGCCTCGTTGTTGTGCGGGTCCGGTGTACTACAGCCCGCTTATGCGTCGCGAGGCCACCACGGCCTCGACCCGGTTGCGCACATTGAGTGCACGGAAAATGGCGGCGAGGTGGATCTTCACGGTGCCTTCGCTGATGCCCAGGTCACGGGCAATCAGCTTGTTGGGTTTGCCTTGCGATAACAGGCGAAGCACATCGATCTGGCGTTCGGTGAGCAGCTTGCGCAGGCGTTCTTCCAGCGAATCGGGTGACGCAGGCGCCGGTTGGGCGTTGCTGGTCAAGGTGGCTGCGGCCGCGCCATCCGCGCGTTCCTGCAGCAGCAGTGGCGGCACATAGACACCGCCGGACAGCACCAGTCGCACCGCCGACAGCATGACATCGGGCGAGTACGCCTTGGGAATGAACCCTTGTACGCCCATGGCCAGCAGGCCCTTCATCAGGCCGGGGTCTTCCGAACCGGAAAGCACCATCACTGGTACGCGCGGCAGTTGTTCGATGACCTCGGTAAGGTGCTCGTTACCGCGTACACCGGGCATGGCCAGGTCGATCAGTGCCAGCGACAGCGACGACGCATCGGGCGAATGGATCGCCTCTCGTAGTTCTGCCACATCCATGGCCATGACAAACTCGGTATCAGGCCCAAGCTCGCCCAGCTTGAGCTTGACCCCCTCGACGATCAGCCGATGGTCGTCCGCAATCAAAATGCGCATGTCGTTCCCCAAGGCGCCGCACGGCACTCCCATCGCCGTCCACCCGTTTCGCAACATAGCCCCTGCCTGTGCTTACAGCAACCGTAAGACGCATCCGAATGGCATAGCCACTAGGTGATATGGCTGCCCTGACGCAGGCTCTGGAAAATCGCGACACCACAGGGGAGTCGCTCATGGGGATCGCGCTTCGGATGAGGCGGCAGCACGGTGGACGCGGCTCACCAGATGTGTGGGTGAACCTGCATCCATCCCGCCCGGAGGCCACCATGAGCGCGGCGCGCCGTTTCATCCATTCCGTGCGACGCTAACGCCATGCGTTTGCTGGATTGTTTCGCGCCCTTGTTCGCGTACGGCTTGCAGCTTGACGAGCAGGCGGGCAAGCAAAATATCCCTGACGACCAGCTGGCGTCTGTGCAATTGCGCGCGCGTGCCCTGGTCGAGCAGGCGCGCATGGCGGCCCTTGCCGAGGGACGCCCCCTGACGGAAGTGGAGCTGGCGGGTTTCGCCGTCGTGGCCTGGTTCGACGAGGTAGTGACGCGGCACGGTGGCTGGCGCAACCAGGGCAGCCCGTTGCAACTCCTGCTCTTTCATACCGGCAACGCGGCCAACGAATTCTTTGATCTGCTGGGCGGGCTGTCCGGCAACGTCGAGGAAGTGCGCGAGGTGTTCGGCATGGCGCTGCTGCTCGGTTTCACCGGGCAGTACTACTACGAGCACGGTGACACGGGAGAGCTTGGCCGCATCAAGGCGCTCTATAGCCATGCCTGGGCAGGCGCGCCAGCGTTGTTGCAGTCGCTGCATCGCGACGCGATTACCCCACAGCCCTATCGCGCCCCAGGCTCGCCGGTATTGCGCCTGCCGGGTCCTGTTACCGGGCAGCGCACGGTGCAATGGGTGGCCGCTACCCTTGTGTTGCTGGTACTGGTGTCGTTCGTGGCACCCGTTTTCAGCCATGCCATGTCAGAGCAGGCCTGGTTCGCCGCAGGCATCGCGGTCGCCCTCGCCGGTGTGCTCGGATGGTTGCTTACGTTTGCCTGGCAGACCCTGATGGTGATGCGGGCACACACCCGTGTGGCCGATAGCCCGGAGGCTGCCTATGGTGTGGGTAATCTATGGTCCGCCATCGCGGATGCCGCTCGACGTGTGCGCGGCGCCGTGCTGCACCCGTTCCGTCGGCGTGGTGAGTGGCGGCGTTTGTCGCGGCACCCGTGGCTACTGTTCCTGGGCGACAGCGCGGCTGATGTGCGTAGCCTGCTGCAGGCTGCGGCCCATGCGCCTCACGCCCGCGACCAGGTCGGTAGCGACGTTGCGCGGCCGTGGCATTGGTGGGTATTCCGCTCGCTGGTCGCCATTGAACCCGGTGTGCGCCTTACGCATGCCGATGCAGGCGTTGGGGGTGCCGAATCTCCCTGGTCGCAAGCGTTGTCGTTGCTGGCACGAGAGCGCCGCAAACTGCCGCTCGACGGTGTGGCTTTATGCGTCGCGGCGCAAAGCCTGAGGGAGTCGGATGCCGCCATCACCGCACATGCGGACCGGCTCTATCGGCTGGCAGACGAGGCCGCCAGCCGGCTTCATCTGCAGTTGCCGCTGTATATCGTGGTGACCGGGCTCGACGCGGTACCTGGATTAGCGACGTTTCGTGCCAGCCTGCCGCAGGCCGCATTCCGTCGCGTGCTGGGTTGGCGTCGGTCAACCCAACCGGGGAGCGACGGTCATCGTGGACGTATGGACGTCCGTAGCGATGCCGTGTCAAGCCGTTTGCAGGCCGCAGGTATGGCAGCGTTGGCGATGCAGCGTGACCCGCGTGGCCGCCGTGAGCTGTTTGCGTTTGTGCAATCGCTTCCGGATCTGCAGCGCGGCATGCAGACGTTTCTCCTGCGGATGCTGGCCAATGAGCAAGCCGGTGGGCGTCGTCTCCGCTGGTGCGGGATCTACGTGACCGGCGGTTCGCGTGCAGAAGCGCCGGGCGGCGATTTTGTCGATGATCTGTTCAATCGCTTCCTTCCGGCAGATCGCTGGCTGGCGCGGCGCATCGCGCCAGAGGAATAAGCAGAGCCAATCAAGTATTGAGCGAGCGACACCTTTCGTTCGTCATTCCCGCATTCGCGCAAATGACGGATTGCGCTTTTGTAGGCTTCAGATCTCGAGATAGGTCTCGATCAGGCCAGTGTGGTACGCGTGGTGCTCCATGCGGCCATCATCGCCTCTCGCAGTTGCTCCGGTGATACTGGCTTGTAGAGCACCGGAATGCGCGCGGCCATGATTTCGCGAAGGCGATCGCTGCGCGTTTCGCCCGTGATGAGCAGGCGAGGGAAGGGCGCGTTGCCGTCGTTCTGGTAATGCAGGTCCAAGGCGGCCAGCACGTCCAGGCCGCTTTCGCCATCGCGCAGCCGCAGGTCGGAAATCACGATATCCGGCGGCGTGGCCCATTCTTCGGCGGCCTGTAGCGCTTGCGCGCGATCTTCCGCGACGGCGACCTCACAACCCCAGCTGCGCAAGAGATAGCGAATGCCCGAGAGGATGGCCGGCTCATCGTCGATCACCAGCACACGCATGCCTGATACGTCGGGCGACACCTCGTCTGCCGAGGCATGGAACACCTGCTGCGGCTCCACTTCGGGCAAGTGGAAACTGAAGACGCTGCCGCGGCCGGGCGTGGACTTCAGCTGCACCTGCGTATCGAGCAACTCCGCCAGTCGCTGTACCGTGGCCAGGCCCAGGCCGAGACCGCGACGTGGACCGGTGTCGTGCTCATGGTTGCTGTGGCACTCCACGCGATAGAACTCATCAAATACACGCGCCTGATGCTCAGGTGCGATGCCGCTGCCGGTATCCCACACATCGACACGTACGGTGCCGTCGGCGCGCCGGCGCGCCACTACCAGCACGCCGCCGCGATGGGTGTAGCGCAAGGCGTTGCTGACCAGGTTATTGAGAATGCGCGCGAGCATGGTGCGATCGCTGCGCACCCACAGGTTGGTTGCACGCATGATCAGGCGCAGCCCGTGCTGCTCGGCAATCATGCGGAAGTTGCGGCTGACTTCCTGAAAGATCTGATCCAACGGAAATTCGGTGATCTCGATCTGCATGGCGCCGGTTTCCAGTCGCGACAGGTCGAGCAGTTCGCTGAACAGGTGATCCAGCGCTTCCACGCACTCCTGGATGTGCGCAATGCGATCCAGTCGTACCGGGTCGCGCTCGTCTTCGGCCAGCGACGACGAGAACAGCGTCAGCGCATAAAGTGGCTGTCGCAGGTCATGCGAGGCGGCAGCGAGAAAGCGCGCCTTGGCCACGCTGGCCGCTTCCAGTGCGGCGTTCTTGCGGGCCAGTTCCACCGTGGCCTGCTCGATTTCCTTCTCCATGCTGCGCTGTACATCGAACAGCGCCATGGCGGCGCTATTGAAGCCACGCTGCAGTTCGCCGATTTCGGTCTGGTCGGTGACCGCCACTTCGACATGGCGATCGCCCCGTCCCAGTTGATGCACGGCGGCTACCAGTCGCCGCAGCGGCGCGCTGATCCAGCGCGCGGATTGCCAGCCGATGATGGCGGCCACCAGCAGGCTGGCTACCAGAGCCGCCAGCGCATTGCGCAGGCTGGCGTGTTGCGCGGCGATAGCATCGGCGAGGCTCACGTCCACCATCACCGAACCCAACAGGGGATGCCCGGGGAGGTCGGGGTCCACCACGTCGCGCACGACGGTGAGCGTTTCGTTGCCGGTCGCGCCGCTGCGCCCGAGGTTGTCGGCGAGGATCTCACCGTCGGCCGCGCGAATCTGCACGCGCGCGACATGGGGCAGCTCGCCAATGGATTCAGCGATGCGTACCAGCTCCCGCCGCTGCATATCCCGCAGTGGCGCGGTAGACACGGACGCGGCCTGGGTTGCGATGGCGTCAGCGGTGTTCTGCGCCATCTCGCGCAGGCTGGTCAGTTGGTGTTGGGTAAGGATGACGACCAGCAAGATGGCCGTCACCAGCGTGGGCACAAGGGCGACCATGGCCAGTCGCTGCATCAGCGACGTGCGCCGCCACCATCGCACCGTGCGGGAGTTCGCCCCTGCACCTACCATTGGCCTCGCCCCTTCAGGCGCTCCCAGCGCCGGCACGGACCAGCCTAGCGCGATTTGCCTGACAGGGCAGCTAGTCGTTTGGACAGGCCCTGATAGCCCTAAGTCCTAAGGCGATACTTAATCAGTGTTGCCTTAGAGATCAGACTGGCGCGGCTTGAGCGCGGCGGCCTGGCGCCGCTTCCGGGTGATGCGCTCGGCCAGCAGCGGCAACACGGCTAACGCGGCGATAGCGGTGAGCGGTAGCCATACCGCCCGTTGCATCAGCAGGCCTACGCCGAAATGGCCATGGCTCTGGGCCAGCGCCTCGCCCAGGCCAGCGCCGATCGATGTTTCAAAAATCAGCGACACCGTGCCGCCAGCCCAACTCGCGCCCAGGAACAGCCACAGCGGGCAACGCAACCAAGCCAGCGCCACAGTGACCAGCCCGAACGGCGCCACCGGCACAAAGCGCAGGAACATGGTGTAGGCCACGGGATGACGTTCGAAGCCGTGATGCAGCTTGTCCACGAGCGCGGGTGGGTGCTTGCTGCCCGCGCCGAAGGCGTAGCGACTGGCCAGGAAAAGGATCAGCGTGCCCAGGGTGAGCCCGATGGAGGAGTAGATGCTGCCCTCCACCACGCCGAAGGCGAAACCGCCGGCCATGATGATGACGACCGTGCCCGGGATGCCCGTGGACATGGCCAGGGTGAGCAGGCCGATAAAAGCCAGCCGGCTCAGCCACGGCGCGTCGTGGATTTGCTCGTGCAGCTGAGTCTGGTGTCGTACGAGCTCCTCAGGATGCAGGCGATCAAGCGCGCCTGAACTGAACAGCACGATGCCAGCCAGTACCAGCAGGATCAGGGGGAGGGCGGCGCGCAGGCGGCTCAATAGTGCTGCCCGCTTTGGCCGTAGGTCGCCAGCACCCCGCGTGCCTGCTCGCGCAGGATGTCACGACGCACGGCGATGCCACGGCGTTCGAGTTCGCCCACCCAGTCGCTCGGCAGCGGGCCTTCGTCGAACTCGGTGAGTTCTTCCACGTCTTCGGCCCGTGCGCCGATCAACAGCTCGTCCACACCAGCCCACACCGTTGCGCCATAGCACTGGCAGCACGGCTGCGCGCTGGTGGCGAGGGTGTAGCGTCCGCCATCGGCATTGAGACGGAACGACGCGAGGCGCTGTTGCGCGCTCATGTACGCCATCATTTCTGCATGCGCGACGGAACAGGCCTGCGGCACCACGCGGTTCACGCCCACCGAGATGACGCGGCCGTGCGCATCGAACACGGCGGCACCGAACGGACCGCCATGGCTGCGTTCGACGTTCAGGCGCGAGAGCTCGATGGCGAGTGCCACGCGTTCCTCATCGGTGATGTAACGCTTGTTGGTGTCGACCACGTCGCCGATCCATGGCGGCAGGGTCAGGTGAATCTGTTGAGGCAGCATGTAACGTTCCTTGTGACGCGGACGTCAGGCCTGCTTGGTCGACCACGCGTCACGCAACGTGACGGTGCGGTTGAACACCGGCTTGGTGGCCGTGTGATCGATGCGGTCCGCGACGAAATAACCCAGGCGCTCGAACTGGAAGCGCTGCTCCGCATCGACGTTGGCCGCGGCCGGTTCCAGCCATGCCGTTACCACGCGCTTGGCATCTGGATTGATGTGCTCGATCCAGCTCTTGCCGTCGGTTTCATCGTCCGGATCGGCCACGTTGAACAGGCGGTCGTACACGCGCACTTCGGTAGCCACACCGTGCTTGGCGCTCACCCAATGGATGGTGCCCTTCACCTTGCGATCCGCGCCCGGCATGCCCTGGCGCGATTCGAGATCGAGCGAGCAGCGCAGTTCGACGACGTTGCCATCGGCGTCCTTCACCAGCTCCTCGCACTTCACGATGCCCACGCCGCGCAGGCGCACCTCGCCCTCGGGCTTGAGACGGTGGAAACCCTTCGGCGGCACTTCGGCGAAGTCTTCGCGTTCGATCCACAGCTCGCGCGAGAACGGCACCTGGCGCGTACCGAAGCTCTCGTCCTTGGGATGGTTGGAGAAGGTCAGCTGTTCCTCGCGGCCTTCCGGCAAATTGGTGATCACCAGCTTCAGCGGATCGAGCACGGCCATGCGGCGCGGTGCGCTGGCGTCGAGGTCTTCGCGGATGCAGTTTTCGAGAATCGAGTAATCGATGATGCTGTTCTGCTTGCTCACGCCCAGGCGCTCGATGAGCAGGCGCAGGCCACCCGGCGTGAAGCCGCGGCGGCGCAGACCACGCAGCGTGTTCATGCGCGGATCGTCCCAGCCATCCACCAGGTTCTCAGTCACCAGCTGCGCCAGCTTGCGCTTGCTGGTGATGGAATAGGACAGGTTGAGGCGCGAAAACTCGATCTGTCGCGGCTTGGCTGGCTCGGTATGGAAACCGCCCTCGCGCAGGTGCTGCCACAGCTCCGGATGGTTGACCAGATCCACCTTGTCGACGAACCAGTCATACAGCGGGCGATGGTCTTCGAACTCCAGTGTGCACAGCGAATGCGTGATGCCTTCCAGCGCATCCGACAGGCAGTGCGCATAGTCGTACATCGGGTAGATTGGCCACGCATCACCGGTGTTCTGGTGAGCGATCTTGCGGATGCGGTAGATCGCCGGGTCGCGCATATTCATGTTGCCCGACGCCATGTCGATCTTGGCGCGCAGCGTCTTGGTGCCATCGGCGAACTCGCCGGCGCGCATGCGGCGGAACAGCTCGAGATTCTCCTCGACGCTGCGATCGCGGAACGGTGAGTTGCGACCCGGCTCGGTGAGCGTGCCGCGGTAGGCGCGCATGTCATCCGCGCTGAGGTCGTCCACGTAAGCCACGCCGTCCTTGATCAGCTTGACCGCTGAGTCATAGAACACCTCGAAATAGTCCGAGGCGTGGCGCAGGTCGTGCCACTCGTAGCCCAGCCAGCGCACGTCGTCCTTGATGCCCTCGACGAACTCCGGGTCTTCCTTGCCCGGGTTGGTGTCGTCCAGGCGCAGGTTGCACCAGCCCGTGAAATCACGGGCGATGCCGAAGTTCAGGCAGATCGCCTTGGCGTGGCCGATGTGCAGGTAGCCGTTGGGCTCGGGCGGGAAGCGCGTGCGGATGGCGTGATGCTTACCGGTGGCCAGGTCCTCGCGGATGATCTGGCGAATGAAATCCCTTTGCAGATCGGCGCGTTGGCCCTCGGCCTGCGGGTTGGCGGGCGAGGCGATGGGTTCAACGGCGGCGTTTTCGGTGGACATCGGGAATCGAAGCTCGTACGCGGTGGCGGAAACGATGAAGTTTACCTCGTCCCTAGGTGGGGGTGTTTCTTTGGGTTTTCAGCCTGTAGCCGAAGATCTCGGAGGGCGGCGGCTGGCAATAGGCGGCACAGCGAGTCACCCAGCCGCCGTGTCCTCTGGGCTGGCAAGCCAGGCCAAGGCCGGCGCCACCTTGTAGGAGCGCACTTGTGCGCGACCGAAGCGCCGGGTGCTTGCCTGATGGCGGAGGTCCGCGAAAAACGACCATCGAGGAAACGGCGAGGGGCTGCGGTCGCGCACAAGTGCGCTCCTACAGGGATGTTGCCGCGAGCATTCAGGCCTCTTTGCGTAAAGGATGAAAGCGAGCCACCCGGCGGACTGCCGCCTCTAGAAAACCCGGGCACCCCTTCACCCTCCCATCACACCCTAAGCAAAAACTTGCCCCACCACGCCCACAGCGCTAGCGTGACCCCATGCGCATCGCCTACCGAGCCGAAAGCCTGATCGACGCCCACCTGGTGAAGGACGCGCTTGAACGCGCCGAAATCCCAGCGTTTGTCTCAGGTGAATACCTCACGGGTGCCGTGGGCCAATTGCCGGCATTGGATTACGTTGCCGTCCTGGTTCCCGAAGCCTCCCTCGCCGCAGCCGAGCAGGTGGTGCGAGAGGTCGAGCGAAGCCTGCAGGAGGCGCGCCTCGCCTTGAGCGACCCCGACGAAGACCCCGACGCACCGTATCCGGCCTTCGGCTGAGCGCTACACCCACACGTTTCAGTTCGGCTGTGTCGGTATCTGAGCGGTATCCTTCGTGGCGCACAGATCACGGAGCAGACCCTTGGAAACCACGTTGCAACAAATCCAGTCGCTGATTCGCGCCGTAGCGGACTTTCCCAAGCCGGGCGTAGTGTTTCGCGACATCACGCCTTTGCTGGCGGACGCCGGCGGTTTCGCCCGTTGCATCGACGCACTGGCCGAACCGTGGCAGGGCAGTGGAGTGCAGGCGGTGTGCGGCATCGAGTCGCGTGGCTTCATCTTCGGCGCGGCGCTTGCGCAAAAGTTGCACGCCGGTTTCGTACCGTTGCGTAAACCCGGGAAGCTGCCGCCGCCGGTAGTGTCGGTGGATTACCAGCTGGAATACGGCACCGATCGACTGGAAGCACGCAACGATGCGCTGCGTCCGGCGGAGCGCGTGTTGATCGTGGACGATGTGCTGGCAACCGGCGGCACGCTGGCGGCGGCGCGCGCGCTGGTGGCGAAGCTTGGCGGGGAGCTGGTCGGTGCCAGTGTGGTGATCGAGCTTGCCGAACTGCAGGGGCGCATGCGCTGGGAAGAAGGTGCTCCGTTGCACGCGTTATTGAGCTATTGATCGTCGGCTGGTTTACGGCGACGCCGGTCCAACGCTCTCGACGTAAACGAGTTCGCACGCACCGTTGCCAGTGTCTTCGCGTGTCATCGAGGTGCGCCAGCGCCAGCAGTCCGGGCGGCTGGCGTCGACCAGAAAACCCTCCAGATGGATGATCTCGCCGGGCCGCACCTTGTCGAGCTGGCGACGCACGAGCGCGTCGGCGGGGATCATGTGCATATTGGCGCTGGATGTTTCGATTTCGCGGCGTGGAATCGGAAAGTGATCGACATGCCAGTGATAGAAGCGGTTGCCCTGGCTGATCTCGACCTGCGACAGCACGGCGTTGTCGGACATGCGGCCCCAGCCTAAGGCCAGATCCACCGGAGCGAGTGAAGCGCCGGCGTCGAAGCGGTAGTCCTCGCGCGAGAGCACGCGTGCCGTCAGCTCGAAACGCGCACGCGTCACGAGCGTGGTGTCGCCACGTTGCAGCGCGGCGCCGTCGCTGAGATCGTTCTGCACCGGCGCGTCCGGTGCCAGTACGCCGGGAGATGGCGTCATGGGGCGGTGGTGAAACCAATGCGCGCCACCCAGGACGCAGACCAGCATTACGCCGATCAAAAGAAGTCGTTGCACGGCGGCTTAGCGTCCTGCCTGTTTGGGGGTCTTGGTTTCCGTCAGGTCCGGTTGCAGCAAGCCAGCGGGAAGATCACGGATCACTTCCGCAAAACGCTTGAGGAACGGCGCCATCGAAGAACTCTTGCGCCACACCAGAGCAATGCGGCGGCTGGGCGGGCGTCCGGCGAATTCCAGCAGATGCACATTGTCGGTACGCGCCACGGGTGGCTTGATCGCCAGCGTCGGCAGCAGGGTGATACCCACATTGGCGGCGACCATCTGGCGCAGCGTTTCCAGGCTGGTGGCGCGGAAGCCGGAGCGTTCGCCGGCACCTGCAAGCTGACACACTTCCAGCGCCTGATCACGCATGCAATGGCCGTCTTCCAGCAGCAGCAGGCTTTCGTCTTCCAGATCGTCGAGCTTGAGGCGTTTTTGACGGTGAGCCAGCGGGTGCGATTCGGGTACCGCGAGCACGAAAGGTTCCTCGAACAGGAATTCCGCGTGCAGGCTGTCTTCGTGCAACGGCAGGGCGAGGATGCCCACATCCAGCGAGCCTTCGCGCAGCATGCGGATCACCTGCTCGGTCTTTTCCTCGACCAATAGCAGTTCCAGTCGTGGAAAGTGCGTGCGTACCAAGGGAACCAGGTGCGGCAGCAGGTATGGGCCAAGCGTGGGGAAAATGCCCAGGCGCAACGTACCCGATTCGGGATCGCGCGTGCGCTGCGCAATCGCCTTGATCTCCTCGATCTCCGACAGCACGCCACGTGCGCGGCGGGCGATTTCGCGACCCGTTTCGGTCAGCAGCACCTTGCGTGGTGTGCGCTCCACCAATGCCACGCCCAGTTCGTCTTCCAGCTTCTTGATCTGGGTGGACAGGGTGGGCTGGCTGACGAAGCTCGCCTCGGCGGCGCGGCCAAAATGACGGTGTTCGGCCAAGGCGACGAGGTAGTGCAGGTCACGCAGGTTCATAGGTCAGGTATCCCGTGAGTCTGATAGCTCGGGTCTATGATATTGGCGTTTTTCATCGCCACGAGCAATGCGCGTCCTTATGCTCGTCATCCCTGCCTTCGCGGGGATGACGAGCGAAAGCGTGTTGCCCCGCGTGGACAAAAAAAAGCCCCGGCATGCGCCGGGGCTCAGGACGCACAGCCATCGCTTCGCTCAGAACTCCTGACTGAAACGGATGCCCACCGTGCGCGGCTGGTTCATCACGGTGTAGACCTGACCATTGGGATACTGCGGCACCACATCGTGCGCCGCACAGGTCGCTGCCGCGCATTCGGCGTAGCGGAACAGCTGGCCGCGTTTGTCGAAAGCGTTGTTGACGTAAAGGTCCAGCGACATGCCGTGGTACTTCGCCCCCACCGTGAAATCCATGGTGGTGTAGGCCGGCATATTGCCTAGCAGGTCATTGGCGAACACGCGCAGGTCGGTCGTGCGTCCACCCACGTGCACCACCGCCGCCTGGCCAAACACCTCGTACTTGCCAATGTTGGTGGTGTAACGCGCGTTGACGTTGTACTTCAGCTTCGGCGTCACCGGCAGTCGCGTGCCCTTGGGTGCCAGCGGACCGGTCACCACGGCGCCGGTGATCGGGTTGATCGAGCCGGCAGGACAGCTGGTGATCGGGTTGCCGCTGGTGTCGGTGAAGCCGCAGTAGTCCTGAGTCAGCTTGGCGTTGTAATAGGCCATGCCTGCACCGATCTGCAGGTTATAGGTGGCGGCCCAGTTCAGGTCCTGCTCGATACCGTTGATGCGCGCCTGACCCGCATTGCGGATTTCAGTGAGGCCGTTGGCGCCGAGGATGCTGAACTGGAAGTCCTTCCAGTTCTCCCGGAAGATCGCGCCGTTGTACGACAGCCGATGATCAAACCAGGTGGTCTTCCAGCCCAACTCGTAGTTGGTGAGGAAGTCCGACTTGTAGGGCGGCAGGGACCCTCGGCGGTTGATGCCGCCAGGGCGGAAACCTTCCGACCAGGTGCCGTAGATCATCTTGTCCGGAGTGATCTGCCAGGTCAGGTTGACCTTGCCTAGCGAGTCGGTTTCCTTGGTGGACTTGTCGAAATCCATGCATGGCGCGCCGTGGAAGGGATTGGGCGAAATGCATCCGGCCACGCCATACGTCGAGGTGGGTGCGAAGCCCTCGCTGAAGCCGTAGTAGCCCTTCAGGCTGTTGTTGGTGTGGAACCAGCGTCCGCCGATGGTGCCGATCAGCGTCTCGGGGATGAAGTCGTACGACAGTTCACCAAACAGCGCCTGATCGCGATCGACACGCTCCTGCTCGGTCAACCACAGCGTGTTCGGCCATCCGGGTACCGACAGCTCGGTGGCCAGTCCGTTGATAAGGTAATCCTGCTGGATTTCGTGCACCTGCCGCTGGAAGAAGACGCCGGCCACCAGCCGCAGGCGCTCATCCGCAGGCGAGGCAATGCGCAGTTCGTTGCTTTGCTTGCTGTAGTGGTTGTGCGCCTGAATGTATTGCGACGGGTTGATCAGGTTGCCGGCGTTGTCATGGATATACGCGCCGTAATGCGCAATGGTGTCGTACCAGAACGAGTAGTCGCTGTAGTCGCTGTCTTCTTCCTGATTGCGTGTGAGATGCGAATAGGCATAGGTAAGATCCCAATTGCCGATTTTGCCTTCGACCGTCAGCGCGGCCTGCACCCAACGATCGTTGGCGTAGTCAGGATAGAAGTGCGTCAACGCCAGCGAACCCACCTGCGGATCCGATGAGAACGAGCCATGGGTGATCTGGTGCTGTCCCATCACGGTAGGACTGATCGACCAGTCATCGTTGAGATCGAACTTCAACGCAGCGCGGCCACCTTGTGTGTCGACATCGTTGTAGTTCTTTCTGGCCTGGCCGGTGCAGACCAGGTTCGGCGGGTTCGAACAACCCGAGGCATTGCTCACCGTAATGCCTGAGGACGGGAAGGTTCGCGAGCCCTCGACATTGTCGATGTATCCCGCATCATGTTCGCTCCAGCCCACCAGGCGGATCGCTGCACTGGGTGACATGGGGATGTTGACCATGCCCTCAGCCGTATAGCCAACGCCACCGTGCGAAACGGAGTTCACGCCCGCGCTGTAGCTGGCGGCGAATCCACTGGGGTCGGGTTTGTTGGTGATGATGCGCAACGCGCCCGCTTCCGCACTGGCGCCATACAGCGTGCCCTGCGGACCAGACAGCGCCTCGACGCGCGCGATGTCGTACATGTGGATGTCGAGCGGCCCCTGAATCGTCGTCACCGGCTGCTCGTCCAGGTACACACCCACACTGGGTTGCGAAGCTGAGTGGTTACCGTCACCGCCACTGGCGACGCCGCGCATGTAGATCAGCGCAAAACCGGGCCCATAGGTCTGAAACGACACGCTGGGCAGATACTTCACATAATCGTTGAAACTCTGGACGTGAAGTTCCTGCAGCTTTTGAGTGTCCAGTACCTGCAGGCTGATCGGCACCTTCTGCAGGTCTTCCTCGCGCTTCTGCGCTGTTACGGTCACCGCCGCCAGCGTCTTGGTCTTGTCTTGCGCGACGGGCGCCGGATTGGCTGACGGACTTTGCGCCGGATTTTGGCCTGCATCCTGCGCCACCGCCGGTGACGCCATGGCTAAACAGATCGCTGCCGTCAATGGCAGCCGCGACAACGTGATGCGCCGCGTACGTGTCGGCCCCCTCGGCCTGACTTTGTGCATCGACTTTCCTCCCCAAGAAATAGGCGACTTCTGAATGTCTGTTATGTCGCCTCGCATGTCGGTGGCTCGGGATAGCTCCCCAGCACCGGCCCCAATACCTCCTTCAACGGTGCCAGCCATGGCTCGTAGTGCCGCCAGTGATCTACGCCTTCGCGGTAGATCGGCTGACGCACCTGTTCCGAACTCGCTGTGCGTACCGGCCGCGCGTTCTCGAAGAACTGCAGACAGGACGCCTCGAACGGCAGGCCGCAGTAATCGAGCAGACGCCGAATCTCCCCTTCGGTGTCCTCGACCATGCGTTCGTAAATGACGCGATGGATGCGGCCTGGCAGCACCGCGTCGAAATGGGCCATCAGCGACACGTAGTCGCGGTAGTAGCGTCCGATGTCTTCAAGGCTGTAGCTGAAGCTCTGGCCGCGCGCGAAGTGCTGCTTGAACCCCGAGAAACAGCAGGCGAGGGGGTGGCGGCGCGCATCGATGATCCTGGCATTGGGCAGCATCAAGTGGATCAGGCCGATGTGCATGAAGTTGTTCGGCATCTTGTCGATGAACAGCGGTGCCGAAGTCTTGCGATGAATGCGAGTATGGTCGAGGTAGCGTTGTCCGAGGTCGCGAAGTGCCTTGGCATCGAGCGTGGCAAGCACGTCGTGGTAAGGCACGGTGCTTTCAGCGTCGCCTTGCTCGCGCAGTACGCGCGTAATCGAGGTGATCTCCGGCAGCTCCATCGTGCCTTCGACCTGGCTGTGGCTGGAGAGGATCTGCTCGATAAGCGTTGAGCCGGAGCGCGGCAAGCCGACAATGAAAATGGGGTCGCGGGCATCACTACCGATGCGGGCGCGAGCATCGAAGAACTCGCGTGTATAGCGCCGCTGGATATGACGCACGCGAGCACGGGTGTCATCCGCGCTGTAGCGAAGCTGCCCTTGGCGTATCGCGTTGCCGTGCGCGTAATGCTGGAACGAAGGCGCGTAGTCGCCGGTATCTTCCAGCGCCTTGCCGATGGCAAAGGCGAGATGAAGCCGGTCGTCGTCGCCCAGATCGGTGCGCGCGAATTGCTGGCGCATCGTCGCCAGATCATCGGCGCCGAAACGGAAGGTTTTGAGATTGGCCAGACTCCACCAGATCTCGCCGCATGACGGCTCCAGTGCCAGTCCACGGCGATACGCATCAATGGCGCGATCAGCGTAACCCGCGGTTTTCAGCGCGTGGCCGTAGCTCATCCACATGCGCGGGAAGCGCGCGTCTCGGCTGAGCAGGTCGCCGTAGATATGAATGGCGGGCTCATAGTCGCCAATGCGGCACAACACGGCTGCCTTCAGGTTGAGATAGCCCGCGTGATCGGGCTCCGCGGCCAGCAGCTCATCGATTTCCGCCAGTGCCAACTCCGGTTGGTTGCTGCGATGAAGCATCAGCGCATAGTTGAAGCGCGCGGCGGCAAAGCCCGGTGCCAGGGCCAGGCAGCGCTCGAGCAGATCGCGAGCATGGTCATGTCGACCAAGGCGAGCGGCCACTTCAGCCGACATGCGCAGCGCCGCGACATCCGTCGGTGCCAGCTTCAGTTGTTCGTGCAGTAGTGCTTCCGCCTCGGGCAAGCGTTGCTCCGCCAGCGCTGACGCCGCGGCGAGCAAACGCGGATCGCGTGCGGCGTGGCGCACGTGGTGCGTATAGGCTTCATTGGCGGCGATATGATCGCCCACCGTCGCCAGGCCATCGGCCAGTGCACGCCATACCTGCGGCAGATCCGCCTTCAACGCTGCCGCCCTGCGCAGCGCGTCGATCGCTTCGCGATGCCGCCCCGCCTGGCCTAGCGCCAGACCGAGATCATAGTGAGCAAGCGACCACGCGGGCTGTTTGCGGGTCAACGGCAGCAGGATCTCGATGGCGCCCTGCGGATCGCCTTGCGCGGATCGCGCCGCCGCGAGCAGCTGCAGCGCCGCCGGGTGTTCTGGAACCACCTTCAGGATTTCCGTCGCCTGTTCTGCCGCCAGCGTCGGCTGGTTCTCGAGCAGGTGTGCCGTGTGTTGCAGTGCTTGTTGCAGCGTGCCGGTCGCTTCGTCCTGAGCCCTCATGCGTGACGCACCGTTGGCGGTGCTTTGCGTTTATCGGGGCGGAGCATCGTGCAGTTCGGCGCAGGTACGGCGTAATGCATAAGGCGACAGCGACTCCTGGGCAACGGCGAAGACACACGTCGGGCGCGAGGCGGTGGGCCTCATTGACGCTACCTTGGGGTAATCAGAAACCCGCTATGCAGTGAGACCTTTCATGAGTGCCGGCTGTGGTCACTGGTATCTCGCAGGGTTTGCGAGATGGCTGATCGCGGTTCCAGTGAAGCCGACAAGAAAGGTTTCATCTCACGCCCTGGGCTGCTCTGCGGTGGAAGCCCCACCCTACGCCCGGCTCTGGTGGGGTGGATATCGGAAAATGTCAGAGGGAAGGCGCATGGTTGCGGAGCAGCGACGCCCGTCACAGTCAGGCGTTAAGTGGGACTGACACGGGGCTTGCGGCTGCGCGGTTGTGGGGTGTCGCCGGAGGCCATGCCTTCTGGCACTGGGTCATGAGTCATGGCTCCACCTAGCGTTCGTAGTTTGTCAGTCCCCAGGGGAGCTCCCTCGCATGCATCGTCTTGTTCGCCCACTTGTTCTCACCGCTCTGGCCGCCTGCTGCGGCGCAGCCCTGGCCGCGCCAGCTGCCGACGACCAGCCGCATGGCCGTCTGCCGGGTTGGGCGCAGCCCGAGTCGTATCAGCTCGACTTCAAGGTGGATCCGCGTCAGAAGGATTTCTCCGGCACCACCACCATCAAGGTCAAGCTGGCGCAGGCGTCAGATCACCTGTGGCTGCATGGTCGCGAGCTGAAGGTAGGCAAGGTCACGGTGACCGATGCAGCGGGCAAGGCCCGCGCCGGCAAATACGTGGACGTGGCGCCGCAGGAAGGTGTGGTGCGCATCGACTTCGGCGGCACGCTGAAGCCGCAGGAGCTCACCCTGGCCATCGAATACACCGCGCCGCTCAATCAGCAGCTGCAAGGCCTGTACAAGGTGAGTCACGAGGGGCAGCCATATGCGATGACGCAGATGGAACCCATCAGTGCGCGCTACGCGTTCCCGGGCTTCGACGAGCCCGCGTTCAAGACACCGTTCGATATCCGCCTGACCATCCCCAACGACGAAGTGGGCGTGGCCAATACCAAACAGGTGAAAGAAGTGCCTGCCGGTGAGGGCTGGAAAACAGTGACCTTCTCCACCACCAAGCCGCTGCCGACGTATCTGGTCGCGTTTGGCGTGGGTCCTTGGGACGTGGTGAAGGGGCCCGATATTTCGCCGACTGAGCACCGCACGCAGGTGCTGGAACTGCGTGGCATCGCCGCCAAGGGCGAAGGCCACCGCATGCAGCACGTGTTGAGCGAAACGCCGAGCATCATCCACACCCTGGAGAACTACTACGGCTTCGGTTATCCGTGGGACAAGCTCGACCTGCTCGCCGCGCCGGACTTCTCTGCCGGCGCCATGGAGAACCCGGGCCTGGTCACCTTCCGCGACTGGCTGCTGCTGCTCGATCCCGATTCCCCGGCCCACTACGTGCGTAGTTCGTTCGACGTCACTGCGCATGAGCTGGCCCACCAGTGGACCGGCGACACGGTGACCATGGAATGGTGGGACGACCTGTGGCTCAACGAGGCATTCGCTACCTGGATGCAGCAGAAGGTGACCCAGAAGGTGCACCCGGAATACCGCGCCGATCTCGATCGGGTGCGTGGTGCGCAGGGTGCGATGAACGGTGACAGCCTGGTCACCACGCGTAAGATCCGCCAACCGATCACCGGCAACGGCGACATCGAAACCGCGTTCGACGGCATCACCTACCAGAAGGGTGCGGCCGTGCTCGGCATGTTCGAAGGCTACGTCGGCGAGTCGACGTTCCAGAAGGGCATGCGTGCCTATATCCAGGATCACAAGTTCGGCAATGCCACCGCGGATGACCTGATCAACTCCATCGCCAAGGCCGCCGACAAGGGCAGCGATTTCAACCAGGCCTTCAAGAGCTTCCTCAACCAGCCGGGCGTGCCGTATGTGCAGACCCAGCTGACGCAGGAAGACGGCAAGACCGTGCTGCACCTGAGTCAGAGCCGTTATCTGCCGGTGGGCAGCAAGGGCAACGACAAGCAGGTGTGGGGCGTGCCGATGTGCGTGCGCTATGGCACTGCCGACGGCAGCAAGGTGAGCTGCGAACTGCTGGACAAGGCGCAGGGCATCATGGTGCTGAGCGGCGCCAGCAACCCGACCTGGGTGCTGCCCAATGCCAACGGCACCGGCTACTACCGCTTTGCCATGGCCAAGAACGATCTGGTCAGCCTGGGCAAGCAGATCGGCAAGCTCGACGATGCCGAGCAGCTCGCCTACGCCGACGCGGTGTTTGCCAGTTTCAAGCATGGCGATCTCGATGCCGGCAGCGTGCTCGCCGCACTCAAGCCGCTGACGACATCGAAGACTCGCGAAGTCGCCACGGCGCCGCTGTCCAGCTTCAACTGGATCTACAAAAACCTTGCGCAGACCGACGCACAGCGCGCCAAGCTTGCCGCGTGGGCCACGGATGCGTACCTGCCGCGTATGAAGCAACTCGGCTACCAGCGCAAGGCCAACGAGGCAGACAGCGATACGCTGCTGCGCAATGCGCTGGCTGACGAGCTGGCCCTGGTGGTGAAGGTGCCGGAAGTGCGCGCCGCGCTGCTCAAGCAAGGCGATGCGGCGCTGAAGCGCAAGGCCGACGGCCGCCTCGACCTGGCAGCCGCCGATCACGACCTGCTGGATTCCGCCCTCGCTGTCGCCGTGCAGGAACGTGGCAAGAGCGCCGTGGACGCACTGATTGCCGAGCTGCCCCAGACCAGTGACGCGGCTTACCGCAACGCCATCCTCAGTGGTCTCAGCGAAGTCACCGATCCGGCGCTTGCGGTGCAGGTGCGCAACTTCGGCCTCGACAAGAAGGTGAAAGTGGGCGAAATGGCCATGCTGCTGCGTGGTGGTCGTGACACGCGCGCACAGCGCGATGTTTCGTGGCAGTGGGCATCCGCCAACTACGACAAGATCGTGGAGCGTACCGGCAGCTTCGCCGGCGGCCAGTTGCCGGGCCTCATGGGTGGTGGTGGTTGCTCTCAGGCAGAAGCCGATCGCCTGCAGGACTTCTTCAAGACCCGCGCCAAGGACGTGACCGGCGCCGAACGAGGCCTGGCGCAGACCAGCGAATCCACGCTGCTGTGCTCGGCACTCGCAGAGAAGCAGGATCCGGCCGCGATCCTTCGCTGATCGTTGCTGGTTCCCATCAACGCCGGGCGGTGTGAACCGTCCGGCGTTTTTTTGTGCCCATGCCAACCCCTTTTGTCCGCGAGCGTCGTTCCATGGACGAGGGTGCCTTCCGTGGCTCTTGGCCGGCACCTACACTGGGGCGGCCCAACCAGGGTAAGACAGGGAGAAAGGCATGCGTCGTCCGCGGGGATGGTTGTGGCTGCTCACGTTGCTCATGGCGCCGGCCATGGCGCAGGACGTGCCGACAGCTCTGAAGGACTGGCAGGATTGGGTGTTGCACGATGTGCCGCAACACGCATGTCCCATGCTGGCCACCAGCGGTGGCACGGTGGGTGTCAGGGAATGCGCCTGGCCGGGAAGGTTGACGCTGGATGCGGGCAAGGACGGCGCGCGCTTCAGCCTTGACGTGCATGTGGATGGGCGAAGCTGGGTGGCGCTTCCGGGTGATGCCCGCAACTGGCCCCAGCAGGTCAGCGCCGATGGCAAGCCGGTCGTGGTGCTCGATCACGGCGGTGTGCCAACGCTTCAACTCATGCCTGGCGACTACGCCATTCGCGGCACACTGCCGTGGGATAGCCGGCCTGCACGCCTGCGCGTGCCCGAGTCGATCGGGCTGGTGACGCTTACCCTGGACGGCCATGCCGTCAATCGCGTGGAGCGCAACGGTGACCAGCTCACCGTGGGTGAGGCGGCCGCTGCGCAACGCGCGGCGGATGCGCTATCGCTACGTATCTATCGCAAACTCTCCGATGGCTTGCCGGCGACACTGGAAACGCAACTGCAGTTCAAGGTCACCGGCAGTGCCCGCGAGCAACTGCTCGGCCCCGCGCTGCCCAAGGGTTTTACCGCAACCTCTTTGCAAGGCGAGTTGCCTGCACGACTCGAGAATGACGGCCGCTTGCGCGTACAGCTGCGTCCCGGTCAATGGACGCTCTCGTTGGGCGCGCGTGGCACCGATGTACTCGAACACATCAGCCTCGCATTGCCGGGTGAGCCCTGGCCCAAACAGGAATTCTGGAGCTACGCGGACAATCCCTCATGGCGCAGCACGCGCATCGAAGGGCAAGCCACTGATGCGGGTCAGGCGGATGTTCCCCCGGAATGGGATTCCTTACCCGCCTACGTGCTTGATGATGCCAATGGCCTGAGTATTGAGCAGGGCACGCGAGCAGGCGAGGGTGGGCAGGGCGATCAGGTTTCTCTGCATCGACAGCTGTGGCTGGATTTTGACGGCGGTGGCTTTATCGCTGCCGACAAACTTACCGGTGTGCTGAGGCATAGCCAGCGGCTGAATGTGTCCTCACCCTGGCAACTCATGCAGGCAGAGCAGCAAGGGACGCCGTTGCTCGTTACCACCAGCGACAATCACGGCGGCTTGGAGTTGCGACAAACGCAGCTGGATCTCTTCACAGGTCTGCGCATGCCTGAGCGCGGTGCGATGCCCAGTTCCGGTTGGCAGCTGCCGATGGAAAACATCGATGCCACGTTGCACCTTCCTTACGGCTACCGTTTGCTCGGCGCGACGGGCGCGGATCACTCGCCGGATTCGTGGATCGCGCAATGGAGCCTGCTCGATCTGTTCGTGGTCGCACTGATCGCATTGCTTGCCGGGCGTTTCCTGGGATGGCCGTGGGCCTTGGTAGCCGTCGGATTCCTGGCGCTTTCCCAGCATGAGGGCGGGGCGCCGCGCGGGACGCTGGCGGTGGCGCTTGCTCTGGCGCTGCTCATGCGTGTGCTGCCGGAGGGCCGCCTGCGTGTCTTCTCCCGCATGGGGGCAGGCGCGTTGCTCGCGCTCACCGTGCTGTGGGCGCTGCCGTTTGCGGCCACGCAGATGAGTGTTGCCTTGCATCCGCAGCTGGAGGGCGGCGGCATGGCGTCGTTCGCGCCGCAAGAACCAGCGATGAGACAGGCACAGCCGAGCAAGGCGAAGGCGATGGCGGAGGAGGCATCGACGAATGCCGAGTACGCGCCCGCTCAACCGGCACCTCCCGCACCGCCGGCTCCTCCGGCAGATCTCGCGCCCTCCAATGCGCCCATGGCGGGTTCGCCACTGCCACCACCGCCGTCACCTGAGGCCATGGCGAAGAAGCTGTCGTCGGTGACAGTCACCGGTACCCGCATCACCGCGGCAGACACCATAGGGCAGGAGCGTGACGCGCATAGCATTGTCCAGGCCGGCCGCGGTGTGCCTCAGTGGGACGTCGGCAACAACTATCGCCTGAGTTGGTCGGGGCCGATCACGTCGGACCAGACCACGCGACTGATCATTGCACCCGCATGGCTCGTGCGTCTTTTGCGCGTAGGCATGCTGGTGTTGCTGATCGGTTTGCTTGGCAAGCTGGCGCTGGCGCTGTTGCGTCCCGGCAATGCTCGCTGGCAGGGTTGGGGTTCGCGCGGGGCTGCTGCTGTATTGCTGGCATTGACCCTGTTGCCACATGGCGTGCATGCCCAGAACCTGCCCGATGAGCAGCTGCTCAATCAGCTACGCGGTCGCCTTACCGAGGCACCCAAATGCGCGCCCGATTGTGTGGCTGTTGCCCAGGCCATGCTGCAGGCAAAAAGCGACAGTGTGGCGCTGGACCTGGAGATTCACGCCGGCGCGCCAGTGGCCGTGCCGTTGCCGCAAGGCGACGATGCCTTGCAGCTGGTGTCCGTGACGATGGATGGACGCGATGCCACGCTGTCACACCGAGCCGATGCTCTGCTGGTGGCACTTGATCGTGGCGTGCATCGTCTCTCGCTGCGCTACCGCGTGGCGTCCGTGGACACCACCAGCCTGCGCTTTACGCTGCGACCACAGCGCGTGGTGTTCCAGGGCGAAGGCTGGGAACCCAGTGGGCTAGACGATACACGCCTGCTCGGCGACAGCCTCACGCTCAATCGCGTGCGGGCTTCAGCGGACGGCCAAAGCACCGATGCCGTGGCACAGGTGTTTCCGCCCTATGTGAAATTGACCCGGACGCTCCAGCTGGGCAACGAGTGGAACGTCACCAACACGGTCGAACGACTGGCGCCCTTCGATGCTGGCTTCAGCCTCGAGTTGCCTTTGCTGCCGGGTGAGCATCCGCTGGGCGACAACGTGCGCGTGCGCGACGGCCACATCAGCGTCACCTTCAACGTGGGCCAGAGTCGAGTGGGCTGGAACAGCCGCATCGATCGCACGGACGCTTTCACGCTGAAAGCGCCGGCCCTTGGTGATCGTGCCGAACAGTGGGTGTTGCAGGCCGCGCCTATCTGGCATCTGGATGCAGCGGGCGTGCCGCCGAGCCTCAGTGACGATGGCTTGCTGTTCCAGCCACTACCTGGCGAGAGCCTGCAGGTGCACGTCACGCAACCGAAGGCCATCGCGGGCGACAGCCTTGCCTTCGATCAGGTGGAGATAGAAAGCCAGGTCGGTGACCGCACCACGGAGAGCAAGCTTACGCTGGTCGCGCGCAGTACGCGTGGCGGCGAGCATGCCATTGTTCTTCCTGCCGGCGCCGAACTGTTGGGGGCCTGGCGTGACGATGCGTCGGTCAGTCTCGCCATCCGCGACGGCAAGATCAGCCTGCCGATGTTGCCGGGAGAGCATCGTTACACGCTTCGCCTGCGCGAGCCGAACGGGGTGTCGCTATGGGGGCGTACGCCGTCGCTGGCGCTGGGTGCGCCCGCGGCGAATGTCGCGATCACGCAGGCCTTGCCCGAGAGTCGATGGGTGCTATGGACGTGGGGCCCGACCATGGGCCCAGCCGTCACTTACTGGTCGCAGCTCGTCGTATTGTTGTTGGCCGCATGGCTATTGGCCCGCTACGCACCGACACCGCTGCGCTTCCATCACTGGCTGTTGCTTGGCTTGGGCTTTTCGGCCTTCGCGTGGGGCGCGTATGCCCTGGTAGTGGCATGGCTGATCCTGCTGGGCCTGCGCGCGCGCCACGTGATGCCAGAGCGGTTCGGCAGGAGTTTCAACCTGACGCAGATCGGCCTGGCGTTGGTGACCCTGCTGGCCATCGCGGTGCTGGTGTCTGCCGTGCCCAAGGGATTGCTGGGGCTACCTGATATGCACATTGCCGGCAACGACTCCACCGCGTCGCAACTCCACTGGTTTGCCGACCAAACCGACAACGCGCTGCCGCAGGCGGGCGTATTCAGCGTGTCGCTGTGGGTCTACAAGATCGCCATGCTGTTGTGGGCACTGTGGCTCGCCAATGCGCTGATCGGCTGGTTGCGCTGGGGCTTTGAAGCTTGGAGCCGTGGTGGCTACTGGCGGCCACGCAAGCCGAAAATGGAAGAACCTCCACCGGTGCCTGAAGCATCTGAGTAAACAAGAAGGGCGCCGATGGCGCCCTTCTTGTTCGTGCAGTAGTGCCGACTCACGTATCGTCCGCCACTTTCAACACCAGCTTGCCCATATGGCTGCCGTCGAACAGGCGGTTGAGCACTAGCGGCGCGTTTTCGAGCCCGTCGGCGACCGTTTCACCGGCCTTGATCTTGCCGCTGATGACCCAGCTCACCAGATCGTTCACAGCGCGCGGCTGGTCTTTGTAATCGAAGGCGAGGAAGCCGCGCACGGTGAGTCGTTTGACAATGATGACGCCGTAGTCGTCGGCGGGCTTGCCGCCGCTCGCGTAATTGGCGATGAGGCCGCACAACGCGACGCGGCCGCCGTTGACCATGCGCGATAGCACCGCGCGCATCACCGGTCCGCCCACGTTCTCAAAGTTCACGTGTACGCCGTCGGGCGTGGCTTGCGCAAGCTTCTGCTTGAAGTCGTCGGCCTTGTAGTCGACGGCGGCGTCGAAGCCGAGATCTTCGACAAGGTGACGACACTTCTCGGCGCCACCCGCGATGCCCACCACGCGCGCGCCGCGCAGCTTGCCGATCTGCCCGGCGATGGAGCCCACCGATCCCGCGGCCGCGGAGACGACCAGTGTTTCGCCGGCTTCGACCGGCGCGATCTCGGTGAGGCCGTAGTACGCGGTGATGCCGCTGAAGCCGCACGCGCCCAACAGCGTGGGCAGCGCGACTGGCGGTTTGGATGGCAGTTTTACCCAGTAGCCCATCTTGCCCTCGTCGATCAGGGCGTAGTCCTGCCAACCCACCAGGCCTTGCACGAGGTCGCCCACGGCATAGTTTTTCGACGTTGACGCCACCACACGGCCAATGCCAACACCGCGCATCACTTCGCCGATGGCCACCGGCGGCATGTACTGCGGGATATCACTCATCCACACGCGATTGGTGGGATCCATGGAGATATACAGCACGCGCACCAACGCCTGGCCTTCCGCCAGTTCTGCCGTTGGTGTTTCGCGCAGTTCAAAGTTGTCGAGGCGCACCAGGCCCTCGGGGCGAGTCTTCAGCAGCAGTTGGCGATTGGTGAAGGGCATGCATATTCTCCCGGTCAGACGGCGCGAGCGCCGCCGTCGATCACAAGTTCAGTGGCGGTGACATAACGGCTTTCATCGCTGGCGAGATAGAGCACGGCATAGGCCACGTCGTCTGGCTCGCCGAGGCGATGCATCGGAATGCCACGCACCAGCTTCTTGGTTGCTTCCTCTTCGCCGAGCTTGTCGAAGAACGGCTTGACGATGCCGGTGCGGATAAAGGCCGGGTGGATCGAGTTGCAGCGCACGTCGATCTTCTGGCGTGTGCAATCCATCGCCACCGATTTGGTCAGTACGGCAACGGCGGCCTTGGAGGTGTTGTACGCGGTGTAGTCCGGGTCGATCTTGAATGCCGCCAGCGAGGAGATGTTGACGATGGATGCGGGCTGCGCATCGCGTAGGTACGGCATCGCGTACTTGCAACCAAGCATGACGCTGTCGACGTTGACGCTCATGACGCGATGCCATTCCTTCAGCTCAATGCGCTCGATGCCGCCCAGCGAACCGATGCCGGCGTTGTTGACCAGCACCGATAGTCCACCCATGGCCTTGGCTGCTTCGGCCAGGGTGTGCTGCCACATGGCTTCGTCGCTCACGTCCTGGGTTGCTGACCATGCGACCTGGGCCCCGTTTTCCGCGTTGATATCCGCCGCCACGGCCGCGACCGTGTCGCCTTGGATATCGGTCAGGAAGACCCTGGCGCCATGACGCGCAAGCATGCGTGCCGAAGCGGCGCCAAGCCCACCGGCGGCACCGGTAACGAAGGCGCGTTTGCCTGCAGCGCGCGGAGGAAGAGTCGACGTCATAGGGTGCTCCTTGGCATCAAACGCAGAGGTAGCCGCCATCGACATTCAGCACCGCACCGGTGGTGTACGAGGCCGCATCGGAGGCGAGGTAGAGAACAGCTCCTGCCATTTCGGAGGGCTGCGCCACGCGCCGCATCGGCACGTGCGCCAACGCCTGCTTGAGAATGGCGGGCGTGTTCACCAGTACCGAGGCGAATTTGGTATCGGTCAGGCCCGGCAGCAGCGCGTTGCAGCGTACGCCCTGTTCGGCGCATTCGACGGCGAACGCCTTGGTCATCGAGATCACCGCGGCCTTGGTGATTGAATAGATGCCTTGCTGCACGCCGGGCACCACGCCGTTTACCGATGCGACATTGACGATCGATCCCCCGCCATTCTTCGCCATCAGGCGGGCGCCGTGGGTGGACATGTAGAAGTAGCCTCGGATGTTTACGTCCACGGTCTTTTGGAAGACTGACGGTTCCGTATCCAGAATGTGGCCAAAGAATGGATTGGTCGCCGCGTTGTTGACCAGGATATTCAGACGTCCGTGGTTCTTCTCGACGTGTTCAAAGAGCGCGGCAATCTGCTCCATCTCGCCGATATGGCAGGCAATGGCTTCAGCTGAGCCACCCTCGGCGGCAATGGCATCGACGACGGTCTGGCAGTCGACCTGGCGACGGCTGGATACGACCACATGGGCACCGTGTGCAGCAAGCAGTTTGGCGATCTCCGCGCCGATGCCGCGACTGGCGCCGGTGACGATGGCGACTTTTCCGGTGAGGTCAAACGTGGCGGGTGTGGTCATGACGGGATTCCTGAAGGTCGCAAGGTTTTCGGGGCGCTTCGTTGCTGCCGTCATTCCGGCCTGCGCCGGAATGACGAGTAAGTGCAAACTGTTGCAAGTGTGAGAAGTCGGTTCATCGCATCGTCACCAATGCGTCGTTCCCAGCGCGTTCCAGATGCGGCCACATGTTGTAAGTCATCAACGTGGTACCGCGTGAACCTAGTCGCAGGCGCGTGATGCCGGTGTTCACCAGCGGCCAGCTGAGCTTGAAGGTGCGTGCCAGCGGGGTGCCAAGCAATGCACCGGTCATCACTGCAATCGGTCCACCGGAAGTAAAGGCCAGGATGGTGCGAGCGGGGTGGTCGGCGAGTTGTTGCTGCGCCTCCAGCACGTTGGATCGAAAGGCGCCCCAGCTGAGGCGGTAGTCGGCGTCGTGGTCGCCACTCACCCAGCGCGCGATGGCGTCAGCGAAAAGCTGCTGGAAGTCGCGATGCGGATTCGCGCACTGTTTCAATTCCGCATGCAGTGCACCAGGGCCCGCAAGGTCAGGGCGAAGGCGTGCCAGTAATTCGTGGTGATCGACTTCATCGAGGCCGGGCAGCAGCACGGGCGGTGTCCCGATACCAGCCGCTTGCAGGCAACGCGTCGCTGTATCGCGATGCCGAACGCGGGGACCGATCGCCACGAGGTCTGGCTGGATGCCGCAATCGGTCAGCCATCGGCCCAATAGGCGGGATTGTTCCTCACCGGTGGGCGAGAGCTGATCGTAGTCTTCAGCGCTGAAACTCGCCTGACCATGGCGTATCAACCAGAGCTCACGCATCGCTCAGCTTTCCATCGCCATCAGCCGACGGCAGCGCGTGCCCATGTAACGGGCGGCGTCACCAAATCCCGCAAATTGGGGATTGGTAGTTTGGCCCAGAGCGTAACGCCGATAGATCTGCTGGATGATCACCATCAGACGGAACAGGCCAAACACTTCGTAGAAGCCGAAGCGCGACACATCCAGCCCCATGCGTTCGCCGTAGTAGGCAACGACTTCTTTGCGCGTCAGCATGCCTGGCTCGTGCGTGGGCTGGCGGCGGAATGACTGGAATACCGGGTCGTCGTCGGCTTGCACCCAATAAGCGAGCGAGCCGCCGAGATCCATCAGCGGATCGCCGATAGTGGCCATTTCCCAGTCGAGCACGCCAATGAGGTCGAGCGGATCTTCGGGTGCCAGTACCACATTGTCGAAACGGTAGTCGTTGTGGATGACGCAACTGGCGTTGTCGCGCGCCGGCTGGTGGGCGTCGAGCCAGGCGAGTACGTCATCGCACGGGTCGGAGCCTTCCGTCGCGGCTTGACGCCAGCGATCACTCCAGCCTGCCACCTGACGGGCAATGTAACCCTCGCCCTTGCCGAGGTCTTTCAGATCGGGCTGCGCGGTATCCACCTGGTGCAATTCGATCAGGCGGTCGATGAAGCCCAGGCAGAGCTTGTGTACTTGGTCGCGGTCGAGCCCTAGTGCTGGCGGCAGGTCACGACGCAGGATGGTGCCGTTCAGGCGTTCCATCACGTAGAAGTCCTGGCCGATAAGGCTCGCGTCGTCGCAGCGCGCGAGGATGGCGGGCACATAAGGGTAGCTCGCCTTCAGCGCATGCATCACTCGCGCTTCGCGCAACATGTCGTGCGCGGATTTTGCCTTGGCGCCGCGTGGCGGTTGTCGCAGCACCAGTTCGCGATTTGCGTAGCTGAGAAGGTAGGTGAGGTTGGATGCGCCGCCGGGAAACTGTGTGACGGTGGGCACGCCTTCGAGGCCGTCGATGTGTTGCCTGATAAAGGCATCGACGCGCGCCACATCGAACGCATCTTCCTCACGCACTGGGCGCGCCTGATCCGGGGTGGCGGTCATGCGTGCGTCTCCTGGGTTCGCTGGGCTTTTGCTTCAAGCTTGGCGATGACGGCACGGTGAACTTCGTCGGGGCCGTCGGCCATGCGGAGCACACGTGCATAAGCGTACAGCTGGGCAAGGGGGAGATCGTCGGTGAAGCCTGCGCCGCCATGGATCTGGATAGCGGCATCGGCGGCCTGCTGCGCCACGGAAGGAACCACTACCTTGATCTGAGAGATCAGGCTCAGCGCCGCCTTGGGTCCCTGCGTATCCAACATCCAGGCGGTCTTGAGCGTAAGCAGGCGCGCCTGTTCGATGGCCATGCGCAGATGCGCCACGATATCGGCATTGCCGCCTAGTTCGAATAGCGGCTTGCCGAACGCCACCCGTGATTGCGCGCGCTGGCACAGCAGCGTCAGTGCGCGTTCGGCCGCACCCAGCGCACGCATGCAATGGTGCACGCGGCCCGGGCCCAGCCGGCCCTGCGCAATTTCGAAGCCGCGACCGATGCCGAGTATCACGTTCTCCAACGGCACGCGCACGTTGTGGAAGCTCAACTCGCCATGCCCAGCGGGTTCGTCGTAGTCGTGGAACACCGGGAGCATGCGTTCGATGCGCACGCCAGGCGTATCCAGCGGGCAGAGCACCATGCTGTGACGATGATGAGGCGCAGCCTGCGGATCGCTTAGGCCCATGAAGATCACAAAGCGACAATGCGGATGCCCGAGGCCGGTGGTCCACCACTTGCGGCCATTGAGAACCACCTCGCTGCCCTCGACATGGGCAGTGGCTTGCATGTTGGTGGCGTCAGAGGAGGCCACCTCCGGTTCAGTCATGGCGAAGCCGGAGCGGATCTCGCCGCTCAGCAGCGGCGCCAGCCAGTGTTTGTGTTGCGCGGGTGAGCCGTAGCGATGCAGCACCTCCATGTTGCCTGTGTCCGGCGCGCTGCAGTTGAACACTTCGGGCGCGATGAACGAATGGCCCATGATCTCGGCCAGCGGGGCGTACTCCAGATTGCTCAGGCTGGCGCCGTGCTCAGCGTCCGGCAGGAACAGGTTCCACAGGCCGGCGGCGCGGGCACGGGTCTTGAGCGCTTCCATTACTGGAGGCTGGCGCCATTGCCGGTGATCGGGGCCGCCGATCAGTTGCGACGCGTAGAGCGATTCAGCGGGAAGGATTTCCTCGCGCATAAAGCGGGTGAGGCGCTCGGTGAGCGCCTGGGTGCGCTCGGAGGGGCTGAAGTCCATGGGGCTCTCCTGACTTCGTTGCAGCCTACGCCTGTGTCATCCGATTATTGAAATGAATATGCTTTATGGCAGTGCATTAGTGGTGTGAATGGGTTGGTTACCCTCACCGTCTTCCTCGCTTTCGCGGGGATGACGGTGAGGGAAAGCATACCGTTCGAGAAGAGATGGGTTCGCTACCAGTAGAGAGAGACGCAATGGAACGAGACAGCCGCATCGACCTGAATCTGTTCCGCGTACTCGACGCCATCTACACCCACGGCGGCGTGAGCGCGGCGGCGCGCGTGCTGCATCTGACCCAGCCCGCCGTTACGCACGCCCTGGGTCGGTTGCGCGATCATTTGGGCGACCCTTTGTTCGTGCGTCAGGGCAATCGTCTACTCCCGACCGAGAAAGTGCGGGCGATGATGCCGGCTGTGCAGGCCCACCTGAAGGGCTTGCTGGCCAGCACCCATGCCCAGCCGCAATTCGATGCATCGCGTCTGCAGATGACCTTCGTCATCGGGTTTCGCGACATTCTCGAATCCTTTGCCTTGCCTGGCCTGATGGCGAGCATTGGCCGCGAGGCGCCAGGTGTGCGCGTGGTCAGCCGCCGTGTGGCTGCGGATGAAGTGGAGCGCGAGCTGGCCACCGGAACGCTGGATCTGGTGGTGGACCGTCCGCTACGCGCGGGCCCACGCATTGCGCATCGCCATTTGCTGGATGAAACCCTGGTGGTGGTGATGCGGCGCGACCATCCGCTGGCTACCCAGCTACGACGTGCTGATTATCTCGCCGCGGCGCACGTGGCTGTGTCACCGCTGGGTGAGCCGAACGCACTCGATCTCCTGTTGGGGCAGAACGGCATGTTTCGCGAGGTGCGCCTGGTCTGCCAGCACTACTTCTCCGCGTGCCAAATCGTGGCTGCCAGCGATCTCCTGCTGACCGTACCGCAGGCCTACGCGCATCATTTGGCCGGGTTGCTGCCGATCACCGTGCGACCCTTACCTGTTCGGGTAAAGGCGTTTCCCATCGTGGCGTACTGGCACGATTCGAAGGAAGAAGACCTCGCCCATCGCTGGTTTCGTGAGTGCGTTGTGACGGCGATTACACAAGCCATCCTGCCGACACAGGAATGACTTGCGAGTGACGTCGGCGCGGGCGCACGATGTGGAAATCCCACGAGACGAGGCGTATTGAATGTCGGCCCAGTCGTCACCGCCCGAGGTTGTCTACGACCCCACCGATCCGATGCGGCGCAGGGAGCAGATGTTTCCGCAGCTGAGCCCTGACATGGTTCGGCGCATGGCGGCATACGGGCACGAGGAGCAGATTGCGGGGGGCACGCTGCTGTTTGAACGTGGTCAGCGCGGTGTGGATTTCTTTCTGGTGCTCGACGGTTTCATCGAGATATTCGAGTTGGATCGCTTTGGCCAGCCACGCGTGTTCACCACGCACGGACCACGCCAGTTCAGCGGCGAAATGAACCTGCTTAACCAGCGCGCCATCATGGTATCGGCGCGGGCGGCGGTGGACACTCGGGTGATACGCATGCATGCGGACGAGTTCCGTCGCATGGTGGCCATGGAAGCGGATATCAGCGAAATCGTCATGCGCGCATTTATCCTGCGTCGCGTGGGGTTGATACGCACTGGCGTCGGCGGCGTCGTGCTGGTGGGGCCAGGGCGCAGTGCGGATACCTTGCGGCTGGAACGCTTCCTTGTACGCAATGGTTACCCGCACCGACTCATTGATACCGACGCCGACTCGAATGCAGACGGCTTTCTCGCGTGCTTCAATCTGAGCCCGGAACAACTACCGGTGGTGGTCTGTGCCGAGCACTGCTTTCTGCAGAATCCGACCACCGCGGAGCTGGCCGACGAACTGGGACTCACCGAAGTCATTGACCCACAGCACGTCTATGACGTCGCCGTGGTGGGTGCGGGTCCTGGTGGGCTGGCGGCAGCCGTGTACGCAGCATCTGAAGGGCTCTCCACCATTGTTGTTGAAGGCCTCGCGCCGGGTGGGCAGGCGGGTACGTCGTCAAAGATCGAGAATTACCTTGGCTTCCCCACCGGCATCTCCGGGCAGGCGCTGGCCGGTCGTGCCCAGGCGCAAGCGCAGAAGTTCGGCGCGCGCTTGGCGGTGTCGCGGCATGCCACCGGCATCGATTGCGCGGAGCTGCCTTATCGGCTGCATCTGGATGACGGGCAAAAGATCACGGCGCGCGTGATCATCGTGGCCACTGGCGCGCGCTATCGCAAACTCGATGTGCCTGGCTACGCCCGTTTCGAGGGAGCGGGCATCCATTACGCAGCGACAGCCATGGAAGGACAGCTATGCACCGATGAAGAAGTGGTGGTGGTCGGTGGCGGCAACTCCGCAGGGCAGGCGGCCGTATTTCTTTCACGCATCGCCAAACACGTGCACATCCTGGTGCGCGCCAACGGGCTGGCGGCCACCATGTCCGACTATCTGGTACAGCGCATCGCCCGGTCCTCCGACATCACCTTGCATACGCGTTGCGAAGTGACCGAGCTGGATGGCGATGACCGGTTGCACAGCGTCATCTGGCGGGATCGCGACAGCGGCGAGTTGACCCGATGCCCAGCGAGCAACATGTTCGTGATGATTGGTGCGGAGCCGAATACCGACTGGCTTACCGATTGCCTGGCGCTGGACCCCAACGGTTTCGTGCTGACCGGGCGTTGCGCCCAGGGTCACTTGCTGGAATCACCTTATGCCACCACCAAGCCCGGTATTTTCGCCGTGGGCGATGTACGCGCAGGCTCGGTCAAGCGCGTGGCGTCCAGCGTGGGGGAGGGCTCAGTGGTCATCCAGGCGGTGCATCGTTACCTGCACCCTGAAGCGGGCTGACGCAACGCGTATTGGCTCTACACTGTGCGCCTTTTGATCACGGAAACTCCGATGCCGCGCTCGTCTTTTGGCCTCATTGCCCATCCATTGCGTGGAGCATCGCGTGGCTGACGTGCGTAGCGTGTTGGGCGATGCTGCGCAGCAGCTCGGTGACCGGCTCGAAGCCGAGGTGCTGTTGGTGCATGCGCTGAACAAGCCGCGCAGCTGGCTGATCGCGCATGCGACGGATTCACTGGAGCCCACGGACATCGACGCGTTCGAAGCGCTGGTGCGGCGGCGCCAGCATGGGGAGCCGGTCGCTTACATCACCGGGCGTCGCGGCTTCTGGTCGCTGGAGCTGGAGGTGACGCCGGCGACGCTGATTCCCCGTCCGGAAACCGAATTGTTGGTGGAGTTGGCGTTGGAGCGTTTGCCGCCTGACGCGCAGGTGGTCGATCTCGGTACCGGCAGCGGCGCCATCGCGCTCGCCATCGCGCATGAGCGCCCACATGCACAGGTCACCGCCACCGATGCCAGTGCGGATGCGCTGGCGGTGGCGCAACGCAATGCGGCGAAACATGGCATGGACCGTGTGCGCTTTCTTCACGGCGACTGGTTTGCGTCACTGGCAGGCCAGCGTTTCCATATGGTGGTTTCCAATCCGCCTTACATCGAATCGGCGGACCCGCACCTACAACAAGGCGATCTGCGCTTCGAACCTGCCACGGCGCTCGCATCGGGTGTCGATGGCCTGGATGACATTCGCCGCATCGTTGAGGGCGCGCGCACGCATCTGCACTCCGGTGGTTGGTTGCTGATGGAGCACGGCTGGAATCAGGGTGAGGCGGTGCGGACCGTGTTACAGGCAGCGGGTTATCGCGAGGTATTCACGGCACAGGACCTTGAGCAGCGTGACCGCGTCAGTGGCGGTTGCTGGCATGGGCTTTGACGTGGCGCGCAAGGCGGTCATGTCGCCGTGTTGCGGAATGCGGAATGTACTCGCGCATGTGATTTAGGCTGAGCTGCCTTGCCGTCATCCCCGCTTGACCAACCTTCGGTTGTTTTAGAGCGTCTCGCGGGGATGACAGTGAGGTGTTAACCGGACTCTGCAGGTTGGCTGAGCGGGCCGTTAAATCTTAGACGGGAATCAGGCCGTGACCTGATTCAGCGTGTCGACTTGCGGAAAGCGCGCGCGAATCGCATGGCGGATGCTGGGCAGATCGAGGCCCGCCATGGTCAGTACTTCCTCGCGGCTGCCGTGTTCCAGATACACGTCGGGCAGACCCAAGTGCAGGATCGGCTTGACCACGCCATGCGCGGCCAGGCATTCGGCGACACCGCTGCCGGCACCACCGGCGACGGCGTTGTCTTCCAGCGTGACGAAAGCGTCGTGGGTCCGCGCCAGTTCGAGGATCATTGCCTCGTCCAGCGGCTTCACAAAGCGCATGTTCACCAGCGTGGCATCCAGCTCGGCAGCGATTTCGGTGGCGGGAGCGAGCATGGCGCCGAAGCTGAGCAGCGCCAGTCCACGGCCACGGCGACGCAGTTCGGCTTTGCCGATGGGCAGCGTTTCCAGTTCTTTCTGCAACGGTACGCCGAGGCCGGTGCCGCGCGGATAGCGGATGGCGGCGGGGCCGTGATACTCGAAGCCGGTGGTGAGCATCATGCGGCATTCGTTCTCGTCGGCCGGCGCCATGATCACCATGTTCGGCAGGCAGCGCAGGTACGTGAGATCGAAGCTGCCCGAGTGGGTGGCGCCGTCGGGGCCGACCACGCCTGCGCGATCGATGGCGAACGTCACGTCGAGGTTCTGGATCGACACGTCGTGGATGGCCTGGTCGTACGCGCGCTGCAGGAAGGTGGAGTAGATCGCCACCACCGGCTTGGCGCCTTCGCAGGCCATGCCGGCAGCCAGCGTCACCGCGTGCTGTTCGGCAATCGCTACGTCGAAATAGCGCTGCGGGTATTCCTTGGAAAAGCGCACCAACCCAGAACCTTCGCGCATCGCCGGCGTGATGCCCAGCAGGCGCTCATCGGCGGCGGCCATGTCGCACAGCCAGTCGCTGAAGACGTCGGTGTAGGTGGGCTTGGACGGGCCGGACTTTTTCACCAGACCCGCCTGCGGATCGAACGGGCCCACAGCGTGGTATTCGATCTGCGCCTGTTCGGCCAGGGCGTAGCCCTTGCCCTTGGTGGTGATGACGTGGAGCAGCTGCGGGCCGGGCAGACCCTTCACCGTGCGCAGAGCGGCAACCAGCTGCGGCAGGTTGTGGCCGTCGATCGGGCCGGTGTAGTGAAAGCCCAGTTCTTCGAACAGCGTGCTGGGCACGAACATACCCTTGGCGTGTTCTTCCCAGCGCTTGAAGAAGCGGCCGTAGATAGATTGCTTGGGGATCGCCTTCTTGGCGCGCTCGCGCAGCGCGTTGAGGCGGCGGCTGGACATCGCACGCGCGGCCATCTTGGTCAGTGCGCCGACGTTTTCGCTGATGGACATGCCGTTGTCGTTGAACACGACCAGCATGTTCGGCTCGACGTCACCACCGTGATTCAGCGCTTCGAACGCCATGCCGGCGGTCATCGCACCATCGCCGATCACCGCGACCACCTTGCGGTTGTCACCTTTGCGCTGCGCGGCGATTGCCATGCCCAGCGCAGCGGAGATCGAAGTGGAGGAGTGACCCACGCCGAACGTGTCGTATTCGCTTTCCTCACGACGCGGGAACGGTGCCAGGCCGTCCTTCTTCTTGATCGTGGTGATACGGTCGCGGCGCCCAGTGAGAATCTTGTGCGGGTAGCACTGGTGACCCACGTCCCACACCAGGCGATCAGTGGGCGTATCGAACACATGGTGCAGCGCCACGGTGAGTTCCACCACGCCCAGGCCTGCGCCGAAATGGCCACCGGAACTGGCGACGGACTCGATCAGGAACTCGCGCAATTCATCGGCAACGGCGGGCAGCTCCTCATCGGAGATGCGGCGCAGGTCAGCGGGCGTCTCGATGGTCGCCAGATAGGGGTAGCGGGACAGGTCGTTCATCTGCGTATTGTTGGACCAGCCGGGAGGCGGGGCAAGGGCAGAGGGGTGAAAACCTGCGGGCGACCGTCATTTCGGTGCCCAGAGGCCGGGCCGTTCAGGCCATCTGCTCCCGGCGATCGCGGGGCAGGTGGCTAACCAGGAATTCCATCTGATCGGCCAGGATATTGCGGTTGGAGAGAATCAGATGCTCCACCCAGCTGGGGCGGTAGGGCACGGCCAGCAGCGGCATATTGGCCTGCTGCGGCGTACGGTTGCTCTTGCGCAGATTGCAGGCCAGGCAGGCGCAGACCACGTTTTCCCAGGTGTCCTTGCCGCGCTTGGAGATGGGTATCACGTGATCGCGGGTCAACTCACCGCGGCTGAAGCGTTCGCCGCAATACATGCACAGAAAGCGGTCGCGGGCGAACAAGGCGGTGTTGGTGAGTGCGGGCGCAGGGTCGATGGCGTGATCGCGGCAGTGACCCGTGCTGGCAATGATCGGATGCAGGGAGAGTTTGCTCTGCTCGCCGCTGGCCCGGTTGTGGCCGCCATGCACCGTGAGGCAAGGATCGCCCAGGGTCCAGGCCACAGCGTCCCGCACATAGAGACAAACCGCCTCCTGCCAGCTGATCCAATCAAGAATACGGCCGGCGGCGTCCAGCGAAAGCACGCGGGTCGAATGGAGGTCGACGACGCGGCTAGGTACTTCCATCAGCATGCAAAACCGTCCTTCAACCCAGGGGAATGAACGTGCGGGCGATGCAAAGATGCTCGTAACCGGGTCAGGATAGACCAAATTCGTTACAGAACACACGCAAATGGTTGTCCCGGTTGGCAGAACGGTCCCGAAACGGGGTGTTCTCCCGCCGTGCCGGGCGCTGATATAGTGTTCGTTCATCTGTAAACCCGAGGCCGGGTTTGGGAGGGGGAGCCTGGGTGGCGACCCCGGCGCGGCTGGGGAGAGGTAGTTAACGTGGCTGAAATTCTTTTCTACGAGCGTCCCGTTCCGCTCAACCGTACCGAGCACAAGGACCTGCGCATCAAGCCGATCCCGAACCTCAAGTTCGCGAGCGCGGTGCACTCGGTGCCGCTGACTGGTGTGGAGTTCCCCGCTGCAGCGCGTGACCTGCCTGTCCTGTTCGGTGGTACCACGCCCGAAGATGCCGGCCCGATGGCTCTGCTGGGCATGCGTCAGAACGAGAACCTGTTCATCGATGCCGATGGCCGCTGGGAAGCCAACATCTATATCCCGGCCTTCGTCCGTCGCTATCCGTTCGTGCTGGCCGAGAAGCCGGTGGGCGCCGAAGGTGACGATTTCACCGTGTTCCTCGACGAGGCTTACGAAGGCTTCGGCACCGCGGACGGCGATCGTCTGTTCAAGGAAGACGGCACCGAAACCGAGCTGCTTACCAATGCCGTGAAATTCCTAGGCGAGTTCCAGCAGCACGTGTCGCGCACCCAGTGGTTCATGGAGCAGCTGCGCAAGCATGACCTGCTCGAGCCGCGCAACATTCGTCTGGAGAGGGACGGCAAGAGCATCAATCTCAATGGCCTGTTTGTGGTCAACGAGGAAAAGCTGCGCCAGCTGGACGAGAAGACCACGCACGAATTCCTGCGCGAAGGCGTGTTTGGCTGGATCTATGCCCATCTGCTGTCGCTGGCCAACATCGACCGCGTGGCACAGCGTCTGATCCAGCGTGAGCAGGCGGAAGAAGCCGCTGCCGCTCTGAAGAACTGAAGTTCGTGGTGTCGCGGCATCCGGTGATGCCGCGACACCCGCCTCGCAACGCGCAAGGCGTTGCGATTGAGGCGCCCCAGGGCGCATAGCCCGACCTCCTCACATATTCCACGCACGGCCAGGCGATATGCTTGTGAGGCCCGGAGGCTTGCGCACTCCGGAGGAGCTCTCCCCCAAGGGCGCGGCATGTCTGAGCAGAACAAGCGCGTAGTGATGACCTACGTCGACGCCTTCAATCGCGCCGATATCGACGCGGTGTGCGCCGTCTTCGCGCCCGATGCCCAGATTCACGGCGCGCAGGGCTGGGGTGGGCTGGCTATCGCCCGGGACGAGTGGGGGGAGCTTATGCGTTGTTTCCAGGTCAGCCTTGAAGCCGACGACGTCGTGGCCGAGGGGGATGCCGTGGCTGTCTGCTACACCGAGCGCGGCCGTTCGGTGGAGTCATTCCGTGGGGGAGAAGTGACCGGGCGTGACTATGAGGTGATCGCCATGGAGTGGTTTGTGGTGAGGGGCGGCCACATCGAGCGATGTTGGCGCGCGCGCGACGCGGCGTCGGTGTTCCGCCAGATGGGGTTGCCGCAGCCGTAGGTCAGGTGAACGGATCTCGGCGCGTGGGGCTTGATTGCATCAAGGCTTCGCCTCATCGGGATACGTGAGACTGGGTCGCCACTCCGCGCTGCGGCCTTCGGGCGTGCAGTCGAGCACGTTCCACAGTGGCCAGATGGGATCGACATGACGAGGATCCTGCCCTGGTTCGGTGGGTACGAACATCAGCTCGCTACCCCAGGTGTGGTGGATCTGCCCATCGCGGCGCGTAAACACATTGAGGGCGGGCAACTGGCGCCCATCGGTGCTTTCGCCGTGATAGTCCGCGTTGTACGTGTTGTGCGCTGACGACAGCAGATGCAGGTGGCGCCAGCCGCGTTCGCGGGCGAAATGGCGGATGCGCTGGATCGGCGACTTGGCGACGACGGCCACATTGGTGCGCTGTCGCAGATGCGGCATCTCGGCGTCGAGTGCGTCGAGGATGGACGAGCACGACGGGCATGGCTGTGTCATGGCCGGTCCGAACATGAAGCTGTAGATCACCAGGCTGTCCTTGCCTTCCTCGAACAGTTCCCAGAGGCGCACCTGACGTTCGATGTCGGTGTCGATGGGTGTCTCGCCTTCATCGTCGAAGGAGTAATCCACCGGAACGGGGCCGCCGAGTGGCAGAGCACGGCGCAAGGCCGCCGTAGCTTCAACCTGTCGGCGCAACTCCATTTCGGCACGCAACAGACGGTCGCGGGCGACACGATAAGCGTGGCTTTCGCCGGGGAATCGTACGTTGTGCAGCGGCTGGTTCATGGCAGGCTCCTCCAACGGCCGCCTGCGTGGCGGCCTTGTGCCCTTCACTGCTACAGCTTCAGCGCACGGGCTTGGCGAGCCTCAGCAGATCGGCCGCATATCCCGCACTCTCGTAGATGGCACGTGCCCGTTCGTTGCCAGGAAACACCGCCAACGTGATGAGCTGGCAGCGATGCTCGCGTGCCCACGACTCGGCATGATCGAGCAGCGCACGACCTACGCCACGGCCTTCGTAGTCCCCGTCCACCGCGATATCCGAGATATGGCAGTTGGAGCGGCCGTTGAAATAGTCCTGGGTCTTCTGCAGGTGGATGAAACCCACCGGTTCGCCGTCGTCGTCTTCGGCCACAAACAGAAAGCTGTTGGCCGGTTGCTCGTCGAGGTGGCGCATCAAGTCGTTGCGGATGCCTTCGATGCACTCGTGACGTCGACGCCAGGGTGGCAGGGTGAAGTCGACGAAGCGCGGCACGAGACCAAGGATGAAATCGTCGTCGTCCTCGGCCAGGCGAATCAGGTACGTGGTATCGCTCATGCGGGAAAGCCGGATTAGCGAGAAGGGTCCACCGTTTCTACACCCAGCCGGGTGATGGCGGTAGTCCCTGAAGACAAGAAGAGAACCCACCTGTGGGAGCGCACCCTGTGCGCGACTGGCCTGGTCGCAGTCGCGCACAGGGTGCGCTCCAACAAACAGAAAAGGGCCCCTCCGTCACGGAGGGGCCCTTCGGTGCATCACATCAGGCGATGGCGGGGATGGTGTCCACGCCGGCCTCGATGGCTGCCTTGTGGCCCAGGCAACGCGGCAGGATGCGGGCGAAGTAGAACTTCGCCGTATCGCGCTTGGCCTGCTTGAAGGCCTCCTGCTGGCTGCCGTTGGCCAGTGCGGCCACGCTGCGCGCCCACATGTAGGCCAGGGTGATGTAGCCGGAGTAGTACAGGTAGTCCATAGCGGCAGCGCCCAGCTCTTCCGGGTTGGCCATCACGCGCTGGGCCAGCGACAGGGTGAGGTCCGCCCACTCCTTGGTATGGACGGCCAGCGGGCCGATCAGGCCGGCCAGTGCCGGATCCTGCGCGTGCTGCTGGCAGAACGCCTGGATCTCCTTGGCGAACACCTTGAAGCCTGCGCCCTGCAGCTGGAGGATCTTGCGGCCCAGCAAGTCAGCAGCCTGGATGCCGGTGGTGCCTTCGTACAGGGTGATGATGCGGGCGTCGCGCACGAACTGCTCTACGCCATTCTCGGCGATGTAGCCGTGGCCGCCGTACACCTGCAGCGCTTCCTTGGTGCACTCCTGGGCCAGCTCGGTGACCACGCCCTTGGCGATCGGAATCAGGAAGGCGACCAGGTCGCTGGCAGTCTTGCGGGCGGCCTCATCGGTAGCGCGGGCTTCCACGTCGGTCTGCAGCGAGGTGTACAGCAGCAGCGTGCGCGAGGCTTCGACCATGGCGCGCTGGGTCAGCAGCATGCGACGCACGTCCGGCTGCACCATCAGGTTGTCGGCCACCTTCTCCGGGAACTTCGGACCCGTCAGCGAGCGGCCCTGCAGACGTTCGCGAGCATAGTTGGTGCTGTTCTGCAGCGCGCGCTCGGACAATGCCAGGCCCTGCACACCCACGCCGAGGCGAGCGGCATTCATCATGGTGAACATGGCGGCCAGGCCTTTGTGCGGCTGGCCGATGAGGTAGCCCTCGGCCGCGTCGAAATTCATCACGCAGGTGGCCGAGCCACGCAGGCCCATCTTGTGCTCGATAGCGCCGGCCGCGACGGTGTTGCGCGCACCCAGCGAGCCATCGGCGTTCACCTTGAACTTCGGCACGATGAACATCGAGATGCCACGGCTGCCGGCCGGCGCGTCGGGCAGGCGGGCCAGCACGAGATGGATGATGTTTTCAGCCAGGTCATGCTCGCCCGCGCTGATGAAGATCTTGGTGCCGGTGATCTTCCAGCTGCCGTTCTCGCCCGCTTCGGCGCGGGTCTTGAGCAGGCCCAGGTCGGAGCCGGCTTGCGGCTCGGTCAGGCACATGGTGCCGGTCCAGCGACCCTCCACGATGGGCTTGAGGTAGGTGTGCTGCTGCTCCTCGGTGCCATGGATTTCCATGGCGTGGCAGGCACCTTCCGACAACAGCGGATACAGGCTCCACGACAGGTTGCCCGACTGGAAGATCTCGGTGGTGGCGGTGCCGACGGCGTTCGGCAGCGCCTGGCCGCCGAAGTGCTCGGCCTGGGTGAGGCCGGTCCAGCCGCCTTCGGCAAACGCCTTGAAGGCCTCCTTGAAGCCCTTGGGCGTGGTCACCGTGTGGTTGGCTTTGTCGAAGTGGCAGCCTTCCTCATCGCCGCTGGCGTTGAACGGGGCCAGCACGGCTTCGCTCAGGCGGCCGGCTTCTTCCAGCACGGCGTCGATCAGATCGCGCGTATGGCCTTCGCCACCGGTCAGGCTGGTCAGCACGGCATCGGCACCGAGCACGTCAAAAAGAGCGAAACGCTGGTCGTCGAGCGGGGCCTTGTAGATGGTCATGGCGAAGTTCCTGTGTGGGTCATGCAGGCGCTGTTGATCAGCGCCAGGTGTTGGGGATGCCCGGCACCGGCGAAAGCCAGTCGTTGCCGTGGAAATTGAAATCGCGAGCCTTGCCTTCCTGCTCGGGTTTGGCGTTGGCCGAGCCGCTCACGCTGTAAGGGACGCTGCCGGCGCTGCCCTTGACCGCGGCGGCCTTGATGGCGGCCGTCATCTCGGGTGTGGGGAGCAGGTTGATCTGGGTCACGTCGGCAGCGAACGGCGGAATGTCCAGGTCGAAGCGGCCATGCAGGCGCACTGGCACCAGGTCGGCCACCTTCAGCTCGCCGTCGATCGAGGTGAATTCCATGCCGCCGTAGCTGTTGTTCTGAATGCGGACGGTGACGCGCCACTGGCCATTCGGCTGGGCGGTCATTTCCTGGATGCTCACGGTTGGCGGAAAAACACTCTTCCGCGGCGGCCCGCAAGCCACCAGGCCAGCCACCAGAACACCCAGCGCTACATAGCGAAGCAGTCGTCCCATGGAATCACCTCAAACGATTGTTTGAATTCTAGAGCCTGTTTGCTGGCTATGCATAGCCCGCGTTGGTCCGGAGTGGCCCCCAGGGAGTGGGGGGTGGCGAAGCTCCTGACTGGTGGTCAGGTCAAGCCGCGCCGCGCTCCCTAGGGGCCACTCCGGACCAACCCTTCGGGCCGGGCCTGTTTGCCCGCATGCCTGCGTCATCACTCGGTTATGTATCGACATACACGCCCTCATTCTTCCTTGGCCTGCGAGCAAACAGACCCGGCGCGGGCCATGCATAGCCAACAAACAGGCTCTCGAGGATGACCTCGGCGTCTGTCCATGACCAGGACCCATCCACTTCATCTCACCTGAGGTGCGATCACACCCCCGTGATTGAGGGGGGGCCTGAAGGAAAGGTTCCCATTGCGCAGCGCAACAGGCATCATCGCGGGCTCCCCTCATAACTCCTGTTTGCCCATGACCCGTCGCATCGCAGCCCGTCGCTCGCCCATCCATGGCAATGGTGTTTTCGCTGTCGCACCCCTTAAGAAGGGCGAAGAAATCGTCGAGTACAAGGGCACCTTGATGACGCACGCGGAAGCCGACGAGATGTACGGCGACGGCGGTGAAACCGGGCACACCTTCCTGTTCACGCTGAACGACGAGTACCTGATCGACGCCAACCGCAAGGGAAACACAGCGCGCTGGATCAATCACAGCTGTGAGCCAAACTGCCAGGCCGTGATCGAAGAGAACGCCGATGGCAATCCGCGCAAGGACCGCGTGCTGATCGAAGCCATCCGCAACATCAAGCCGGGCGAAGAGCTGACCTACGACTACGGCATCACGCTGGATATGCCGCATACCGCGCGGCTGAAGAAGCTGTGGGAGTGCCGCTGCGGTTCCAAGAAGTGCACGGGCACGCTGCTCAAGTCTAAGCGCTGAACCAAGCCACCCACCCATCCCTGTAGGAGCGCACGCGTGCGCGACCGCAGGGATGGGGTGTATCTCTGTCGCCGATGGCCGTAGACGCCGTGGTCTGGCGATTGATCGATGGATACCTGGCAACAACCGGGTACAGCAGTTACGAGAGACGTAACAGTCGCGCACGAGTGCGCTCCTACAGCCAGCGCCATCAGGTGTCGTCGGGGTAGTCGATACTGATCACTTCGACCGTGATGTCACCCGCCGGCCTTTGCCACACCACCTCATCGCCCACCCGCGCACCCAGTAGTGCGGCAGCCAGCGGCGACACATAGCTCACCAGACCATGTTCCACGTCGGCCTCATCCTCGCCGACGATGCGATAGCGTGCTTCACCATCGTTGCTGTCCACGGTCACCAGGGCACCGAAGGCCACGCGGTCGCGCGGCTGCTGTGCCAGATCCACTTCGATGGCGCTGCCTACGCGTGCGTTGAGCCAGCGCAGCTCGCGTTCGATGGCGGCCAGCTCCCGTTGTTGTGGCAGCGTCTCGCCGCCCGAGGCATGCAGGGCATCGCGCTGCTCACGCGCCGCTACCAGACGCGCGCGCAGCTGCGCCAACCCCCGCGGGGTCACGTAGTTGGGATGTTCGCTCAGCGGGATATCCGGTAGGCGTTCGCCCGCGGATTCATCCGCATCCTTCACGAAGGAGCGACTCATCGCATGCCTCCAGCGCCGGAGATCCGGTGCATATCGTCGGTCAATACATGGCGACGTTGTCGTCGCGCCTCAAGCTTCGTTCGCGGGGCAGACTGGCGCGGTTCACGCCGCGCCGGTCTGCTGGAGGCGAGCGGTCAGTCGTCTTCCACGTGTGGCTTCCATGCCTCGGCGAGCTGTTTCTGGACCGGCGGCGGCACCGGTTCGTAATGGCTGAGATCCAGGCTGTAGCGCCCACGACCTCCAGTCATCGCCTTTAGCTCGGTGGGGTAGTCGGTGAGTTCCGCCAGCGGCGCCTGTGCCTTGATGACCAATTCGCCGCCGCGCAGCGAATCAGTGCCAAGGATGCGGGCGCGCTTGCCGGCGAGGCCGCCGGTGACGTCGCCCACGCTGGCTTCGGGAATCGCCACTTCGACGTCCACGATGGGTTCCAGCACGATCGGACGTGCCTTGCCTATGGCATCCAGAAACGCCTTCTTGCCTGCACTGATGAAGGCCACTTCCTTGGAATCCACTGGGTGGTATTTGCCGTCGTACACGATCACGCGTACGTCCTGGATCGGATAGCCGGCGATGGCGCCAGCCTCCAGCGCCTGGCGAATGCCTTTCTCGATCGCCGGCAGGAATTGCCCGGGGATCACGCCACCCTTGATGGCGTCGACAAACTCGAAGCCAGCGCCACGATCGAGCGGCTCCACGCGCAGGAACACCTCGCCAAACTGACCGGCACCACCGGTCTGCTTCTTGTGTCGGTGATGGCCTTCGGCGCGAGCCGCAATGGTCTCCCGGTAGGCGATGCGCGGCGGATGCGTGGTCACCTCGACGCCATAACGCTCTTTCATGCGCTCGAGCATCACCTTCAGATGCAGGTCGGATAGCCCGCGCACTACGGTTTCGTTGAGCTCCTTGTGATGCTCCACGCGAAAGCACGGGTCTTCCTCCGCCAGTCGCGCCAGCGCCTGCGAGAGCTTCTGCTCCTGACCTTTGTGCTTGGGCTCGAGTGCGAGCCCGAACATGGGTTGCGGGAAGCGCATGGGTTGTAGATGGATGCGGTCCTCATCGTGTGAATCGTGCAGCACCGCGTCGAAATGGATTTCTTCGACCTTGGCGATGGCGGCGATGTCGCCAGGAATGGCCTGATCCACCTCCTCATGCGCTTTGCCGCGCAAGCGGAACAGGTGCCCTACCTTGAAGGCCTTTTTGCTGTCATCGATGAACAGCTGCGTATCGCGTCGAAGGGTGCCTTGCCATACGCGAAACACACCCAGCTTGCCCACGAACGGGTCGTTGACGATCTTGAAGACGTCAGCAATCACATGTTGTCTGGCGTCGGCGTTGACGGTGACGGCTTCGTCCTCGCCATTGAGGAAGGGCGGGGCATTGCCTTCGGCCGGGTTGGGCAGCAGGCGATCCGCGAGTTCCAGGAATTCCTTGATGCCGACACCCGTACGGGCGCTGACAAAACAGATCGGCACCAGGTGACCTTCGCGCAGGCATTGTTCAAAGGCGTCGTGCAGCTCCTGCGGACTCAGATCGCCTTCGCCGGCATCGAGGTAGTGGCCCATCACGGATTCGTTGATCTCCACCACCTGATCGATGATGCGTTGATGCGCATCGGTGAGTGAGGAGAAATCCGTGACGCCATCGCCGTGGAAAAAGCAGTCGAGCACTTGCTTGCCACCTTGCGCCGGCAGGTTGACCGGCAGGCACTGCGTACCGAACTCATCGCGCAGCGCGTCGACCAGAGCCGCAAGCTTGGTGCCATCGCAGTCGATCTTGTTCACCACGAGCACGCGAGCGAGGCTGCGCTCGGCGGCGCGCTCCATGATGCGTCGCGTGCCGTACTCGATGCCGTTGGACGCGTTGACCACGATGGCCACGGTCTCGACGGCAGCGAACGCAGAAAGCGTTGGCCCACGGAAATCCGCATAACCGGCGGTATCGATGAGGTTGATATGGCTGCTGCCGAACGGCACGCCGGCGATAGCGGTGTCGATGGAGTGTCCGCGCGCTTTTTCCTGTTCGTCCGTATCCGATTGCGTGCTGCCACGCTCTACCGAACCCTGGGTCTGAATGACACCGCCGGCATGCAGCAGGGCTTCAAATAGCGTGGTTTTGCCGGTGCCGGCATGTCCGGCAAGCGCAATGTTGCGGATGTTTTCCGTGTTGTACGACACGATGCGACCCTCCCATGGCTGGGCGCGGAATCGTGCCGACGTTGACCTGCGGCGCCGCACGAAGCCGCGCAAGCGGCTGACAATGGCGGGCCGTCATGGTCGTCCAGGCGTGCGGGACGCGGGGGCGGTCATGGCGGGTACGGTCAGGGGTGACCGTTTGCATAGCCTTGAACCATTGCCCGGCGGGGTCAAGTTGCAGTGCGGGGAAGGGGAACCCTTGGGGTGTCCTGCTTGTCAGCAGAAGTCCCCCCTTACGCCACCAGCAGGAAGCTAGCGTGAGGTGTTTTCCCATGTGAGAAGGGAATCCCCATCGAACACACCGAGCAGGTCGAACACCATCGCTGGACGCTGCCCGCCCCAAACGCACGCGGGCTGGCGCCCCTCGATGGCCCCACACGCGCGTTGCTGCATCAGCTTCGCTGGCGCAAGACCCCGCCTAGCCGCGGGCGGCGCTGGCTGGTGGTGGGCATCGTGCTGGTGCTGCACGCCCTGTTCATCTGGCTGACCTGGCACGAAATGCAGTCACCACCGGAAGTGGCAGCAGCGAAGCAAGGCCAGCGCGAGGCGTTGCAGGTACGGCTGATTCCCCGGCCCGCACCGAAGCCGCCCATCGAAGCGCCATCACCGCCATCGCCGCTGCCTGCACCCGCGCCGGTACCCAAGCCGCCGGTTGTGCATGAGTCGCCGGCCAAGAACGCGATGACGGTGAGCCTGCCGCCCGCACCTGCGACATCGGTGGCGCCACCAGCGGCGCAACTCTATGACTCATCGGGACAGATTGCGCTGCCGGCGGGTGTCGGCAGCGCGCCGTCGCCGGGGACGCCCGATTACGTGCAGCGCGGACCACGCGGCGACAGCAACGTGATGCAGCACAACAGCCCCGTTACCTACCAGGCAACGCGCTTTGACAAGGATTGGTCGAAGAGCAGCGGCAACGTCGTCCAGGATGCGCTGAAAAATGCAGTCGACAGCACGACGGTGAAGCACACGTTCCATGTCGCCCCGGGCGTACGCATCCACTGTGCCGTATCGTTCGCAGCGCTGGCGGGTGGCTGCGGCGGCGACCCGCCGCCAACGCCATCGTCCAAGAGCAGCGATATGCGCCTCAATATGGCACCCGCCAATGTACTGGCGCCGGCTCCTTCGGCACCCAAGACGCCCAGCGTCGAGGAATGCATTGCCATCTATCGCGCGGATAAACCGTTGCCACAAGGCTGCCCGGTCGATACACCCACTCGTTCCGTGGATGCCGAGATGCGCGAGCGTGCAGCACATCAAAACGATCAGGGAGGCGGGTGATCGGCGCGCCGGGCTTCTCAGAACGCCCATGGCGCCCGCTACACTGCACGCATGGACCGGGAATCCGCAGACCGACTGACCGTGACGCTTCCATCGCCCAAGTCGGCGGCGGAGCGTGCGTTCGTCTATCGCCGTCGTCGCGCAGAAAAGCCGCGCGAGCGTTGGCTGCGCATTGTGGGTCTGGCAGGTGCGCTGATCGTGCACCTGGTGTTTCTGTTTGGCGCTGTGCTCGGGTCCGCCTATGAGATGGAAGAGCACAACGAGGAGTCGAACGCCCCGTTGGTGGTGCGTCTGATCGAGAAGCCGAAGGAAGAGCCGCCACCGCCGCCCCCTGTGCGTGGTACGCCACCGAAGGAAGTTGGGCCGGTGCATCACGGCAACGCCAGTCAGGCGCCGCGAACGGCACGTCAAAGCACGTCCTCCGCGAAAACCAACAACGAACTCGCGCCCGTTCCGGTGCCGGCGTTGCAGACGCCGGTGGTCACCGACGTACCCAAGGCCAGCACGCCCAAGCCGGAGATCACCGCGGCGCCGCTGCCGCCGGTGACGGTGCCCAAGCCGGCGCCGACCGAGCAGTTGCAGCCGGTACCGGTCGCACCGGAACCGCCACAGGTAGCCATGGAGGCGCCAGCGGTGGAAAAGCCGGTGCCACCGAAATTCCAACCCGAACCTGTGCGCAAACCGCAGGCCGAAGGCAATCAGGCCATGCCGCCACCGGCATCGCTGGCCATTCCCGAGGTGCCGCCGCAATCGGCGCCCATGGTGACGCCGCCCACTATCGCGATGGAAAAGGCCGCTCCCACCGCGAGCAAGCCCAGCATTGCACCCGCCGTTCGCCCGGAAGAGCCGGTATCGCCACCGGAGCCGGAAATGCAGGCCGTGCCGCTGCCCGCGCAGGCGGCACCCACCGTCAATCTGCAGCCGCAGCCCAACCAGGTGACACCGGTGGTGCCGCGCGAGCAACCCAAGGTCGCATCGCCCGCCGTTCGCGTCGCCGAGGAGCCGGAGCTGGAAGCGGTACCGCTGCCGCCCAATCCGCAGCCAAGCCTGGAGCGACCGGAGGCGCCGCGTCTTGAGACGGTGGCACCCAAAGCGGTTGCGTTGGACAACAAACCCTCCATCGAGCGTCCGCAGATATCCACGGAAACGCCTTCGGTGGCGTCACCCACACAGGCCAGCGCCGCCTCACCTGCGGCACCCGCGGCGTCGCAGACGTCCAGTGCCTCGAGCGCGAAGGAAAGCACCGCCAGCAACGAAGCGAGCCGTGCGCCTGGCGAAAGCGGCGTGAGTAGCGCGCCCAACGCAACACCGCAAGGCAGCGCATCCGGAACACCGGGCCAACCCAACGGTGTGAACCAGTCGCCGAGCACCGCTGGCAGCAGCGGCCTCAACCTCAACTTGCCGCCGGGCCAGGGCAGCGGTCAGGGCAACAAGGGGCAGGGCGAGTCTGAAGGCGGCACTGGCAGCTACGTGCAACTCAAGCCGCACGGCAATACGGAGATCATGTCGCACAACACGCCGAACATTGGCTACCAGTCCACGCGCTTCGAAAAGGACTGGACGCCGGAGGGTGAAAGCTCGATCGACACCGCGTTGCGACATGCGGTGGAGAAAACCACCATGCGCCACACGTTCCATCTGCCGCGCGGCGTGCGTGTCGAGTGCGTGGTCATGCCGTTGTTCCCGGTGGCGCTGTTTGGTTGCGGCTCTGGCGATCCGCCGCCCAAGCCGGTGGACGATGTGGTCTACGACAAGATGAAGCTCGCACCAACCAATCCGTTGGTTCCGCCGCCGGCACCTGCCAGCGCCACGCCCAACACGGCGACCATCAAACTGGACAACAGCGCTCAGTGCGCTGCCGCTCGTGTTGCAGGCGGACCCCTACCGCCGGGGTGTCAGATCGATCCTCCAGTCATCCCTGCAAGCCCTGCGCGCAGTGGTAGCACGTGGGTTCCTGCCAGCGATCAGTTCCACTGACCCGAGCGGGCGCATCGCGTACGCCGATGCCGGTGCCGGGTAGTTTTGCGTTGCGGGCTGTAGGAAAAGGTTGATAGCAACGCGCTCTGACGGGTGGCTAGGCTGCCGTTTTGGTTGCCTGAGGCCAGCGCATGAAGAACTACCTGATCGCTCCGTTGTTGCTCGCCGGCTTGTTGGTTGGGACGCATGCGCACGCCAATGAAGAGCTGGATTGCAAGCTGCATTACAACCTCAGCAGCTGGTCGCTCATTTATGAGCACGTCAGCGGCAACGGCGTGGTGACCTGCAGCAACGGCCAATCCATGAAGGTGAAGCTTGAGGCGCACGGCGGTGGGCTTTCGGTGGGCAGCTCGAGCGTCGACGATGGCACCGGGGTGTTCACCGCGCTGCATTCCATCACGGAAGTGCCTGGCACTTACGCCGACGTCAATGCGAGAACCGCCATCAAAGCCGGCGATGCGCAGGTGCTTACCAAGGGCGTCGTCTCGCTGGCGATCGCCGGTGTCGGGCACGGTTTGGAGATGGGCGTAACCGTCGGCGCGCTGACCATCAGCGAAGACAAATAGTCGGATGCCGTCGCGAGCATGGGTAGTCGATGAGACGGCGCACTATTTCCGTCCGACCGGTTGCTGCTAGGTAGATCTACTTACCAGCGCTTCGAAAAATTGCGCTACCGATCATGTGTATCGCCCCGCATGCTCGGCAGTGTCACCGCCACACCCTTGCTTTGGCGCGAGCCAATGACATGACAAGGGTTCATTGCCATGAGGTACCGCATGTACATAGCGCGTTGGTCTGCTCTGGTGCTGGCGTTGGGCCTGGTCATGAACGACCCGGGTCTCGCCCAGCAAACTCCCACCCATGCGCCTGTTTCCACGCAGAGCTCGGTGGACTTGCGGCCCTGGCCACATACGTTCGATGTCGACGGCCTGCACCTGATCATGCATCACCCTCAACTCGACAGTTGGACTGGCAATGAGTTGAAGGGACGCGTTGCGGTGGAGGTGAAAACCGGCACGCAACTTGGCAGTGATGGCAAGTCGCACGACGTCATGGCCTACGGCGTCGCCTGGTTCACGGCGCGCACCGTCACCGACAAAATGGCGCGCGAAGTTACCCTGGTAAACGCGACAATCGACAAGGTGGCGTTCCCGACGGATACGACGCGGGAGGCACATTACAAGGACGTGTTGCAAGGCATCGCCGCTCGCGGCAATCAGGTAGCCGACCTCGATACGCTGGAGGCATCGCTGGCCATCAGTCACGAGCAGGGCGACGTGAAGAACGTGGCCGTGCGCAACGACCCGCCGCAGATCATTTTCTCCTTCAAGCCGGCGCTGCTGGTGCTGATCGACGGCACACCTGCGCCACGACCCACCGGTTCGGCCGGTGTCAGCCGTGTCGTCAATACGCGTTCGCTGCTGCTGCAACAAGGTGATCAGTACTACCTGAAGTTCGCCAGCCGCTGGGTGAAGTCGTCCACGCTGGATGGCCCATGGGTATCGGTGAAGACGCCACCGGCTGCCGTCGTGCAGGCAGGGGAAGCTGCCGTGAAGACCGAGCAGGTGGACCCGCTGGACCATCCATCGGACGCCCTGAAGCAGGTGCTGGCCTCCGGCCAGACGCCCGACATCGTGGTGCGCACGCAGCCTTCCGAACTGATCATGGTGAATGGCGATCCGCAGTTCGAGGCCATTCCCGGTACCCAACTCGCCTATGTCACCAATACGTCGGCCGATGTGTTTGTCGATCAGGCGCATGGTGCTGCGTGGTACTTGTTGGTCTCCGGTCGTTGGTTTACCGCGGATTCGACAAACGGTCCCTGGCATTACGTGGCGGGCAAGGATCTGCCGGCGGATTTCGCCAACATTCCTTCCGACAGCCCGAAGAGCGCGGTACTTGCATCGATCCCCGGCACACCCGAGGCGCGGGAGTCGCTGATCGCCAACAGCATCCCGCAGACGGCAACCGTCAACACGCACACGACGGAGCTGCACCTGTCTTACGACGGTGCGCCCCAGTTCAAGCCGATTGATGGCACGTCGCTTTTCTATGCATGGAACACGCCCGTGCCGGTCATCCAGGTAAGTGCGAACGCTTACTACTCGGTGCAGAACGGTGTCTGGTTTACCTCAGGAGCGCCGAACGGCCCTTGGTCGGTGGCGATGAATGTGCCGGCGGTGATCTATTCGATTCCCGCGAGCTCGCCGTTGCACTACATCACCTACGTGTATGTCTACGGTCATTCAGACGATCAGGTTTACGTTGGCTACTCACCGGGCTACTTTGGCACCGTGGTGACGGATGGTGTGGTGGTTTACGGCACGGGTTACGCCTGCAACTCCTGGGTGGGCAACGCGTGGTACGGCTGCCCGGCTACTTATGGTTTCGATGTGTCCTTCGGCTGGACGCCGTGGGCAGGCTGGGCCTTTGGTTTTGCCTGGGGTGCTGCCTGGGCTTCGGCCTGGTACGGACCCTGGTGGGGCCCGTGGGGTTATTGGGGCGGTTATTACCCTGGTTACTGGGGCGGTGCCATTTCCGCGGCAAATATTTATGGCCGTTGGGGTAACAGCGCGGTGGCCGGTCGTGGCGTGGCGTGGAGCAACCCGTGGACGGGGAACTACGGCGGTGCCGTACGTGGCGGGTACTACAACCCGACCACCGGCGGGCATGGCCAGGGCTATGCATGGCGCAACACCAACGCCTACACCGGCATCACCTCCGGCGGCGCGGCTGGCATGCGTTACAACCCGCAGACCGGTCGCGCGGTTATGGGTCAGGGTGGTGCGGCGGTGAATCCGTACACGGGCAATGCCGTCGCTGGCGGTGAACATACGGCGGTGAACACCCATACCGGTCGTGTCACGCAGGCCGGCGGCGTTGCCGGTCGCACCAATCAAGGTGCGGCTGCGGCGGGCGCCTTCAATTCGCAGGGAGTGGCCGGCAACGTACACGGTGCGGGCTACGTGAACTACAACAGCTCAACGGGCCAAGTTAACCATGGCGGTGTGGTCAATGCGAATGACCATATTTATGCAGGCCATGACGGCAACGTGTACCGGTACAACCCGGGGCAAGGTTGGGAAAAAGCCGGTGCCAATAGCAACTTCAGCCATGTCGCCAGCCCCGACGGCGCGGGTACGGAGCAGGACCGCGTCGCCCGTGGCAGCAGTATGAATGGATCGTCGTTCAACGGCTCGCAGGATCACTCCCAGCGCCAGCAGTTCGACCGCAGCAACGTCAACGACCGATTTCATGGCCAGATGGGTGGTTACCGTCCGTCGTTCGGTGGCGGTCACTTTGGCGGTGGCGGTTTCCGTGGTGGGTTCCGGCGTTAAGCCGGAGTCCCCTTGAGGGCATCCTGCATCGGGGCCCGTAAAGAAAACTCGCGACCGCTCGACATTGCCATTCCAGCCTTTGCTGGAATGGCAATGTGTTCTATCAATGACGCTTAGCGAAGAATGCCATCGGCCCTGAGTTTTGGAATCAGCGTTTGCGCCAGCTGTGTCGTGGTCTTGGGAATGTCGTCGGTTCTCACGCCTTGCGTGGTCACGGTCCAGACGAGCTTTTCGGTCCTCGCATCCCACACACTGGTCTCCAGCGTCACCACGTCGTACTGATACACATTGGGGGCGGATGCCCACGCACCGCCATACCAGCCATAAAACCCGCCATACATCGGGCCACTCGGTGTCACGTTGATCTTTTGCTCCACGCGCTGCACTCGCGTGACCAGCACGGCCTGGGCACCGTTCTTTTTCACCAGATCACGCAAGCTCACGGCACCGGTTGTGCCTGGGGGAATCTGCGTGTAACTGGGCAATGCCTGCACGCCGGCGGCCTGCAGCTGCTGGGAGAAGGTGTCCTCGAAAATGTGGCGCATGGTGTCGCTGCGAGAAATACCCACCACCACTACGCTGGACGCCGGCGGGCCCGGCCAGGACGGGTCGCGCCACTGATTCGTGACGCTCACGGTCTGGCAGGCACTGAGCAGCAGGCCGGTGACAAGCATGAGTAAGCGCATCGGTTTCATGGCATGGACTCCAGGTATGGGCGCGCCTTGGGGGCGGCAGCGCATTGTGTGTCCGCCCCTGTGGACGCCGCGCGATTACTGCCGCGCAACGCCCTTTCCGCCACACGTGTTGATACCGTCAGGCCACGCCCGGGTTCACGGTTGCTGTCCCAGCAGCGAGCCAAAGGTCAGGTAGACCGACGAGTGGCCGCCCTCGCCATAGCCGTAGCTCAGGAACAACGGCCCCAGCGGCGTTTGGATGCCAAGGAACAGACTGCCTGCGTAGAGCAGTGAATTGAGCTCGACCTGGCTCTTGTCATGCCAGGTATTACCCGCCTCCAGGCTGGCGCCCACATAGATGGGCGTGGAGAAGATGGCGTCCATCTGGCCGGTTCGCCGGTAAAGCACGGCATGCGCATAAGCCGACTGATTGCCGTACAGCGAGCGCTCGGGATAGCCCGACAGATTGAGGAAGCCGCCCAGGAAGCTCTGCGCTTCGAAGAAGTTTGCATTGTCGATGGCGCTTGCCGCGCGCACGCCCAGCAGCAGGTGGTAGCGAGTATTGGTCAAGCCGAGGTTGGGTACCCAGTCGGCACTGAAGCGGGCGACATCACCTTTGGAGTTGCTACCTAGCCACGGGCGATAGAAGCTGTAGTCGAAATTGACGTGCGCGCCACGGGTGGGAAATTGCGCGTTATCCAGGCTGTCCCAGTCCGCGCCGATCTTGGCAACGCTGTAGTCTTCCGTACTGTTGAAGAAGTCGACCGGGTTGCCGACGCGCAAATCACCGTTGTCGCGCCCGCGTGCGAACGAGGTGTACAAGCGCAGGTTGGTGGAGGGCGTCCAGCCCGTCTCCACGCCAAGGTACCGTCGCTTGATGCGGTATTCCGCCAGCTGTTGCTTGGCATCGTCGACGAAGTACGGATAGTCCTCGTTGCGTAGCAGCCCATAAGGCATGACATACGTCGAAGCGCCTCGCCCGAACGGTTGGTAGAACTCGGTCTCCAGACCTCCGAAGCGACCAGCCCACACGGTGTTTCGCCATTCCGCCGCGTAGCGGTTGACGTTGGTGGCGGTGATCTGGGCGGAGATGAGGTATTCGCTGCGTCCCTTGAAGTCGTCATTCAGCTCAAAGCCCACCTTGCCGTAGGTGGGGCCCCAGGGCTTGTCGCGCGGAATGATCAGTACGCCGCGCTGATCGTCTTTCTGTTGCAGGCGATAGTCGATCGATTGATAGTCACCGGTGCCATAAATGCTGCCGATCTGTTTCTCCAGGCTGGCCGGGTCGAACGGTTGGCCGACGTTCTTGACCAGGCGCTGGTCCACATAGTGCGCGTTGACCGTGTGGCTGCGATCCACGTTCAGAAAGGCCACCAGCCCCGGATCGAAATCGCGCTTGCGGTGCTGGGCCACGAAGGCCGCCCATTGATCGGGCCCCACCGAGAGCGCACGCAAACGGGGAAGGGCGGCTTCCGCCGCAGCGCGACCGATCGCGACGGCTTCAGCACCGCGATTGAATTCGGCGGCGCTCATGTCGCCAAGTGCCGGCGTAATGAGGATGTCTTCCGGGCCCAGCGTATCGAGCTGGCGCTGGGTTTTTTCCTCCATCAGTGCGCTCACCATCTGGTTGAGCACAGATACCGGGTTGGTCAGCTGGTCCTTCTTCAACAGCGGTGAGCCCACGTTGACCACAATGAGTCGTTGCGCACCCATGCCGCGCACCACGTCGATCGGCACGTTGTCCATCAGGCCGCCATCGACCAGTAACTTGTCATCCACGTTGGTGGGCGCGAAAGCGCCGGGTACCGACATGCTGGAGCGGATCGACAAGGCCAGGTCACCCGAGCCGAACACCACCGGCTTGCCCGCCACGATATCGGTGGCCACCGCCCGGAACGGAATCGACAGCTGGTCGAAGTCGTGCACGTCCCAAGTGGACAACAGCAAGCGACGCAACAGCAGCAACAGCTTCTGCCCCTGCACCACGCCAGCAGGCGTCACGATGCGGCCGTCCTTGTAGCCCACTTCGAAATTCAGCAGGTAGCGATAGTCGTTGTCCTTGCGCCGCATTGGCATCTCCGAGCGTGCAGGGTCGTCGGAGAACAGATCATTCCAATCCAGCGTCGTGATGATGTCCTGCATCTCCAGCGGCTTGAAGCCGGCTGCGTACAGGCCGCCGACGATGGAGCCCATGCTGGTGCCTGAAATGCGGCAGATCGGAATGTGTTCGCGTTCCAGCACTTCGAGCACGCCAATGTGTGCCGCGCCGCGCGCGCCACCGCCGCCGAGCACAAGACCAATGCACGGCGTGGTAGATGGGGTAGGGGACGATGATGGCGATCCTGCCAATGCCTGCGTACATAGCAACAGCAACGCGATCAGTGCGAAACAACGGCGCATTGATAGTCCTTTCTGAAGGGACGCGGCAAGGCCAGGCATTGCCGACGATACGGCATCCTATGATAGAACCGATGTCGTTTGCGTTGATGTAAGCACAACCGTGCATCGGCATGAAGGCCGATACACGGTTTCGTCACAAAATTTTCTGCTGACGCTGCGTCTCGCGATCGTGATGCGATAAGAAAGACATGGGCCTGCGCAGGCCCATGTCACTTAGAGCAAGCGCAACATTTCTTTCATCAGCGGCAGACGACGCACGCGCACTGCACTGACACGGAACACCGCATTGGCGAGTGCTGGCGCCGCGGTGGGCATGGCCAGGAAGCTGGCACCGCTCGGGTCGCGATCGCCCGGCACCAGGATGACTTCGGTGGTGTCGGGCAGCTGCGCCATGCTGCCGAGCGGGTAGTCCTTCCAATTGCGCTGCTGGACCTGGCTGTCCTTGTAGCTGATGGAAAGGTTGAGCGCCGTGGACAAGGCGTCGAGCGTGGCACCCGAAATCTGACCTTCGAGACCCGTGGGGTTGATGACGCGACCCACATCCACCGCGCATACCACACGCTCAATGTTGAGGCGTTCACCTTGCAGCGAAGCCTCCACGGCATGCGCGACGTAAGTGCCGTTGATGTGCCAACAGGCAATGCCCAGGCCGTTGACGGTGCGCAGCCAGTTCTTCCACTCGATGCGGTCGGCCACCAGCTTGAGCACATTGATCAGTCGGCCGGTGTCGAGCGTCTGTCCGTCGCCGAGCGGGATCATGCGTGGCTCGCCGATCAGGCGCAGACGCGTGACCAGCGGATCTTCCTTCATCGAATGCGCAATTTCGTCGACGAAGCTTTCGACCGCGAACGCATTGCTCAGGTGAGGCATGCCCCGGGCCGGGCCGCGCGGCATGGCCGACGACAGCGAATACCAGTCGCTGCGCAGGTTGGGTACGAGCCCGGCAGGCAACTGGTGCGCATCGACCTCGGACGACCAGAGACGGTCGTCAGGCACGCCGCGATGGGTGAGTGCCGACGCGCTGGCCATGCGCTGGTTCCAGCTGATGAGCTGGCGTTTGCCATCGAGGGTTGCGCTGAATTTGTGCACGGAAGCGGAGCGGTAATAGTCCTGCGTGAGGTCCTCATCGCGGGTCCACATCAGCTTGACCGGCCGTTCCATTTCCTTGGCCAGCAGCACCGCTTCGGCCACATAGTCGTGATCGAGGCGGCGGCCATAGCCACCACCCACGCGCGGCACTCGAATCTCGATCTGGCTGGGCGCGAAGCCGGTCAGCCGCTGCACCACCTTCCACGCCTGCTGTGGTGCCTGCGTGGGTACCACCAGCATGGCGCCATCCTTGGTGATGCGCGCCAAGCAATTCATCGGTTCAGGCGTGGCATGCGCCAGCCACGGTTGCACATAAGTGGCCTCGACGCGATGCGCGGCTTTCTTGCCCGCAACCTCGACATCACCATCGTTGCGCACGCGCGCAGTGGGCGCGGCGTTCTTGTCGTTGAGCAGGTCAGAAGCCTGCTGCTCAAACGCGGCGCTGCTTTCGCTCTGGCTGCCGGCTTTCCACGCAAGCTTGAGTTTGGCGCGACCTTGCAGCGCCGCCCAGGTGTTTTCTGCCAGCACGGCCACGGCCGGTGCGCGGACGGTTTGTCCCAGCGGCAAGCCGGCTTCGGGTTTTAGCTGCACCACTTTGACCACGCCCTTCACAGCCATGGTGTCGGTGGTGTCCAGGCTTTCCACCGAGCCGTCCGTCCACGGGCAATGATTGAGCACAGCCACCAGCGCATCACCGAGATAGCTGTCCAGCGCGTAGATGGTCTGGCCGGTGACGATGGCGCGGGCATCGATATCGCCCGCTGGCTGGCCGATGAGGGTGTAGCGATCAGGTGTCTTGACGGGTACCGGCGAGCTCGGCGGCGCGATCTTCGCTGCGGCTGCGGCCAGGGTGCCGTAGCCAAAGCGGCGGCCATCCGGCGAGATCACCGAGCCTTCATCGCAGTGCAGGCGATCGGCAGGCACGCCTAGGTGGCGCGCGGCGGCCTGCAACAGCAGCCAGCGCGCCAGCGCGCCCGCCTGGCGCAGATCGGCCCAGGCGGCGGGTATCGCATTGCCCTGGCCGCCGATCTGGTGCCCGAAGGTCCAGTGCGGCTGGCCGTTGTCGTCTTCCACGCCCAAGCCCAGCGATACGGCGCTGACCCGCGTCCAGTCGGCATCGAGTTCATCGGCGATGATGCGCGGCAGCGAGGTGGAGGTGCCGGTGCCGGTATCCGGGTCGCGCACGCCAATCAGCACGTTGCCGTCGGCATCGATGCGCACATAACCGCCCAGACCGTAAAGCGTGTCGCCGCGCAGGGCGGCGGGTACCGGAAGATCCGCGGCGTCGGCAAAGCCAATGCCCACCACCAGCGCACCGGCTGTGCCGGCCAGCACCTGCAGGAAACGGCGGCGCGAGAGCTGCACGGTATGGTCGCTGTGCCCGCTCATGCGTGGCCTCCCTTGGCAACGCGCTTGATGGCTTTGCGCACGCGCGTCTGGCACCCGCAGCGGCAGAGGTTGGGTAACTGGTCGATGTCGTTGTCGCTCGGCTGCGGGTGGCGATTGAGCAGGTCGAGCGAAGCCATCAGCCAGCCCGGCGTGCAGTAGCCGCAGCCAATGGCGTCTTCATCCACGAAGGCCTGCTGCAGCGGATGCAGCTTGCCGTCGGCTGCCGCGAGACCTTCCACCGTGGTGACGGATTTGCCGGCGAGCTTGGCCATCGGCACGCTGTTGGCGGAGGTGAGCTTGCCGTCCACCAGCACCAGGTCATAGCCACCTTCGCCGTGCTCACCGCTGTACTTGGTGCCGGTGAGCCGCAGTACGTCGCGCAGATACCACAGCAGCGGCATCTCATCATCGCCGGTGTGGCGGTAACTCCTGCCGTTGATCGCCAGGTCGACTCCCTCGCGTACCTTCTCGGGCACGATGGTGCTGCTCGATCGGGGTGTCAGGATCTGGTCTTGCGCGCTCGCCATCGGTGGAACTCTCCTTCGCAATCCACGCATTGTGGCATTGGAGGACGGGTGTTAGGAGGTGACCCGGCTGAACAGGCGTCGCCACACCAGGTAAACCGGGATGCCCGCAGCCATGATCAGCACGCCTATGCCGGTGTTTTTGGGACTTGCCTGCAGGCTTTGCACCACCACCAGGCCTACCGTGCCAATGAAGACCAGCGGCAGCAGCGGGTAGCCTGGCACGCGGAAGCTGGCCTGCGAGCCCTCGTTGCGGCGGTACCAGAACAGCGTACCCACGCCCACGGCACACGCCAGCCAGTCGCCGAAGGTGGCGTAGTCGAGCAACTGGCCATAGCTGCCCGACAGCACCAGCACGATGGCCCAGCCCGAGAGCAGCAGTAGCGCGACGTTGGGCGTGCGATGCACCGGGTGCAGGCGCGCCACGCTGCGGAAGAACAGGCCGTCTTCCCCCATCACCTGAAGCACGCGGGCGCCGGACACCAGGGTGATGTTGCAGAAGCCCAGCGTCGAGATGGCGATACCGATGGCCATGATCTTCGCGCCCGTGGTGCCAAATACGCGCTGCATGACGTCAGCTGCCGGTGTGTGGCTGGCGGCAAGGCCGTCGTGGCCGAGCACGGCGAGGTAGGCCAGGTTTACCAGGGCATAGGCGGCGATGACCAGCGTCATGCCGATGAACAGCGCTCGCGGCAGCGTGCGCTGCGGCTCGGCCACCTCACCGGCGAGATTGTTGAGGTAGGTGAAACCCGAGTAGGCGAACAACACTGGTAGCGCCGCACCCATGAAGCCTACGCCGGCGCGTGCGGGATCGGCTGCCAGCGGATGGCTGTTGCCGGCTCCGGCGAGGAACAGGCCGCACACCACCAGCACCGCGACCGCCAGCAGCTTCAGCAGCGTGAACAGGTTGTGCACTTGCGCACCGATGCGCAGACCAAACAGGTTGATCAGCGCCACGAAGGCCAGTGCACCGGCGGCCAGCGGCGTCACCATGGTGGCCGGCATGCCGAAAACGGCGGTGGCATAGCTGGCGAAGATGGTGGCGACGGCGGCGCTGGAGCCGGAATAGATCACCAGCAGCATGGTCCAGCCGAACAGAAAGCCGGCCAGTGGGCCAAACGCCTCGCGCAGGTAAACATAGCTGCCGCCAGCATGCGGGCGACGCGCGCCTAGTTCCGCGTAGCACAAAGCGCCGATCAGGGTGAGCACACCGGCGCCGATCCACACCAACAGCAGCGCCAGGCCGGACTCGGTCCGGTTCGCCGCGATGTACGGGTTGAGGAAAATGCCACCGCCGATCAGTCCGCCGACCACGATCAGGGCGGCGTCCCACGGTCGGAGACGGCGGACATAGCCGCCGGAAGTGGGGGTGTCGCTCATGAAATACCCGCTGCGGGAAAGTCCAGCGAGGATGGCGGGTGCGGCGACCTGCGGCAAGTCCTGCAGAACTGTCATCGACAGGGAGTGTGCAGCGGCACAAAAAAAGCCGGCTCCGTGGGGAGCCGGCTTCTTGTCGATCAACCGTGCATGGCAGTCCCATGCACGGCTTCTGCATCAGAAGCTCTGCAGGAACAAAGCCAGGTTGGTCACGTTGAGCGTGCCAATGCCGGCGCCCGGTTCATAGCCGTTCTTGCCGTAGTAGAACCAGTTGTCACCCTCGCGGATGTCGTTGAACGCCGACCACTTGCCGTAGCCGAACGCGTTCTGCAGGAAATACACCTGCGGATTCCACAAGCCGACACGATGGCCGGTACTCTGGGTCAGCAGGGCACTGATGCCATTGAGCTGCGGCGCCACGAAACTGGTGCCGCCGTAACCGGTGATTACGCCGCCATCCACCGTCGATACCACGATGTAGCCCGTCTCGGGGTCCGCATTGAGGGCGAGATCCGGCACGTTGCGTCCATGGAAGTTGCCCGGCAATACCAGCTGCGTCTGCGCACCGGCGACAGGGTCGATATAGGTGAGCGTCTGCTTCTTCTCGCTGCGGCGGATGCCATTGGTGAACCACTGGTACACCGGCGTCTGCCAGTACACGCTGACGCCACCGCCGCCACCGACCGAGAACAGATTGATCAAGCCCTTGCCGAAATTCTTGTCGAAGTAATTCTGGATGTAATCCCAGCCCCAGATTTGCTCCTTGGTAATCGATGCATACGGGCCAGGGACGCCGTTATGGTGGAAACGATAGGTGAAGGGTACGGTCGTGCCGCCAGCTGCCGTGATGTACGGATCCGATGCGGGCGAATCGACGGTGAGCGGTGCGTTGTACGTGCCTGGGCCGGTACCCACACCAAGGTCGCGCACCGTGTCATAGGCGCCGGAGTCACCGCTCGCGGCGAACGTGGACTGACCTTGCACGGCAGCTTCCAGAAGAATCTGGTGGAAGGTCTGCAGATCGCCAGCGTCGCTCGTATCGGTGTTGCTGGCCCCGGGCACATTGAGCGCGGCGAAGTTGAAGATCTCCGGCGTGCCCCAGCTGGTGGAAATGGTGTCGGCCTTGTTGTCGACCACGGCCTGCATAAAGGCATCGGTGAAGCCGTTGCCGGCATTGGGCGCGTCGTACACCAGCACATCGGCGAAAGGCGCGAGGCCGCCGGACTGCTCAACATCCAGCGAGGTTTCGCCGCTGCCGCCATCAAACGCACCGCCGCCATCGACATGGATCTGCGTGATGCGGTTGGGCTTGGTGGTCAGGCCGATGCCGTTCCAGTACGTCTCTGCATCGCTCGGATAGAAGTTGGACAGAGTCACGATAGCGATGGTCGAGCCTTGGCCGGTGACGCCCTGTGCGTACAACGGATTGATGTTGTACATGTTGGCCACGTCGCCGACCGTGAACTCACCCGGCGTGCCGGTCGCGGTGGGATTGCCATTCGAGCTGGACGGTGCGCTGAGCGTGCTGCGGGCCAACGCCTTCGTGCCGGCAGCCGCCTGACGGCTCTCTACCGATTTGACGGCATGCGACGCGTACTTGTGTTCAGTGTTGAGGCCGGAGACGAACAGCAGCGTGTTGGTCAGCTCGTTGGGCAACACCAGCGACTGCGTGGGGCGGTGGAACGAGCGTCCGCTCTCTTTCGACGTAAAGGTGTGGATCGGCGTTTTGAACGCCGCGCTGAATTGGGCCATGGTGCCGCTGGTACGAATAGCCATGCGGTTGCCCAGCACAGTGCCGCTCAAGCCGTTCTGCTTGAGGAACTTCTGCACCTGCGCAATCTCGGCATCGGTCGCGCCGTACTTGCCGGCAAATTCGCTGGTGGAAAGGAAGCGCCGGTAATTGGGGCCGCCGGGGGTGACCGTCTGCTGGATGTAATTCTCCAGCTGCTCCTGGTTATGCAATCGCAGGACAAGCGTGACATTGATGACTTGCGAGTTATTGGCCGGTCCCGTATCGATGGCCGGCTTGACGTCTGCTGCTATAGCGCCGGCAGAGACAGACGTGAGCAATACGGCAAGAGAGGCTGCGAGCGACTTGCGGTGCAAGTTCCAAAGCATGTGATTTTCTCCAGGGTAAATGGATCCCCTGCCGCGCGTCGACGACGCATTGCACGTCGCCGCGCCTTTCGGCGGGAGTCTGTGAGACGGACTTGGTCACCTTCCCCTAACACCCGGGCGACCCCCTGAAGAAACCACTCGCCCCGGCCATGAAAACCTAGCAATGCGGGCGACTCGCCGTGAAGTGCCTGAGCAATCGCACGAACTGACGAAACCCGCACCACGCCTCAAAACGCGACGAAAGAAATTGCGCGTATGTCATTTGGCTGACGAAGTTGCCTGAGGGCGCGCTGGCGGCGACTCCCCCAGACCGCAGGACCCCCCCGACGGCCAGACCATGGTCTTTTGGGGCCGGAGAGCTGTTTGCGGCACAATAGAAGGGTTGTGCGTCGTGGGTAGCCCCGTTTTCGACGCCGCCTTTCCCCGGAGTCGAAGCAATCGCCATGACCACCATCAAGCAAGACGATCTGATCCAGTCCGTCGCCGACGCCCTGCAGTACATCAGCTACTACCACCCCGTCGACTACATCACCAACCTCGCCGCCGCCTATGAGCGCGAGGAGTCGCCGGCCGCGAAAGACGCCATGGCGCAGATCCTGATCAATTCGCGCATGGCCGCCGAAGGCCATCGCCCGCTGTGCCAGGACACCGGCATCGTCACCGTCTTCCTCAAGGTCGGCATGAATGTGCGCTGGGACGCCACCCTGTCGCTGGAAGACATGGTCAACGAAGGCGTACGTCGCGCCTACAACGACCCGGACAACAAGCTGCGTGCCAGCGTGCTGGCCGATCCCGCCGGCAAGCGCAGCAACACCAAGGACAACACGCCCGCCGTCATCAACATGTCCATCGTGCCGGGCGACACCGTCGAGGTGATCGTGGCCGCCAAGGGTGGTGGTTCGGAGGCGAAGTCCAAGTTCGCCATGCTCAACCCGTCCGACTCCATCGTGGACTGGGTGCTCAAGACCGTGCCGACCATGGGCGCCGGCTGGTGCCCGCCGGGCATGCTGGGCATCGGCATCGGCGGCACCGCCGAGAAGGCGATGCTGCTGGCCAAGGAATCGTTGATGGAGCACATCGACATCCAGGAGCTGATCGCCCGCGGCCCGCAGAACCGCGCCGAAGAGCTGCGCATCGAGCTGTACGAGAAGGTCAATGCGCTGGGTATTGGCGCGCAGGGCCTGGGTGGCCTCACCACCGTGCTCGACGTGAAGGTCAAGGATTACCCGACTCACGCGGCCAATCTGCCGGTGGCGATGATCCCGAACTGCGCGGCCACGCGCCACGCGCACTTCACGCTGGATGGTTCGGGCCCGGTCGCGCTCGACCCGCCGTCGCTGGAGCACTGGCCGAAGCTCACGTATGACTCCAGCAAGGGTCGTCGTGTGAACCTCGACACCGTTACGCGCGAAGACGTCGCCAGCTGGAAACCGGGCGAAGTGCTGCTGCTCAACGGCAAGCTGCTCACCGGTCGCGATGCCGCGCACAAGCGCATGGTCGACATGCTCAACAAGGGCGAGTCGCTGCCGGTCGACTTCAAGAACCGCTTCATCTACTACGTGGGCCCGGTCGATCCGGTGCGCGACGAAGTGGTGGGCCCGGCCGGCCCGACCACCGCCACCCGCATGGACAAGTTCACCGAGCAGGTGCTGGCGCAGACCGGCCTGCTGGGCATGGTCGGCAAGGCCGAGCGCGGCCCGGCGGCCATCGAGGCGATCAAGAAGCACCAGTCGGTGTACCTGATGGCCGTGGGCGGTGCTGCTTACCTGGTGTCCAAGGCGATCAAGGCTTCGCGCGTGGTTGGCTTCGCTGATCTTGGTATGGAAGCTATCTACGAGTTTGAAGTGAAGGACATGCCTGTGACTGTCGCCGTGGATTCGGCCGGTACCTCCGTGCACCAGACCGGTCCGAAAGAATGGCAGGCGCGCATTGGCAAGATCCCTGTGGTGGTGGCGTAACACCACACTTCTCCTTCTCCCCTCCGGGGAAGGGAGATAAGGTGAGGGGCTAGCGACAAAGTTAGTGACCCTCACCGTCATTCCCGCGAAAGCGGGAATCCAGCGCCTTTCCACCGCTACACCGCGAGGCTTGGCTGCAAAGGCACTGGATTCCCGCTTTCGCGGGAATGACGGCTCTTAGGATGCGATGGGGCTGGCTGATCTTGCGCCCCGAGGCTCGCTTCCCGTACACCCCCGCATTTAGCCATCCAAACACATACAGCCCCCAGCGGTTGCAATCCGCCTGCTGCGGCGCAACACTGGCCAAATTGTTTTCCCCAACCACCAACGAAGGTACTCGTGAACCCGCAAAGCCCCGCGTCGCTTCCTGCTGACGCATCCTGGATCGTGATGAAGTTTGGCGGCACCAGTGTCGCTACCCTGCCGCGCTGGCAGAACATCCGTGAGCTCGTTGCCAGCCGCCGCGCCGAAGGCGCCCGCGTGCTGGTGGTCGTGTCCGCGCTCACCGGCATCACCGACGCACTCAAACATCTGTGCGCGCAGGAAGACAAGGGCAAACGCATCGAGGCTGCCAAGGCGATCGCACAGCGTCATTACGACCTGCTCGATCACATGCAGCTGGCGGTTCCGGACACCCTCGACGCTCGCCTCACCGAGCTCGCCCGACTGGCCGAAGAGGGCCCGTCGCTGCTGGGCGAGCTTGCCTGGGCAGCATTGGTGCAGGCCCATGGCGAGCTGATGTCCAGCGCGCTGGGCTCGGCGTTTCTCACCCATAGCGGACTTAACACGCAGTGGGTGGACGCGCGCGATTGCCTCTCGGCGATTGCACTGCCCAACCAGAACGAGCGCACCAAGCTGCTCTCGGCGATGGTCGAGGCCAAACCGGATCCGGCACTGAACGCGCGCCTCGCCGTATTGGGTGATGTGTTCATCACGCAGGGTTTCATTGCGCGCGAATCGCAGGGCCGCACGGTGCTGCTTGGCCGTGGTGGCTCGGATACCTCGGCTTCGTACTTCGGCGCATTGCTGAAAGCGCAGCGCGTGGAAATCTGGACCGACGTGGCGGGCATGTTCACTGCCAACCCGCGCCAGGTACCCAGTGCTCGCCTGCTGCAACGTCTGGACTACGAGGAAGCCCAGGAAATCGCCTCCACCGGCGCCAAGGTGCTGCATCCGCGTTGTCTCTCGCCGCTGCGCGAGCCGCGCGTGCCGCTGCTGATCAAGGACACCAACCGGCCCGAGCTGGAAGGCACCCTGATCGGCCCGGAAGTGCGCGAGCATGCGCCGAGCGTCAAAGCCATCAGCGCACGCAAGGGCATCACCCTGGTGTCGATGGAATCGGTGGGCATGTGGCAGCAGGTTGGCTTTCTCGCTGACGTGTTCGCGCAGTTCAAGCAGCACGGTCTGTCGGTGGACATGATCGGTTCGGCTGAAACCAACGTGACGGTCTCTCTGGATCCCACCGAAAACCTGCTCGATTCCGACGCGCTCGCCGCGCTGGCCAGCGATCTGGCCAAGGTATGTCGCGTGAAGGTGATCGCGCCGTGCGCTGCGATCACGCTGGTGGGGCGCGGCATGCGTTCCATGCTGCACACGCTGTCCACCGTGCTCGCGGAGTTCGGCCAGCTGCGCGTGCACATGATTTCGCAGTCGTCCAACAATTTGAACCTCACCTTCGTGGTGGATGAGAACGTCGTCGACGAACTGCTGCCTCACCTGCACGAGCTGCTGATCACCGCTGGCGCGTTGCGCACGGACGACAGCGCGCTGTTCGGTCCGAGCTGGCAGGCGCTGTACGGCACGGGCGAAGTGTTGCCGCCCGCTGCGTCGTGGTGGCGCGAGGAGCGTCGTGCCGATCTGCTCAAGATCGGTGCTGGCGCCACGCCGCGCTACGTCTACCACCTGCCCACCGTGCGCCAGCAGGCGCGCGAGCTGAAAACGTTGGCAGCAGTGGATCGCCTGCATTACGCGGTGAAGGCCAACACGCATCCGGCCATCCTCAAGGCACTGGCCGAAGAGGGTTTCGGTTTCGAGTGCGTGTCGCCGGGCGAGCTGAAAGCTGTGATGGCCGTGGTGCCCGACTCAGCGCCGCTGCTGTTTACGCCCAACTTCGCGCCACGCGAGGATTACGAGTGGGCACTCACCACGCGCGCCACGTTGTCGCTGGATTCGCTCTATCAGCTGGAACATTGGGGTGAGCTGTTCCGTGGCAAGGAAGTGGTGCTACGTCTCGACCTCGGTCGTGGCCTCGGCCACCACGAGAAGGTGCGCACCGGTGGCAGCGGCAGCAAGTTCGGTTTGCCGGTGGAACAGCTCGACGCGTTCCTACGACTGGCCGACACCCATGGCGTGACCGTGCGTGGCCTGCATGCCCATCTCGGCTCGGGCATCCTTGATGATTCCCACTGGGGTGAGGTGTACGGCCAGCTGGCCAGCCTCGCCGAGCGCATTGGTAGCGTCACCTTCCTCGACATTGGCGGTGGCCTCGGTGTGCCGTCGCATCCGGGCGAGGCGCGACTGGATATCGCCGCGCTCGACAAGGTGTTGCGCGAGGTGAAGGCCGCCTATCCGCACTACAAGTTGTGGATGGAACCGGGCCGCTATCTCGTGGCGGATGCCGGCGTGCTCATTACCAAGGTCACGCAGACCAAGGGCAAGGGCCACGGCCAGATCCGCTACCTTGGCGTGGATACGGGCATGAACAGCCTGATTCGCCCTGCGCTGTACGAGGCCTGGCACGAGATCGTGAACCTCACGCGGCTGGAAGAGTCGGCAACGGCGTTGTTCCAGGTGGTCGGCCCGATCTGCGAAAGCGGCGACGTGCTGGGCACTGACCGTCGCCTGCCGGAGCCGCAGGAAGGCGACGTGATGCTGGTGGCCCAGGCGGGCGCGTACGGCAAGGTGATGTCGTCGCCGTATAACCTGCGGGATGACGCCGAGGAGATCATCCTGGAGTAACCGGGAACCCCACTTCTCCCTCTCCCCTCCGGGGAGAGGGCTGGGGTGAGGGGCGGGTGCTCGCGGTGACGTATCAATCAGGGACGCTCAGGATGAAGCGTTTGCACGTAGATCGGGCTCGCAACTTGCGGATCGGTCAAACCGACGCAGAACAATTGCTTTGGTATCACCTGCGCAATCGTCGCCTTTCGGGCTGGAAATTCCCGCGGCAGCATCAGATCGGTTCGTATATCGTCGATCTTGTCTGCCCGGATGCGGCCCTGATTGTGGAGCGCGACGGCGGCCAGCATGGCGATCAGCTGATTTACGACGAACGCAGGACCTGCGAGCTTCAGTCCATGGGCTACAGAGTGCTGCGTTTCTGGAACAATGATGTACTGAAAAACACTGACAGCGTGCTCGAGGTGATTCTGGAGGCTTTGGCCAGCCCCGACCCCTCACCCCAACCCTCTCCCCGGAGGGGAGAGGGAGCATGCAATGGAGACTGAGGCGTGACGACCAACATCAACCCCCGCCTGACCCAGGTATTCCGCTTCGTGCGCTGCAGCTACGCCGATGGCGTGGCCGAACTGGTGTATGCCTTCGACCACGGCGAAGAGCTGATCGAGCGCGTGCGCTTTCCGAATGCGCCGGCCATCCCGTCCAGCCACCAGGCGGCGTTTGATCAGGCGCTGAAGTTGCTGCATCTGATCGCTGGTGTCAGCTACTACAAGGCCGGTGTGCCGCCGCGAATCGAGGTGGCCAGTGGTCCGCTCGACGACGCTACCGCCGACCTGCTCGACGCGCTTTATCTGCACGGCCTGGCGGAGTTCGCCTATCGCAACGGCCTGGATCTGCGCGGCCGCATTGGCTTCCCGCGCGGCGCGGCCGCACAGCCTGCCGTCAAGGCGTTGAACCTGCCGCATCGCACCCTGGTGCCCATCGGCGGAGGCAAGGATTCGCTGGTCGCGGTGGAAGCCATCAAATCCATCGGCGGCGAAGCCACCGCCGTGTGGGTCGGCAATTCACCGCTGATCGCCACCTGCGCCGAGCGTACCGGCCTGCCGATGCTCAACATCCAGCGCGAGCTGTCACCGGTGCTGTTCGAGTTGAACCGCCTGGGCGCGTGGAACGGCCATATTCCGGTGACGGCGGTGAACTCGGCCATCCTCGCGGTGGCGGCGATTCTCTATGGTTTTGACAGCATTGCGTTTGCCAACGAGCGCTCCGCTTCCGCTGCCACGCTGGAGTACGAAGGCCAGCAGGTGAACCATCAGTGGAGCAAGGGCTACACCTTTGAACAGCTGCTGGGCGACTGGCTGCACCAGCATGTCGCTGCCGATCTCACTTATTGCTCGCTGCTGCGCCCGTATTCGGAGCTGGCGGTCACCCGTTCGTTCTCCAAACTCACGCTGTACTTCGACGTGTTCTCCAGCTGTAACCGCAACTTCAAGCTGCTCGGCCCCAAGCCGGCTGATCGTTGGTGTGGGCAGTGCCCGAAGTGCCACTTTGTGTTTCTGGCCCTGGCGCCGTTCCTGGCCAAGCCGCGGCTGTTGTCCATCTTCGGCCGCAACCTGCTGGACGACGAGAACCTTGCGCCGGGTTTCGATGCCTTGCTGGAGTACCAGGACCACAAGCCGTTCGAATGCGTGGGTGAAGGCGCGGAAGCGCGCGCGGCGATGGTAGCCCTGAGCCAGCGTTCGGAGTGGCAGGAAGATGCCCTGGTGGCCCGCTTCCGCAGCGAGATCCTGCCGCAACTCGATGTGCAGGAGCTGGCACTGGAGCCGTGGCTGCAGCCTTCGGGGGAGCACCGAATTCCCGCACGCTTGCAGCCGGCGCTGGCGTTCTTCGCGTGAGCGAAGCGTCACCACTGCGCATCGCCGATCTCGCTGGCAAGCGTGTTGCCGTGTGGGGTTTTGGCCGGGAAGGGCGCGCCGCCATCTCGGCCATCCGCGCGCGCTTGCCGCAGCTGCCGTTGACGCTGTTCTGCGCCGATGCCGAAGTGGTATCGGCTCAGGCCTTCGACGCCGCGCTGGATGTGCGCGGGCACGAGCCCGACGCAACCGCCTTGGCCATGTTCGACGTGGTGGTGAAGTCCCCTGGCATCTCCGCGTACAAGCCGGCGCTGCTTGCGGCGCACGAGGCCGGTATCCACATCACCTCCGGCACCGCGCTGTGGTTTGCCGAGCAGCCCCAGGCTCGCGTCATCGCCGTTACAGGCACCAAAGGCAAAAGCACCACCACGGCGATGCTGGCGCACCTTGCGCGCAGCCTTGGCGTGCGCACCGCACTGGCCGGCAATATCGGTATGCCCTTGCTGGAGCTGCTGGATGCGTCGGCCGATCTCTGGGTCATCGAGCTTTCCAGTTTCCAGACGGGTGAAGCCGGCCCGGTGGAGCTTGGCGTGATCACCAGCCTCTACGAAGAACACCTCGACTGGCATGGCTCGCGTGAACGCTACATCGACGACAAGCTCAAGCTGGCGGATGTGTCGAAGCAGCTGCTGGTCAATGCCACGCAATCGTTTCTACTCAAACGCACGGCGAAGCATCCGCACCGCATCGTGTTTGGCCACGTCGATGGCTGGCATGTGGCGGGCGGTTTCATTCGCCGAGGTTCGCAGCCCGTGTTTGAAATCGCGGGCCTGCGAGCGCCGGGCGCTCACAATGCACTCAATGCCTGTGCTGCGCTGACGGCGCTTGAGGCGATGGGCTTCGATGCGCTGAAAGCCGCAGCGGCGCTTGCTACCTTCCGTCCTCTGCCACATCGTCTGCAGCCGCTGGGTGAGCATGACGGTTTTCACTGGGTCAACGACTCCATCAGTACTACGCCGCTGGCGACGTTGGCGGCACTGGGCAGCCTGCAGGGCCGGGCAGTCACTGTGATCGTGGGTGGGCATGACCGCGGTCTGGACTGGAGTCAGTTTGTCTTTGCGATGAAGGCGCACGCTCCGCACGCGATCGTGGCACAGGGTGCCAATGGCCCGCGCATCGCGGATGCGCTGCGCAAAGCGCGCGTGAAGGTGGAAGAGGTGAATGACCTGGCTGCGGCCGTGGTGCGAGCGCGTGCCATGACCCCCACGGGCGGCACCATCGTGCTGTCACCGGGCGCGCCAAGCTTCGACCAATTCCACGACTACGCCGATCGCGGTCGCCGATTCGCGGAGATGGCTGGTTTTGATGCGCACGACATCGTTGGTATCGAAGGTTTGGGCATCGCCTGAGGGCGTTCTCGTTTTCGGTAGGAGCGCACTTGTGCGCGACAACCAAACGGAGCGGCAACCGGGTAGTGTTGCGGTCGCGCACAAGTGCGCTCCTACAGAGAAGGCGGCGCTGTCGCGTAGACTGGGGCCTCATGTGAAGGGGGTATGACTTGGACATCCGCATCGATGATCTGAGCGGCGCCGCCATCGCCGCCCTGCTGCAGGAACATCTCGACGACATGGCGCTGCACTCGCCGCCGGAGAGCATCCATGCGCTGGATCTGGCGAAATTACGCCAGCCGGAAATCACGTTCTGGACTGTCTGGGAACGAGACGAGTTGCTCGGCTGTGGCGCCATCAAGCAGCTGGATGCGTCGCATGGGGAGATCAAATCCATGCGCACGTCCAACCGGCATCGACGCAGGGGTGTGGCTGCGCTGATGTTGCAGCACTTGCTTGATGAAGCCGGGCGGCGAGGCTACCGTCGGCTAAGTCTGGAAACAGGGTCACCCGTCGCTTTCGAGGCGGCGCGTCAGTTGTATGCGCGATTCGGTTTCGTTTATTGCGGGCCGTTTGCGGACTATGTCGAGGATCCGTACAGCGTGTTCATGATGCGTACGTTCGATGTGGTCTAGCGCGGCATTTGGGTCCCCATAGTCGGGACTGAGGCTGGCTGGGGTCGCGCGCAAGCGCGCTCCTACAGTGTGGTCTGAAGAGTGCTCCAAGAAAAAGCCACGCCTCTTACGAGGCGTGGCTTTTCGTTTAATCGCATGGGTGGTGTGTTACCAGATCCTCACGCGATCCGCCGGCGCGAGATACAGCGTTTGGCCCGGCTTCGGCTGGAAGGCGTCGTACCACGCGTCAAGATTGCGCACGGTCTGCGCGCGGAAGCGGCCCGGGGCGTGTTCGTTGCCGATCACGCGTGCGCGCATGGCGGCCTCGCGAACCTTCTCGCGCCACGACTGGCCGAAGGCGAGGAAGAAACGCTGGTCGCCCGTAAGGCCGTCGAGCACCGGTGCCGGCTTGCCGCCAAGCGACTTGTGATACGCGAGATAGGCGATGGTCAGGCCCGATACGTCGGCGATGTTCTCGCCCAGCGTCTGCTGGCCGTTCACATGCAGGCCCGGCAGCGCTTCATAGGCGTTGAACTGCTCCACCAGCTTCTGGCCTGCGGCCTTGAAGTGCGCCTGGTCTTCCGGTGTCCACCAGTTGTTGAGGTTGCCCTGCGCGTCGAACTCGGCGCCGAGGTTGTCGAAGCTGTGGCTGATCTCGTGACCGATGATGGCGCCGATCGAACCGTAGTTCGCGGCAGCATCCACCTTCGGATCGAAGAAGGGCGATTCGAGAATGGCGGCCGGGAAGTTCAGCGCATTCTGCAGCGGCAGGTTGACCGCGTTTACCGTCTGCGGCGTCATCCACCATTCGCCGCGATCCACCGGCTGGTTAAGCTTGGCGAGCTGGTGCAGGTACTCGAACTTCAGTGCGCGCTGCTGATTGCCCAGTGCATCGTTCGGGCTGATCTCCAGCGTGCTGAAATCACGCCAGGTTTCCGGGTAACCCACGCTGACGTGGATAGCGGCGATCTTGGCCTTGGCTTTTTCGCGCGTGGCCGGAGTCATCCAGTCGAGGTGATCCACGCGGTCGTCAAACGCGGCGAGGATGTTTTTCACCATCTGCTCGACCTGCTGCTTCGACGAGGCAGGGAAGTACTTCTTCACGTAGATCTGGCCCACCGCGTCGCCGAGCGACACATTGGTGCTGGCCACCGCGCGCTTCCAGCGATCACGCTGCTTGGGCGTGCCCGACAGGGTCTGCCCGTTGAAGCCGAAGCTGAGGTCGGCAAACGCCTTGGGCAGCAAGCTCGCGCTTTCGTTGAGCGCGTGGAACGTGAGGTAGTCCTTCCAGGTCTGCAGCGATTCACTGCCGGTCAGCGCGGAAAGGCCCTTGATGGCCGGTACCTGCCACACGTTCACGATCTTCTGCTGATCAAGACCAGCCGCCTTGAAGAACGCGGCCCAGTCGAGGCCCGGTGCGTTCTTCGCGAACGACGCCATCGGCCACGGGTTGTTGGCCTTGTGCACGTCCTGGCTTTCGACGATGTCGACTTGCGCCTTGGCGATCTTCGTTTCGAGTTCGAGGATGGACTTGGCCTTCGCGTCGGCATCGGCGATGCCAGCCTGCTTGAGCAGGGCGGCGATATAGGTCTGGTACTTGCCGCGCGTTTCGACCATCGCCTTGTCGTCCGACAGGTAGTAGTCGCGCGTGGGCATGCCAATACCGCCCTGCAGCAGGTACGGGATGTTGTGCTGCGCGTCCACCAGACCATGCGAGACGAACAAGCCGAACAAATGCTCGGTATGGAAGTTGGTGGCGTTCACCGGGTCCACATCCGCGCGCAGGCCTTCGCCGAGCACGCGGGCGAGGTCCGCCTTGGTGCTGATGGCGTCGATCTTTTTCAGTTCCGGCTGCAGCGGGGCGAGGCCAAGCTTCTCGATGCCGGCTTCGTCCATGTAGGCGGCGTAGTAGTCGGCGATCTTGCGCTCGTTGCTGCCGCTGGCCGGATTGCCCTTGCCCGCGTCGCGAATCAGATCCGCGGTGCGCTGCTCGGCCTTCTGGAACACTTCCAGGAACACGCCGGTGCTGGAGCGGTCGGCCGGAATCTCGGCTGTCTTCTTCCAGGTACCGTTGGCATGGTTATCGAAGTCGTTGCCTGGCAGCACGCCGTGGTCGATGCCGGCAAGGTCGATGCCGCTGACGCTACGGGCGGGTGCGTGGGCCGCTGCGGGTTCGGTCGGGGTGGCCGCCAACGCGCAGGTGCTGGTCAGCGCCGCTGCCGTGAGAATCCAACGAAATTGCCGCATGGCCGCATACTCCTGAGGATAAAAAGGGCACCACAATAGCCCGAGGCGAGGGTGCGTGGGGTATGACCAATGGGCTACGGTGATAATTCGTGACTATTTGCGATGGGCGAGCCTGCCATGGGAGGGCAAGGTGATGCAGGGTAGGTGGCGTGGTGGCGTGATTGCGGTGCTTCTGGCCGGCGCGAGTGGGTTATCGGTGAATGCGCACGCAGCGCTGGATGCAACCGGTCAGCGGGAGGTGAATGCATTGCTGGCTTTCGTTGGCAGCAGCCACTGCACCTTCATTCGCAACGGCAGCGCGTACAGCGCTACACAAGCGCAAGCACATCTGCGGCAGAAGCTGGACTATCTCGTGCGCAAGAACATCGTGAATTCAGCGGAGCAGTTCATCGAGCGCGCAGGGAGCGAGAGCAGCTTCAGCGGCAAACCCTATAAGGTGAATTGCGACGGCAAGGAACAGTTGTCGGCAGTTTGGCTGAAGGGTGAGCTGCAGCGATTGCGGCAAATGCAACCTTGAGTGCTGGCTGCTTGCCGATCAGAGGTCAAGGCATCAGCACGAGCAAGGCCGCGCGATTCGAAACGCGGGGGGAATGCGCCATGTTTGGCGCACCTACGTGAAAGGGAGTCAATTGCTGATTGTGGCGGCTTTCTCTGTCGGCTCACATGAGCCCTCTACACGCTAGAGGGTTGTTCGATGGAAAAATGCCCACGAGAGAGCCGCTGTGCTACTTGCTGGCCAGAATTTAGGGGGCAATGGCCAGCACCGAGGATCAACCCCTACGACTACAACGCGCAAATTCGCGTTGTATTTGAAGGCGAAGGCCAGCCGGTACGCAATGTTAAGTATTGCCTTGACCTGAGCGACGGCTCCCGTCCTAGCGGGACCACAGACGCGAACGGGCTATCGGCGGTTATTTCGACACCCAGGCCGGCAGATATACAGACAATGACTTTGACGGCAATAAGGGACCGTCGCGAGACGATGTGCTGCCATGCGCCGGATTTGTGGTGGAACGATGAAGAACGCATCTATTTGGGAGGGGGCGCACGTGCGCTCGCAACAACCACGAAGACGGACGCGCCGCTAGTTACGTCCGTACCGTTGCCCAAAGGACGATCACGTGGCCTCACCGCAGGTGAGCAACTCATGGCGCGCACGGTGTTCGGTGATGGCATCAATTACGGTACGGTGAAGGTACATCACCGCGGTTCTGGCTACGCGTTCGGCTTTCAAGATCCCGGTAGAGCAATGACGCCGGATGGTGAAATGTATTTTCCATCCCTGATCTATCAAGACGACTTTTCAATAGCGCCGGACGACGATAAACGCCGCTTCATCCATGAAATGGTGCATGTATGGCAATTTCAACGAGGCTACGGAGTAAAGCGGAATGGGCTCGCGTTGCAATTGGCTGGTTCATCCTCCTACAGCTACACCTTGACGCCAACAAGCAAACTAAGTGATTTCAACATGGAGCAACAAGGCGATCTAATCTCTGACTACTACATGATTTGCATCTATAAGCACCGATGGGCGGCGTACAATCCGAATGCAAACTTCTTCGATCTATATCGAGTTATGGCGCCGTTTGTGAATCCGCTTAGTCTTTCCCACCTGCCCAAGTAGAACGCTATGCGTTGCATTCTATTGTTTATCGGCGCTTCTTTCCTGGCGGGAAACGTCTATGCAAGCGATGGTCCGGTGCACTTCCCCGCCTTAGACCTGACGCAGGAAGGAAGCGTCATAAAGGGCTGTCTGGCGAGTGGGTCCGAGGCCTTCGATTTGCGCGCCGCTGGCGTTATGGCATTTCATGCGGAGTGGCCGCCCGAAGAATGGGCGATAGTGTTGCAGCAAGGCGCAAAGCCTGTGCATCTGCGAGCGGGCGCTTGCATTACCTACAACAAGCCCGTTCCGGGTTACACCAAGATGGGGGGCGGAAAGCCACTTGCTGCCGGTGAAACCTATATGTTCGTTTTGCAGGGCATCCCAGACAAGACAGGATTTGTGAGGATGTTTGCTACCTATTTTTGCGTTGAGAGCGTCAATGGTGGTGTCATAAAGTATGCCGTTTATGTCGACCACGACGACGGTACGACGACCTATCCGAAGTGCGGGAAGTACACAGGTTGGCGTTCAGCAGCGGATGGAATAGACCCGCCCGATCGACCGTTTAAGAAATAATTAGCCCGTATCGCGTAGGTTATTTGTTGGCGAACCGCGACTGAGTCGCGTCTTGGCCCTTGGAGGCTTGCGTCGGCAACATGTGATTGCTAGCGAGGGGCATTTGTTCTGGGATGCGACGACGAAGGCATGTCTTCGCGGTCGTTTCAAACAAGCCTTCCCTATTTCGATTCATACCAGGCCTTATTTTGTAACACCAAAAGCTGAAAACGCTCGAGTCAAAAAGGAAGATTGAAGACGCATGTATTTGTCGCTCACCCCAGCACAGGCCGGAATGACGAGTGAGAGAGAAGGCCCGAGGCGCCGCTATCTCTCGATACGGTAGTTAAGCGCCGCACGGCTGAAATCCGTTGCGCTTTGCGCCTCGAAACTCCAGCGCGAATTGAAGTGGTAGCGCAAGGTGATGACCTGGCCCGGATCAAACAGGCCTACGCCGTAGCTGATATACAGGCGTGGCGAGAGGAATTTGCCCATGGTGAATGCTGAGCCGCCATTGAGGGCATCGCTATTGCTGACACCAATGTCGTCGAAGCCAAGACGCGAGCCAATGCTCTTGGCCAATAAATTGCCGGCAGCGGAACCCAACGCCTGCGCGGCCGCATTCACCGTGCTGCCTTCGCCACTCCTCACCTGGTTCAGCGGCCTGCCGGTAACCAGATAAGCAAGCGCGTCGGATTGATCCATCGCGGGTTGCGAGAATATGGTGAGCACAGGTCGTTGCGCCGTGCCGGCGACATGGATGCCCACTTGCTGGCCATCGTCGACGGTGGCGTTGGGGTTGATCCGGCGGACCGCGCGAATGTTGAGGCCGGGGTTGTCGATGGGCGTTGAGGCAAACAACAACTGGCCGCGATCGATCTGCAGATTCTGGCCGTAGGCTTTGTACGTGCCATCCACCAGGATCTGGCCTTGTCCGGTGGTTGCGCGACCCGGGCGTTCACTGACCACCAGCTGGCCGCGCAGACGACCATCCAGGCCCATGCCGACCAAGTGCGTCTTGTGGCCGAGATCGACAGTGACCGTCGCCGTGATCGGCATGCGGCTGGCCTGTTCCTGCGGCTCCTTGGCGTCCACGATCACGACATCGGGCGAGGCGCGGGTGGCGCCTGATCCCGGTAGCTTGTCCAGGTTCACGTCGGCGCTGTCGACGGTCACGCTGCCGGTGATGTCCAGACCCTCGGTGCCGTGGCGCAAGGCGAGATCAGGCGAGACGGTGACCTTGGCTGCCGGAATATCCACGGCAGTGACGTTGCTCCCCTTTACGGTCAACACGCTTTGCGCATCGACACCCAGTGACGCATTACCTTGCAGGACCAGGTTGCCATCGCCGGAATGCAAGCTGCCGTCGATGCGGAAATGCTGAGTATCCGGTGTGCTGACGGTGACATGACCCTGGCTGAGCTTCAGGCCCATGGCAGGAATTTCTGCAGCGAAATTATTGAGGCCGGCCTGGCCGTTGATGGCAGGCTGTGCAAGTGTTCCGCCAAGCGTGAAGTCACCTTGGATGACACCCTTCGGATTCACCACCTCGGTCGTAAAGATTTCCAGCAACGCGAGGTTGTTGGCCTGAACAGAGACACGTCCACTGAGCGCCTGCTGTGCGCCGCTGATGTTGACCTGGCCATCCAGACGCCCCTGATTGCTGAGCCCCGCGTGCAGTTCAATATGCTGGTTGGCGGGACTCAGCTGCGCATTGAGCGTGAGGTTGTTGTAGGTGATCAGCGGCTCGTCGGGGCGGTCGGCATAAGCGATGGCGCCGTGAGCCGAGGTAATCGACGCGGTGCCATTCAACGCACCTGCGGTGTTGCGACGGACATTACCGTCACCTTCGAGCGTGCCGGCGACGCGCATCGGCACCTTGCTGCTGCTGATGGCGCTCATCAGCAAGGCGATAGGCATGTTGCGCAGACGGTAACTGGCGTCGAGATTGCCGGCCTTGTCCTGCCTGGCCGCCGCACACAGCAACGGTTCGCCGGCGGTGAGGCATAGCTCAGACAAGTTCATGGCGCCGTCGTTGTACGACAGCGTCGTGGATTGCTGCAGGCGCCAACGTGGCAGCCCCGCAAGGTCGATATTCAACGTGGACAGCGTGCCACTCCACGACGAGCCTCGCAGGCTGCCGTTCACGGCAAGATCGGTGCTGAGCGGCGAGCCGTGTGCGTTCAAGCTAAGGCTGTGATGCTCCGCCGTACCATCGCCACGCACGTTGACCTGAGTGAAGTTGAGGCCGCCTGCATTCACGCCACCCGCCTGCAGATCCAGCCTGCCACCGGGATGACTGATATCAGGCACATTGGCGAGCAGGCGAAGGCTGTCCACGCGCTGGCCTGCATAACTCAGCGCCTGTCCCTGCAGATTCGCATCGACCGCAAGTCGCGGGTGCTTGCCGCGCACCTGGATGGTGCCTTGCAGCCGGCCTGCTGCATCCGGCAACCAGTCACCGAGCGTGGCAACGGCGAGGCGGATGGTGACGTCGTTGCTGCTGCCAGGACGCGCCTCAATCACCGCATCGCTGCCGCCGGATACCAGATGCAACCGGCCTTCGACCACACCTTCCGGTGGCAGGTGCAATTTGCCCTCACCGCGAACCGTGCGGTCACGCAGACGGCCTTCCAGCTTGCGGATTTCCAGCGCTACGTCCGGACGATCCTGCGGCAGCGTGCCTTGCGTGGCGATATCGAAATCGAGCGAGCCGTTCCACTTGGCCAGCAGATGGCCGGGGTCAAACGTCTTGGCGGTGGCTTCGAGTTGCCAGCCCAGCACGGGTTGCAGCGCGATCGTGCCGTTGGCTTGCAGTTCGCCTTGCGCTTGTTTGATGGTGAACGCGTGCAGGTTGAGCAGCTGCTGTGTGCCGTCGAGATTGAGCGTGATGTCGGCCAGCCTGTCGGGCGGGCCGATGGCCAGAGCGCTTTCAGCATGGAACTGATCGATGCCACCGGTGGCATGCAGGCTGCCGTGGCTGAGCAAGAGCTGCCCGACCATGGATTCGGGCAATTCGACATCCTTCCAGTCGACGGTGAGGTCAGCGGTCAACGGCTGATGGGCGAGTTGTATCGTGCCGCGCGCGGCAAGGTTGCCCTTGAACTGCGTGGAGCTGACGCCGAGCTGTTCCACCGTCAGGGTCTTGAGGTCCTCGCTGAAGCGTGCGCTCAATGGCTGCAGTTGCAGCTGGTAGTCGTTGAGGCCGAGCTGGCCAGTGAGCGTGCCACTGCGGCGATTACCCTGGCCGCTCAGTGCGACGGCCAGACCAGTGAGTGAGCTGTCGCCCAGCAACGGCTTCGGATTGAAACGCGGCGCGTCGACACGCCCTGTCCACGCATAGTCGCCGCCCTGAGCCAGCTGCAATTGCAAATGCGCCGCCATGGGTTGCGTAAGCTCGAGATCGAGATGCGCTTGCTTGCCATCGCCGCGTGCCTGCAGCTCGCCGGCGTATTCGGTGCCGCTAAGCGTCCATGCAAAATTGAGCTTGCCGTCACCACGATACTTGCCGCCGACGATGATGTTGCCGGTGAGATCCACATGACCATCAGGTGCGCGCAGTGTCAGCTGGCGCAGCTCGATGCCGTGGCCGGTCCAGCTGCCAGCCACATCGAGTGCATCGGAGGCGAACACCGGCTGGCCGTCCTGGGTGATCTTCACCGTGCCGACACGCGCCCGGTCGAGCACCATGTTGATCGGAGGCTGCCAGGAAAAACTGCTTTGGGACTGGTCCGGCTGGCTTTTCGCCAGGGCCACTTCCACGCCATCGGCATGGAGATCGAGCACGTGCAGTTGCTTGCGCAGCAGCGAACGCGCACGCAGATCCAGGTGGGCCTTGGCAACGTTGACGTCGAGGCCGCTGCCGTCGGCATAGCGCAGGCCTGTGATATCGAGCGGGCCGATAAGGCGCCCCTGCGCAGACTGCACCGTGAGTGCGCCGTTGGTCAGCCCCTCGGCGCGCGCGAGTGCGAAGCGCAAGCCCGGCGCGGTGCCCAGCAGCCAACCGACGAACGCCAGCAGCAACACCACCAGGGCGAACAGTGTCAGCAGCGTCCAACGCAGCCAGCGGCGGCGCGATTGGGTGGGTGCGGGCGAGGGCGTGTCGGTCATCGCGGCGTGCTCACAAATCCGGTCCGATCACCACGTGGAGTTCCACGCCGTGGTCATCCGGGTTATGCACCGGCGTGGCGACATCCACACGGATCATGCCCACCGGCGACAACCAGCGTACGCCTAAACCCGCACCCACCTTGGGGCGGTAATCGGTGCCATCGAACGCGTTGCCCGCATCGACAAACGCTGCCATGCCCCATTGCCGCGTGAAGTAGTGTTCCACCTCGGAGCTACCCACCAGCAGGTTCTTGCCACCCACCACGCGGCCATAAGAATTCTTGGGGCCGATGGCCTGAAAACCGTAGCCACGCACCGAGCGGTCGCCGCCAGCGAAGAAGCGCAACTGCGGTGGCAGGGAATTGAAGTCGTTGGTCCAGGTGACGCCGGCGGAGCTGCGCAGGATCAGGCGATTGTTGCCCCAGAAACTGTCGATCCACTTGCCGTCGGCAGTGACCTGGCTGAAGGCGGCATTGGACAAGAACCCGCCGACGGTGCTGCGTGCACTGAATGCGAGTGACCAACCGCTGCGCACAAACACCGGATTGTCGCCGGATTTGCGCGACAGCGTGGCCTCTGGGTAGAACAGGTTGCTGCTGCCGTGCTCCACGCCCGGTGTGTTGTAGGATTCGCCGCTCTTCTGTCCCACCGTGAAGGTGCCGTCGAGCGCGCGCAAGCCGATGGTGCGCACCCAGCCATGCCATTGGCGGGATTCGTTGGCCACCAGTTGGAAGGTCTTCGATTTAGAGGTGTCGGTATTGGAGTCGACGTACGTTGCGCCGTAGTTGAAGCTGCGCTGGTTCGAGCCGGGCATGGGGATGGTGTAGAGCGTGGAGATCGTCTTCAGGTTCTGCGAGATCACCGCCTCGTTGCGCCACTTGTGGCCGCGGCGGTTGATCCAGCGTCGTTCACTGCCGATGCGCACGCCAATACCGGTATCGGTGCCGTAGAAGGGGCCGCCGAAATAGATGGTGCGCTTGGCCGGCGAAAGCTCCACCTTCACGTCCACTACGTTGTTCTTCTTGTCTTCGACATCGGGCAGCACATTGACCATCGAGAAGTAGTCGGCGGAGTTCAATGCCTGTTGTAGCCGCAGCAGGTTTTCCTGCGAGAAGTAGTCGCCGGCCTTGAAGGGTACGTAGCGTTGCAGGAAACCTTCGCGGAATTGCGAGCCCTCGAAGTGCACCTGCCCGAAGCGATAGCGCGGGCCGGTCTCCCATGCCAGGCGAACCACGGCGCTGCGTTCGCCACGATTCACTTCCACGCGGCGGGTGACCAGTCGCGCATCGAGAAAGCCGTTGGCGGTGAGAGCACCGCTCAAGGCGTCACGTGCCGAATCGTAGTCACCGTGATTGAGCGTCTGCCCCTTGAGGTTCTCAATGGCGCGTTGCGCCCGACGTACAGCGGGAATGGCAGTCGCTTGCGAGTCGAGCGTGATGTTCACGGCCGTCACCACCACCGGCTGGCCCGGCGTGACGTGCAAGGTAACGCGCCAGCCGTCACCTATCGGATTGAGCTGGCCGTGCACCTGGGCTTCGTAATAGCCGTAAGGCTCCAGCGCGCTCTTGGCCTGATCGAGCGCCTGGTTGTACAGGCGGTGCACCTGCGCTTCGGTGACCTCGCGATTGGCGTAAGCGGAGATGTCGACGCCCGAGGTCACGGCGTTCTTGAGCGGATCGTCCACGCCTTCCACCACCAGCTGTACGCCCGCATGCGCAAGCATGGGGAGCAGCCACAGCAACAGTAGTGTCAGGCCTCGAAGTCGGCGCATCCGATCCTGGTTCCGTCCTGGAGTGGGGTCGCCTGTGGGGTGAAAAACAGGCGACCCGAAGCTTAGCCGATCCATGGGCGAGCGCTGGTGAACAGCGGCTCGCCGAGACGACGGATATCAACCCGCCTTGTCGCCAGCCTTATGCGCTATCCAAGCGCCGATCACCGCGGACACATAAGGAATGGACTGCGCGGCCAGGATGAACATCCACAACGTGCCTTCGATGTACTGCGTACCGAAGCTCAATGCCATGCCGACAATGCAGCCGGTCAGGGCGATGGCCATGAGCAGCTCTTCACGCACGGGAGCGAACGCAGCGAAATTGCTACCGCCCAGACGACGGCTCTTGGCCGTCACCACGAACGAAGTCTTCTCGCGCGTCAGGCCGTGCAGGATGCCGCGCGCGATGGCGTGCGACAGGCCCATGCTGGCCAGCGAGGCCATCAGCGTGTCGTACCAGCTGCATGGAACGCGCACGCGGTACAGCACGATGCCAAAGATGGCCTTGGCAAAGAAGAAGCCGATGACCGGGATCAGGAATAGCTGCATCGGCAGCGTGAACAAGGTGGGGAAGGCCACCATGCCGGCGGTCCAGAAGATCGCCATCATGGTGAAGATCAGGTGCAGCGCATCGGCGAACCAGCTGAACCAGCCAGTGAGGAAGTGGAAGCGCTGGCCGCCGGAAAGCGGGCCCTTCTTGGTCATCCAGTCCCAGCGACCTTTGAGGATCTGCATGGCGCCGAATGCCCAGCGATAGCGCTGGCTCTTGTACGCCTTGAAGTCGGCCGGGGTGAGGCCCACGCCCATCAGTTCATCGACGTACACCAGCTCATAGCCGGCGTGCATCAGGCGCAGGCCCAGCTCGGCGTCTTCGCAGATGGTCCACTCGGACCAGCCGCCAGTGCCTTCCAGCGCCGAGCGACGCACCATGGTCATGGTGCCGTGCTGGATGATGGCGTTGCGCTCGTTGCGGTGGTGCATGCCAATGCGGAAGAAGCCGTCGTACTCCCACGCGGTCATGCGGCGGAAGCGGTTGTGCTCGAAGTCACGATGCGCCTGCGGGCACTGCACCACGGCCACCTTCGGGTCGTGGAAGTAGCCGGTCAGTGCCGACAGCCAGTCTTCGCGCACCACGTAGTCGGCGTCGATCACCGCCACCACGTCAGCGCGCGGGTCGGTTTCCTTCAGGCCGAAGTTCAGCGCACCGGCCTTGAAGCCGGGCCACGGTTCCAGATGGAAGAAGCGGAACTTGCTGCCGAGCTTCTCGCAGTACTCCTGCACCGGCTTCCAGATCGCCGGGTCCTTGGTGTTGTTGTCGATCACCAGGACTTCGTAGTTCTCGTAGTGCAGCGCGGCCAGCGAGTCGAGCGTCACCATGACCATTTCCGGCGGCTCGTTGTAGCAGGCCAGGTGGATGGACACGAACGGCTGCTTTTCCACCGGGTCGGGTGCGAGCAGGCCGGCGTGACGAATCCATTTGCGGCGCCACAAGACTTCAGTGAACTCGAAGCCGTTGATGAGCAGGATGGCGAGGATTGCGATCTGGGCCGGGAACAGCAGGGCCAGCATGGTCCAGTCGATCCAGCTCAGATAGAAATTGAACGGCAGCGTGGCCGACCAGGTGATCAGGCCGCAGGCCAGCTGGATCAGCGCGCAGAAGAAGAAGCGGCCCATCAGCTTGAAGCGGCTGTAGCGGCTGGCGAACCAAATCATCGGCAACAGCGCCAGCAGGCTGGCGGCTAGCGCCTTCCACGGCCAGGCGGTGTCTTCCGTCACCGGGCCGGTGAACGGGAATTTCAGCTGGCGGTCGGCATTGAACATGCCCCAGTACGCCTCGGTGCGACCCGACAGCTTCTCCTTCCAGGGCTGGTCGAAGGCTTCCATGACGTAATAGTCGATGTTGCGCTTCTTGGCTTCGTTGAACCATGTGCGCAGGAAGATCGCCTGATTCGACACCGACGGGTCGGCGTACTTGAAGCGGTCACCGTTCGACGGCCAGCCGACTTCGCCGATCACGATCGGCTTGTTGGGGAACATCTTCTGCAGGACTTCATAGCTGCCCAGCACATCGGCCACGGCGGGGAACGCATTCAGCCCCCTGCCAGGGCCGGTCACCGGAATACCGTTCCAGTACGGAAACAGGTGCACGGTGATGAAGTCGACGTGATCGGCCAGCTCGGGGTACTTCTGCCACACGCCAATGGGCTCGGCAATCGACACCGGCTGGTGCACCGCCGCGCGCACGCGATCGGCGTAGGCCATCAGCTGCTCCGCCGGAATGTCGTTGCGGTACAGCACCTCGTTGCCGACCAGCACGCGGTCGATCGAATTGGGGAAACGACGCGCCTGTGCGATCAGCGTTTCGATTTCCTTTTCATTGTTGTCCAGGCGGCGATCAATCCAGGCGCCAGCCAGCACGTGCAGACCCTGCCGCTCCGCCAGGCGGTACACCTGCGGGTTTTCCAACGTCGAGTAGGTACGGACGCGCGAGGTGTACTGCTTGAGCAGTTTCAGGTCGCCTTCGATCTCGTCGTCCGACGGAAAATCGTTTTTCAGCGGGCTCTGGTAACGCTGGAAGGCGGACAGGGCGAAGCCGCCGATCGGCCCTTTCCAGTCCTCGGGGCCATGCGGGAGATTGCTCCACCACCACAGGCCGATATTCATGGCCGCCACGATCAGGGCGAGCAGAGTAGCCGTGAGCAGCGGATGCCGGCTGTCGTGGTTCGATGCGTTACTCAAAACGGTCCCCGTGGCTGCCTCACACGAGGCCGAAAAGCGTTAAGAGCTTAACCATGGAGCGCATCGGGCTCAATGCAAGACTTGGTTGTGCGGTCAGCGCTAGGTCAGGGCCAGGGATGCCCTGATCAAATCCCCGTGCCCGGCATGACATCCAGAAGGCCCACAGGCGGTGGTGCGTGACGCAGGGCAGACTGGCCGTCTGTTCAAGTCGCGCGCCGCCGCTTGTGGGCCTTCTGGATGTCACCCCTTCATTTACATTCAAACTGTTGGGGCCGCACGGTAGGCGCGCAACGCACAGTCACGCCGTCAAAGGCAGGCTGGTTGCCTGTCGAGGTGGCGGGGCGAAGCGTTGCGCGCCTACCGTGCGGTGACGGGTGCGGCGATTTAATCCGGGCATCCCTAGCGGGCTCCAGCACCTGTTCCACCGCTCACCGGCAGGGGCCGGCGATCCGGCAAAGCTCCGCCACCAGCGCGGACTGGCTGTGTTTTACCGTCTTCTCGAAGACGTGCTTGAGATGGCTGCGGGCGGTGCCTTCCCCCATCAGCAACAGCCGCGCGCAATCGCGCAGTTCGTGTCCCTCGGCCAGCAGGCCGGCCAGCGCGGCTTCCCGGGGCGTCAACCCGAACGCTTCGGTGATGGCCTCGCGCGGTACCAGTGGCAGATGTTCAGGCGGTGTGATGAAGATGGCCGCCAACGGTGCGGTGCCTGGTAAGGGGGAAAGTCGCAGCAAGAGCACGCGCCCCTGCGGCGAGCGCCTTGGCAGGGCCAGGTAACGGGTGGGCAGCGGCGAGTCGGGACGAGGAGCGGCCGTCAGAGCCAGCGCGTGGCGCAACCGGCGCGTATCGCCGTTGGTGGCGGCGACCAATCCGGAAGGGCCCAGCACGAGGCTGTCGCGCTCAGCCAGCAGCTCCTGCGCCCGTCGATTCGCATAGCACAGCCGCGCCGAAGCGTCGGCCAGCATCACGCCGATCAGCAGTTGATCGAGCAGGGTGGACAGCAGCTCCGCGTCGCAAGCGCCAGGTAAGGGACTTGCGTGTGGTTCCCGCGTCACCGGATGCCGCGACGGCTCTCGCATGGAGGGCTCCAGCCATCAACCTATGGCTTTCGCGCTGTCCGGTTTGGGAGAGGCGCGTTGGCGGTCGAAGGCGTATGCAGGGTGTTTCATCGTACTCCACCGCCACGTGGGCGGTGCCGCGGAGCGTGTGTCATGGCAATCGACGAGCAGCGACTGCAGGCGTTTCTGGGCAAGGCCGTGGGCGACCTTGGGGCGGCCATCAGCGCCACCCTGATCGAAATCGGCGACGAACTGGGTTTCTATCGGGCGCTTGCGGCCGAACGGCTGGACCCGGCGGGGCTCGCCGCGCGCACCGGCACCAACGAGCGCTATGTGCGTGAGTGGCTTGGCAATCAAGCCGCCGGCGGCTACGTCGACTACGACGAAGCCAGTGGTACCTATGGGTTGAACGAAGAGCAGGCGCTATGCCTGGCCAACCCGAACGGCCCGGTGGATCTGCCGGGTGCGTACGGGATCGTGGAGGCGATCTTCCACGCCAAGGACCGCACGCTGGACCACTTCCGCAACGGCGAAGGCATGGAGTGGGGCGAACACCATCCCTGCCTGTTCAAGGGCACTGAGCGGTTCTTCAGGGCTGGCTACAACGCCAACCTGATCGGCGCATGGCTACCTGCGTTGGAAGGTGTGGTGGACAAGCTGCAGCATGGCGGACGCGCGGCGGACGTGGGGTGCGGCCATGGTGCGAGTGCCATCCTCATGGCGCAGTCGTTCCCCGAGGCGGAGTTCGTGGGTTACGACTACCACGCGCCCTCGATCGACGTGGCACGTGAGCGTGCTCGCACGGCCGGCGTCAGCAATGTGTCGTTTGAGGTGGCGGATGCGGTGGGCTACGACGGCAAGGAGTTCGACCTGATTGCCTTCTTCGATTGCCTGCACGACATGGGCGACCCGGTGGGCGCTGCCCGGCATGCCTGTGAGGCGTTGAAGGAGGACGGCAGCTGCATGATCGTGGAGCCGTTTGCCGGGGATCGCGTGAAGGACAACCTCAACCCGGTCGGCCGGGTGTATTACGGCGCGTCGTCGCAGATCTGTGTGCCGGTGTCGCTGGCGCGGCATGGGCCGGCGTTGGGGGCGCAGGCGGGGGAAGCGCGGTTGCGGGAGGTGGTTGTTGATGGTGGTGGGTTTAGCAGGTTTCGGAGGGCGGCGGAGACGCCGTTCAATATTGTGTTGGAGGCTAGGCATTAGGTGGGGGCGTTGTCCTCGACATGGTTGTGGGTGGCAGCATTCTCGCCTCACCGCCTCACCGCCTCACCGCCTCATCCGAGCCGTCATCCCCGCGAAAGCGGGGATCCAGTGACTTTGCTCTTAGTTCTGGATGAGCGATACCGCCAGCGTGCCACCTGCGCGGCGGGCGTTTCGACCTTCTGCCGAAGGCCGAGTCACTTTTCTTTTGCTGGCCCAAAAGAAAAGTAACCCAAAGAAAACGGCCTTCAGAGCTCAGGTAGCGTCGTGTTGAATACAAGCCTTGGAGGTTTCGGTCATCGGCACCGTGCGATCCATCCGACAGACGGCACGGCTACCCCGCAACGCGCCATAGTGCAGAGGTGCTCTGCATGGCGTCGGATACAAGCACTGAAGGTTTCGGAGCCCGGATTGCGACAGGCGTCGCGCCGCCACACTGCGGCTACCCCGCAACGCGCCGCAGCGAAGAGGGCTTAAATCTACGGCTCGCCTAGCGACCTGGCGCCCCGGCTTTTTCTGTAGGAGCGCACTCGTGCGCGACCGCAACGCTGGGTTCTGGCTCAGCGGTAGGACACGCGAAAGCCAATCAGTGAGGCAACGACAACATTCTGCGGTCGCGCACGAGTGCGCTCCTACAAGGCGGCGTTGGCTTTTGGCTTTTCGCTTTTGATCTTCGGGCCCCTTTGCGGCGGTGAGGGGTGGACGATCAGGCCCGCAGGGGGATCGGCAGGACGCCGATCCCTTTTCAACAGGACAAGGATGTCCTGTCGAAAAGCCCGGCAGCCCCTCACGGACTGGCCGGCTTCACCGGCCAGCGCCAAGCGGGGGTGCCTTTCTCTTTGGTTACTTTCTCTTGGGCAAGCAAGAGAAAGTGACCCGGCGATCGGCAGATCGTCGGAAGCCCGCCGTAGGCGAGCCAAATTGCGAGAACCTCACATCAGAGCAGAGGCGCTGGGTCCCCGCCTTCGCGGGGATGACGCCGCAGGGAACACACGCTCCCGCAAGCACCTTTCCCTCACCCCAACCCTCTCCCCAGAGGGGAGAGGGAGTTAGGGCGCGACCGCGCGCCCACAAGCCTCAGAACTGCTCAAACCTCTCCGGCATCAACTCCAACACCGTCTGCGCCAGCAGATCCGGTTGAAACTTCGCCACAAAGCGATCCGCACTCACCTCTCGCACCATCGCCTCATTGAAGATGCCGCTGATAGAACTGTGCAGCACCACCTTCAACGAGCGCAGCGCAGGCGTCTCGCGAATCGCACGCGTCAGTGCGTAGCCGTCCATGCGCGGCATCTCGATATCCGACACCACCAGCGTCACGCCGTCATCCTCCGCCACCTGCGCGAGCTCTTGCAGGCGCTGCAAGGCTTCCTTTCCGTCCTGCGCCACGATGCATTCCACATCCATCTGGCGGAACAGATTCACCAGCTGATTACGCGCGACCAGCGAGTCGTCCACCACCATCACGCGGCGCGGTTGCAGGTCGTGTACGCGGGAGATGCGTTGCATGGGGGCGGACAGCTCAGTGGGTGTCGCATTGAGGCTGGCCAGGACCTGTTCCACATCGACCACCGCCACCAGCGCGCCGTCGACTCGCGTCACCGCGTTGACGCGGGTGCCGAAACCCAGCGCCGGTGCGGGTGCTGCCATGGATTCGCCGTCGCAGTGAATCAGGCGTTGCGGCTCAGCTACCAGAAAGCCCTGCACGGTGCGGCTGAACTCGGTGACCATCAGGTGCGCGGAGGGCTCGTCGCGCAAGGAGGGGTAGCCAAGCGCCACCGCCAGATCGATCACCGGAATGGTCGTGCCCCGATAGTCGCAACTGCCGGCCACCAAGGGCAGTGCGCCGGGCATGCGCTCCATGGGCGGTCGGCGCATCACTTCGCGCACCTTGAATACGTTGATGCCGAACAGCTGCTCGTCACCCATGCGGAACAACAGCATGGCAATGCGGTTGTGCCCGGCCAGCCGGGTCTGCTGTTCGATCTTGTCCATCCACGCGCCGCTCATGCGGACTCCTCGCTTGGCGGCATTGCCGCAGGTTACGCCCACGTATCGGCCAGTCCCGCGTCAGCTTGAACAGCGCTTGTTCGCGCGCCCTGCGACACGTGGCACGTCGCTTGCTTCTCAAGTTCCGACGTTTGCCGCCGATGCCGGGGCGACCCTTATAGGAAGGAATGATCCACCCATGAGTCTGATCTGGAGCCAGCATCTAGCCGAGCTTGCGCACGCCGCCGCGGCGGGCGACCAGGCGCGGGTGGCGCAGTTGTCCGCCCGCCACCCGCGCGCCGCGAAGGCACTGGCGCCGCTGTTGGTAGCGGTTTCCACCACCAAGCCGCCAGCGGCCGTGGCGTTGCAGACGCTGGAGCAGCAGGGCCTGGTGCTGGGCTCGGCGCAACAGTTGGTGCGCGAGCAGTCGGCCATGCACCAGTCGGCGCAGGAAAGTCGTGACGACGTCGGTCGCTTGACGGATGGCAGCGCCGGAATCTCGACATCTCTGCAGCAGATTGCCACCGGCCTGGACTACGCACGTCAAACCGGCGAAGCCAGCGAGCGCAGCGTGAGCGAGCTGGATGGCCAGCTTCGCCTGTTGCGTACAGCCCTGTCGGCGATGAACCGCAACCAGAGCAAGCTTGCCGAAGAAGTAGCGCAGATCCGCAAACTCACCGGCGTGGTGCAGGAGATTGCGCACCAGACGAACCTGGTGGCGCTCAATGCCGCCATTGAAGCGGCACGCGCCGGCGAGGCGGGTCGCGGTTTTGCCGTGGTGGCCGATGAGGTGAAGCAGTTGGCTGAGAAAACCAGCCAGGCCACCGGTGAGATCGAAGGCGTCACCAGTTCCATCGGCGAGTTCTCACAGCAGCTCGATAGCGATGTGCAGCAAGGCCTGCAGCGTCTCGAACGTGCACAAGGCGGCCTGACGCAAACCGAAACCTCGCTGCAGGACAGTGGTGAGGCGTTGCGCCAGATCGGCGAGCGCATCAGCACCATGCACAAGAATCAGGATGCCCAGCACGCCCGCGCCGTTGCCGCGCAGGCAGCGCTGGGTGCGTGGCATCGCCGCGCGGCGGAAGCCAGCCGCCAGACCGAAGCACTGAGCCGAGGTGCCCTGCTCGCTCATCGACTGGCGCTGGACTGGCTGGAAACTGAGAGCGGCTCCGACCCGGCCAGCCTCAGCCTGACCATCCGCGAAGCCGCGCAGAGCCTGCGCCAGGCCATGGAGCTGGCCTTGCAGGAGCCGGCCGCACTCGATCGTCGCTGGTTCGACACGCAGGCACTCAATCGCACGCTGAATCGGCTGACCGAAGGCCGCGCCCATCACCCCGCCGCCAGCGCACTGACCGCCGCAGGAGCACGCTTGCGCGAGCAAGGCAGCACCTTCGCCACCTTGTTGTGTGACGGCCAGCTCGATCAGGCCGGCCAGCTCGTGCAGCAACTCGAAAGCGAGCGCGAAACGCTGTTGGCCCAACTCAACGTGCTGCTTTCCGATCTATGACCTTGCGACGGCTGGCTACAACGCTGCTGTTCGCCCTCGTGCTGCCCGCCCACGCCGCGGAGCCGGCCGAAGCTGCACGCACGCTGGCCGAACAATGGCTGCGTGGTCAGTACAGCACGCAGGGCAATCGCGTGGTGGCCCAGGCCGCCGCGATCGATCCGCGCCTGCAGCTTGCGCCCTGCCCCGCACCGCTCAATGCGAGCCTGCAGGAAGGCACACGGCTGATGCCACGCATGAACGTCACCGTGCGCTGCCCCGGAGCGGACGGCTGGACCGTTCGCATACCCGTGCAGCTGCAGGTGTTCCGGCAGGTGCTGGTAGTCACCCGCCCCTTGCAGCGCGGTGACGGCGTGCGCGCCGACGACGTGCACAGCGAGGAACGCGACATCACCCGCCTGGGCTACGGCTTTGTCAGCGACATGGGCGAGCTCGAAGGACGCTCGCTATCGCGCGCCCTTGGCGTGGGCAGCGTGCTCACGCCCGGTGCGTTGGGTGGCCGCAGCGCGGTCAAGGCCGGCGACCAGGTACAGCTGGTCTCCCGCCTGGACGGCATCGAAGTGCGCGCCAACGGGGTGGCCCTGGGCAGCGGGGATAGCGGCTCGCGGCTGCGGGTGCGCAACGGCAGCTCGGGCAAGGTGGTGGATGCCATGGTCACCGCCCCGGGCGAGGTACTCGCCCTCCCATAGCTTGCGACCCTACGTAACATTAAAGTTTGCGGCCTGACGGCCGATGCTGTTGGCAACAGGGCCAAAACCGCTTCAGAGAACGGACCCCATGAACACCACCATATTCAACAACGGCTTGCCCAAACTTCCCCAGGCCCCCAGCGGCCAGGGCAGTTCGACGCAGAACGCGACCGGCGCCGCCGGCAGCGAAGCCACGGCTAGCACCACAGGTTCGGATGACCGCGTGCAACTGACCGATTCCGCTCGCGCATTGCAGGAAGCCTCCCGTGCCGGCCATGGCGCCGAGATCGACACCAAGAAGGTGGCGCAGATTCGTCAGGCATTGGCTAACGGCACCTACCAGGTCGACGCCGGCCGCATTGCCGACCGCATGCTCGCGCTCGAAAACCAGCTCAACAACAAGCCATGAACTCCGCCCTGCAAGCCGAACTGGACCATGCCCTGACGGCTGCGGTCGAGGAGATGCGGCTCGCAGTGGAGCAACTGACGGATGCGCTTCAAACCGAGCGCACCGCCCTGGAAACCGCCGACGTCGAAGCGCTCAACCACACGGGCGCCAGTAAGCACGCATTGATGCTGCGGCTGGAACAGCTCGACGGCGAGCGCGTGCAACTGAGCCAGGGCGCCCCTGACGCCAGCCGCACGCTGGCGCCGAAGTGGCAAGAAGTTCTGCAGTCGCTGCGTGCCTGCCAACAGCTCAACCAGCGCAACGGCTACCTGGTCGGTATCCGCCTGCAGCAGGTGCGCAAGGCGCTGGCGGTACTCACCGGCAACGACACCGAAGCAAGCGTGTACGGCCGCGGAGGCGAACTGCACACCAGCTTGCGCTCGCAATCCCTGGCCGAAGCGTAAGAACCATGATGCGCGCGCCCCCTACGAAATCGCGCGCTCGCCTGTCGGCAGCGCCCGCTGCCCTTTCCCACTAAACGATCACATCGAGTGACCATGAGCGAAGCCGCGGCCATCCCCTCTGCCCACGACGCATCCGCTGCAGCCAGCGATCACCCGCTGCCGGTCATCCGTCTGCCCATGCTGGACACCAAGCGCGAACTGTTCGCGTACGAAATCGTGTTCCAGAACGACGCCGAGGATGAGGCCGCACTGATGCGCCGCGCCCTGGCCACCATCACCGACGGCGCGCTCGCGCGCCTGGTGCGTGGCAACCGCACCTTTCTGCGGCTGACGCGCGAACTGTTGATGGAAGAAACCGATGTGCTGCAGCACCAGCCGCGTTTCGGCGTGCTGCTGAAGCCGGAAGCTGCGGCGGATCCTGCACTGGTAGAGCGCCTCGCGCGCATGGCGCAGCGTGGCTGCCCGTTGATGCTCGATGCCGGCGACACACCGCTGGAATACAACGCCGCGGTCGAGCCGCTGCTCAAGTTCGTGCAGTTCGTACGACTGGACGCCAGCAAACTCGACGCAGCCACCCTGCGCTCGCGCAGTGAATACCTGCACGGCCGCGGCACCCATGTGATTGTTGGCCAGGTCGACGACCACGCCACCTACCACCGCTGCGAAGAGCTGCCGGTGCACGCCATCCAGGGCCGCTTCCTGCTCAAGCCCGAGCCGGTGGAAGTACCCGTGCTCACCGCCAACCGCCTGAACCTGCTGCGCCTGATGAAAGCACTGCAGGACGGCAACCCCGGCCCGGTGGAACTGGGACAAATCGTGCGCGACGACGCCATCCTCAGCTACAAGCTGCTGGGCTGCGTGAACTCCGCCTACTTCGCATTGCCGCGCCAGCTCAAATCCGTGCAACAGGCTGCGATCTTCTTTGGCGCCGCGCGCATCCGCAACTGGATCTACACCATGGCGCTCAGCGGCATGGGGGATCGCCCGCCCGAACTCCTGCGCGCCGCACTCATCCGCGCGCACATGTGCGAAAAGCTTGCCCAGCACATGCCCGCCGAACAACGCGAAATGGCCTTCACCGCCGGCCTGTTCTCATTGCTCGATACCTTGATGGAAGCACCAATGGATTTCGTGCTGTGGCATTTGCCGCTGGCACGCGAGATCAGTGGTGCGCTGCTGGAAAACACCGGCCCGTTTGCCCCACTGCTGGAACAGATTCGTGCGTGGGAAGCGGGTGATCTGCGTGGCGGTGAAGTGCAGCCACAGGTGATTCGTCGCATGGCGGCGGTTTATCTAGAGGCGACGCAGTGGGCGGATCATGTTTACGCGTTTGCGGATCAGCGGCCGAATTGAGTTGGCCCTTTGCACCCTCTCCCCTTAGGGGGAGAGCGTTGTGGCATTGCCACCTTCACGGTGGTGACGGGCGGGTGCTCGACTCACCGTTTCATTAGAACCGTCACCCTGGCGCAGGTCGGGGGCCAGTGATTTTGCGCTCGGTTGTCGCAATACGGCGACCCGGCTCGCCTACGGCGGGCTTCCGACGATCTGCCGATCGCCGGGTCACTTTTCTTTGCTTGCCCAAAGTCCCACGGGGATTAGCTTCGCGTCAAAAGTTACCAAAAGAAAGAGCACCCCCGCTTGGCGCTTGCCGGGCAAAAAGCCCGGCCGCCCCTCACCGCCGCACAGGGGGCCCGACGATCAAAAACGAAAAGCCCAGAGCCAACGCCACCCTGTAGGAGCGCGCTGGCGCGCGACCGCAGAGCGTTGTCATTACCTCATGGGGTGTTTTCGCGTGTCCGAACCTTTGCGCTGGAACCTCACGTTGCGGTCGCGCACAAGTGCGCTCCTACAGAAATGCCGGGACGCCATGTCGCAAAGCGAGCCGCCGCTTTAAGCCCTCTTGGTATCGACGCGTTGCGGGGTAGCCGCGGTGTGGCGGCGCTGCGCCTGTCGCAATCCGGGCTCCGGAACCTTCAGTGCTTGTATTCCACGCCATGCAGAGCACCTCTGCGCTATGGCGCGTTGCGGTTTAGCCGTACCGTGTGTCGGATGGATCGTGCGGTGCCGATTATCGAAGCCTTCAAGGCTTGTATTCCACACGACGCTACGAGAGCTCTATAGGCCATTTTCTTTGGGTTACTTTTCTTTTGGGCCAGCAAAAGAAAAGTGACTCGGCCTTCGGCAGAAGGTCGAAACGCCCGCCGCGTAGGCGGCACGCTGGCGGAGACGCTGGATCAAAGGCGAAAGTCACTGGATCCCGGCCTGCGCCGGGATGACGGTGAGGGGAACACGCCTTATCGGGAGCACCCGCCCCTCACCTCGACCCTCCCCCGGAGGAGAGAGGGCGCAAAAGCATCACCCAGCGGTAGCACGAATCCGCCAAACCGCCACCGCCATCCCCAGCAGCGCCACCCCAAACCAAATCGCACCCGCCGCCATATCCGTCCCCAACCACAACACACAAGCCACCGCCGCCACCAACAACGCCCCCGCCCCTGAGGCCAGCAGCAAGTCGTGATGCGTACGCGACCGCTCCGGCAGCAGCAACAAGGCACCACATGCGGCGAGCAACAACGCGGCGATACGGCGCAGCCAGACGAACGACGGCGGCGCCGGCACGTCAGGCACCACATCCACCAACGAGCGCTCACCCGTCTGCACGTCGTAACCCTTGCCGTCGGCCGCATGCGCCGCCGGCACCAATTCATCGCCGTTGATCTGCGCGAAGACCGTAACGACCTGCACGGGTACCGTTTCCCAACTCACCCGCAAGTCACCCAGGCGCGGCTGATCCGGGTGGGAACTAGTGGTCAGATACTGATCGTGCAACGCAAAACTCGCGGCGAGATTGGAGGGCACGGACTTCAAGTCCGGCGTCACGACATCGTTGCCGGGAAGCGCGTGCAGCACCGTCGGCGACAAGGCATAACCGCCCACACGCACCTGGCCCGCATCGAATTGCTTGCCTTCGATTGGGAAACGTTCCGGGTTGGTATGTCCTGAGGGCTGCGCGAAGCGACGCGAGTCGACCGGACGGTCCACCCAGTCCTGTTCGTAGTGCACGTCGCCGCCCACGCGTATCTCACGCCACTGGAACATCTCCACACGGCGAATCAACACCGGCACCTTCGCTCGCTGGCCGAAGTCCGGATCGTAGGGCTCTTCCACCACCCTCACCGGACCCGCCACGCGCACGAGATAGCCGTGCTGGGCCATGTCCGGCGACTCACCCGAGCCCACGTCCAGAATCTGCCCGCCGTGTCGGTCTGAGGCATGCCGGTTATCAAGCAGCCCCTGCTCGGTCATGGCCACCAGGCCCGCGCCGCTCAGCAGCAACAGTGCCCCCAGCACGCGTCGTATCCACTGCTGCATGTCGATCCCCCTGCCCTCTGTCCGCGAAGCTCAGCCTCGCAGCTCGCGTTGTTCGCCTGCTGTGCCATAACGGCCACGTTCGTCACGCACCACACTCGCCACGGCGCAATCGTGATCGTGCGTGAAGAACAACTGCACGTTGCGCGCCAGTTTGTCTTCCAGGAAGGCGCGCTTCTCGTCGATCAGCGTTTCGGGATAACGGTCATAGCCCATGGTGATGGGCAGGTGTACCCAGAAGCGCCCCGGAATGAGGTCGGCACAAAACACCACGCCACCGACTTCCGCCAGCATCAAGCCCGGCGTATGGCCGTCTGAATAGCTGAATCGAACCGCCTCACCGAGCGTGCGCGAGTGCTCGCCTTCCACCAGCTCCAACCGCCCACTCGCTTCAAGTAGCGACTGCAATTCGGGCACGAACGATGCACGATCACGCGGATGCGGCTTGAGCGCGCGACGCCAATGTTCAGCGCCGACGAGATAGGTCGCGTTGGGAAACAGCAAGCGCGGTGGTTGCCCTTCTTCCCACGCGGCAAGCAAGCCGCCGGCATGGTCGAAATGCAGATGCGACAGCACCACGGCGTCGATATCTTCGTGCGTAAGGCCGATCTGAGCCAGCGAATCGAGCAGCACGTGGCGATCTTCCACCACGCCATAACGTTCGCGCAGCGCCGGCTCGAAGAACGCGCCGATGCCGGTTTCGAACAGCACGTTACGGCCGTCCAGATCCTTCACCAGCAGGCAGCGGCATGCCAGCGGAATGCGATTCTCCGCATCCGGTGCAATCCAGCGGGACCACAACGCTTTCGGCGCGTTGCCAAACATGGCACCGCCATCAAGTTGCTGGGAGTTTCCAATCAGCGACCACATTTGCATCGTTACTGCACCTTGCCCAGGCCCGACTCGCGGCGCGGATCACTCGCCGCATCGAGCTTGTTCGCTTTCAGATCCCACGTGACCACGTTCATGAAGCCCCACGGGTTGCGCTCCCTCAGCGTGTGGCCCATGCGGGTCAGTGCCTCGGCCGTCTTCGCGTCGAACACCCCCGGCTCCATATCCACGCGGTCCGGCATGTACTGATGATGGAAGCGCTTCTGCGCCACGACACCCGCTGCATCCTTGCCATCGATGAAGGCAAGCACGCCCTGCAGTACCTGCGTGATGATGGTGGAGCCGCCGGGTGAACCGATCACACCAACGCGATCCGGGCCGAACACGATGGTCGGCGTCATCGACGACAGCATGCGCTTGCCCGGTGCGGGTGCGTTGGCCGCACTGCCCAGCAGGCCGTACACGTTGGGCTTGTTCGGCACCAACGCGAAGTCGTCCATCTCGTCATTGAGCAGCACGCCGGTGCCGGCGGCGACGAAGGTGGAGCCCATGGTGTAGTTCACCGTGAGCGTGATCGAGGCGATGTTGCCGTCCTTGTCGATCACCGAGAAATGCGTGGTGTGCATGCCCGGATCAACACCGATGCTGACCGGCAGCATCGACGAAGGCGTGGCCTTGTCCGGCAGGATGGTCATGCGCAGACCCGCCGCGTAGTAGGGCGACAGCAACATGTCCAGCGGCATCTTCACGAAGTCCGGGTCGCCAAGGTAGTCGTTATGGTCCCGGAACGCGCGACGCATGGCTTCGATGACCAGATGCGTGCGATGCGCATCATCCAGCTTGGTGAGGTCGAAGCCCGACAGGATGTTGAGGATCTGGGCCACCGCCACACCGCCCGATGAAGCCGGCGGCGCGGTGACCACGCGATAGCCGCGGTAGTCCACCGTGATGGGCGTGCGCTCCTTCACCTGGTAGCTCTCCAGATCCTTTGCGGTCCAGTTGCCACCGGCGGCACGCACGGCGTCCACCAGCTGCTTGCCGGTTGCCCCGCGGTAGAAACCGTCGAAGCCATGCTCGCCGAGCAGTTCCAGCGTGCGGGCCTGATCCGGATCGCGCCACACCTCGCCTGCCGTAGGCAGCTTGTCACCCGGCAGGTACTTGGCCACCGAGGCCGGCCAGCGACGAATCTCCTGCTCGCGCTCGGTAATGGCATTGATGAAGCGGCCATCCGGTTTGAAGCCATCACGCGCAATGCGGATGGCAGGCGCCAGCGACTCCTTCAACGGCAGCCGGCCGTAATGCGCGGCCAGCCACACCAGGCCGGCGGGCTCACCGGGAATGCCAGCCGACAACGGGCCGTTGAGGGCGTTGTCGCGATTGGGTGAGCCGTCTTTGTTGATGTAGTCGTCCAGGTTCACCGCTGCCGGTGCGGTCTCGCGCGCGTCGATAAACACCTCGTGCCCGTCGGCACGATGGATAACCGCCATGAAGCCGCCGCCGATGCCCGAGCTTTCGGGCTCCACGATGGAAAGCGTGGACGCTACTGCAATGGCCGCATCAAACGCATTGCCGCCCTTGGCCAGTACTTCCAGGCCTGCATCCGTCGCGTGGAAGTTGGCGCTGGCAATGCCGGCATGGCCGGGACGCTGCGCGATGACATGCGTGGCAGGGGTGGTGGCGGAAGGGGCGGACGGGCGGCTGTCGGCGTAAGCGACGCTGGAGGAAACGAGCAGAGCCAGCAGCGTCACACGCCAGTTCAACAAGTGCTTCATCCGTTTTCCTTTGCGGCCATCAGGTGTCGGTACTTCAGGTCGAGCTGGTCATGCGTTTCGGTGTGCTCGGGGTCGATGATGATGCACTCGACCGGGCAGACCTCAATGCACTGCGGCACGTCGTAGTGACCGATGCACTCGGTGCACAGCGACGGATCGATCACGTAGTACTCCTCGCCCAGCGAGATGGCCTTGTTGGGGCAAACCGGTTCACAAACGTCGCAGTTGACGCAGGTATCAAGGATTTTCAGAGACATCGCGCAAGTTTACATGCAGGGGGCCCCCGGCGTGCCCTGACCCGCCGCAGAAAACCGCCTCCACCGCCCTCAAAAAGCCAAGAAAGAGCCAAGAAAAAGCCCGCGGCACTCACGTGCCGCGGGCTCGGTAACACTCCGGAAAACCGGAACTTACATGTTCACGTAACGCACGGTGGCACCGGTCGGCTGCAGCACGGTGCTCACGCGATCCTTGTCGGCAGCGTCGCCGATCACCAGGATGATCACGTCCTTGAACTGGCCCGGCTTGGCGTCCTTGAACGCCTCGGTCACGAAGTCAGCGGTCTTGCCCGAGTTCGGGCCGGCGAACACCAGCATGTTGCCCGGCAGCACGCCACGGGCCACGGTGTCCTGCACATTCTCAAGCTGACGCTGGCGCACGGCGTTGGCGTCGTCGCCCTCACCTGCCGGCACCAGGTACGGGTACGGCTGGGCGGCGGTCATGCCCTGCATGTTCTTCTGGACGATCGAACCAAGGTAGGCATTCCAGGCCTTGGAGTCGTTCGGGTCGGTCGGCTTGGAAACGGCCGGCTGGGCAGCCTGCTGCTCGGAGGACTGCTGCGACTCGTCCTGCTGGTTGCAAGCGGTGAGGCCGGTGATCGCGAGGGCGGCAAGAAGGGCGTACTTGTACATGGTGGTCACCTTGGATGGTGGAATCTGGTTATTGAATCCGTTGGATGACTTGGCCTTCCGGCTGTCACGCGACAGGGCCGGTGGATCGGGATATCGACAAGCCACCATGGCGACGATGCAGCCATGCCAGCCTTGCTACCCCTGATCCGCGGCGAGCGACTGTCCTGTCCGCAGGATGCGAGCGAGCATACACGACGATGGGCTGGCCCGACACGGGCGGACGTGCTGCGGTGCGGGGTGGTGCACTCTTATCGACCGCCGACCGTTAGCCGTGCCTCACCGCGATCAAACCCTCACCGTCATCCCCGCGAAAGCCGGGATCCAGTGCCTTTTGGCGCAGAGGGAAACCGAAAGTCGCTGGATCCCCGCTTTTGCGGGGATGACGGTGAGGTGGAAATGACGGCAAGGCGACAACAGCCGCGCCAAGGAACCGAAGCCGACGCTCAATCCGCCGCGCTATGGCGCTCACGCTGCCAACGCTGCCGCATGGCCTGCTGCACAGCCGGATGCACAAACCCCGAGATATCGCCGCCCAAACGGCCAATTTCGCGCACCAACGTCGACGAGATGAAGCTGTACTGCTCCGCCGGCGTAAGGAACAGCGTCTCAGCCTGCGGAATCAGGTGGCGGTTCATGCTGGCCAGCTGGAATTCGTACTCGAAGTCGGACACCGCGCGCAGGCCACGAATGATCACGCCCGCGCCCACCTCTTCCACGAAGTGGGCGAGCAAACCGTCGAAACCGCGCACTTCCACATTCTTCAGATCCGCCAGGGCCAGCCGCGCCAGCGCGATGCGCTCGTTGAGGCTGAAACCCGGACCCTTGCTGGAGCTTTCGGCCACGGCCACGATGATGCGGTCGAACAGCGGGGCGGCACGCGTTACCAGATCCGCATGACCATTGGTGATGGGGTCGAAGGTGCCCGGGTAGACGGCGAGACGCTTGTTGACCGGCGACTTGTTCACGTGACGGATCACTGGGGGACAGGGGCGGCTAGCTTAGGCCCGTTCGGGGCCTCCGCCTAGCCCGTTTAAATGCTGAAAACCCATACGCCGCCGTCAGGCAGCCGGGGTTATCCGGCGATAGAGCGCGTAACGCACCTCGCCCGCCGTACCTTCTCGATGGACCGACCAGTTGCCCGGCAACGCGAGCACACCAACCTTGGGCGACTCCACGTAGATCCATGCCCCAGGGGTCAGCCAGCCGCCCTGCTCCAGCCGTTGCGCGAGCGGCGTCCACAGGTCCTGCGCAAAGGGAGGATCCAGAAACACCAGGCCATAAGGCTGCGGCGTCCCCTGCAGAAACGCCAGCGCATCGAGCGTGGTCACCTGGCCGCCCTGTGCCTTCAGCCGCAACAGGTTGTCACGCAGGGCCTGCGCCGCCTTGGCGTCGCGCTCCACAAACTGCACGCTGCTGGCGCCACGCGACAGGGCCTCGACGCCCAGCGCCCCGGTGCCGGCACACAAATCCAGGCAGCGGGCACCAGAGATGACCGGCGTCAGCCAGTTGAACAGGGTTTCGCGCACCCGCTCCGCCGTCGGGCGCAGGCCCGGCAGGTCGGGGACATCGAGACGTGAATTACGCAGCTGGCCGCCAATGATGCGGACGCGCCCTGGCGCCGCCCTCATGAAAGGAACAACTCAGCGGTGAGTACAGGTGGGGGTGGTAGCATGCCGTCCATTGTCTTTGAATCGCCGCCTCAATGCTCAAGTTCTGGAAGAAGAAACCCGCCGAAACCGCACCGGGCCAGCCGGCCGCACCTGCGGCTGAGCCCACGCCAGCGGCCGGTTTCGCACACGACACGGATGCCGCTTCACTGGACCACGCCAGCCCCACGCTGGACGAAGCACTGGCCGAAACCCCGCCTCAGCCGGAAGCTCCCGCGGAAGACGAAGCGGTTGAACTCGCCGCCATTGCCGAGGCAGCGGTGCCGGCCAAGCGCAGCTGGCGCGAGCGTCTTTCCGGCAGCGCCTTTGCACGCGGCCTCAACTCGCTGTTCACGCGCCACCCCAAACTCGACGACGACCTGCTGGACGAGCTGGAAACCACGCTCATCACCGCTGACGTCGGCGTCGAAGCCAGCACCGCGCTGGTGGAAGACCTGCGCAAGCGCATGCACAAGCGCGAATTCGCCGATGCCGGCGCCCTGCTCACTGCGCTGCGCCAGTCACTGGTGGCCCAGCTCAAGCCGGTGGAGCAGCCGCTGAGCGTGCATGGCTTCAAGCCCTACGTGATTCTCACCGTGGGCATCAACGGCGTGGGCAAGACCACCACCATCGGCAAGCTGGCGCGTCGCTATCGCGACGATGGCCGCCAGGTGATGCTTGCCGCCGGCGACACCTTCCGCGCCGCCGCAGTGGAACAGCTCAAGACTTGGGGCGCACGCAATAACGTGCCAGTCATTTCCCAGGGTCAGGACGCCGACTCCGCCAGCGTGATCTTCGACGCCCTGCAGGCCGCCCGCTCGCGCAGCGCCGATGTGCTGATTGCCGACACCGCGGGGCGCCTGCACACCCAGGGCGGCCTGATGGACGAACTGGGCAAGATCGCCCGCGTGCTCAAGAAAATCGACACCGAAGCACCGCACGAAGTGTTGATGGTGATCGACGGGACCACCGGCCAGAATGCCGTGAACCAGGTGCGTCAGTTCCGCCAGATCGTCGGCGTCACTGGCCTGGTGGTCACCAAGCTCGATGGCACTGCCAAGGGAGGCGTCGTGTTTGCACTGGCACGCGAGTTTGGCCTGCCCATTCGCTACGTGGGCCTGGGTGAAACCGCCACTGACCTGCGCGTATTCGACGCGGAGGCCTATGTGGACGGCCTGCTCCCAGCCACCCTGGGTCAAGGCTGAGGAGCCGCGCCCGGTGCCGCGCTGGCTCCGCATCACCTTACTCATCGCCAGCAGCACCACGCTGCTGCTGGTAGCGGTTGCACTTATCGCCGTGCACGTGATGCTGCAGCCTGAGCGCATCACCGCCATGCTGCAAAGCCAGGCGCGCAGTGCGGGCCTGGAACTTAGCCTCGCCAGCCCCGCCACACCGGCCTTGTTCCCGCGCCCGGCACTGGAGTTGGAAGGCATCACGCTCAGCGCGCAGAACGCAAACCTGCCGATTCTGCTGGCCTCGCGCGGCACACTCGCGCTGCCGTGGCGCACGCTGTTTCGCGGCGAAACCGTGATCTCCAAGATGCAGATCGACTCGCCACGCGTCGACCTGGACGCACTGCAATCGTGGCTCGACGACCTGCCCTCCGGCCCGGCCACGCCACCGTCGGACATTCCACGCATCGATGCAGGCGTCCACATCACACGTGGCAGCCTCGTACGCGGCAACCAGCTGCTGCTGGGTGACATGGAACTGGAAACCGGCCGACTTGCCGCCGGCCATCGCTTCGTACTCACCGTTTCCGCCAAGGATGCGCGCGACGTACCCACGCAGTTGCGCCTCTCGCTCACCCCGCGCGTCAAGAGCGGCGCGCTGGAGCTGGACGACATCGCCCTGCACTTCACCCATAGCACCACACTGACGCTGCAGCTCGACGGCGACGCACGTTGGCGCGGCGCGGCAGACGCCACGGCCAGCCTCACCGGCAAGCTCGACCACGCAGACACCGGCCAGTACGACACCTCACTCAAGCTGATGCCAGCGGACCAAAGCAGCCCGCTGATGCTGGCGCTGAAACTCGACGGCCCCGACAACCACGCCGACCTGCAGATTCCACCGCTGGCACTTACCAGCTGGTGGGCACAGCTCGATCACGACGACGGCCCGAAACTCTCGGTGCCGCCCGGTAGCGGGCATGCCGAAATCGCCAAGATCGAATCCGGCGACTACACCATCGAAGGTCTCACCATCAGGGCCGGCGCCGATGTGCCCGCGCCTGCCGCCACCGTCGCAGCACCCGCACAACCGACACCGGCCAAGCCCACGCCTGCCAAACCTGCGGCAACGCGCAAGCCATGACACCGTTTGCCCAAGCACTACTGGCCTGGTTTGATCACCACGGCCGCAAAGACCTGCCCTGGCAGCACCCGCGCGATGCGTATCGCGTGTGGCTTTCCGAAGTGATGCTGCAGCAGACGCAGGTGGTTACGGTCATTCCGTACTTCCAGCGTTTTGTCTCGGCACTGCCCACGCTGCGCGATCTCGCCGCCGCCGAAGAAGACACCGTGCTCGCCCTGTGGGCTGGCCTCGGCTACTACCGGCGCGCGCGTTTCCTGCAGCGCGCCGCGCAGATCTGCGTGGAGAAACACGGTGGCGAACTGCCGCGCGATTTCAATGCGCTCGCTGACCTGCCCGGCATCGGCCGCTCCACTGCAGGTGCCATCCTTGCGCAAGCGCACGGGCTGCGTTTTCCCATACTGGACGGCAACGTCAAACGCGTACTCACACGCTATCTCGGCGTGCACGGTTTTCCCGGCCAAAGCGCGGTGGAAAACGTGCTGTGGCAGCACGCCGATGCGTTGATGCCGGCCAAACGCACGGCGGACTACACGCAAGCCATCATGGATCTCGGCGCCACCGTTTGCGTTCGCGCACGGCCGCAGTGCGATACCTGCCCGCTTGCGGAAAGCTGCGTAGCAAAGCGCGACAACCTCACCGCGCAACTGCCCACCACCAAGCCGACCAAGCGCATCCCCACACGCGACACCGTGATGCTGATACTGCGCGACGCCAAGGGCCGCGTGCTGCTCGAGCGACGCGGGCCGCAAGGCGTGTGGTCCGGCCTATGGAGCCTGCCCGAAGCCAGCGACCACGACACCGCATGGCGCACCGCGGAAACGCTGGCGAAGATCGACGACGCGCAGCAGCTGACGCCGTTCGTGCACGTATTCAGCCACTACCGCCTGCAAGTAGAACCGCTGCTATTCGACGCAGCGACGGCACATCGAAAAATCGCCGATAATCCCGGCCTGCGCTGGTGCGATGCCAGCGAACGCGCCACCCTCGGCCTGCCCGCCCCCGTGCGCAGCCTGCTGCAGGACCTTTGAACCACCCATCATGAGCCCCACCGCATGAGTCGCATCGTCCACTGCGCCAAGCTTGGCCAAGACGCCGAAGGCCTCGATTTCGCCCCCTGGCCCGGCCCGCTTGGCCAGCGCATCTACGCTGAAATCTCCAAGCAGGCCTGGCAGCAATGGCTGGCCCACCAGACCATGCTGCTCAACGAATACCGCCTCAACCCGCTCGACCCCAAATCGCGCCAGTTTCTGAGCGAAGAAATGGAGAAATTCCTGTTCGGTGGCGACGTAAAACAGCCCGAAGGCTACGTAGCCCCCGACGCCAAGTCTTGACGCCGAGCCCCACATCCGATTTAATGCACGGCTCCACGCGACGTCATCGACGTTTGCTGGACAAGATTTGGCCGGGTAGCTCAGTTGGTAGAGCAGGGGATTGAAAATCCCCGTGTCGGCGGTTCGATTCCGTCCCCGGCCACCATCGATTCAAAGAAAAAGCCTGCTCGAGAGAGCGGGCTTTTTCTTTGTGTTGCCGTCATGCTGGCAGGTGAGAAAGCGCTGATCCCCTACAGGTACTGGGCGACACATTCTTCCCTGAAGCACCTCCATCCCCTTTACGATTTCATGGCGATGCCTACAACGTTGAAATCGTGGACTACCACTGATGGAGGGCACCATGACCAAAAAGCTTTTACCCCCAGTCCATCCCGGTGAAATACTGCGCGAACAGTTCATGGCCCCCATAGGGCTGTCGAGCAACGCACTTGCACGCGCAATCCACGTCACGCCAGGACGCATCAACGAGATAGTGAACGAGCAACGTGGAATCACCGCGGATACCGCTCTGCGCCTGGCGCGTTACTTCTGCACCGATGTCCAGAGTTGGCTCAAACTGCAGCAGAGCTACGCGCTGGAGTGTGCACGGCGCAACATCGGAAATGGATTGAGCCACATTCACCCTCGGACAGCCTGAGCTTCGGCAAGACAACGGCAGAGAAATGGTGCCAAAACACCTGTCAGAACAGGCGCAGAGTTGACCTTATGAAAATGAACTCAACCCTTGCTTTTGAAATCGTGTGCCTCAGGGAAAAGAAGTGACGTTTCCAAACGATGGCTTCACCATCGTTCCTGACGTGATCTCGCCGGAGGCATGCGATGAGCTGATCCAGGCGATCTCAAGCAGGGATCCACGCAAACCCGGATCACGCGATTTGCTTGGCCAGCAAGTCATTGCGCGCACTGCGGACGTCCTGCATCAGCACCTTCTTGGCCTGGGCCTAATCGGCGAACGACATCGCGCCGTCCAATGCTCCTTGTTTGCCAAAGGAGATGTCGCAAATTGGTCGGTGACGCCGCATCAAGACTTAAGCGTCCCCGTATCCGAGCGTGCCGATATTCACGGTTGGTCAGGATGGTCCAGGAAGGAAAACGTCTGGTTTACCCAGCCCCCTACACCCTTCCTCGAAGACCTTATAGCAGTGCGTCTTCAACTTGATGCGAATGCATCGGAGACGGGGCCGCTAGAAGTTGTTCCAGGGAGCCACGCCAAGGGCAGGCTGGCAAGCGCCGAGGTCAGTCGGCATGCCGGGCACAGGATCAAATGCGTGGTGCCGCGTGGCGGTGTGCTTGTTATGCGGCCATTGCTGATTCACTCTTCCAGCAAGTCGCAGTCTCCGATGCATCGCCGAGTCCTGCACTTTCTTTATGGTCCGCCGTTGCCGGCGGGTTTGTCTTGGGCGTTGCCGGAATCGACCTAAGGCAGTAGTCGCAGCACGTAGGCGCACAATTGGAGGTCAATGTGCTTTCCCACTACAAGAAAAGCACTCTAACCCCTTTTCTACATCTTGTTCGCCGTCTTACTGGTTTGGGGTGCGCCATCCGCTATATGCTGATGCAGTCCGCCTCTGGCTCGAAGCGGATGCCCATACTCCCAGTCAGACGCAATCACCTGAAGCAACCCGTATTCGAGCCAACGTGGCCGCGTCTTTAGGTTCGTACGTCCGCCAACTGATCTGCACGCCAGAGGACAAAGGATGTTCCAGCAATCGATGGCCCTGCTTCGCCGCACCCTGCTGCCACGTACTGACCTATTTCAGAAGGGGCTCGGCTTTGTCTACGGAAAACCCGCCAGCCAAGGTTTTGGAGAGCTCGAATTGCCTGACGGGTTTCGCTGGATTGGTCATAGGGTGCTGTGCTACACCGCAGTCGAGGATCGCCTCTTCCATTCGCCCTACCTCGTGATACGCGCGCTCTCATCAACACCTAGCGCAACGTTGACCGTACGCATCAACGGGCACGTGCTCGCGACCAAGCCTGTTCCGGGCTACGGAAACTACTATTTTGAACTGCCAGCTGCAGTCGTTGAGCAACATCGCGGTCGCAATGTTGAATTGCGGGTATCGACGTCCTGCGGCGATAACACGCCAGCCGTTCACCATGTCGCGCTGTATGACGTGCGCATCATCGATGTCGCCACGGATGACTTTCCGGACCGGTACGTAATGGACGATAAGTTGGCAATCTTTTCTCCGAGGGGTGGAAAGTTCTATGAGGCGCTGTCCAGTTATCCCTTCGATACATCGCACCAGCTGCTGGAGATTGGTTCGGGTGAGGGTCATTTAAGTGCATTGATGGCCGCCTACAGTGGCGCCTCGGTGACAGGCATTGATATCGCGACATATGACGCTGAGGCGCCGATTCCTCCACGGCAGCGACTTGAGGAAGCCTTTCGCCTTCAAAGGACCGTTCTCGAACGTATCCCCCGCCTGGCGCAGCTCGCTGATCCGGAGCACATTCCCAAAGTGATGCGCCGGACGCGCCTTATTACCATGAGCGCGGAGGCGCTAGACTTTAACGACGCCAGTTTCGACTTGGTGTACTCACTGAACGTGATGGAGCACATTCCCCATCCAGACCGGGCGCTGATCGAGATCCACCGCGTGCTTCGCCCAGGCGGCATCGCCCTGTTGCAGTTCTCACCTCTGTACTTCTCGGACAGCGGCTCGCACTTACCAGGGACCGTTGGATTAATGAAGCCATGGGCGCATTTGTTAATGTCGCGCGAGCAAATCAGGCAAGCAATCCTCGATCAGGGAGGCGTCCCGAATGAGGTGGACAATATTCTGGATAGCCTGAACGGCTGGACGCCTAAGGCGTTCGACGATGCGGTCGAGGGCTCCGGGCTCCAAGTGCTCTTTCACGAAGCCCAGCGTGGATTCACTCTCCCAGAGGCGGGAGCATCGGACGAATTCAAGCAGCTGCTCGCCACCTACCCAGAAGAAGACCTGACCACCTACGGCATGACTTGGATATTGCAAAAGCCTCGCCCAATCGGTCAGCCATAAACTGGCAGCGATAGGCGGCCGCAGTCGAAGCATCAGGGTCGGAGTGCACTTTCCTTGATCTGAAGAATGAGGGAAGAGCGCGTCTCCCTCTATCAGAAAAACCTCGGCCTCTCTTCGTTTTCTACAGGTGAATACGACTCATCCCCCCCATCACCGCCCTTCTTCATCAACTCGTGCTGGTAGTACACATCTATCGGGTCATCCAGAATCGCGTACATCGCTGACAGATGACTCGCGTCTGGATCAAGCCAGGCGTCCAGGTTTTCGGGGCGTATGGCGATGATGCATCGGTCATGCCCTGCAGCTTCCACCTCTGCCGGCGGATCGCGGGTAATGGCAGCGAATGAGTAGAAGCCGGAGTGATCGCCCTCTCCTTCAACGTACCGCCACAGACAGGCGAGGAACATGTCCTGCGCGGGTTCGGGTTCGAACTCAACTTCCACTGCGAGGTCGCGTTCACCGGGAACCAGTTCGCGATGCTGCAAGCGATGGAGCGAGATGCTTTCGTAGAAGCGGCTGGCCACGATGACGCCGTGGTTGTGGCCGAAGAGTTGCTTCCAGACGGTGGAGAGTTTGTCGCGGCGTGCGTTGTAGGTGCCGGGTTTCTCGCGCTCCATCTGCTCGGTCCATCCGGGCAGGCGGCAGCGGTAGCGCATGGGTACGATGTGACGCTCGCCTGTCGCGTGGTCGCGGATCAGTACCGGGCAGTAGTGGCCGGGCCAGATGCGGTCGTAGCCGTCGGTTTCTGCGAAGCGACCTAGTTCTTCGAGCTTTTCTTTGGCTGCTTCGATTTTGTTGGTGGCTACGCGCTTGTCGTTCGCTGCGGTTTTGGTCGGCTTGGGCGATGCCAGCACGGCTTCGGCTTTGGCGAGGCGCTCGGTCTGTTTGGCGATCTCTTCTTCAAGCCCCAATGACACGGTGCGATAAGCCGCCAGCGATGCCACCTTGGCTTCTTCTTCGCTTGCATTGCGCGGGTGCATGAAGCCATCGCGCATGCCCTTGGGGATCACCTTGATCCAGTCGCCACTGCGCTTGCGTTCCCAGAACAGCTCTACGTACGCCTTGATATCAAGCTTGCCGCCCAGGCGCTCGTACTTTTGAAAGTCGGACCAGACCTGTGCGGAGTAGCACACGGCACGCTCCTTTACGGAGCCGGCGCCCCGTGGAAGGCCAGCATACTCTCGAGCTTGTCGCAGACCCACTCGTGATCCGCCGGTGGCGCGCCTTCGATGACGGCCTCGGCCTCGCCCGCGAAGGCCGGCCAGAACTCCGCCGGCTCCGGGAAGGTATCCAGCAGATGCGGCAGATAGGCCTCGATGCGATTCAGGGCTTTCTGGAGCTGGGCGCGAGTGGTCATGGCATGACGTTATCGGCACGACATCTCAGGGCATGAGACACCAACCGTAACGGCAGCACCTCCCGGCAAGGCAGAGCTCCATGACAGCTGTACCCGATTGATGTGCCGACCGGGAAAGAATGCGACCTGTCATTGTTCCTTCGGAGCCCCTAAACACCTCAATGGTCGATTTTGCAATAGTTCCTAATTTCTGGAATAGTAGAAATATGAAGATGGATAGCGCCCTCGCCGCCCTTAATGCATTGAGCCACGAAACGAGGCTGGCTGCGTTTCGCCGTTTGGTGAAGGCCGGACCTGCCGGCTTGTCTGTGGGCGAGTTGCGTGACGAACTCGATGTGCCCCCTGCCACGCTGACAGCGCACCTTAATGTGTTGCGCATGGCCTCCATGGTGCAGGACGAGCGCGAAGGACGGGTTATCCGTGTCACGGCAAACTTCGATCAGATGAATGCCTTGCTGACTTATCTCACCGAAAACTGCTGCGCTGACGGGGTCGACTGCAGTCCCGCCCCACTCTGTACGCCACGTCCACGCCGAAGCGCACGATGAACCAAGGGACTCGCAGCGTGTTGTCCTTTTGCCACGAAACCTTCCTCCGGGTTAGCCAACATGAAGCGCGTCCTGTTTGTTTGCGTTGAAAACGCCAATCGCAGCCAAATGGCTGAAGCCTTCGCGCACCTTTACGGCGGCAAGGAGGTCGAAGCGCTTAGCGCCGGCTCCAAGCCCTCTGGCGTCATCAATCCCAAGGCGATCCGGTTCATGAGCGAACTGGACTATGACCTGACTACGCATGCCTCCAAGTCGCTGAGTGACATCACTGGCGACTTCGACGCCGTTGTTACGATGGGCTGTGGTGACAACTGCCCTTGGGTACCCGCCAAGCGACGCGAAGATTGGGGCCTGCCCGATCCCAAGCACATGGATGATGCCGGCTATCGCGCCGTGCGAGATGACATTGCAGCGCGCGTAAAGCAGCTTCTATCGGAGCTGTGATGGGCCTTTCGCGCAAGCTGGTCGCAGAATTTCTTGGAACGGCGCTGCTGCTGGCCACTGTCGTTGGGTCCGGCATCATGGGCGTGATGCTGGCCAACGGGAACAACGCCGTTGCACTGCTCGCGAACGCCGGTGCAACCGCCTGCGCGCTCTATGTTTTGATTGTGCTCTTCGGCCCCATATCCGGCGCCCACTTCAATCCTGCGGTCACGCTGGTGATGCACTTACGCGGCGATATCAGTCGCCGCGACACTGGCGCATATGTACTTGTTCAAATCATTGCAGCGATCACCGGCGTGTTATTGGCCCACGCAATGTTTAACCAACCACTGATTCAACTGGGCACCCACACGCGAACGGGGTTTGCCCAATGGATCAGCGAGGGTGTCGCGACATTTGGATTGCTGATAACCATCCTGTTCGGCGCACGGCACCGTCCGACTGCCATTCCGGCCCTGGTGGCTAGCTACATCTTTGCAGCGTATTGGTTCACGGCAAGCACCTCGTTCGCCAATCCAGCGGTCGCATTGGCACGCTCACTAACCCAGACTTTCGCAGGGATTCGCCCGAACGATGTGGCCGGCTTCGTTGCGTCGCAAACTGCAGGCGCATTGGTGGCACTCGCAGTCGAAAGATGGCTCACCTCACCCGACTCGCCATTGCCAGCGACCGGTCACCATACGAGTAACAAATCCGCCTGCGATGGTGGGAACGAACGACCCACCTGAGGTGTCCAGAACACATTCGTAGGGATACAACATGGCCACCACCATCGACGATCCATCCAATATGCGTCCAGCTGCCTGCAATGTTGCGCTTGGGAGCCCGGGCCCCATGGAGGCGCTCAATCGCGTTTGCCATTGCGTGGCCCTGGCGCCCGACGCCATGCATGCTGCGTTGACGGCCGCCATCGGCGCGCATGGACTGCCAGTCACCTCTGCCGATTCCCACCCTCATCTGTTTGCTGCGTTGCCCGTGTACGTAGCGCGGGAGCACCTGGCGGCGATCGATCGCATGGTTGCGGCGGTTGAGGTTGTGGTCGCGTTGCCTGGCTATCAGGCGAAAGTACTCTCATGGGCACCGGCGATTGCGCAATTCGATCCTGGATCGCCGGGTGGCATGCTTGGGCTGGACTTTCATATCACGCCCACGGGGCCTCGGCTGATTGAGATCAACACCAATCCTGGTGGCGCCCTGCTGAATACGCTCGCGGGTGACACCGTGCATCAGTGCATGCAGGACATCATCAGCGCTTCCACCGACGTGGCGAAAGCCGAGCAGCACGTTTTGGAGAGCATGCGACACGAGTGGAAGTTGCAGCGCGGTAGCCGGCCGCTCAGCTCCATCGCGATTGTCGACGCAGACCCAACCACCCAGTATCTCTATCCCGAGTTTCTGCTGTTCCGTGAGCTGTTTCTTCGACACGGTATCGACGCCACGATCTGCGATCCGATCGAGCTCGAGCGTCGAGATGGCCGTCTCTGGGTTCACGGCAAAGCCGTGGACATGATCTACAACCGGTTGACCGATTTCTCTTTTGCAGAACCCGGCCACGAAGTCATCCGCGCCAGCTATCTTGCGGGTGAAGTTGTTCTTTCACCCCATCCACGCGCGCACGCGCTCTACGCCGACAAGCGAAATCTGGCGCTGCTGGGCGACAGGGCGTTTCTGCAGAGCACGGGTACTCCCGACCACGTCATCGACACACTCGCGGAGGCCGTGCCGGCGACGATCCTGGTGACGCCGGAGAATCGGGATGAACTGTGGCATCGCCGACGCGAACTCTTCTTCAAACCAGCGGCAGGCTTCGGCAGCAAGGCGAGCTACCGTGGCGACAAGCTGACGCGCCGCGTATGGGAAAGCATTGGCGAAGGCACCTACATCGCGCAGGCTTTGGTGCCGCCGAGTGAGCGACACACGCCCAACGTCGACGAACCGCTGAAGACCGATATCCGCTGCTATGCCTACCAAGGGCAGCCATTGTTGTACGCGGCACGCCTGTATCAGGGCCAGACCACCAACTTCAGAACGCCGGGTGGCGGCTTTGCGCCTGTACTTACGTCTGCCGGCTAGCGCGTAAGTCCCAAAGCAGGCGTCAGCAGTGCTGTGCCCTGCCCTTTCCCGGTGATCAGAAATGGCGGATCGACGGCTAGGCGCTCGCCGCCTTCCGTGTAAGGTAAAACCCGGTTTTGCTGTCCGTGAAGTCCCAGGTGTGGCGTATCGCCGTGCGGGCCGATACGCCACGGGGGCGGATCATCGGACGTTGGTGAGTCACCCTTGGCCCGTGTCCGGGCATCCCGGCATGTCGTTGAAACCCTTGTGTGGCCTCCGTTCCAAGCCCTCCGTCATACGTCGCGCATGGCAGTGCCTGCGGCTTTGTCGACGCATTAACGGACCGGAGCAGTCTCAACGGTATCCTCGCGGCCGCTGAATGATCGGGATGTCGGGTGACGGTGCCGAAGGGGGACTAGGGCGGGTGCGAACGTGACGTATGATCTGGCGTAGCCATGATCAACTCCTGTTAAGTTGTTGATGGTTAGCGGGTCGTATGAGTGTCCGCTCATGCGGCCCGCGCTACTCACAGCAGGCTTGCTGTGGTCGCCCACGATGCCCCGAAAGCAACGGCGCAAGCGACAGGCCGACGTTAGCAAACGCGAGTACGCAGCGCCTGTCAGCGTTTGCCGCTACATCGCATGGGGGAAAGAAACTTGAGCGTGACCACGCTTCCGCTCAAACGCATGGCCCTAGGTTGAGAGGTTATCGGCGCTTCCTCTGCTGCACCGCTCTCTCTTTTGTAGCCATCACCAGCGAACGTTCAAACGCGCGCTTTGATGCTCGAAGGCAGCACCACAAAGTCGCTCGTCCTTTCGAGCGAATTCATCGCGGCAATCAGTTGTGGCGGCGGTGCAATGAGCTTGCGCTCAGTGAGATCGAGCCACCCTCCCGCACTGGTGACGCGCGCACTGAGCTTCCCGTCCGCGCGAAAGATTTCGTGCCGAAGCAGGAAGCGACTGCCATCGTCGGAATGGCCTGCAATGGCATAGGTGACCGTGATCTCCTGCAGCAGGCCCACTTCCTTGAAGTACTCGATCTCGTCTTTCATGACGACCGGGCCGACCCTCAAGCGCACAAATTCTTCCAACGGAAATCCGTGTTCCTTCAGGAACATCTGCCGTACATCCGCCGTCTTGTCCAGATAGGCGGTATTGCGCATGTGTGAGTTGAAATCCATGTCGCCCCAGCCGGCGTAGAGGGTCTTGGTGTACATGCAGGGGCTCCTGGAGGGGTGGGTAAGCTGCCGAAAGCTATATCGCCAGCATGCGGCCAGCTACTGGCTGTCCGCCATAACTCGTGGCAGCCAAAACAATCGGCGTAGTTTTCCCGCACCAGAGGCGCACGCTGCCCTGCCCCTACCTGGGCTTTCCAGGGCCCATACCCGACTCGCCTGCTCTCGCCCCGAAACGCGCCCGCCGCCCAATGCGCGCAATTTCCTGCGATTCGCGATAGCCGGATTGCAAACGCGAATTACTCTTATTTAAAATTACGCATCCGTTTGCCCTGACCCAAGGATGCCGTCTCATGCATTTCCCGTTCTACCGGTGCATCCGCGCCGGTGCTTGTCTCGTCGTGGCAGCAGGCCTGTTCGGGGTCAGCATGGGCAGCACGCTTCACGCGGAAGAAGCCGCGTTCGGTTACGTCTACACCACCGACCTCCTTCCCCAGGGCGCGAAAGAAATTGAGCAGTGGGCCACCTGGCGCCACCAGAAGGTGGCCGGCTACTTCGACCAGATCGACGGCCGCACGGCGTTCGAGTGTGGGGCGACCGACAGACTGCAGCTGGCGTTCTATGCCAACTACGTATGGGCCCGCGCCTTTCACAATGGCCCGTTCGAAGAGACCACGCCGCCTGAGCCGCTCTCCTACGACCGCCCGGGCCCGGATGATCACTACAACGCCAGGCGTTTTGTCGGTTTCTCGGGCGAGGCGATCTATCGCATCTGGAGTCCCTACACCGACCCGCTCGGCGTGGCCGTCTATGTGGAACCGACCGTCGGCCCCCAGTTCCGTGAGCTGGAAACAAAGTTGATCCTGCAAAAGAACTTTCTCGACGATCGCCTGGTGACGGCCCTCAATTTCACCTATGCGCCAGAGTTGCGTTACGACTGGGCCGATGACGCGATGACCCACAAGCGCTGGCAGGAAGAGACCGACGTCAATCTCAACCTTGCCGCTTCGTATCGCTTTGCGCCCAACTGGTCGGCAGGCATCGAGTTCCTCAACGAGCACGAATACAACAGCTACAACTTCAGCAACGAGTCCAACGACGGTTACTTCGTTGGCCCCGTGATCCACTACGGCGGCAAGAGTTTCTTTCTGACCGCCACGTTCCTCGAACAACTCCCGTGGGCGACACACCATGCGGACACCGTGCCCGGCGCCATTGTTGGCGGCCGTATCTACGACAACGACTTTGAGCGGTATCGCGTTCGCGTCAAAGCCGGCTGGTATTTCTGAGGCATCGCCATGAAAACCCGCTTTTTGTTGATCCCCGCCTATGCACTCGTCGTCGCCGCACCGGCGCAGGCGACCGTGTACATGAGCGTCGAGCAGGCCCAGGCGCAAATGTTCCCCGGCGCCACGTTCACGCCGGACTTCGTGACACTCACGCAAGAGCAGATGAAGGCCATTGAAAAGGCCACTGACGTCAACGTGCTCAGCCCCAACCTCAAGGCCTGGCGCGTCTCCACCGGCGGCTGGTTTATTGCAGACCAGGTGGTGGGCAAGCACGAGTTCATTCCGTTTGCACTGGCGCTGGACGACCAGGGCGCGGTGAAGTCCGTCGAAATTCTCGAGTACCGCGAAACCTACGGTGACCAGGTGCGCAACCAAGCCTGGCGTGCACAGTTCACCGGCAAGACGCACGCCGCGCCGCTCAAGCTGGGCACCGACATCCAGAACATTTCGGGTGCCACGCTGTCGAGTCGCCACATCACCGACGGTATCAAACGCCTGCTGACAACCTATGACCTCGTGCTCTCCAAGCAGCCACATTGAGCGTGCACGCCCATTACTGGGCACCACGGTCACTATCCGCGTTGAACACGACGACGATGCCGCCGCGCATGCGGCCATCGGCGCAGCCTTCGATGCGGTGGCGCGCGCCCATACGCTGATGAGCTTTCACGAAAGCGGGAGCGATATCTCGCGTCTGCACGCTGCCGGCCCTGGCCAATGGGTACCGGTAGACAAGCAGACAGCCGACGTGCTGCGCGAAGCGTTGAGGTTGTCGGCCCTCAGCGGCGGGGCGTTCGACGTTACGGTCGGCAAGCGATTGGTGGATCGTGGTTTGCTGCCCATGCCAGCCACCGAAACCCCTGCGACGGCGGATGCCAGCTGGGAAGACATCGAACTCGATGATGCGGGTTACATCCGCCTTCGGCGTGCGGCATGGATTGATCTTGGCGGCATCGCCAAAGGTTATGCGGTGGACTGCGCCATCGACGCATTGCGCGCCCGTGGTGTGACCCACGGCTGCGTCAATGCAGGTGGTGATTTGCGCACGCTGGGCGAGGGCCCGCACCGCATCGCCATTGCCACCGACGAAACGAACCCCAGTCACGTCCCCGTCCTGGAAATCGGCGAAGCCGCCGTCGCCACCAGCAGCGGCCGCGCTTATGCCACCCAAGGCAGGGGCCCCCATATCGATGCCAGGCAGCACGTCGACACCGGCCTAGACAAGGTGGCTACGGTCGTCACCGCACGCTGCATGCATGCCGACGCGCTGACCAAGGTCGTGCTGGCCCTGGGCGAAGCGAGCGCGGCTATCCTTCAACAGTTCGATGCCGTCGCCTATCTTCAGGACGCAAGCGGGCGCTGGATCGGCATCGGTGCCACCCCATGACGAAACATCTCCCTCCCCACAGCGTCATCGGCCAGCACCGGGCACCCCTGCGGCTGTCACGCCAACGCCGCTATTTCGTCTACACGGTGGGCTGGTTGCTTTGGCTCAGTGGTGCGCTATGGCTGTTGTTCCATTACGCGTTCATGAGCAAGGGCGAGTTCGGCGATACGCCCCATCCGCTCGAACCATGGTGGTTGCGTTTGCACGCTGTGTTTGCCTTTGCGGCACTGTGGAGCTTTGGCCTCGTATGGGGCGTGCATATCGTGGCCGGCTGGCACACGAGACGGCAGCGTATCTCTGGCGGCATTGCGGTGGCGGCTCTGGGGTTGCTGATCGTGACCGGCTACCTGCTCTATTACCTCACCGATGACCACTGGCGAGGCATCAGCTCGATCACCCACTGGGGGCTGGGCCTGGCCATGCCAGTGATGTTCGTCACGCATATTGTGATGGGTCGACGGCGCACCCGTCGCCGCTAACGCCTTCGCTGCGGCGACGTGCAAGCAGACCCGTGGCGCCGTTGGTGCCCCCTGCTGCTGCTGCACCATTTGAAACGGCCTCTGTGAAGCATGGGGGTTGAAGAAAGTGAGTGGCGGGAGCAGAGTGCCTTCCGCTCTACCGGGTAGGGTTTCTTGCCTATCTAGCTTTCCCCCATTTTTAATCAGGCCAAAGCGGACTTGTGGCGCAAGTCCCTGTTGCACTGAGCGCCTCATTCCCATCCAGGTATTTCCCGCTAGCCTGATCTTCTTGCCATGCGCAAACCAGGAGTGGGATATGAGATCAATCTGCTGGCTCTGGTCGCTTGTTCTGTTGGCCATCGCGGGAAGCGCAGGCGCTGCGCCTCTTGAGAAAGTTGCCGACGTCGACGATGGCGTACACATTCACTACCTGGCAGCAGGGCCGGAAAACGCCCAGCATGCGTTGTTGCTGATACCCGGCTGGACCATAAGCGCGGCCATCTGGAACAAACAGATCGACTACTTTGCAGCGCATGGATATCGCGTCATCGCGATAAATTCACGCTCACAGGGCGGGTCGACCGTCGTTACGACCGGTAACGCCCCTGAAAATCGAGCATCGGATATTGATCACCTGATCGCGCAATTGAAGCTGCGCAACGTGGTCATGGTGGGTTGGTCACAGGGCGCGCAAGACGTGTGTGCCTATGTGGCGCGCTTCGGTACCGACGCAGTCAGCGGATTGGTTCTGGTGGATAGCCCTGCGAGCTCAGGCACCGCCGACGTGCAGGAAAATGCCGGGTTTGTCTCCACGGTTCTGCACGGCATCCCCACCTATTCGAGCCAACCACGAAGCTATGTGGACGGCTTGATGCACGCGATCATCAGCACACCCACGTCGCCGCGAGTCTATGAACAACTGGACGATGAAGCGATGAAGACGCCATCCGATGTCGGCATATCCATGCTGGTCCAGGACATGTTTACCACCGATCGTCGACCGGCTTTGCGTCAGTTCCTGAAGCCAACGCTGGTGGTCGCTTCGGACAAGAGTCCCTTGCTGGAACAGCAGCGCCATATGCTCGATATGCTTCCATCAGGAAAGTTCATCGCCATACATAACGCTGCACATGCGGTGTTCTTTGATCAGCCAGACGAATTCAACCGCGATCTCGAGACATTTATGACTTCGCTGAGCATGTCGCATCAGAACGTGGCTCGATAGAACCCACCAGGGACGCGACGGACTTGAGGAATTGGCGTCGACAACGGCTTGGCCCTATGTAGCGTTGATCGCTGCAGCGCATCGCGGACTCTCATCCATTGCCGCGGCTGCGCGGCAATGGCTCTCGTCGACCCTTCAAGGATGGCCCTCGCCGTCCTTGTTCTGGTCTTTGGTTGCCGCGCCCTCCTTCGGGTCCACGGTCGACACATCACCCACCTGTACCTGACCGCTCACCGGCATCACCTTTGCATCGTACGGATTATCCGAAGTGCGGAGCGTCTGGTACGCCGTGGAGCCGTCCGCCTTGTGCGCCCCGACCAGCTCGACCGCACTGGTTCCGACGTGGCCGTGGTCGTGCACGTCGTAGTTCGCAGAGCGAATGTGGCTGGCCGTGCCATCGACACCGCCCACCTGTACGGGTGCTGCGGACGAACCAACGCGAGAACCCGTGGCGTCACTGAGTGCTTCACGCCAGCGTGATTTGGCGCGCGCCAATGCATGCTCGTCACCATAGGTGGGCAGCAGCTCGCGCCAGATCACATTAGCCTGCTGATACTGCTCCGGCGTCAGGTTTTGGTATACCAGTTGGCGCGCATGCACGTACTGGGGATCATTGCGCTCGGCGGCAAGTGCCATCCATGCCAACGCGCGAGGCAGGTCGACGGGTGTCCCCTGGCCGCTCAGGTACATCACGCCAAGGTTGTATTCGGCTGGCTTGTACGCCCACGAGGCAGCCACTTTGTACATGGCGATGGCGTGCTCATAGTCACCCTTCTTCACCGCTTGCACGCCAAGCGCAAAGTAATACTCACCGGGTCGGCCGTCGTCGGTGGGCGTATTGAAGCCGCGGTCGACACTTTTGCCCGGGTCATCGACGCGAACCATCGCCACCTTGCCGGTCGGCGCATCCGTCGGAATGGTCTTCTGCGAAAGATCATCATCGGCGAATGCCATGGAGGAAGACAAAACGGCGATGCAGAGTAGCGATGCTACAGGGAGTTTCTGCGTGACCATGGCAATCCTTCCTGGGTTGCGGGCGTTTTTCGGAATCTAGCTTCGTTGCAAAGGTGCGGCAAGGGGGCAACCGGCCAGCTGGTTTGTCCTCGACAAGAACTCGCACGCTACCTTTCACGCACAGCCTCCGCCGGCGCCACATCTCCCGCCTGCTGCGCGAGCGGCAGCGCATCGGTCACCAGATGGGTCAGGAAACGACCGGGCTGCTCCAGCATCATCATGTGCGCCGAATCGGCGAAGGTCACCAGCTTTTTCGATGGCGCCTCGATGTGGCCAAACCATTCCTCGGCAAGCTCAAACGGCGTGGTGTAGTCGTGCGCACCAACGAACACGAGCACCGGGCAACCGAACGTGGTGACGTGATCGAAATCGACATTCAGCGCCAGCGGCAGCAGACGATTCAATGAATACAGCCTGCTTTTCCCCATGGCCTCCAGGTCCTCGCGACTATAGTCCGGCGAGAGCTGCTCGGCATCGTCCTCGTACTTGTGATCCTTGCGACCCCATGCAAGGCCACCGTAATACGTCTCCCACTTGCCACGCACACCAATGCGAGCCGCTGTCATTTTGCCGGTGCCTGGGTATGGCGCTATCGCTTCCAGCTCGCGAATGGCCGTCTGATTGCCTTCTTCTCTGGCGCGACGCAAGGCAAACGCATAGCTGATTTCTTCGTTGCGGTGGGTGTTCACTACCTGGCCAGCCGATATATACGCGTAGAACCATTCGGGGTGACGCTGCGCGAGATTTACACCAAGGATGGTGCCCCAGGAATGTCCAAGCAGAAAAATCTTCTGCTTGCTGTAGTGCTCACGCAGGTATTGCACCAGTTGCGCCGCGTCGTCGGTCATGCCCTCGATGCTCAGGCCCGACGTCATCGCGGCCTCTGTATTGGCGCGATACGTCTTGCCGGCGCCGCGCTGGTCCCACTGCACGACGGTGAAGTAGTCCTCCCAGGGCCGCTGGAACATGTACGACTCCGCCATCGCGGGCGCTGCCGGGCCACCATGCAGGAATAACAGAATCGGATTGCGGCGATCCTTGCCACGAATGGACACCCATTGGTCGATACCACCGATGCGCAACATGACTGTTTCATCCACACCTTGCGGCGAGACGATCATGCGATGGTTGTCGATGATGTGCGCGACGTCCTCCCGCGTCATCGTCGAAGCGTTGTTCACTGCTACGGTGTCGGCAGTAGTTGCCAGGGCAGCGCCCGTGCCGGTTGCCAGCGTAAACACGAAGATCAGCGTCGCGCGATACATATTCAAAGCAAACCCCTCCCTTAGGTGAGCCTGGCGATATGACGACGAATACGGCGGCTAGAGCGAATCGATGACCTTCTTGAGCTTGCTGCGGACGCCCCCAGCCGTTGCTTCGAGCTTCGGGTTGGAGATGGCTTGCATCGACGCCACCGGATCGACAGCGGCCACCTCGATGGTTCCATCTTCCCGCGCTTGTACCACGACGTTGCACGGCAACATGGTGCCCACCTTATCCTCAACGGAAAGGGCTTCGTAAACGAGCTTCGGATTACAAGCGCCAAGGATTCGGTAGGGACGAAAATCGACGTTGATTTTCTTCTTCAGCGTGTCCTGTACGTCAATGGTCGAAATGATGCCAAAGCCTTCTTGCTTGAGCGCCTCTGTGACGCGCTCGATGGCCTGCTCGAAATCCATGCTCAGCTGCTTTGAGAAGTAATAGCTCATGATCAGCTCCTGGGCGTGGGCATGGCTCAGCGGCGCGACAGCATGCTAGTGGGCCCGGCGTGATTGGCAGGTCACAAGACAGTACTCAAGGCTTTGACCGAAACGGCAATCTGACTTCGCTAACCGGCAAGCATTGAGCGCAAATCAGCTCGGGATGTGCAGATAGGCCGCTCACCCACGCCCTGCCATGCGTGATGGTAATGCCCGCCTCAAGCCACGCCCCCGAACAACATGCCCACACCGGTGGTAATGGCCATCGCCAGCGCGCCCCAAAAGGTTATGCGTAGCGCACCCGTGCGGACACTGGCACCACCGGTACGTGCAGCAATACCGCCGAGCACCGCCAGGAAGATCAGCGCGGTGACAAAGACCCATATCAGCAGCCCCTTCACCGAAACGAGCAGAACCACCAGTAGCGGCAATGCTGCACCGGCGGCGAAGCTTACCGCCGAGGCGGCCGCAGCCTGCAGGGGGCGTGCCTTGAGCGCTTCAGTGATGCCAAGCTCATCGCGCATATGCGCATCAAGCGCGTTGTGCGCCATCAACTGCTCGGCCACCTGACGGGCCAACTGCGGATCCAGTCCACGCTTGACGTAGATCGCTGCCAGCTCCTTGTGCTCGCCTTCAACATCGGTTTCCAGCTCCTTGCTTTCGCGAGCCAGGTCGGCTTTTTCGCTATCTGCCTGCGAGTGGACCGACACATACTCGCCCGCCGCCATAGCCATGGCGCCGGCGACCAGGCCGGCGATACCGGCGACCAGGATGGACGGCCGGGTGGCGTGAGCCGCCGCGACGCCCATCACCAGGCTTGCGGTGGACACGATGCCGTCATTGGCGCCGAGCACCGCCGCGCGAAGCCAACCGATGCGTTCGATAACGTGGCGCTCGCGGTGACGGTGTGGCATCGGCCTCCCCTTCTTTGATCGTTATGAATCAGAGCATACGTCGCGGACCGTGATGCCTGCCGCGGGGAACGATGACAAAGCGCCCCATGGAACCACTAAAGCCAACCGAACTGCGCGGCTGAGCGATACAGCATGAATAGCGCAACCGCAATGATGAGCACGGCGAGGGTCAAGGTGAGCATACCCTTGCGATCGGCCAGCCTTTCCGCCAAGCGAGTGCCCAGCAGGCTGCCCAAGGCGCCACCGGCAATGAAACTCGCCGCCAGCGGCCAGTTGATCAGTCCTGAGCTGGCATAGCTGATCGCGGTGGTCAAGCCGAAGGCCGTGACGGCCACCAATGAAGAGCCCACCGCAAACAGAATGGGCATGCCGGTGGACGCAATAAGGCCAGGCACGACAAGAAATCCCCCGCCGATGCCGAAGAAGCCAGAGAGCGCACCCGTTGCTGCGCCCGACGCCAGCAGCTTGGGTGCGTTGGCACGATTCAACACAACGGCCGGGTCGCCCTCCTGCCCGCGCGAACGAAACATCAATGCAGCCACCACCAGCATGAGCAAGGCAAAGAGAGCGAGCAGCTGCTGCCCGTCCATCGCTTTACCACCCAACGAACCTAGCCAAGCCCCAGCGACGCCCGCTGTAGCGAATAGCAAGGCGCATCGCCATTTCACATGGTTGTTGCGAGCGTGATGGGTCAGGCCAATCAGCGCGTTGGGCGCCACCGCCATGGCACTGGTACCCATGGCGACATGTGGGTCGCTGACGCCGACCAGGTAGACCATAAGAGGGACGGCCAGGATCGAGCCGCCGCCTCCCACGAGGCCGAGTGTGAAACCCACCAGGCTGCCAGCGAATGCGCCAAGCGCCCATTGGATTGGCATCACCTGTGTAACTCCCGCTTGTGCAATACGCCGAAAGGAAAAGGGGTTGAGTGCTCTTCTCTACCCTAGAAAAGCACTCTTCCCCTTCGTTGCACAAAGTACCTCAACGCCGGCTAATAACTTGGCAGGCCATACGACGCATAGTTGCCGGAGGTTCCAGGCGGAGCATAGGCTGCATCCGTATAAGTCAGCTGAGTCCCCCATGGATTGATGAGCGCAGGCTCGGCGACATTGGTTCCCTTGTCGCCGCCATTGGTGATCGGCACATCACCGCTAACGAGGTTCATTTGGACATAGGGTCCTGCGACAGACAGGTCGTACTGTGTCGTTCCCAGAGGAAGGCCAACGCACGTCGAGGAACCTTTGAGATGGATGGCAACCACGTCGACGGATTCGGTGGTCGAGTGGGTGCGTTGAGTCACCTCTTGCAGGGTCACCTGACCGGTGAACAACTCGACACCTGTACAGTTCGAGCCCAGGACCGTCAGTTGGGTCAAGTTGTACGTTGCGCCGGGCGAAATGCTTTGAGCCACTGGTTGTCCATCAATCGCCAGCGCCGCGAACTGCGTGGGAGCCCAGCATGTGGCGGCACCAAGACTGGCACTGTCGCATTCCAGTGCCGACTGAAGAGCGCTCCAGCTGACGATGCCGCCCAGCAGGCTGCCCGCGCCCTCGTTGATCTCTCCGAATCCGCCATCTTGTGACGTCGTGTCATCGGCATCGCTGATCGCAAGACCGTTGCTCAATGATGCGATGGTCTTTCCGCATGCGGTGATGGGCTCTTGCGAATTCTCTCGATAGTTGCCGCCACTTTGATCCGTGACGTCCTGAACATCAGGGGCGATCGTGTTTACCGATCCATCAGCGCAGGTCACGGTACCGGTGATGTCATCGGCTTCCGCATCAAAGCTGTAGTTGCCGCTTGCCTGCGCGGCAGCATGGGGCGCCATGGCACAAGCAATCCCGAATGCGACAAGCTTGGCAACCATCTTTATGTTCGTGTTCCAGCTTGGTCCCTCTTTGCAAACCAGCGATGCCCGCGCCGTACCCGCATGGATATGCGTGAAGCGGGATCTTTCATCACACCTGGACATAACCCACCTCCGGTTTCTGAAGATCTGCGTTGGGTTACTTCGAAGTCAGGTCGAGAAGAGGAGCGCAAAAGGGTTCTGCCGCGTCGAGTGGCGCTCTGAACGGGTATCCAACGGATACCCGAACCCCTTGCACGCAGCGATATCGCAAGCTGTGCTCGCGATATCGCCGCAAACTTACGCCCTCGAACCACCATCGGCGTGTTGATTTGATGATCGCGCCGTTAAATCATCTGTGCCCGTCTCAACCCTTCATGCAGCCCGGTCTTCCATCAAGAAGTCCACCACCGTGCGTGCATACAGATCCGGATGCTCCACGTTGGGCAGGTGGACAGCCGGCAGCATCACCAGGCGTGCGCCCGGCACAGTCGATGCAATGTGCTCGCCATGACTTGCCAGTGTGACCGTATCGTCGGTGCCTGCGATCACCAAGGTGGGACGGGTAATGAGCGCGATCGTGCGCCGCATGTCGCTGTCTCGTACCGCCGCATAGGAACCTGCCAGCCCTTGAGGAGTAGTGGCGAGCAGCATGTCCCGAAACGGCTCGACGGCGGGGTCACTTGCTTCGAGCATATGCGCCGGAAACCAATTGGCCAGAAAGGCCTGCGCCACAGCGGCCATATCGGGCGATGTCTTCAATGCGGCGATGCGTGCATCGAACTCGCTGGCAGGCCCCAGGTGGGCTGAGGTATTACTCAGAATAAGTTGACCGATGCGATCCGGCGCGTAGATGCCAAGCCATTGCCCGACGAAGCCACCAAGCGACAAGCCAAGAAAGTGCGCACGCTCGATGTCGAGCGCATCAAGCAACTCAATCACGTCGCGGCCAAGCCGATCCATCGAATAGGCGCCTGCCGGAGCATCCGAGCCGCCGTGGCCGCGGCCATCGTAGCGAAGGACGCGAAAGTGCTGGGTCAGCGCGGGTATTTGGCCGTCCCACATGTGCAGCGTCGTACCGATGGAGTTTGAAAGGACGAGTACCGGCTTCGTCTCTTCGCCATCAAGGCGGTAGGCCAGACGGTACCCGTCGCCGGTGGTGATGTAAGTGGTGTCATTCATGGCGCTGCGCTCCTCAGGATGGGGCCGGGCAAGGGCTCGGTTCGGGTGAGGATGCTAAGCGCCGTCGCCTCAGGTATAAATTACAAAGTTTGGAACATCTCTGTAGGAATTTCGGACATGAGCGCCTTTACCCTGCACGACCTCCAATGCTTCGATGCCGTGGTCAAGGAAGGCGGCTTTCAAGCCGCCGCACAGCGAATGAACCGCTCGCACCCGGCGGTGTTTGCCGCTGTCGCCAAGCTCGAGCGGCAGCTGGGGTTCGTGTTGTTGGAGCGTGGCGGCTACCGGGTACAACTCACCGCAGCCGGCCTGTCCTTTCATCGCCGCGCACAATCGCTTCTACGCGAACTGGAAGGCCTGCACGCTCACACCGCACAACTGGCCATGGGAGCGGAAAGTGAACTGCGAGTAGTGATTGGGGACATGTGCCCATTGCAACAGACGTTGCGCCTGCTAGGCAGTTTCTTTGCACAGCACCCCAGCACTCGACTGCATCTCCATTTCGAGGCAGTCACGGGCCCGTGGGAACGCCTCTTCAATGACGACGCCGACCTGATCTTCCATCGCGTGGACAAGCACGATGCGCGGATTGAATGGGTGGACCTGTGCCCGGTGCCGTTCATACCCGTAGCGGCACCGGGCTTTCTGTCATTTCGCACGACGCGTTCGATACGGCGCGAGCAATTGAGCGAGTACACGCAATGCATCATGCGTGACACGGCGCAAAGCCCGGAGGCACGCGACTATTTTGTGGTGGATGGCGCGCCGCAATGCACGGTCGCCGATCAACTCATGAAGAAGGAAGTCATCCTGCAGGGCATGGCCTGGGGGCACCTGCCTCGCTTCCTCATCGAGAAGGAGCTGCGGAAAGGTAGCCTGATATCCCTCGCAGGCCGATACCTGCCTGGCAGCGTGGAAGAACTGGTGGCTGCGCGTCGCCAGGATCGTCCACACGGGCCAGTGGCGAACCAACTCTGGCAGCTTATCCAGGAGCACGCCGCGCAATGGCGTACGGCTCCTTAGCGATCAGCGTTCTGGGCCTCAGCTTCAATCCCCAACCCAACCATCAATGCATGCCTGTTGATTACCGCTTTACATGATGCAGTCAGGTTTATGCCCAGTCGCTTGCGCGTTCTCATAGACAGGCATCAGTGCCTGCGCCTGCTGACCCAATACTTGCGCGCGATTTCCCGGCGCCGGATGCGTCGAGAGAAATGCCGGTGGCTTGGCGCCACCTTGGTCCGCCATCTTCTGCCATAGCGTCGCGGCAGCGCGCGGATCGAAGCCGGCTTGTGCCATATATCGCTGCCCCAGGGTGTCTGCCTCGCTTTCCTGGGTGCGCGAGAATGGCAGCAGGATGCCTACTTCAGCGCCGAGACCCAGCGCAGCGGCCGCATAGCCCGCGTCGGTGCCACGGCTTCCAGCGTAGATGGTTCCTGCGGCAACAGCAGCCTGGGCTGCCATGTTGTCGGAGAGGCGCTCGGCACCATGCCGTGCCACCACATGCGACAGCTCATGCCCCAGCACGACGGCAAGCTGGTCCTGGTCCGTGGCGACTTTGAACATGCCTTTGTTGACGCCGATACGTCCACCAGGCAAAGCAAATGCGTTGGCGCTGTCGTCGTCGACAATCTGCACCTCCCACGCCTGGGTGTTCCAAGGCGTGGGCAGCACGCCAATCAGAGCGTCGGCAACGCAGGTGGCGTAGGTGCGCTCGCGTGGCATATCCACGAACTTGCCTTGCTTACGCATGTCGTTGAACGACGACAAGCCAAGCTGACTCATGTGATTGTCGGACACCATCATCAACTGCGAGCGCCCGGTAGGCGACGTAGCGCAGCCCGCCAGTGTCAGGACGGCGAGAAGAACAGGCAACGAGCGCGCTTTCATGAAGTTCCTTCCTTGGTGATGCTGTTGTTCTCGTACGATCATACGGCGACGATAAGACGAACGAAGCAAGAAAAGCCAATGCCTTGAGCAAGCGCCCATTGATCACGATATCGCGGCAAACGAACGACACGGCCGCGTTGATGAGGATCCTGTGCGAGCATGGGCCTGAGTCCCCGGAGATGACCTAGCCATGCAGCCTCGACATCTACGCACCTTTGTGGCGGTCGCTTCCACGCTGAGCTTTACGCGGGCAGGCGAGAAGGTGCATCTGGCTCAATCCAGCGTGACCGAACAGATCCGCTTGCTGGAAACCGAGCTGGACGCAACGCTGTTTGACCGGTCCGGCCGCAAGCTGAGGCTGACTGAGGCGGGCCATCGACTGCTGGAGTATGCAGATCGCTTGCTGGAGCTGGACCGCGAAGCACGCCGTGCCGTTGCCGGTACCTCGGTGGCAGGCGGTGAGCTTTCGCTCGGCGCACTCGAGACCTTGAGCGCTCACTGGTTGTCGGCACCCCTTGAGCGTTTGCGGCAAGCGCGGCCTGGCGTGACCTTGAAGGTCGAAGTGGCAGGCACCGGCGATCTGCTTGCTCGCGTCCGTCGCGGCGACCTGGACGCATGCGTGGTCTTTGATGCCGAGCCGGAGCCCGGCCTTGCCAGCATCGTCGTCGATAGGTCCGAGCTGGTGGTCGTCGCACCTGCGCACCATCACTGGAAAAAACAGAGGACCATCTGCCCCGCCGATCTCAGCGGTGAACCCTTGCTGGTGACCGCAAAAGGATGCACTTATCGACGCATCTTTGATCAGGCGACCCTGGGTGGCAGTGAAGTCGCGCCGAACATCGTCGGCGAGTTCGAGAGCCTCGCAGCCATCTGCGCCATGGTGGCACAGGGTGCAGGCTGCGCCCTGATGCCTCGCATGGCGGTTCCCATTCGGGATAAGCGCATCTTGATGCGCCCCTGGCATGGCACCAAACGTTCCGCAGCCATCCATGTGCTGCGGCGCCAGCAGGCGATACCCACGCCGGCGCTGCAGACCTTCATGGAGGTGCTGGGTGACACCGAGGCCTCACACGAGACGATGACCCCCATCGACGTGTAGCACGGTGCCGGTAGCGAAGCCGTTGCGCATCAGAAACTGAATTGCCTGCGCAATATCGGCGGGCTGCCCGACGCGCCCTACCGGCAAACGTTGCGCCATCGCCTCAAGCATCTCGGCTTTCTTGTCGCCCGCGACCGCCGCCCAGATTGGTGAATCCACCCAACCGGGTGACACCACATTCACGCGTATCGGCGCGAGTTCAATGGCCAATGCATACGCCAACGACGCCAGCGCGCCGTTGACGGCGGCAACGACGGAACCCCGCGCGGCAGGCCGATAAGCCGCGATGCCGGACGTGAAAGTGATGGAGCCGTGGCTGGATAATGAAGATGCACCGTACTTCGCCAACAGCAATGGACCCAACAGCTTGGAATCGATCGCGCGGCGAATCGCCGGCAGCTCGAGCTCAGGTAACAAACGGTAGACGCCGTCGAGCGTCGCTGCGGTGGTCACGATGTGATCGAGCGGCCCTACTTGTGCAAATAGCTCGACCACCTCGTCTTCCTTAGTGATATCCGCCATGACGGTCGAAAGTTGCGAACTCGGTGGTAGTTGGCGGCGGGCCTCATCGAGACGCTCTTGCGTGCGCCCCGCAATGGTCACCCTTGCCCCGTCGGCAAGCAGCGTCGCAGCCAATGACAGGCCCATACCCGAACTTCCGCCCACGATAAGCACGTGCTCCGAGGCCTTCTGGGTGTCTTGCATGGCAGATCTCCTTGATGGGAGCGACGTTGTAATCCATCGGCACCCCAACAAAGAAACGGGAATTTTCGATACACGGCATCGGCAAAACCGATGGATGACCTGCGATCGCCTGAGCGGCCTGGCTGACGAGAACCATGCCACGGTAAGCAAAAAGAAGGCTACGCCTGCTCAGATCGCCTCCACTGAGGCATCGACCACCTGATGTTTACCTCACCAACATACAAGGAGAACACGCGATGGATGAGCAGCAAGCAATCAACGAAGCGTTTCAGGACAGCATCAGGGATCTCTACAACACGCTCACCATGGGCATCGAGATGGCCAAGGGCGACCTGCAGCTTGAGGCGGACGCCAAGGCCAAGTTTGTTATCGGCATGGTGTTCGCGAGGCGCGTTTACGCCATGGCGTGCGAAGTGATTGGCAAGCCGGCAGTCCCGGCGGGCGTGCAATCGACCTGATCGAATGGGATTGGGAATGCTTGCCTTGCCGCGAGCATGAAAGCCGACCCCGCTTCGCCCTTACTCTCGCGCCAACAGGAAGCGGCTTATCCTTCGCCTCAATTCCCTGTCGTCGGTTTCCCTGGCTTCATCGTCCGCCTCGATGGCGTACTGACGCGCCAGCGCCACGTCACCTTTGCTCTTGTAGCGCTCTGCCAGTGCAAACCGTATCGACACGCGGTATTCACGCGCTTCATCACCCCCGGAAAGATCCAGCGCACGCAGATAAAGCGGAATGGCGGCGTCATCATCCAGCGTGAAATCCGCGAGGGTTTCCCACAGGAACGGATGGTTATAACCGCCAAGACTTTGCGCTACACAATAGTCATTGAAGGCGTTGTAGTTGACTCGATAGCTTTCCGGCTCGTCTTCGCGGGCAAGCAGCGTCGCAAACTCTTTCACCCGCTCCCAAACATCAGTCTTAGGTTCCATTCGCTTTACTCCACACCCATGTCAAAGCACTTCTGAAAGCGGACGGACATCACACGTTGTCAGCAAACGTGCGCTTGAAATCCTTCGCAGCATAACCATGTCGCACGTCACCTGACGGCCTGCGACCAAACCTGTCGTTAGCTCGATCATCAAACGCGGGGTCAACGGCAGGACAGGGATCCAATGGATAGTAACAAGCGGCGATCGCGTCAGGTATCCGCAAGTCAGTCACCTCATACAGCAAGGAACAGATGATGAAGACAAGGCAAGCATTCGCGCACGCGGCTCTGGCAGCCGCTCTGATCTTTGGCGGCGCGATGATGGCGGCGTCACCGGATATCGCTCACGCGGCGGCGCCGATGGTGAAGACTTCGGCACCCGGGTATTACCGCATGATGCTGGGCGATTTCGAGGTGACGTCGCTCTCGGATGGCACGCTGGTGCTACCGATTGAGAAGCTGCTTTCGAACACGACCCCCAACAAGATCCATCAGGCCCTGGATGCGGTGTACAAGCCGCAACCCTATGAGATGACCTTCAACGCATTTCTCATCAACACCGGCAGCAAGCTGGTGTTGATCGACACGGGTGCGGGCCACTCGCTTGGGCCCACCCTGGGCGAACTGGCCGATCGCCTGAAAGCGGCTGGCTATCAGCCTGAGCAGGTCGATGAGATCTATATCACCCACATGCACCCGGACCATATCGGCGGCTTGACGGTGGATGGCAAGCGGATGTTTCCCAATGCGGTAGTGCGTGCCGACCAACGCGAAGCGGACTACTGGCTGAGCAAGGCGAACAGGGAGAAGGCGCCGGCGGATCTGAAGGAACGCTTTGACGGCGCCGCCGCGATGCTCGGTCCGTATATGCAAGCTGATCGCTTCAAGCCGTTCCAGGGCGACACGGATCTGGTGCCCGGCATTCGCGCCGTCAATCTTATTGGCCACACACCTGGCCACACCTCCTACGTGGTGGAAAGCAAGGGCCAGAAAATGATTGTCTGGGGCGATACGGTGCACGTGGCGGAGCTGCAGATCCCCCATCCGGATGTGCGCATGAGCTTCGACACGGATGTGCAGCTTGCGGAAAAAGCACGCCAGCAACTGCTGGCTGATGCCGACGCGCATGGCTACCTCATTGCCGCCGCGCACGTATCGTTCCCGGGCCTTGGCCACATCCGCAAAGCGGGCGCTGGCTATCAGTGGATTCCGGTGAGCTATAGCGAAATACATTGACGTTACCTGGCCGCCAACCGGCAACCGCTGTGTTTGGGTTGCATGGATGGCGGCGCTGATCGCACGTGGGCTCCCGTCATCGGAGCCCACGTGCAAAAGACCTCAAAACTGCATGCATCAAGCGGACCCATTGCGCTTCGCGAATCACGGCTCTCGGCGTAAGCGCTTTCCTACGCCGTAGAGCCGTGCTCATCTTTAGCGAATGACAGATCGCATTGCGACGGGCGCTGCGTACAATCTGCCCGTGATGCGCCACAGCGCGCCTGGTGCCCTCCCACCCCGCACCGAACCATCTCTCCAGAGTTCATCGACCTGCCCGCACCTACCGGCAGTGCGGACAGCGCTGCGCCATCGCCGGACTCTTCCTTAGGAGCGAACCATGAACGCACACTCTTCCCGTTCCCAGCATGCCACGGTGATGCTGGATCCACGCGGCCAGACCAGCGAACGCGTGCACGCGGTCGTTGATGAGATCTTCAAAGTCAGCGGATGCCTGCACTGTGGTCGGCTGGCCATCCTGCATGTCGACTTCGTGTCCGACCCGGCACCCGACTTCTCGAAGAACGGCGCCACGTCGGTGCAGCTGCAAGGCTTCTAGGTGTCGCCTTGTCCGTCGTCATGCCATTGCGTGGAGAGGCGTCCCGGTTCGCCGGGGCGCCTCCACGTGCGCTCGGCGTTGGCCTGGGCTACATCATCGGTTTGCCAGCGGAGATCTATACCTCGGACTTGCTGGACTTCGTAGAGCTCACACCTGAGACGCTATGCAGCGAACAACTGACGCCCAGCGGTAGAGCGCTGATGCTTACGCCGGAACGTTACGATCAAGCACGCGCCACGTGCGCTGAGCTTCCGATGGTGGTGCACGGCGTTGAACTGTCCATCGGCTCGGCGCATGGATGGAACCTGCCCTACCTCGATATGTTGGACGACCTGCAGAAGCGTTGGCCATTCCTGTGGCACAGCGAGCATCTCCACTTCCAGACTTACGAGGATGCCAGTGGCAACGACGTACCCACCGGCACGCCACTACCGCTGCCGATGACACAAGAGGCGGCCGATCTGGTGACGATGCGCAGCACAACGCTGCTGCAACGCTACGGCGTGCCGTTTCTGCTGGAGAATCCGGCCCACTACCTCACCGACTTACCCTGTGAACCCGCGATAGCCGACGAGTTCGCGCTGATGAATCGGATCACGGGCGCTTCTGGCTGTGGTCAGTTGCTTGATCTGCACAATCTTTATTGCAATGCCATCAACGGCGGCTTTGATCCCTTTGACGCCGTGGAGCACTTCGCGCTCGAGCGCGTGGTGGAGATTCATGTCGCCGGCGGGCATTGGGATAGCGGCTATTGGACCGACGCCCACGATAGCGCTGTGCCTGACGTGGTCTGGGATCTTCTGGAGCACACACTGCCCCGCTGCCCAAATGTTGGCGGCGTGGTGTTTGAGCTGCTCGAGCCGTACGCGATACAGCTGGGCATTGGCAAGATTGCCCGCAACCTGGAACGCGCGCGCGATATCTGGCTGCGCCACCACGCGCCGCAAGAGAGGATTTATGCGGCTTCGTGATTTCCAGGCGACCCTTGGCAAGGCCCTATCCGAGTCATCAACGCCCGATGCAAAAGGCGGTGAGCGTCCATCGGAAGGACGCGCATCACTGGATGCGTTGCTGGCGAGCACGGGCTTCGCCTTTACCCGCTGCATACAACGGTCATGGTGCGAGGGGCGGGTCAGCCTGCTCGCGAAACACACACTCTCTGCACTGCCACTCAAGCGACGCAAAGTGCTGATCGACGCCTGGGTGGATCGAGGCGGCGGCCGCGGCGCGTTTGGTGCGGAGGAAGCAATCGCGTTCCTGCAATTCATTGCCAACGACCTGCGGCACGACCCTGCAGCGTTGTATTGGTGCCGCATCGAGCAAGCCATCTATCGCGCCGTCCTGGGGCGGGAAATGTTTGTGCCCACGGCATGGCCTGACAACCACGCGATGCTGTTAGGTCACGCAGAGCACGCCACCCTTGTGACACACCCCAGTGGCTGGCCATTCAACGAGCCCCCGCTATTGTTCGCCCCTGGCTTACCCAACCTGGTTCGCGAGGCCATGCCCGTGGAATGCTTGTTGTGGGAGGAGCTCGCAACTGCAAGACCGGTATGCGTGTTCTCAAACACGCCGCACGAGGCGACGCTCAAGATCATGCTGGTCGAAGGGATTTTTACCCTCACGGAAGTGCCAACGCGGCATTGAGCACAGAAGCCAACTGGCCGTCCAACGAAAAAACTTGCGCACCGTCAATGCCTGGATGTGGCTACGAGCATTTTGCCGCATGCGCCTCCTTGCCGCACAAGGCTGATCCAGCCAGCTGTCAGACTTCCCATCCCCATCCAGAGCCTTCGCGCGGGCTATCCCCCGAGCGCCACATGACCATGAAAAAACTGAAGCTGAAGAAACCGACCGGAACGACGGTCGCGCTGATCTTCCTGTCACTGCTCGGCATCACCATCTACGGCTCCATCGCCTATGGTTTGGCCTCCCAATTCGGCAAGGCTCCGGGCGTCGTGCACGGCATCACTGCGGACGACTGACGGCCGATCTGCCGAACCGGGCAACCGGCCCTTGCATCCTTCGGGTACGATTTTCTGCCTTTGTGGCGATCACCCGAGGAGTTCGCTGTGTTCCGTTGTCCGTTCAAGCAAGTGGACGTGTTTTCCGACCAGCCCTTCAAGGGCAACCCGGTCGCAGTTGTCCTGGATGCCGATGACATCTCCGAAGTACAGATGGCGGCCATCGCGCGCTGGACGAACCTCAGCGAAACGACCTTCGTGCTCGCACCGGTGGATCCCAGCGCCGACTATCGAGTCCGCATCTTCTCGACCCTGCATGAGCTACCGTTCGCCGGACACCCTACCCTGGGAACCTGTCACGCGTGGCTCGAAGCCGGTGGCAAACCCAAGGGCGAAGAGATCATTCAAGAGTGCGGCGTCGGCCTGGTGCGCATAAGACGGGAGACGGGCCGGCTTGCATTCACGGCACCACCACTGTTGCGCTCGGGCCGGGTAGAAGCAGCACAGGTGATGATCATCTGCCACGCGCTGGGCGTGGACACGGATGATGTGCTGGATGCGCAATGGGTGGATAACGGTGCCGGCTGGCTTGCCTTGCGCCTATCGAGCCCTGACGTCGTTCTTCGCGCAAAGCCCGATTTAGCCCAGCTTGGGGACACCCCCGTCGGGATTTTTGCGCGATGGCCAGCGAGCCAGGAGCACGACAGTGCGGCGTTCGAACTGCGCGCCTTTATCGCTGGCGACGCCATGCCTGAAGACCCAGTCACTGGTAGCCTCGCTGCCGGTCTGGCGCAATGGCTCAACAGCGATCAGCTTGCGCCTGACCACTATGTGATCCATCAAGGCCGAGTGCTGGGACGCGCCGGAACCATTCACGTGAATGCCGGTGGCCGCGATATCTGGATCGGCGGAAATGCCTTGACGCTCGTTGATGGGGTACTCGGCAACGTGAGCGTCTAGCGCCGAAAACCAACACCCAACCGGCGTACCGAATTCAGAGAGTCTCCGACGCTTATTGGTAACTCTGGCGCACGTTGTCAGTCAGCTTCTTGAGTGCGTTGGCATCCCACCATTGGCCGTGCGCCATCACACCCATGGGCGTACGGAGTGTGCGAAGCGTGTCGAGTGGATTGTCCGCAGAGAGGATCGGGTCGGCGCGATAGCCCGGCGCGACCATGCCCAACGGATCACCACCTTTGGTGCGCGCGATGAAAGCCTCAGGGTTTCGTGTCGAAGCAGACAGCGCGAACATGCTTACGATCGACTGATCACCGATACCCGTCGCGCCAGCGCATGGCAGACTGATCTTGGTGCGGACTCACGACGCCGTACTCTGCATGGGATACAGACCTCACGATTCGTCGCGCTCGCGACGACCAACAAGGGATGCCGAACCCTCGGCCGAACAGGCCCGAAGAAGCGCGTGCCATCGAATCGAATGACGTAAACGGCGGACTAGCTGCTGCTGGGGTACTTCTGCAGCAACGCCTTGAAATGTGGATCGGCGCGGAGCGGGTCCCATACCGGATCGACCCGGAGTAAGGCACTCGAAATGACGCCACCCGCAGGCATCGACAACACGCGGTCGAGCAGGGCAATAGCTTGATCAGGCTGGCCGACCTGCACATAGAGCAGCGCCTGGTGCTCGAGCATATCCGCTCCAGTGATCGCGTCCTCGGCGACCGGCATCAAGGCAACGGCACGCTCGCCTTCAGCGACAGCCTCCGACTTTCGCCCAAGCCCGGCATAGGCATACCCGAGTGCGAGATGCAGGTCAGCGTCATCTGGCCGCTCAATCAGGGCCGTGCGAGTGCTTTCCGCCACTTCGGTAAACGCTGCGGTTGCTTTAGCCGTCTCGCCCGCCTCCTGCAGGGCCCACGCCACAAATAAGCGTCGGGGCAAAGCGATATTGTCCGCATCGTCCCAATTCTCCCGTTTGTCCGCGGCAGCTATCTTGGCGGCGCCGGCATAGTCGTGCGCCAACGTGCGGTCAAAATAGATGCCCATGATATTGCCGGCATAAGCGTCCGTACCCGGTTTGATGGCCGCAACCATCGCGCGAAACGGCGCCGTATCGCCCTTCCACATCAGCTCGTTGAAGACTTGTGACACGCGCTCGCCGTTCGGGTTTCGACTCACTGCAAGGGCAGCGGCGTAGGCCCGGTCGGCGTCTGCGTAACGGCGCATGCTCTGGTAAGTGACGCCGAGTTGGTTGAACGCAAATTCACTGTGTGGATCCAGCACCGTGGCCTCGCGGAACATCGACATCGCTTCATCCCAACGACCTTGTCGCCGGGCGATCGCAGCGATAAGTAGCTCGACCGTGGCGCTGCTTGGCAAGGCCTGCCGCGCCAACGCCAACTGCGTGGTTGCTCCGGCATAGTCCCTGTGCCCCCAGTAGTCGTACAACCCCAGCGCGTAATGCCCCTGACCGAGATTCGGCTGCAGCGCCAAGGCGTGATCGGCGGCGGCCTTCGCTTCATCCAACCGCGTGTTGGTGCGATCGGGTGCAAAGAAGTACATATGCATATGGGCGCGCGCCAGGCCGGCCGCGGCCAATGCGAAGTTCGGATCCTTGGCCAGGGCCTGTTGATACAGTGATATGGCCGTGGGCAGCTCGGACGATGACATCGATGGATCATCGTAGGCGCGATTGGCATGCGCGCCGGCTTGCAGGTACAGGTCGTAGGCGACAGCGTTACGGGTCGGCACGCTGTCGATTCGCGCGGTCTCGGCCGATGTCAGCTCCACCTTCAGCGCCTCTGCGACGTTCTGCGCGACTTCGCCTTCCACATTGAAAACGTTATCCAGCGTGCGCGTATAGGCTTTGGCCCAAAGATGGTTTCCACTGTTTGCATCGATCAGCTGCACATTGACCAACACCTGATCACCGGCCTTCTGCACCGTGCCCTCCAGCAGCGTCGCGACGCCCAGTTGTCGCGCGATGGATTTCACGTCTTCAGGATGGCTCGGGTACCGCTCGGTCGAGGTGCGGGAAATGACCTTGAGTCCGCCGATGCCCACCAGCTCGGTCAGAATCATGTCCTGCATGCCGCTGGCGAAGTAGGCGTTGTTCTCGTCAGTACTGAGACTCTCGAATGGCAGCACCGCTATGGATTTGAGATCGACCACCGGCACCGTTTCCGCAGGGTGCCGCCCGAACTGATGCCAACCGAGCAGCGCGGCCGCCACCACGAACAATCCCGAGATCACGGCTGCAAAGAGTGGTCTTTTGAACCAAGGCATCTCACCGGGTCGCGAGGGTGTTGTCGGTTTCGCAACCGCCGCCACCGGTAGCGCCGTGACATTTCTGGGGAGGGTCGGCACGAATGTGGGTTCGGTGCCCGCCAACGCGCCGCCCGTCATCAACTCTTCACGCGACCGACCGAATCGCACCTCGGCATCAAGGCGAAAGCCGACCCCATGCACGGTATGCAAGTAACGGCTTTCTTCGCCGCTCTCGCCAAGCGCGTGACGCAAAACCGCGATGATGCGGCTAAGTACAGCGGGCGTGACGTGGTTATGCCCCCAGACCACATCGAGAATCTCGTCACGGCTCAAGACGCGGCCTGGCTCCCGTGCCAACAGCACGAGTACGGCGAACGCCTTGCGCTCCAGCCCGACCTCCTCGCCATCAACAAACAGGCGATGGCCCAGGGTGTCGATCTGGACCGTATCGAACGCAATCCACGCAGCAGAGGCAGACTCTGCAGCCATTTGTTCGACCTCCCTTGCCGTTCCCGTTCAGGTTACACCAAGTTTGGGGTGTGACTCGGCATAGCCCAAGTGTGGATTCTGTTATGCGCCGAAAAACATTTCAGTGCCATCCGAATCAGAATCTGGTGTTGCAACCCTTAACGCTCGCTCTGCTCGGATCTGTAAGGTCCACCACAGGTCCGAAGCGGGCATTCCAACCTTACTGACCATGCCTGGCAAGGACTACGCCGGTCGGTAAACCTGCGCGACGGTACCCCGTGGAAATGTTGTGGAACTCACTAGCTTGAAGATTCTAGGTGCTGACAAGCCGGCAAACAGCGGCAAACCCTTGCCAAGCGCAACCGGGTGCACCAGCAAGACGTACTGGTCGACCAAGTCTGAGGCGACGAGGCTGCGTGCGAAGCTGGCTCCGCCATGGGCAACGATAGGCTTGCCTGGCTGGGCCTTGAGCTTCGAAATTTCCTCGCGCAACTCTCCATGGGCGACATGGGCTTGTGCCCAGCTTTCGGCGCCAGGTTGCAGCGTACCGCGTTGCTCGCGCCCAGCATGGGCACGGGCATCACTCAGCGCGGCCGTGGTGTTGGTCCCCGTGAGCGTCGATGTACCTTGCCTAGAGAACACCGCCTTGGGAATTTCGTTCATCGGCGCCGCGAACACATCCGTGGACGTCGGCCAGTAGGCGGCCATGTCTTGAAAGGTGCGGCTGCCCATAATGTGCAGACTCGCGTCCCAGATGGTGTTGACGACCCATTGCGCCGCCTTGTCATCGCGAGTATCGAATATCCATTGGATTCCACCATCCGGGCCGGCCACAAAGCCATCGATGGATATGGACATCTTCAAGATCAACTCCCTCATCGTGCTCCTCCCGGCAGCGGTGCTTACAAAGACGACGAATCAGCTTGATCCATTTCGACAATGGCCGTGCTTGGAAGGCCGCTGGAGAGTAGGAAAGGGGCACTCCCGACATCATCCCAACCCTGGCCCTGACGGGCCACCTTTCGAAGCGTCTCGTGCTCGAAAACTCAGCTGTTTCGTGCCGCCCGATGCCGGAGTCCCCCGTCAACGGCAGCACGTGCGACGTGACCCGACGGAAGCTACTTTCCGCGGTGGAAGTGCACCACGGCGTAGCGATCTGCGGCGCGTTTTGACTCGTCCGTGGTGTCCGTTGCCTTGGTGGAACCGAAGCTGACCAGTCCGTTGTGATCGACGCAAGCGCCTGCCAGCCATTCTGATTCGGGATCGGCAACGCGAGCCAACGGCACGTTCAGCTGCTGCCGCAGCCACTCGGCGCGACGCAATCCAAGATCACAGTTGTAATCAGCGGTCCCCTCGATGGAGGCGGCTCCCAAGATGGAAATCTTCAATTGCGCATCAGCGGTCAGCGCTTTTTCAACTTGCGCCTTGAGGGTCTTGAGATCGCCACTTACTAAAACTCCTCCGTCGTTCCCCGCGCCGTGCGCCGGGCGATCCTTGGCGAAGAAAAACTTGGCGTCGGATGGTGGCGGCGGAATGACGGGCTTGTCGGCGGGCTTATCAGCAGGTTTGTTCTCTGGCGGATTCGTAGTCTCCTTGGTGGGGCCGGTGCACTTCTGTTGATCGTCCGTTTTCTTGGGAACCTCAACGGGCGACTTCACCTCCTCGGGCACCTTCACTTCCACTCTTTCCGGAGGCGGCGCTGGCTTGCGCTTCACCGCGTCCCAGGCGATCTGGAATCCGACGCTTACCTGCCACGTGAGAGCCCCGGCATAGCGATCATCCGTCGGTCCTTTTGACCACGCCCCGCCGCCAGCCAGGGACGCCACGCCTTGCAACTTCAGCGGCCCCATCGGCACGATATCCTGCGTGACCTGCGCGCCGCCCAGCAGACTGAACTGTTTGCCGACTAGAGCGGGGTCACTGGACGAAGTGGAGGCAAATCCACCCTGACCGAACAAGGCGACTTGCGTGCTGCCGGTGTTGATAATGAGATACGAAGGCTGCAGCGCTCCAGACCACTGGTTTCCGGGAGCCGTCGCACTGCTATGCCACTTCATGATTCGTCCGTACTGGCCAACCAGCGCCAGTTCAAATCCCCTGCTGTTGGGAGCGCTGTGGAATTGGACGTTCGCGGCAAGTTGTGCGCCCAGCATCCAGGGCGGCGGCGCGGGTATGGTGTAGAAGCGCGAGTACTGAAGCAGACCCTCCGCCTGCAGCGTGAGCCACGGCGTGGGCTCGGGCGCTTCTTTCTTTGCTTCGCCTTTGTCGTCTCCGGCCTTTGCGCCCTGATCGCCCGGCTTTGGATCGCGCTGAAGGGTAACGACACCATGGGTGGGCGGCACCCGCACGTGCTCACCGGCCATCACCCTTTCTGAAGCATGGCGCGCGGTCGTCTCTTGCGAGGACTGTGCATCGCCAATAGGCAAATGCAGAGGAATACCGTTCGGTGCGGGGTGTTGCGCAACATGCGCCAGTTCATGGCAAAGCGTGTGCGCATCGCTGTCATGGCCCATGACAACGTGTTCGCCAACGGTGTAGCCGCGTGCAGCGACGTCATCCGCGGAGCGTGCACTTTGCGAATCATCGTGAATGCGGACGCGACTGAAATCGAAACCGAACGCGGCACCAAACTTCTGCTGCGAGTCGGTGTCGAGCGAGCGGCCCGGAGCGGCAAGCGTTTCATGCACCGAGCGTGGAGCGAAGCTTCGCATCAACGCTGCGTCGCGCTTCGATTGATCGGGCTTTGACTCGGGTCTGGCAAAAGATCCCATGCCTGCCTCCTGCACCGCCGCGGCTCGACCTCTGCATGCTGGGCGTCGGTCAACCCGCCAAGTGTCGAATCAACGGCGTGAATATAAAGCAATCATCGGCAGCCAGGCAATTTGGCGATAACCAAGCAAATGGGGCGAGTGGTAATTTCGCTCGCGTGTTCCCTGACAGAAGCACGTTGATCCTTTATCGCAGTTGCGATCTTGTCACCCGTTCCGCCCCTCGCGATTCTCGACTGAACCACTGTGAAGCGTCCGCAACGGATCGGAAGCGGACGCTATCTACTATTGAACAAACCGTCCGCTAGGACACGACCGTATTCGTCATCGCGGTAGCCTGGGCACCGCCGTCTCAACTCGTCAATGAGTGGCGCATAAGCCTTTGGCGGCTACTCGTTCTGGTCGGAGACGTGATCCCCGCGCCCTTCCCGAACCTCCAACGCAAGCGGGCATCCAGCCTCTGCAGGCCGTTCGGCCATCATCACAAGCCTCTCTCCATTGCTCACAGCTTTAGGTCCACTTCGGGTCGGTAGCGGACCTTTTTCACCATCCTGGATCGGGCCTGGACTGCGCCCTGATGGCGACCCACCATGGTTAGGCATCGACGAGCTGCTTGTGAAATCACGACGTGGGGCGTGTATTGCGCATTGGCTTCATAGTCGAGGCCAATCTTCACGAATTTTGCATCGGGGCACAGTTCCTTTGCCAGGCGGTAAAAGTCACGAGCCACGGTCAGTAATTTTCGTTGCTAGCTTCGATCCGTTCAAACATTGTCCTGGCACCATGGATGGCGCTCTCAAATATGGGTTCGCCCAACTCTTTTCGTAAGCCCTCCATGGAAACTTTCAGATCCTTTCGAAACACCTTCTTCTAGTTGAGGCTGAACTTCCGCGACATGAAGTAAGGCGCGCTGTCGCATACCCGCGCGACACGCGCGGGGCGGTCTTCCCCTCCATAAGGAGGGGGGAAGAAGCACGGACGGTAATGCATAGTTCTTGGGTCGTAACTCCCCCCCTGGTAACTCTTTCCATGCACGCCCGTACCATCGTAATCGCCAGCGCCCTCGCGCTGGCATCTCTATCGGCGCACGCCGGCCTGTCCGATGTCACCCCGCTTGGCAAGGGGCGCTACATGATCGGCGGTCGCGCCAACACTGTTTTCGGATCGCCAGGTAAGTTGCAGGCCAAGGCGATGAAGATCGCCAACGCATATTGCGTAGAGAAGAAACCCGGGACCGAGGCCGTGATGGAATCGGCCAGCGGGCAGCGGGCAGCGGGCAGAGCAGGGAGTTGCTGGCATGGGCCAAGGTTGGGCGATTGGCGGCGGCGGCCACTTCGCGGAAGCCGAGGTAGTCTTTACGTGCGAGCCGGCGGATGCCACCTCTACTGCCGCTGCGCAGTGACCTCCTAACGCATTACTCAGTCGCGTGCAGGATGAAAAGAAAACCGCCTTCGCAGGCGGTTTTTTTGTTTTTTGGGCACCCTCAGCGGAAAGGCAACCTTCTGCTGATTCACTCACTGGCTTAGCGGGAAAGAGCATCCGGATCCGGTCGCAGACCAGTTACTCGCCCATCGCGGTTAGCAAGGCCAACTTTCGAATATATGCCTGTTACATGTCGATAGCGGCGATGTCCGCTTCGAGTCGGAAGCGGACGATTCAACGTTAGCAAATATCGTCCTCGGGACGGCAGCGGACGTAGCTGAGCCAGTGCTCGTCGCCCACAAATTCGAATGACAAATTCGAATACTTGCCAACACCTTCTAGCCTGGGCCAACTGAAAACGAAATCGTAGATATAAGTTGGCGAAAGGAAGTACTTCCTATCAGCCATGTCGACTACGGCCGTGATGCGTTCGATTCGTCTTTCCATCCAGCTAAATGCCAGATAGCGATCATCTTCGGTGCAAGCGAAGTTACATCCCCATGCGTAACCCGGCAGGCTAACGCCATCAACGACGATCTCATGGAAAGAATCGCCATGGGGCGGCTCACCCCGATAGAGAACCTCCACCCGATGCTCACCACCGGGCGTGCGAAGCTGAAAGTCTCCCATCCCTCTATGGAGGGACGCGCCTTTCCGAGGAAGTTCCACGCACTCGATTTCCATCTCGAACCTAACCTGTCTCACGTGTGGTTTAGGTCCGCTTCGGGTCGGAAGCGGACATGGCTGTCGATCAGCGATTTCCCAGCCGGCCCTTCGGAACGGTCACGTTATCCGCTCCCAAAGCTCTTGAGCCGTATAAGTGAAGGTCACATCCACGCGCCCGTTTATCGGTGAAGGGATAAGGCGATATTTCACGCACCGCCCCGTGTGACTCCAGTGAACCGAGAACTCCAGCGTTCGTTTGGCAGGTTGATACAGAACGCCAAACACTTCCGGAACCGACTCCCTGTCGGGGTCATCAACGGACACGGTGAAAGATCCGTCCATGGCCGCAACATGGAAAGTGATATCCGAAAAGCCGTCGCAGCACTTCCAACTGCCGACGAAGCGATCCTCATAATCGATAGAGACGACGTTGCTCATTTGAACGATTCCACCTGTGCCACATACCGGATCTCTTATGTTCGCTTCGGGTCGAAAACGGACATGTAGGTTAGTCCGCTAATCCTTGAACATGTCGGAGCTGGTCGTTGGAGAAGTAACTGGGAGTAACAATCTCCAAGGCCGCACCAGCACTCATGGCAATGTGCCGAAGCGAGCCAATCAAGGCAAGAACAGCCGGATCGAGGGTGTGCTCGGTGGCAAGCAAAATCTGTCGCAAGACTCCATTGGCAGGGAATTGCTCGGAAAACCCAAATGATGAGATTTCGTCGACATAGCCCCGAACCTTCCTTTCAACTCGATCGAGGTGATCCGCCGTATTCCGCAAAGGGCCGCTAACCACAATGACAAGGTCGATGCCTCCATCCCTGCGGCGCCCAAGAACATCAATGTTTTCGAGATTTTGGATCGGTGGCTCGCTCATCCATCAAACCCTTGGTGGCGCAGGTGTACTTCTTCGTAAGGTCTGCTATGGGTTGCGGATTCAGTCGGTCGATGCAACACACTATAGACGCCCAAGCGGAAGGAGTGTTGCATCGACCGACTGAATCCGCAGTCGAAAGCGGACACTCCAAGACAGTTTGCGTGATGCTTCCGTTGCCCTCAATGACTGGGACGTCGCCACCAAGATACGAATAGCCAACCACCCGCAATCGCAACCGAAATGCCAATCGTGAGAACGCCATTCAAGCCTAAAGGACGTGCGATTCCTCCAAGCGTGCCTGCATGTTGCAGAACGCTTACTCCGGCATATATACAGAGCGCACACAGGGCCAATACTGGCCATATCTTGGTCTTGCTGGGGTAGACCCAAGCACCAACAGCAACGACACATATGGGCGTTAGCAAGCCGGCAACCGCCCAAGCAAGCAGGTCACTGTCGTTGACCGAGACGGCGTAATCGCTCATCGGCACGCCAAAGGCTTTGAGTATCAATCCATGAACACCCCATGTTTCCCACGCAGCCGGAATAAACGCCAGCCACCGGACAAGCCGTAGGGCCCGCCTAGGAAGCCCAGATTCACGGTGGGATAGGTTTGGCATTGCCTCTCCTTTGGCGGGCCTCTGCTTAAGATCCGATTGAGAAATCGAAGTGTCCGTTTTGGGTCGCAAGCGGACCCTCAGATTTTGGCTATTCAGCCTTGACCACGATCAGGTCCACATCATCACCTAGGCCCTGGAGCCTATCGGAGAGGTGCACATGGCCGAAGCCTTGATTCTCCATCTCGTCCGCCAACTCTGCGAGCACCTTAGCGATTGCCCTGAGTTCGATCGAGCTCGTCAGGATGCTTGCTTCCGAAAGCCGCAAGGGCTGCCTTTGCTGCTCATTCCTTTCTTCGTAACCAAACAGCTTCATGAGTGTCTCGTGAGCAAGCCGATACCCAAGGCCACGAAGCCAATCACAGCCATCAAGATGTACAGAAGTGACCTCAACCGATTAAGGCGCCGAAGGTTCTTAGTTTGCAGCGGAAACCCCATACCCCCTCCCATTGAAGTCTCAATTCGCTCGGCAACGATGTCCGCTTCGGGTCGGAAGCGGACGCATCAACTCGCCCGGCGGCTAGTGACCGAGAAGCGCAACCAGCATGCCCGCGAACAGTAGTAGAGCGGCTGCTCTAGAGTAGAAGTGGCTGCGTCGATCATAACCAGCTGACTTCGCGGCGACAGGAATCTTATCGACTTTATTGAGAAGTAGACGGACGTTCAGGAGAAGGGATATTCCAGCAAGAAGGCCACCGGAAGAGACCAGCGTGCCGGATACCGAATGATGAATCGCCGAACTTATGAGGCCCGCTCCCGCCATAAGCATCACAGCCCAAATCAGCATCCATTTGGCCTTAGTGCTCATGTGCCGCTCCATCCCTCTTGGCTTGAAACCCTACCGGGAAATCGATCATGACAAGGTCCGCTTCGGGTCGGAAGCGGACCTCTCACGCTGTTCAACAACATCTATCCATTTGAGAACCAGCTGCCCATTGCAGACCCAAGCGACACCAGGACGGCCACTAGCAAGGCAAAGGTGTTCAAGGACAAACCTTTCCATGCGCGGATAGCATTGGCTAGCCCGATGCCAGTCGCAATGCCAACACCAACCAAAGGCCTGAACGCGTGGGTATCAAATAAGGCGAACACAAGCATCAGCACGATAACGGTTGCCAATGCGCTCAGGAATGACGTTCCAAAGGAAGTCAGCACTTTCATAGGCACCTCCTTGTACTTGATAGCGTAACTGCACGGTAAGTATCTCAGATCACTACCCGCGAAAGTTCCGCTCTGGGTCGAAGACGGACACCTCAAGCGCCCCTTGGGTATCACTCAAGCGACATCAACGGGAGCCGACGCTCAAGTCGCATCACCGTGGCGATATTGCCGGAAGTGTGGCCCGCCCACCTCATGCCTTCTTGCTTCTCGCCGCTTTCGCTGGGGTGGCTGCCGTCGGCTTTTTCTTAGGCTTCTTTTGGTTGTACTCGATCGCAGCTCTGATCAGCTTTTGCAGGGCGCGGTCATTGACCTTGTCGCCTTCGAGGTAGTCGATGGCTCGCCACGCGTTACCCTCTAGTCCGGCATTGAACAGTTTGTCGGGGTCGTCGAGATGTGCACCGTGATAGAAGGTGACTTTCACCTTGGCCTTGTGGGCATTGGCGACAGCGATGATGCCGTCGCGATACCACACCGGGCTGCCTTTCCATTTCCATTCCTCGACGATGTCCTGATCAGTGGCGAGGATGTTGTTGCGAATGCTGGCTATGGTTTTGCCGCGCCAGTCGGTGAGTTCTGCGATGAGCTGGTCAATGCGCTCTGATGGGTTCATAAGTTCGCTACACCTCGCCTTCAGGTCAGGTCGAATGGCCGCACCCTGCGGGTCGCGGGGTGGCTGCTCTCGCTAGTATTCCCCGAAAAGATCACGGCGTACCAGTCGACCAGGCGTTCCGTCAGGTGCAACGGATCTGCCGTCAGGTCTTTACGCCCAAAGGCATGGGTAAGCACAACGACGGATCCGGCCAGTCGACCGCGCCAATGCCACCGGCGCACGCTGCGGTGGCGCTCAGGCCGCGCCGTAATGAATATTGCCGAAGTAAACCTGGGCCTCACGCGCCGACAATGCGGGCGCGAGGTAGTGCCCTTGCAGCACGTCGCATCCCATCTTTGCAAGCAAGGTGGCCTGCCCTTGCGTTTCCACGCCTTCCGCGGCGACTTCCATGCCGAGCTGGTGGCCGAGCGTAACAATGGTCGTGGATATGGCTACGTCTTTCGCGTCGAGCGGCAGGCCGTTGATGAAGCTCTTGTCGATCTTCAGCTTGTCGATGGGGAACTGGCGGAGATAGGAGAGGCTTGAGTAGCCCGTGCCGAAGTCGTCCAGCGACAGACGCGTCCCAAGGTGTTTGAGGCCGCCGAGCGTATCCCGGGTGCGCGTGACGTCTTCCATCAGCGCGCTTTCCGTCATCTCGATTTCGAGCATCGCGGCGGGAACCCCGTGGCGCTGAAGCATGTCACTTACGCTCTCGACCAGACCAGGTCGCATCAGTTGTTGCGCCGATACGTTGACGGCAACAATGAAGCCGCAATGCCCAAGATCCATCCATGCACGCGTCTGGCGACACGCGGTATCCAACACCCATACGCCGATTTCAGGCATCAGGCCCAGCGCTTCGGCAATGGGGATGAAGCGCGCGGGCGGCAGTGGCCCAAACTGAGTGCAGTTCCAGCGCAGCAAGGCTTCGAAACCGATCAGGCGTAACCCGTTGGCAGTGTGTTGCGGCTGAAAGTAGAGCTCCAGCTCTCGCCGCTTGATGGCGTCCTGCAAGCGGGTGCCGAGCAGCACTCTGTCCTCCAGCTCGACCATCTGCGCTACCGATAATTCGGCAAGTTGGTCGCGACCGTCCCGCTTCGCTTGATTCATCGCAGCTTCGGCCCGGCGAAGCAGATCCTCGGAATTACGCCCGTGATGAGGGTAGTGACTCACGCCGACACTGGCCGTCAACATCAAGCGGTAGTCGGCGCACTCCATCGGGCTGGCCACTACGGCCCGCATGCGTGCGGCAAGATCGCGCGCCACGGTCGGCTCGACATCGGGGATCGCAATAACAAACTGGTCGCCTGCAATGCGCGACATAAAGGCATGTTCGGGCAGCGCCGTCTGAAGCCGAACGGCCAGTCGTCTCAGCACATCATCCGCAGCGATGTGACCAATGGATTCGTTGACCACCTGAAAGCGATCCAGGCCGATCACCATCACCGACAGCAGCGACGGCTCCTCGTGCAACAGGTCGGCGAGGTGATGTTCGAACAGCAGATGATGCTTGAGGCCGGTAATGGCGTCATGGGAGGAGGCATAGGCAAGCTTGTCCTCTACCGCCAGTCGCTGGGTGATGTCACGCGCCACGGCATAGAGCAAGCCATCCGGTGCAGCGAAAGACACCCACTCGAGGATGTGTTCAGTGCCATCCTTGCAGATGCAACGTGTGACAAATTCACGGATCGCTCGCGTAGGGCCATGAAAGGTCGGCCCGCTCCATTCGACGTGCTCGCCCTTCTCTTCCAGAAACAGCTCGCGATAGCTTCGGCTGGTGAGCTCTTGGGCATCGTAACCGGTAAGCCGTTGCAACGAGGGGTTGAACTGGATTAGTCGGTCCGCCACCGGGTCCATGATGCAGAACAGCTCAAGCGACATGTCGAAGAAGCGATCTCTGACACGCAGTCGCTCGATGAGTTTCGCGCTTTCGATGGCGACACCCGCAATGGGCACCATTTGGTCGATGCTTTCGAGTTCGTCCAGGCGTGGTTCGCGTGGCTCGTTGAAATACACGGCGAAGGTGCCCAGTACCCGCCCATCACTGCCAAGCACCGGCGTGGACCAACACGCCCGGAGGCCGTGGGCCAGCGCAAGCGCCTTGTAATCGGCCCAGTAGGGGTGCGTTTCGATGTCGCCGACCACCACACGTTCACGGCGCCACGCTGCCGTACCACATGAGCCTTGCTCGTCGCCGATCTCCAGACCATTCAACAAGGCGCTGTAAGCTCTGGGAAGGTTGGGTGCTGCACCATGAAGCACGTGCCTCCCCTCGTCATCCACCAGCAGGATGGAGCACAACGCGCCGGGGTTGAGCGATTCGTGCAGCCGCGCGATGCGATCCAGGCTTTCCGACAACGGATGCTGGGCCGCCATGCCGACAAGAATGTCGTGTTGCCCCATGGCGAGCTGTTGCGAACGCTTCTGCTCGGTGATGTCCTGGCAGGCCACCAGCACACGCTTTGCATGGCCGTGTTTGTCCACCTGTACGAGCCCGCGATGGCCAAGGATGCGAACGGTGCCATCGGAAAGACTCACCCGCGCGTCGAATTCGAACGGCTTGTGATCGCTGCGCACTTGCCCGAACAACAGTGCTGCGTGCTCCCTATCGTCGGCCTGAAGGCGTGACAGATAGTCTTCGATGGTGGACTCGTATCGGTCGCCCTCCATGCCGTGGATGCGACATAGTTCGGAGGACCAAACGACCCGATGCGAGGGGATATCCCACTCCAGGGTTCCCACATGCGCCATTTCCTGTGCGCGAGTTGCCATGGGCGCTTCGCTGCCCTGTGGGTCGGCATGGTGCATCTCACCAATGTCGCGGCTGCCCATAAGGTGCATGGCCCTCGAAGCAAGACGTCCGGCTAACGCCCGCAGGTTACGCCGCGGGTGGCATGCCACGCAATGCAACAAGGCGGTAACAGTTTGGTGAAATGTGAGGATGGCGTTGACGCCATCACAACCGATGTGCGGATGGATAGACGCCCGTACCAAAACGCCACTGAGACTCTGTTCTCTTGCAGGGTCCTGCGCGGACTAGCTAGATTGTCTTCACTTCAGGGGGAGTCGCATGGTGTTGCGCAGCATTGCTTCACGGCTTGCCCTGGGCGTTCTGGCCGGCACGGCGCTGGTGATCGTCGCTGGCGGCTATCTGCTCTTTCGCGTCATGGGTCATCAGATCCTCGAGCGGAGTCATCGGGAGTCCGCCACGCTGGCACGCGATGCTGGCAACCGCATCGAGCAACGTCTCGACAAGATCATCGATACCACGCAGATGCTCGCCGCTCTGGTTGGTCCACGGCCCGACGATGCGGCGTCACTGATTCACGATGCCGTGCAACACAACCAGGATCTGGCAGGGTTGTCGGCAGCCTATATCCCGCACTCGGCTGCCGCTCTGGCGGCGGGTCAGTCGCCTTTCGTCAGTCGCCGTGACGATGGTTCGCTGGTGACGCGCGACCTGCTGCTGGATCCCGCCCCGTACTGGGATCGCCCATGGTTTCGCACGGGTTTGACCTGCACCACGGGCTGCTGGCAGCAACCGTTTTTCTCTCAGTCCCGGCATCGCAAGCTAGTCAATTATTCGTCGGCCATCATGGTCAATGGCCAGCCGATCGGCGTGCTCAATGCGGACGTGACGCTGGAATGGCTGCAAAGCGTGCTGAAGTCGCTGAACAAGCCACCGGGCACCGAAGCCTTTGTCATCGACCAGCGAGGCACATACCTCGCCAGCGACTATCCCGAGCTGGTCGGCCAACCGACGAGTGCCGATGTGCTTGGCGTACTGAACCAGCCCACTGTCGCCCCCGTGAGGCTGGTGCTGACACGGCACTCGCGCGCCACCGAACCGGTGTGGCTCTATCACGCCCCCATCAAGGGAACCCATTGGCAGTTTGCGATGATGGTGCCCGAGTCCAGCACTTACGCCGGTGTGCGCCAGGCGTTTCTGCTCGCCTTGATTGTCGGTGGGCTTGCGCTGCTGATCCTGACCGTGATGATTTTTGCCATCACCCGCCGCATCATGCAGCCGCTGGGCGTGCTGACGGAGCGCGCCGAGCACGTGGCGCGCGGCGCACTCGATTTCGAGCTGCCTGCGGTGCGGCGGCACGATGAAATTGGCCGACTCACCAGCGCCTTCGACCACATGCGCACCGAGCTGGCCGAGCACATGGCCGAACTGACGCGCGTAGCACGCGAACAGCAACGGCTCGCCAGTGAGTTGGAGATTGCCCAGCAGATCCAGACGGCGCTGCTGCCTGGCGCGCATTACCTGGATGCTCGCTGCAACAACTTCGAGTTGCATGCGGTGCTGAAGCCGGCGCGAACGGTCGGCGGCGATCTGTACAGCTATTTCATGCTGCACGACCAGCGCTTCTACATCATGGTGGGCGATGTGTCAGACAAGGGCATTCCCGCTGCCTTGTTCATGGCGCGTGCGATCACGCTGGCCAAGGCGCTGGCGCCGCGCGCCCAGTCGCCCCAGCAGTTGCTGCAGCTGCTGAATCAGGAGCTATGCCGCAACAACGACGGCTGCATGTTCGTCAGCCTGCTGTGCGGCTTGCTGGATACCGTTACCGGTAACCTTTCATTGGCCAGCGCAGGCCATGAACGGCCGGTGCTATGGGGCCGCCACGCGCCGCGCCTGCTGGAGCTAAGCACTGGCCCTGCGCTGGGCCTGGATGAGGACGCCACCTATCCAGCGCACCGCATCCGCTTGCGCCCCGGCGAAACCCTGCTGATGTATACCGATGGCATCACCGAGGCCACCGACCACAGCATGACCATGTACGGTCAGGAACGCATGCTGGCCTGCCTGACGCAACAGGTTGCCGATGGCGACGAGGCCCCTGTCGACCGCCTGGTGGCCGACGTGGAACATTTTGCGACCGGCCAGCACCAGGCCGACGATATCACTGTGCTTGCACTACGCTGGCATCACGATGGGACGGAAACGGAGGCGTCCATGTTCGACATCACCATCGCCGCTTCCATAACGCATGTGTTCGAGACGCTCGAACGCTGCGACGAGGCGTTGCGCGCAGCGGGTATCGATCCCGATGTGCGCGCGGATGTACGGCTGGTTCTCGAGGAGCTGATGGTCAACATGGTGCAGCATGGCAACGCGACGGCACATGACCGAACCATCGAGCTGCGTCTGACCGCAGCCGACGACGCCATCACCGTCGAGCTGCATCACGACGGCCAACCGTTCGACCCTTTGCTGTCCCCTGCCCCGGTGCTTAGCGGCGACATCGCCGATGCCGATGCCGAGGGTGGTCTGGGGATTCACCTGGTACGCGCCATGGCCAGCGACTTCAATTACGCGCACGACGAGCTGGGCAATCATCTTCAACTGCGTTTCATCTACCCCAATCGGCCGGAGCAGGACCATGACCTTCAGTCTGCACGCTGACCACGTGTCGCCGCAGCGTTCCACCTTGCATCTGCATGGGCGACTCGACGCCGTGACGTTCGGCGAGTTCGATGCCGCGGCGGCGCAGGTGCTACATCAGATGGCTACGGGAAGCACCGTGGTGCTCGAGCTTTCCTCGCTCGAGTACATCAGTAGCGCGGGCTTGCGCAGCATTGCCAAGATCCGCAAGTCGATGCGTTCACGTGAAGGCCAGACCCTGCTGTGCAACCCCCAGCCGCAAGTGCGCAAGGTGTTCGAGATCGTCAAAGCCGTGCCGGTGAGCGATGTCTTTTCCAGCGTGAAGGAACTCGACGAATATCTTGACCGTATTCAGCGGAAGATCGTGGACGGCACTGACGAGGATGACTGACGAGCGCAAGCCTCGCTTCAGCGCCGTGGATCGCTGCGGTGACCTGAATGAACCGGGCCAGGTTGAGCGCAGGCCATACGCCGTGGTGCAACAGCCTCCCCAATGACCACCAAGGCCACTTAAGCCCATGATTTCCAAAGCACACTAAACGGGTACTGCGGGAATGATCCGCGCGCCAGCTGTTCTTAACAGGCTCATTCCGGGCGCAAGGCGTTCATCTCCGAATGGACGTCTGAAGGCTGTACCCCTGGCCCCACATCTGGGCGCACATCAGCCAACTGTCACAGGGCACGGGACTGGGTTGATGCTACATTCGGCTTCGCTGCTCAACGCCTGAGCACGTTACCAAGAAAGGGGTCCCATATGATGAAAGCCCTGTCGTCTCGCGCATGCCTTGCCGGCCTGCTGACTCTCGCCCTGTCGGGTGCTGCTTTTGCCGCCCAGCCACCCGCCTCCGGTCTTGGCCAATCCTGGCCCAACGCATCGGACGTGAGCCGCAGCCCCAACTTCCACGCTTATGTGTTTGTGCTTGGCGGCATTCAATACGTGCAGATCAACGATGCCAATGGCAACGTGCTCGGCGCCGTAGGCACGTCCAATGGCCAATTCATCACGCTGCCTATCGGACGTTTCTCACAGCAGGTGAGCACACCGCAGCAGGCACCTGCCGTGTCGACGGCAGCTCCCGCTGCTGCGTCCACCACGGTCTATCAGGACACCGCCACGCAGGTAACGGCGACGCCACTGAGCGACGGCACCATGCAGTTGAAGGCGATGGCCGCGGGCTGCGACCCGATCACATGTAACACGCGCTATCAGTAAGGCACTGTCCGTCGAGGTTGACGGTTGTTGAACTATAGCGGCGGCCGTGCCGTCGCTACAGTTCGGGATCGTGAAGGATCAGGCTAATCCGTTCACCGGCTTCAGTTGCCCTGCGGCGCGCTGTTCCCTCAAAAGCCTGTGCACGATGCTGAATGGCATCGAAGCCCATACCGCTGCAAGCCAACCGCACCATCAGGTCATCCGGGCGAGCATGCGCACCTCGCGCTGCGTTCGCCTGGCTGTCCACGCAAAGCACGGCCCAGCGGCGCCCCTGGAACATGCCGCCACGAATGCGCAGATGAATGTTGCTGGCGTTGTGCTTGGTGCAAACCAGCACAATGCATTCGCAGGCAAGGCGATAAAGCGCGATATGGATGTTGGGAGAAAGTCGGCTCAGCCCGCGCCCTTCTATTTCGCACCAGTACGACACACCCACTTCTTCGAGCCCACGTGCGATGGAACCCTCGCGTAGAGCTGCGGGGAGGCCACGCTCGCGCCAAATGGTGGGATAGAGACTGTCGGACAGGCGGAACAGCTGCTCCTGTGCAACCGCCGCCTGCCGCATATAACTGCGCTCATCGACGACGGGCACCGTATGACGCAAGCGCGTGATCAGATGGCCGTAACCCATCTTGACCGACTCACGAATCTGTTCGACCGCCTGCGACACCTGCCGCAACTGCATCTCGCTGATGTAGATATTGCGCTGCGCGATGGCCAGGGCGAACCGGAGTTCGGCGCGCTCCTCGCGGTCGCGATGATTGAGGACGGAAATGCGCGCCCCCAACAGCAGCATCGAGGTGATGGCAAACGCAATAAACACCTGCACCTGCAACGTACTCAGCTCGTACTTGTTGGGCATGGTCAGCACCACCGCAATACTGGCCGCGGTGCCACCGATGGCTGCGCCCTGCCAGCCGTGGCGCACCGCCACCCAGATCACTGGCAGGAACATAGCCATGCGCGCTGCCTCGCGCGCCATTTCGCTGCCGGCATGGAAGCTCAGCCAGATCAGCAAGGCAAGCGTGGGCAACAGCGTGGACATGCCTTCGAGCAGCAGCCGGCTCTCGAGGAACTGCCCCCAACGAGCGCCCTTGGGCGTCACCGCCAGGCACTCACGAACCCAGACGGCAACCGGCGTCAGCGTGAGTACGCCAAGGAAGTTGCCGATGAACCAGTTCGACGACACCACATCCCAATGCAGTGTCGGGTAATCGGCGGGCAGGTTGGTCACCGCAAGCGAAGAGAGATTGCAGAGCGTCCAGAGTATCGATACCAGAAACATGCACAGCAGCAGCACGCCCATCTTCACGGTCGACGGACTGGGGAAAATGCGAAGACGCTCGCGACACCAGTAGACCACCGGCATAGCCACCACGATAGGGGGAATGGCCGCCACCAACGACCACAGCCAGCCGAACTCGTCCATGCAAGTGATGCTGATGTATGAAAGTGGCACGAGCTCGCCCACCGCGAGTGCAGGCCAGTACCGAAGGGGAACGAACAACAGGGCGCACAGCCGGAACCCGGAGAAAATCACCCAGTGCGAAAAGGAAATCTGATGAAGGAGCGTCGAGCCGACGGCATACGCAAGCGCGACCGCGACATGCGCCATCCAGGCACGGTCCCCTGTTCCATTTCGCATCTCAGGCTACCCCTTAGCTCAAGAAGGTACTCGGTCGGCAATTCCCGTACGCGAATCGCCATACAAAGGAATGGATCCAATAAGCATCACAGTGAAGAAACAGTGAATCCAACCCTGTCGATAGTGGGAGAACGCCAGTTGGCTACCCGCAGCTCGTCCGAGTTTCGCAGTCCGCCGTGGGCTCCGCAAATGCCTGATCGGCACCTGTTCTGACAAATAGACGGCACGTACACAACGGCATATGAGAAATGTGCTCCAGTTCACATAACGACCCAGCGGGTCCGGCGTCGCCCCCTTCACACCCCTAGCCCTCAACCGACGAATACAGGCGATCGGGCAAATAGCCACGCAGGGCCGCCGCATCGAGGTGCACCAGGTTTTTGTCCACCTCCAGCATCACGCGTTCACGCGTCTGGCCGTCCAGGCGTTCACGCAGGGCACCCAGGAAGGCCGGCGCGGCGATGAGCACCAGCGCATCGAAATACCCGTCGTTGCGCCCCTTCAGAAGGAATCGTGCCAGTTCCTGGGCAAAATTGGCGGTTTCCACGGCGGTTACGGTGGTATCCGGGTCCTCGGCGTGTCGCCCCGGGCCCATGCGATCGGATCCCCGGCCAGGACGGTCTGACACCAGCTCCTGGTCAGGCAGACGGCTCTCAGGATGGATGAACGACTCCCGTTCCTGGATCGGACCTACGGGCTGGTTGGTCTGGAACACGCGCGCGACGGCGCGGTTGGCCACCACGATCCACACAGTCTTTTTCATCGCGCGCTCCCAGATCGTGCATCAGGAAGGCTGGCGGCGCGGGCCACAGGACATGTTGCGCCGCCGGCACGTTCGTGCCGACTGCAGATTGTGCGCCTGGGCGTCAACCGCGTGTGAGTTCCTGCGAATGGACGGGTAAAAGGGTCTTGCACCTCATCCCGGGCGCGGGCGATGGCGACGCGGAGACAACAGCGACCACCATGCAGCAAAGACAGCGCCACGGCCACATGCGCTAAGCAACCGCTTTTGCCTCGCTGTCGCTTTACTCAGCGACTCGACGCGTGCCTGCAAATGGCACTGAGTAGCGCCTCTCCCGCTTCTGGCAGGCTGGACTCGTTGACGATGGTGAGCATCGGCTCCGTCACGACATCATCGCCGCAGCGCGCAATATGTTGTTCGACCTGCTCCGGCGCCTCACGTCCGCGCGTGTGCAGGTGGCCGACATTGGATTGGCGACTCGCGGCGATCAGTACGGGCACCATGTCCATAAAACGCGCATGTGCAAGCGGAAACACTTCACGCGAGCCGTTCACCAGCACGTCCACACCTTGCCGCAACCAATGTTCGATCTCCTTGCCGAGACCGTAACGCAAGCCGTGCGCCTGCCAGGTGAGCGCAAACAGTCCACGACGCTCACGCAGGTCGAACTCGACCGGGCTGAGCGCCACATGATCTTCGCCAGCCGATTGCACCGGCAGCGTGATGTAACGATGCGCGCAGACCACGCCATGGGAAGGACCATTCTCGCGCACCCAGCCGAGCACGCTGTCTTTGCCAGCCCCAGGGGAGCCCATAACGTAATAGAGGCGGCCCGCTCTCATGCAGCAGAAACCTTGGCCAGCGAAATGCGCTCGAGAGGCTCGAAGGCCGCGCCGGGCGATGTCTCAACGCACAACGTCAGCGCATCGATGCGCGCCGCGGGGAGCATCGCCGCACGAATGGAAAGCCAACGCTGGAGTGCGCGCTCTTCATCCACCGAAGCTGGCGCCGACAGCGTCATATGGAACCGATAACGTTCAAACACGTAGGGATACCCGTAACGTCCAAGAAAGTGAGTCTCGATAGCGTCGAGCTCGGAAGCGCGGCGCTGGAAATCGTGCTCGGCCAAGGGCAGCCGTAACGGCTCCACCGCTTCGACACAGGCATTGGCCAGTGCATGGACCGCCCTGCAGTCTCCAACGGGACGCAGGGCCAGGAAGCCAGCAAGACGTGTGCAGCGCAACGTGAGATTGATCGGTGCATGTGCACTGGCGATGCTACGCATCGCGCTGCGCAAATCGTTGATGTCATGGTCCGGCGACAACGTAAACGGCGAGCGCAAGGTGGCATGCCAGCCGTAGCGGCGAACGTCGCTCAGCAGCGCGTTCCAGCGGCTCGGGGGGATGCCCGGGATGCCGTTGGGCGTCATCTCGGTACTCAGCCAGTCACGCCCCAGGGACGCTAGCGCACTGGCCGGCGCGGGGCAGAAGTAGATCGCGTAGCGCATCAGTCATCCGCCATCGGCACCAGCGACGTACAGCCGCCAGAGAAGTGACGGGTAGCAAGTTCAGCCGGCACGCCGTGCCGACCCAAGGGATTTTCCCCGGAGAGGACGTCGTCGCTCCGGCTCCACAACGCCACGCGTTGTTCCTGTTCCACCACGCTCATATCACCCGTCTCGTTCGTCTTTTCACCTACGGCACCTGACACTCCTGGAATGCACGGCACCGGAGCGCATCGCACTCTGGCCGAAGCAGGGTATCCGTAGATAACTAGACCTTTGTGACAAGACTAGTAACCAACATGCCCTTTTCGTTTTCCGCGCAACCAAGGGTTGCCTCTGTCGGCGTAGTCCCGGAGGCGAGCTGTCCAGCACAATGAAACGCTTCCCCTCTCTGCCCGCGGCGATCTGGCTGCTCGCTGGCGAATCTCGCCTGTCCAGGCTGCGCAGTCGATTCGGCCGCAGGGGCGCTGCAGTTCAACATGAGCGGGGCCACCGTAACGCGATGCAGTGTGCAGATCGCCGCACACGGCGGTCGCGCCTGGGTAACGGCAGCCATATGCAAAATGCCAAATTCGACGCCCGCGCATCTCTTAGCTGCAGGATGACGGTCGGAAATCCGCGAAACGCGGAGGCAGGACTACTTATCGCGGGTGGCGCCCTTCCCCTCGGCCCACGGCCACATGTGCCCCCACTGCTCCATCATGTCACTCCACGGCTGGCTGGCAGCACCCAGGTCACCGACGCTACCCATCGCACGGGCTGTGTCCTGCTGCCAGACCTGGATGGCTTCCTGCAGACCCTTGGCGAAGTGGGCCTGCACATTAGCGGCTATATGGTTGGTCAGGTTGCTGTCGCCCATGCGTTGCTGCAGCAGGCGCCAGAACGTCTCGGCGGGCAGGGTCGACAGGGCGGCCCAGTCCTGCGCCTTCAGCAGTTGCTCCACTCTCGCCTGCGACTCGGCGATGCCATCGTCGACCGCGCGCGTAGAAAGCTCCAGCCACTTCTTCCAGTTCTCCATCACCAGTTTGCTGATGCGGAGCTGCAGTTCGCTGTTGGTCTTGTAGAGATTCAGCGCCAGGTCGCTTTGGGTAGTCATGGCCTTATCCCCAATGAACGAGATGATGACCGCTGTCGCGCCATCGCAAGCACTGACCGGTGGTTTTGTCACGTCACCACCGCGCGCAGTGCTGGAGGCCATGCGGATTCTCAGGACACTATCGTTCCCATCGTGACGCCGATGTCACGGGTGGGCCTGGTGGCCAGAGGCGTCAATTGGGGATGCGATCAGTGGCGGGGCCAAAAAAAAAGACGCCACCGGCGTCTTCTTCTCTGTTTGCCCACTTTGACAGCGGACAACCATGTTTTCCACTTTTCGTCAGGTGCGGCGCGAACGCCGCACCTGACATTTGAAGCTATGGGAAAGCCGCTCTTAGAGAGCAGCGTCCTTGAGCTTCTTGAGCGCGCGGATCTTCAGCTTCACCGTGGCGGGCTTGGCAGCGAACCACTGCTCTTCCTTGGTGAAGGGGTTGATGCCCTTGCGCTTCGGCTTGGCCGCAACCTGGACGGCGGTGATCTTCAGCAGGCCCGGCATGGTGAAATGGCCGGCACCCTTCTTGTGCATCGAGCCGGTCACGGCTGCTTCGAGCGATGCCAGCACGGCACGCACGTCCTTGGCGATCACGCCGCTGGCCTCGGCGATGTGGGCCACCAGGCCCGACTTGCCCAGCGCTTCCTTGATCGGCTTGTGCACGACTGCCTTAGCGGCGGTCTTTGCGGCCTTGGGAGCGGCCTTCTTCTTTGCTGCTGCTTTTTGCGCCTTCGCCATACATTTCCCCGTGGTCATCAAAGTGTTGGTGTTTGAATGCCTCTCGGCATGCGGAATGTATGGCAAAGAAACCCATGTCGCCAAGCGGCAAAGCAGAAAAAATATGGATTTTTTGCTTCCAAAGCCCGGCAGGGGTGAAGAAAGTCACGATTACCCCCTCGGAAACCCTGTTTTTAAGGGCTTTTTTTTCGCTCGGGCCGGCCGCCTCGACCTTTGTAGGGCAACCCTGCTATGGACCCGCGGCGGCGGCGCTCTCTACTATCGAGGTTCGTTTCCACGTTAGGTGCTGTCCATGAAGCGATTGGCCTTATCCCTGCTCGCCCTGTCGGTGTCGTCCGCGCTGTTTGCCGCTGCCCCCACCGCTCCTACCTTTGATCCGCATCGCCTGTCCGAAGACGTCAAAACACTGTCGTCCGACGCATTTGAAGGCCGCGGTCCTGCCACGGAAGGCGAAACCAAGACCATCGACTTCGTGGTGGCACAGTTCAAGGAAGCCGGCCTGCAGCCAGGCGGCGACCTCAAGAACGGCAAGCGCGAATGGACCCAGGCCGTACCGCTGCTGCGGTCCGATATCGCGGGTAAGCCTTCGCTGGCCTTCACCGTCAACGGCAAAGCCGAGCCGCTGACCCAGGGCAAGGAAATCGCCGTGCGATCGGCACTCGACGGCTCCAAGGCCGTGTCGATCAAGAATGCGCCCCTGGTGTTCGTGGGTTACGGCGTGAAGGCGCCGGAGCGCAACTGGGACGACTTCAAGGGCGTGGACCTGCACGGCAAGATCGCCGTGGTGCTGATCAACGACCCGGACTTCGAAACCGGCGTGGGTGATTTCGGCGGCAAGGCCATGACCTATTACGGCCGCTGGACCTACAAGTACGAGGAAGCCGCCCGCCAGGGTGCGGCCGGCATGCTGATCGTCCACGAAACCGCACCGGCCTCTTATGGCTGGGCCACGGTGGCCAACTCCAACACCAACACCCAGTTCGACGTGGTGCGTGACCACCCCTCCACTGTGCACACGCCGCTGGAAGCATGGATCCAACGCGACGTGGCGGTGAACCTGTTCAAGGCTGCCGGGCTGGATTTCGAGGCGCTGAAGAAGCAGGCGCAAACGCGCGAGTTCAAGCCGGTTGAGCTGAAGGGCGAAACCTTCTCAGCTGACTACAAGATCGACTCGAAGGTGATCACCTCGCACAACATCGTGGCGCGCATCGATGGCACCAAGCGCCCGGACGAGACGGTGATCTACAGCGCGCACTGGGACCACCTCGGCGTCGGCGCGCCGGATGCCAAGGGCGACAAGATCTACAACGGCGCGGTGGACAATGCCACCGGCACCGCCGCGCTGATCGAGCTGGCCCGCACGTTCGCCAGCCAGCCGAAGCCGGAGCGTTCGGTGGTGTTCCTCAACGTCACCGCCGAAGAGAAGGGCCTGCTGGGCTCGGAGTACTACGCCTCCAAGCCGCTCTATCCGCTCGCTACGACGGTCGGCGTGATCAACATGGACGGCTTCAGCCCGCAGGGTCCGGCGCGCAACTTCAGCATCTCCGGCAGCGCCAAGCTCGGTCTGCTCGATGACCTGACCGGTACCGCGAAGAAGTGGGATCTGGTGTATTCAGGTGACCCGAAGCCTGAAGCCGGTCACTTCTTCCGCTCCGATCACTTCTCTTTCGCCAAGCGTGGCGTGCCGGCCATCTCGTTCGAGTCGGGCAACGACTGGGTCGATGGTGGTGTGGCGGCTGGCAAGGCTGCTGAGGAAGAGTACGTGACCAAGCACTATCACCAGCCGTCAGATGAGTGGCAGGCAAGCTGGCCGTTCACCGGCATGGCGCGCGACCTGCAGATCCTCTACACGCTGGGCAGCGACCTGGCCAATTCCGACGCCTGGCCGAACTGGAGCAAGGATTCGGAATTCCGCGCCGCCCGCGACGCGACGACAGCGCAGCGCAAGTAAAGGCGATCGACGAAGTGCGTAAGGGACGGCCCGCAGCGATGCGGGCCGTTCTTTTTGCGGCCACCAAATGGCATTTTCACGCGCCGCTGATTCACATGACGCCCGCAACAGAAACGCAGCATGGGCGTCACGGAGAAGCCAGACAGGAATCACAGGGGAGTCATGGGCATGCGGCAGGCTATGCGCCATCAGTCAAAAGAAGATCGTCTGATCCCATGCTGGCGCAATATGTTTACCCCTCAAAAATTGGCTTATTTCGCATCGTCCGGCACGGTCGCCAGTGGCGGGTGTTGTGCGAGGCGCAAGAGATAGGTCGTCATGAGACGGCGGAAGCGGCGTTGATCGCTACTCGTATGACCTGCGCGCAGGCGCGGTTGCCTGGGGAGTTGGCGCAGTGGCGCTATGTTCCCGAGTCCGCATTGGCGCATTCGAGGGTGTCGGGGGATGGGGCGCGGTGGCGGTTGGCGGGCTGAGCGTGCTTTTCTCCCTCTCCCTCTCCGGGAGAGGGTTGGGGTGAGGGGTGGGTGCTCGCGAGCACCCGTGCCCCCCTCACCGTCGCATGCCCCTCACCGTCATCCCCGCGAGGCACTCTTCAACAGCCGAAGGCTGGTCAAGCGGGAGGCGCTTTACAACAGCGAAGCTGGTCATCCAGTGACTTTCGCTCTTGACCTAACGCTACCGCCAGCGTGCCGCCTACGCGGCGGGCGTTTCGACCTTCTGCCGAAGGCCGAGTCACTTTTCTTTTGCTGGCCCAAAAGAAAAGTAACCCAAAGAAAACGGCCTCCAGAGCGGGGGCGTCGTAGCGTCGTGATTAATACAAGCCTTGCCGCTGACGAAGCCCGGATCGTCACGATCGCACGACATGCGGTACGGCTACACCGCAACGCGCCAAAGCGGAGAGGACTTAAAGCCGCGGCGCGCATCCTCATTCGTGCGCATTGATCACCGCCAAGAAATCCTTCCCATACCGCTTCAATTTCGCCTCACCCACACCACTAATTGCCGCCAACTCCTCTTCATTCGAAGGCAGCGCGCGCAGCATCGCGAGCAAGGTGGCGTCGTGGAAGATCACATACGGCGGCACGCCGTGCTGCTTCGCGAGCTGGGTACGCAGTTTGCGCAACTCATCCCACAGCGGCTGCTCGTACGCTTCCACGCCCAGGCTGCCGCCGGTCACCAACTGACTATCCCTACGCTTGCGCGTAGCGCGCACGGGGCGCGCATCTTCGCGCAGGCGCACCGGCTTGTTGCCCACCAGCACCTCGCGGCTGGCTTTGGTGAGTCGTAACGTGCCGAAGCCTTCCGCATCCGCTTCCAACAAGCCCAGTGCAAGCAATTGGCGGAATACCGAGCGCCACTGCTTCTCGTCCATATCGGCGCCGATGCCGAAAGTGGACAGGCGATCGTGGCCCAGCTCGCCTATGCGGCTGCTGTCCTCGCCGCGCAGGATGCTGATGACATGCCCGGAACCAAAGCGCTGCCCACTGCGATACACCGCCGAAAGCGCCTTCTGCGCAGGCACTGTCGCGTCCCATGTCTTCGGCGGTTCGACACAGTTGTCGCAACGACCGCACGGCCCTTGGAACGACTCGCCGAACGCGGCCAGCAGCAGCTCACGACGGCACTGCGTCGTCTCCGCATAAGCCAGCAACGACTCCAGCTTCTGGCGCTCGACGCGCTTGCGCTCATCTGCCGATTCAGACTGCGCGATCATCTGGCTCATGGTCACCACGTCGGACAGGCCGTAGATCATCCAGGCATCGGCCGGCAGACCATCTCGCCCCCCACGCCCCGTCTCCTGGTAATAGCCTTCCATGCTGCGCGGCAGATCCAGATGGGCCACGAAGCGCACATCGGGTTTGTCGATGCCCATGCCGAACGCGACGGTGGCCACCATCACCACACCGTCCTCGCGCAGGAAGCGCCGCTGATGGGCGTTGCGCGTCGCAGCATCCAGCCCGGCGTGGTAAGGCAATGCCTCGATGCCAGCTTCGGAGAGCCACGCGGCGGTCTCGTCCACCTTGCGGCGACTGAGCGCATACACGATGCCGGTTTCGCCGCGACGGCGCTCGAGGAATTCCATCAACTGCCGCCGTGCGTTGTGGCGCAGGCCAACCTGGTAACGAATGTTGGGACGATCGAAGCTCGAAACGAATTGGTGCGCCTGCTGCAGCGCCAATCGCTCGACGATCTCCTCGCGCGTGCGGTCGTCGGCGGTCGCAGTAAGCGCGATGCGCGGTACGTGCGGAAAGCTCTGGTGCAGTATCGCCAGCTCTCGATATTCCGGACGGAAGTCGTGACCCCATTGCGATACGCAGTGCGCTTCGTCGATGGCGAACAGCGCCACCTCGGTGCGTTCCAGCATGCTGAGGAAACGCGGCGTCAGCAGTCGCTCCGGGGCGACATAGAGCAGGTTCAATTCACCCGCCAGCAGGCGTCGCTCGACTTCGCGCTGATCTTCCGCGCTCAGACTCGAGTTGAGATACGCCGCCGAGACACCGGCTTCGCGCAACGCATCGACCTGATCTTGCATCAACGCGATCAACGGCGACACCACGATGCCCGTGCCTTGCCGCACCAGTGCGGGAATCTGGTAACACAGTGATTTGCCACCACCCGTTGGCATCAACACCAACGCGTCGCCGCCTTCGATCAGCTGCTGGACGATGGCCTGCTGTTGACCGCGAAACTGCGTGTAGCCAAAAACACTATGGAGAATATCGAGGGGCGAGGGAGGCATCGGGAGATGCTAACAAATCGGCTTTGTCTGCTGTGCCCTGTGTTCTCTGTAGGACCGCGCCTTGTGCGCGACCATCCAGCGAAGCAGTGACGTGAGGCGTAGCGGTCGCGCACAAGGTGCGCTCCTACAGAAGGTGGCCCGCCATCAACCCGGCATACCCCACAGCGCCCGATCCAGATCCGCGTCCAGCCCAAAGGTGGACAACGGCACGCGTCCATTGCGCACTTCCACACCCTCGGACTTCAGGCGTTTGCTCTGCTCACGAAAGCCGCGGCTACCCGGCGGAAAGGCGATCTGTCCGCTGGACCGCAATACGCGATGCCAGGGCAGCTCCATGCCTTCCGGCGTCTCACCCAGCGCGCGCCCCACCAGGCGGGCACGCCCCGGGAGACCCGCACGTGACGCAATAGCGCCGTAGCTCGCGACACGCCCGCGCGGAATGGCCGCGATGGCGGCAAAAATGCGGGCATGTGCTTCGTTCATGGGATTGTCCATGATCTTCAACAGGCTCTTTACGCGGGGTCGTGGCACAGTAGCGGCACTGGAATCGTCTGCCAAGGAGACCGCACCCATGCGCCATTTTGAAGCTGTGCGTTCCCATATAGGCAGCCTGCACGAGCTGCGCCACAACGACCCTTATCTCATCAGCTTTGATCTGACGCTGCCGCAGAACCGGCATCAGGGTATCTATCTCGCTGAACTGGAAGACGAGGCTGGTCGACGCTATCTGCGCATCTCCACCCCGGTGGGCCCGTTGGCCGGCGCTGATCCGCGGCGTTGCCTGCGCTTCAACTGGGAGCAACGCAAAGGATTCCTTGCGGTCGCCGACCTGGACGGCTCGCCCTACCTGCACCTGTGCGAGAACCGCCCCTACGAACTGCTGGATGCCGCGGAATTGAAGCGGCTAATCGAGGAGTTGGGTCAGCTGGGGGATCAACTGGAGCGGATCGTCGCTGCAGGCGGCGACGATTTGTAACTCTTCTGTAGGAGCGCACTTGTGCGCGACCGTGACGCACCGGGTCGCGCACAAGTGCGCTCCTACAAGGTCAACGTCAGAACAACGACGACAACCGCACCATGCCGTAAGCCAGCAGCGCCGTGACGGGCAGCGTGAGAATCCACGCCCATACCATGCGCTCCACCACCGACCAGCGGATGGCGTTCCAGCGCTTGGCGGCGCCCACGCCCATGATCGAGGCGGACACGTTATGCGTGGTGGATACCGGAATACCGAAAGCCGATGCCGTGAGGATCACCGCGGCGGAGCTGCCTTCAGCGGCAAAACCGTTGATTGGATGCAGCTTCACCATCTTGTGACCCAGCGTCTTGATGATGCGCCAGCCACCGCCTGCGGTACCCGCGGCCATGGTCAGCGCGCACACCACGGCTACCCACGCCGGCACGTTGAAACCGCCCGCAGCAGAACCGTTGATACGCAGAAAATCCAGCCAATGCGGCAGTCCATCGAACTGGCCTGCGGCGGTCGCACCTGCGAGTGCGAGCGCGATGATGCCCATGCTCTTCTGCGCATCGTTCATGCCGTGCGCCAGGCCCATGGCGCTGGCTGAAACGATCTGCGCCTTGCCGAAGAAGCTGTTGACGAACGGGGTGCGACCGAAGCGATGCAGGAAGCCCTTGCGGTCGGAGAACCAGCTCAGCAGGGCGTACAGCGCACCCATCAGCAGGAAACCCATGACAAAGCCCATCAGCGGCGACACCACCATGGGCACGACCACCTTGGGCAACACGCCCTTGCCCTCCCACCAGTGCGCGCCACCCTGCGCCCAGATGATCGACGCGAAGTTGTTGCCGGACGCTGCAATCGCAGCGCCCACCAGCGCACCTACCAGCGCATGACTGGAGCTGGACGGTAGGCCCAGCCACCAGGTGATGAGGTTCCACACGGTCGCTGCCAACAGCGCGCACAGCAACAGCTGCGGGCCGGCAGCAATCACGTTGGTGTCGATCAAACCTGCCGCAATGGTCTTGGCCACGGCGGTGCCCCACAGGGCGCCGATCAGGTTGGTGATGGCCGCCAACATGACGGCCTGACCCGGCGTGAGCACCTTGGTCGCCACCACGGTAGCGATGGAGTTGGCGGTGTCGTGGAAGCCGTTGATGTACGTGAAGGCCAGCGCGACCAGTACGACCGCAATGGCAAGACCGAAAGTCATGCGCGCACCTCGCGCACAATGACGGAAGCCCGGATTGCGACCGGGCAGCGCGTAGAGGAGCGCGTCATCCGATGGGCCTCAGGAGTTCTTCAGCACGATCGAGTAGACGATGTTGCCGACATCGCGGCACTTGTCGATCGCCTTCTCGAGCAGTTCGAACAGATCCTTGGCCAGCATCGCGCGCATGGCGTCGTTGCCTTCCACGTAGAGGGTGCGATACGGCGACAGCAGCATGCGGTCGCCTTCGGATTCCAGCGTCTGCAGGCGATCCTGCAACTTCTTCACCGGGTCGATGCGCAGGCCGCGGCGCAGTTCGCCGATCATTTCCGACACCACGGCGGTCGCCCGCTCGAGCACCAGGGCGCGCGCGCCGAAATCCACGTCCGACAGACGGTCGGCCACGATCTCGTAGCGCTCGGCGAACTTTTCGATGGTCTTGGGAATTTTGTAGAGCGCCGAGTTGAGCGCTTCGATGTCTTCGCGATCGAGCGCGGTGACGAAGGTGTTCACCAGCTCTTCGCTGATTTGCCCGGCCAAGGCCTTCTCACGCTGACGAGTGGCCGCAAAGGCGGCCATCACCGGCGCATGGTCCTTGCGCGTGACAAGTTCATGAAGGGCCTTGGCGCTGTCGCGCGCGGCTTCGGCGCTCTGCTCGAGCAGGCCATAGAACTTGTCGCCTTTGCCGAAAATGGTTTGCAATGAAAACATGCGGTTATTGCCTGGGTCCGGGGACGGATCAAATGACGGATATGTTACAGGACGGCCCTACCGCACCGCACCACATTGTCTCTCCAAGGTGTCGCAGCCCGGTAACCACCTGGGAATAGCCTCACAGGCTTTACACTGCGTCTCATGTCCACTCGCGACCACCACACCGCCCGACTGCCCCGATGCTTAGCGAAATAGCCACCGTCGTAGCGCTTTCGCTGTGTAACGGCTTCTTTGCGTTGTCCGAGATGGCCCTGGTGGCCTCGCGCAAGTCCCGTCTGAAGCAAATGGCCCGTACCAGCCGGCGTGCCCGTACCGCCTTGCGCAACGCGGAGGCGCCCGAGCGCTTCCTGTCCACCGTCCAGGTAGGCATGACCCTGGTGATCCTGGTGACCGGCGCCCTGGCAGGTGGCGCCTTGGGCGAACACATCGCCGATGCCATCCATGGCGGACGGGCCGCCTGGATGGAGCCCTACGCACGGGTTATCGGCCTGGTGCTGGGCTTTGTGCTGATCTCGTTCGTGCAGATCGTGATCGGTGAGCTGGTGCCCAAGCGGCTGGCGTTGTCGTCTCCGGAGGTGATTGCGGGCTACGTGGCCATGCCGATGATGGTGCTCTCGCGCCTGGCGGCACCGTTCGTGTGGTTGCTCAATTTCTCCAGCAGCGCCCTGCTACGCCTGCTGAAAGTGAAGGGCCGGGGCAGCGATTTCGCGACGGAAGAAGAGATTCGATTGTTGGTCGCCGAAAGCGCCGAGCACGGCGTGTTCGACCGCGACGAGCACAATATGGTCAATCGCGTGCTGCGCCTGGGCGATCGCACGGTGGACAGCGTCATGACGCCGCGCACACGCATCGTGTGGCTGGACCAGTCGGCCAGCCTCCGCGAGAACGCCGACATCCTGCGCAATACCCCATATTCACGCTATCCCGTCTACCAGGGCGACGAGAGTGACATCGTCGGCGTGGTGGAGGTGAAGCGCCTGTTGCGCGGCTTTGCCGAAGGCAAGCCCGATATCTTCGGGCAGCTGATGAAACCCCTTTACGTGCCGGCCACCGGGCGTGCGCTGGACCTGCTGGAAGAGTTCCGCGACGCAGAAGCGCAGATCGCACTGGTGGTGGACGAGTACGGTGACATCGTGGGTCTGGTAACCCTCAACGATTTGCTTGCCGCCATCGTCGGCGCACCACAGCTGGGCAGCAGTGGCCCGGAGGAAAGCCCGCTAATCATCCAGCGTGAAGACGGCAGCTGGCTGATTGACGGTTCGCTCTCCATCGAAGACCTGCGCGAGTTGCTGCGCGTAGAGACCTTGCCCGGCGAAAAGGAACACGATTACCGCACCGCTGCCGGCATGGTGATGGCAGCGCTTGGGCATATCCCGCAGACGGCCGAATCCTTCGACTGGCGGGGGTTCCGGGTGGAAGTGGTGGATATGGACGGTGCCCGTATCGACAAACTGCTGGTGACGCGCCTGCCGCAGATCGATATCGAGGAAGACGGGTTCTAGGCACACAGCTCGCTGTAGGAGCGCACTTGTGCGCGACCGCAATGCCACGTTTCAGCCGGTCGCGCACAAGTGCGCTCCTACAAATCGGTGCTGATCAATCGCCCTTCGACGCCCTGATCTTGCCGCTGGCAATCTGCGCCATACGCTGCGCATCCGCAAAAATGCCGTGCATCACGCGCAATTCCCGCTCATCGGGCTGGGCACGCTGAAACAGTTTGCGCAGGCGCAGCATGATGGTGGTCGGCGCGCGACCCTTGTGGAAGTCGATGTCGTCCAGCATCTGCGACAGATGCTCGAAGAAGCGCTCCATCTGCGCTGCGTCAGCGGGGGGCTCGGCATCAGCACGTACCGGCACGGCTACCTCGCCCAGCGAGGCGACGCGCAATTCGTACGCCATCACCTGCACAGCCTGCGATAGGTTGAGCGAGCTGAAATCGTCCACGCTCGGAATGCGCACCATGGCGTGACAGCGCGCCAGTTCCTCGTTCTCCAGGCCGGTGCGCTCATTGCCGAACACCAGAGCCACCTGCTCGCCCCGGGCGGCGGCGGCCAGCGCTCGGCTGGCGGCTTCGCGCGGGGTGATCTCTTCCAGGTCCACCCCACGACGACGGGCCGAAAGGCCCAGTGCCAGGCTGGTGCCGGCCAGGGCGTCGACCAATCCCTCGCTCACCGTGGCGTTTTCCAGCACGTCATCCGCGCCGGCAGCGAGCGCCGAAGCCTCCTTATCGGGGAACCGATGGGGCGCTACCAGGGCCATCCGGTCGAAGCCCATGGTGCGAATGGCACGGGCTGCACTGCCGATATTGCCCGGGTGCGAGGTGCGCACGAGCACATAGCGGATGCGGGCGGCGAGGTCGGATTCAGCGGACATTGAGGTGGCCAGAAGGGGTACAAATTGGCGCAAAGCTTGGAAATTGTAGGCCGCTCTGTCAAACCGCCCCCCCGGGGCGGGCTTCGGACCGACCTGAACAACGGCGGCGTCTCTGCTAGACTTCGCGACCGTAGCCCCGTTCTTTTGAAAGCCGAAGCCATGCCAAGACCCGCCGTCAACGTCGCGGTGCGCGCCGCGCGCTCCGCAGGAAACATCATCCTGCGATACATGAATCGCATCGACGGACTCAACGTCGTCGAGAAGCAACGCATGGACTTCGCCTCGGAAGTCGACCGCCTGGCCGAAGCCGAGATCGTCAAGGAACTCAAGCGTGCCTACCCCACGCACGCCTTCCTCGCCGAGGAAAGCGGTGCCATCGGCAAGGGCCCGCTGGTGTGGGTGATTGACCCACTCGACGGCACGCACAACTACCTGCGCGGCATCCCGCATTTCTGTGTATCCATTGCCCTGCTCGACAAGGGTGAGCCGGTGTACGCGGTGGTGTTCGACCCGCTGCGCGACGAGCTGTTCACCGCCAGCAAGGGCGACGGTGCCTACCTCAACGACCGCCGCATCCGTGTCAGCAAGCGCGACAACCTGGGTGGCGCGATGGTCGCTACCGGCTTCCCGTATCGCCAGCGTTCGCACCTCGACGCGCAGCTGGACATGACGCGCGCCATCCTGGGCCAGGCCGAAGACATCCGTCGCTCGGGCTCCGCCGCGCTGGATCTGGCCTACACCGCCGCCGGCCGCTACGACGCCTTCTTCGAAATTGGCCTGAAGCCGTGGGACATGGCTGCCGGCGCCCTGCTGGTGCGCGAGGCAGGTGGCCGCTATTGCGACTTCGCGGGCCGCGACGGCATCCCCGAGAGCGGCAACATCGTTGCGGGCAATCTCAACGTGGCACAGGCGATGGTGGATGCCATCAGCGCCAATGCCACACCGCGTTTGCTGATGGCCTGAGGGCACTGATCACTCGCGAAAAGGCGCCCTATGGGCGCCTTTTTTGTGTCTGCCGTAATCTCGCCTTACCTCTGTAGGAGCGCACTTGTGCGCGACCACAGCGCATCGTCGGTGCCGCTTTTTAGGTTTGTCGCGCACAAGTGCGCTCCTACAGAAAAGCCAAAACACTGGAGCCAGAGGCAGATCAGGCACCCGGCTCGCTTTCTCGCAGCAAACTGCGAAGGAACGGCACCGTGATGCGCCGCTTCGCCGCGAGCGAGGCCTGGTCGATGCGATCCAGCAGATCGAGCAACGCACCCAGATCGCGCGCATAGCGATTGAACAGCCAGTCAAGCACGGTGTCGTCTAACTCGATGCCACGCGTGGCCGCCTCCTTGCGCAGCACGGCGCGGCGCTCGGCGTCATCCAGCGGCTTGAGCAGCGCCTGCTGGCACGCGCCAAGACGCGAGCGCAGGTCAGGCAGCCCCAGGCCCAACTGCGTCGGCAAGGCCTCCGCCGCGAACAGCAGCGTGGCACCCTCGGCCTTGGCCTGGTTGTAGACGTCGAACAGCGCGTGTTCGGCCTCGCGATCACCAGCGATGGCGCCAAGGTCATCCAGTGCCAGGAACTCGCTGCCCACCACGCCTCGGATGGCCGCCGCCTTGTTGCCCATGCTCGCCAATGGCAGGTACTGCACCGTGCGCCCGCCCTGGATGGCTGCCTGGCAGGCCGCCACCAGCAGATGGCTCTTGCCGCTACCGGCCGGCCCCGCCACGTACAACCAAGGCGTACCCGGCACGTACGCTACCTGCTCCACGGCAGAGAGCGTCACGACGTTACTGCCGGGATGGAAGTGTTCAAAACGCTGGCGGCGAGGCCAGCGCAAGGCGAGCGGCAACTGCGGAATCATGTAGGGGGTACTGCGTCCTTCTTTTCGTCGCGCGGGCCAATCACTGTGCTGGTTTCCACCGTGCCTTGCGCCGTTGTCACCACGACATCGACTTCGGCAAGCACCGGATCACCACGGCCCTGGTCGTTGTAGAGATCACTTTGCCGGTAGCGCTCGGACAGATAGCGCAGCAGCACCAGAATCACCGACGCCGCCGGCAACGCCAGCAGCACGCCAAGGAAGCCGAATAGGTAACCGCCCGCCAGCACGGAGAAAATCACCGCCACCGGATGCAGGCCGATCTTTTCGCCCACCAGCCGCGGCACCAGCACATAGCCTTCCAGCAACTGGCCGGCCGTGAAGATGCCTACGACGATAAGCACATGATTCCAGTCGCCATACTGCACCAGTGCAGCAATCAGCGACGAACCAAAGCCGACAATGAAGCCGAGGTACGGCACGAAACTCAGCAGGCCGGCGATCATACCGATCAACGGGCCAACCGACAGCCCCATGATGGTGAGCGCCGCGCCGTAGAAGATACCTAGCGCCAGCATCACCAGCAGCTGGCCACGCACGAAAGCGCCGAGCACGCTGTCCGATTCGCGCGCCAGATGGGCCATGGTGGGCTCGATGGAGCGCGGCAGCATGCGATCGATCCACGCCACCATGCGGTCCCAGTCGCGCAGCAGATAGAACGCCACCACCGGAATCAGCACCAGGTTGGTCAGCCAGGCAATCACACCGAGGCTTGAGCGCGAAATTTTTCCCAGCACGATGGAGGCGGCATCCCCGATGGAGCCGATGTGCTCCTTGATCTGCCCGATCAGGCGATCGGTATCGAATGCGCTTGGGTCGAGGTGCAGCGTGGACTGCAGCCAGGGCAGCGCGATGTTGCGTACCCAGTCCACGTAATGCGGCAGGTTTTGCGTGAGGTTGCCGACCTGGCGCGAAATCAACGGAATCAACAGCAACAACGCGCCGACGGCGAGCAACAGCAGCACCACGAACACGATGCTCACCGCGAGCGTGCGCCCCATGCCCAGACGCTGCAGGCGGTCCGCCAGCGGATCGCCCAGGTAGGCCAGCATGGCGGCCACGGCGAATGGTGCCAGCACCGGCGCCAGCAGGTAGAGCACGTAGAGGATGGCCGCGGTGATGGCAATCATCTGCCAGCGGCGGGAGGTGTCCTGAGTCAATGGCATGGCTCACTCATTAGGCTGGCGATAGTTAGTGGACCCAGCGCAGGCTGGCATCAGCTTCGCTGTGGGCGTCGCCGCGTAACAAGCGCCCACCCGCGGCAAGACTGTTGGCCAGTGCATCCATCGGCAGACTGGCCTTTACCTGGAACAACATGCCGTCGCCGTTGGCGCTGAGGGTGGTCACCTGGTGCACGGAAGGGTCCGCGCGCAACACCGCCACCAGATTGGCGAAATCCATCGCCGAATTAACTTGGGAAACCCATAGTTTGCCATCGACCGTGGCGGACCCGATCACGTTCAATTGCTTGCCCAGGCGATCGGCCAGGCCATTGCCAGCGTCGGTGAGCACGGCCGCCGCATTGGCACCCTGATTGCTCCAGCGCTGCTGCGGGCCGCCGGACACCAACACCCAGTCTGCGTTGCCGCCATGCATCTGGCCCAGCAGAATCAGGCCGGTCTTGTACTGGCGGGCCAGCGCCGCCAGCTGCTCGGGCTCGGCGGTGGTCAGGTTGGGGGTATCGCCGGTCTTCACCGGGTCGGCCAGCACCGTGCTGTACCCCTTGCTGGCCACCAGCTGGGTGAGCGTGGTGAGCGCATCGCGGGTCAGCACGCTGCCGTCCTCATCGCGCACCACCAGCAATACCGGCGGGCGGGCGCCGGTACTGCCGGACACGCCCATCTCGCCCACGGCGCGCTGAACCGCAGCCTGGTCGAAGGTCACCTGCAGGGCCAGGCCGGTGGCCGCACGCTGGTACTGGTACTGCTGCACGATACCGCTGGCACCCTTGAGCACGTCGGCATAGCCGGGCTTGGTGCTCAGATCCTGCCCACCCGAGGTACGCGCCAGCACCTGGGCCAGGGCATCGCTGAAGGCGTTATTGCGCGCGGCATCGCTGGTATCGGCCACGGACACCACCACGGTGTACGGCGACACCTGCCCCTGCGCATGCGCGGAAAGCAGCGGGGCTAGGCCCAGCACGAAACAGATGAGCAGCAGGCGGTACAGGCGCATGGGGAATGAATCCGGTGGGAAACGCGGAAAGTCTGCCCAATCCGCCCGGCAGCGTCCATCGAAGGCTTCCCGATTCCATGTCCGCCCGGCACACGGCCGCGGCGGGTTACTCGGGAAAGTACGCCCCTACACTGCTACAATTCGACGTTTCTCCACGCCGGGTTGCCCCCCATGTCCGACGCCCTCACCTACCGCGCCGCTGGCGTCGATATCGACGCAGGCAATGCCGTGGTCGAACGTATCAAGCCACTGGTCAAGCGCACGTCCCGTCCCGAAGTGATGGGCGGCCTGGGCGGCTTTGGCGGCCTGTTTGACCTGTCCGGCAAGTACAAGGAGCCGGTGCTGGTCTCCGGTACCGACGGTGTGGGCACCAAGCTCAAGCTCGCCCAGCAGCTGGGCCGCCACGACACCATCGGCATCGACCTGGTCGGCATGTGCGTGAACGACGTGCTGGTGCAGGGCGCGGAGCCGCTGTTCTTCCTCGACTACTTCGCCACCGGCAAGCTGGACGTCGACACCACCGTGGCCGTGGTTGGCGGCATCGCCAAGGGCTGCGAGCTGGCCGGTTGCGCGCTGATCGGCGGCGAAACGGCCGAAATGCCGGACATGTACCCGCCGGGCGAATACGACCTGGGCGGCTTCACCGTTGGCGCGGTCGAGAAGTCGCAGCTGCTCAGCGGCGAGAAGATCGTCGCCGGCGACGTGATCCTGGGCGTGGCCTCTTCCGGTCCGCACTCCAATGGTTACTCGCTGATCCGCAAGATTCTCGAGCGCGCCGGCAGCCCGCTGGACCTCGATATCGGCGGCGTGAAGCTGGCCGATGCGCTGATGGCGCCGACCACCATCTACGTGAAGCCGATGCTGGAGCTCATGAAGAGCCAGCCCGTGCACGGCATGGCCCATATCACCGGCGGCGGCCTGAAGGAAAACATCATCCGCGTGGTGCCGGATGGCCTCGGCATCAACATTGATGCTTCGGCCATCGTGCTGCCGCCGGTGTTCGAATGGCTGATGCGCGAAGGCAACGTGGCTCGCGAGGAAATGTGGCGTACCTTCAACTGCGGCGTGGGCTTCACGGTGATCCTGCCGCGCGACGCTGTCAGTGCCGCCAGCGAACTGCTGGCCAAGCATGGCCTGAAGAGTTCGGTGATCGGCGAGATCGTGCCCGCCCAGGGCGACGAGCGCGTGCACATCGGCTAAGACTGTGAGCCCTCCGCGTCTTCGCGTTGCCGTGCTCGCTTCCGGGCGCGGCAGCAACCTGCAAGCCATGATTGCCGCACGCGACGCCGGCGACCTGCCGGTGGACTTCGTGGCGGTTGGCAGTGACAAGAAGAGCGCAGGCGCATTGCAGTTGGCGAAAGACGCCGGCATCGCCACCTTCACGCTGGACCCGAAGGCTTACGCCAGCCGCCGCGACTTCGACTTTGACCTGTTCCGCAAGCTCGACGCCACCGGCGCGCAAGTGCTGGTGCTGGCGGGCTTCATGCGCATCATCGATGGTGAAGCGCTGAAGCCGTGGGTGGGGCGCATGATCAATATCCACCCTTCCCTGCTGCCCAAGTACCGCGGCCTGTACACCCATCGCCGCGCGCTGGAAGCTGGCGACAAGGAACATGGCGCCAGCGTGCACTACGTAACGGCGGAACTGGACGGCGGCCCGGTGATTGCCCAGGCGCGCATCGACATCCTGCCCGGCGACAGCGAAGACCTGCTGGCTAAACGCCTGCTCACCTTCGAGCACAAGCTACTCCCTGCCGTGCTGAGACTCATGGCCGAGCAGCGCCTCGACCTGATGGCGCCCGACCGCGTGGCCCTGGACGGAAAGCTGATCGAAGCGCCGCTTCAACTGCGCAATAGCCAATTGGTTGACTGAACCCGTACGGGATCTCTACAAGGCGTTCAGGATGAGCGCGTAGACTGCGGTCCCCATGACTGCATCCAACACACTCCGCACGTTTGCCATCGGCCTTGCCCTGGCGTTCTCAGCGACGATGGCCTCCGCCACCACCACCGCACCAACGCCGTTCACCGCCACCTATCAGGTGTCGCAGGGCGGCCAGGTGATTGGCCAGTCCGTGGTGACGCTCAAGCCCGCCGCCAACGGCCAGTGGGAATACAGCAACCAGACCACTGGCACCGGCGGCCTTGCTGCTGCACTCGGCGCCAATTCCAGCGAAGTGACGCGCTTCCGCTGGAACAACAATGCACCGGAAACCGTCAGCTACGACTACCGCATGAACGCGGCCATCAAGAGCAAGCAGCGTCACACCGAAGTGAACTGGAGCACCAACCAGGTCACCGTGGATGAAGGCAAAGGCCCGATGACCTACGTCACTGCACCAGGCATGGTGGATCGCAATACCGCGCCCTACGCCATTGGCCTTGCGTTGCGTGCTGGCAAGCAGGCCATTGACCTGCCCGTCGCGGTGAAGCGCAGCGTGGAGACGCAGCAGTTCAAGGTCGCTGCAAAAGAAGCAGTGAAGGTGCCGGCTGGCAGCTTCCAGGCCGAACGCGTGGTTCGCACCGACAACGATGCAGCGTTCAACGCGTGGTATGCGCCGCAGAAGTATCCGGTGCCGGTGAAGCTGGCGCAGAGCGACGGTGGCAATCTCGAGTTGCAGTTGGTGAGTTTCAAGAACGGCAACTAGCCGCAACACTGCATCAACGTCATTCCCGCGAAGGCGGGAATCCAGTGCCTTTCGTTCTTGCTGTGAAAATCAAAGGCACTGGATCCCCGCCTTCGCGGGGATGACGTGTCGTGAACGCACACGTTTCCAATGCTCCAAAAAGAAAAGGCCGCGATAGCGGCCTTTTCTCATCTAGCGATGACGCGATATCTCAAGACGGCAAACGGCGAATCTTCGCCCCCAGCACGCCCAGCTTTTCTTCGATGTTCTCGTAACCACGGTCGATGTGATACACGCGATCGACAATCGTGTCGCCCTCGGCCACCAGGCCGGCGAGCACGAGACAGGCGGATGCGCGAAGGTCAGTCGCCATGATCGGCGCGCCGCTCATCTTGTCCACGCCCTTGATGATGGCCGTGTTGCCCTCCAGACGAATGTCCGCACCCAGGCGCTGCAATTCCAGCGCATGCATGAAGCGGTTCTCGAACACCGTTTCGGTGATGACGCCCACGCCCTCGGCCACGCAGTTGAGCGCGGTGAACTGCGCCTGCATGTCGGTCGGGAACGCCGGATAGGGCGCGGTGGTGATGTTCACCGCCTTGGGACGACGGCCGCGCATGTCCAGCTCAATCCAGTCGGCACCAGTGGAAATGTGCGCACCCGCGTCCTCCAGCTTGGCAAGCACCGCGTCCAGCGTATCGGCACGCGCGTTGCGGGCACGCACCTTGCCACCGGTCATGGCCGCACCCACCAGGAAGGTGCCGGTTTCGATGCGGTCCGGCAGCACTTCGTACTCGGCGCCATGCAGACGCTCCACGCCATGAATGGTCAGCGTAGACGTACCGGCGCCTTCGATCTGCGCGCCCATGGCGATCAGGCAATGCGCCAGGTCGACCACTTCCGGTTCCTGCGCAGCGTTCTCGATGACGGTGGTGCCCTGCGCGAGCGCGGCGGCCATCATGATGTTCTCGGTACCGGTCACGGTGACCATGTCCATCGAGATGCGCGCACCCTTCAGGCGCTTGGCCTTGGCCTTGATGTAGCCGTTCTCCACGACCACGTCGGCGCCCAGCGCCTGCAGGCCGCGAATATGCTGGTCGACCGGGCGCGAACCGATGGCGCAACCGCCCGGCAGCGACACTTCGGCCTCGCCGAAACGGGCCACCAGCGGACCCAGCACCAGGATCGACGCACGCATCGTGCGCACCAGATCGTAGGGGGCGAAGTACTTGTCCGTGGAGCGCGGGTCGACATGCATCTTCATGCGGTCGTCCAGCACCAGCTGCGTGCCCATCTGGCCCAGCAGCTCGATGAAGGTGGTGACGTCGTGCAGATGCGGCACGTTGCTGATCGCCACCGGCTCATCGGCCAGCAGGCAGGAAGCGAGAATCGGCAGTACGGCGTTCTTGGCGCCCGAAATGCCGACCTCACCGTGAAGCGGCTCGCCGCCACTGATCAGGATCTTGGCCATCAAAAAGTCCTTAAAAGAATTGCTCGGTCGTCGCGGCGCGGCCTTAACGGCGCGTTGCGGCTTCCGCAGGGGTCAGTGTTTTCAGGGCAAGCGCATGGATCGCGCCGCCCATGAGATCCCCCAGCGTGGCGTAGACCAGGCGATGCCGCGCCAGCGGCAGCTTGCCTGCGAACTGTTCGGACACCACTTCAGCCTCGAAGTGCACGCCGTCGTCGCCGGTCACGGCCGCCTGCGCACCCGGCAGGCCTTGTTCGATCATTGCCTGGATGGTGGCAGCGTCCATGGGTTGTTCCAATTGCTCAGGATCTCGTCAACGTCGCAGATCCCAAACTCAGGCGGAACCCATCGGCGTCGACTATGACGTTAAAATGCGAATATGCCATGTTAATGGAAAACCTCTGTCGCAGAAACGACACGAGATGGCGCCGCCGCTCCCCCTTTGGGGGCTGCAAGCCTCCAAGACCATGATTTAACGGAAAATTCCACCTCGTGACGATCGTTCAGGATGGTGGCGAGATTCCGGCACCTGCTCCCGAGGACCCATGAACGCCCACGCCGCCACCAGCCAGAATGCGATCAACGCCGACGCCATCATGCACAGCGCCCGTACGGTGATTGCCACCGAAGCGGCCGCCATACGTGCGCTGGAGTCCCGCATCGGGCCGGAATTCGTCGAGGCTTGCCGCCTCATCATGGGCTGCGCCGGGCGCGTGGTGGTCACTGGCATGGGCAAGTCCGGGCATGTGGCGCGGAAAATTGCCGCAACCCTGGCCTCCACCGGCACCCCTGCGTTCTTCGTGCATCCCGGCGAAGCCAGCCACGGCGACCTGGGCATGATCCTGCCGCAGGACGTGGTGCTGGCCCTTTCCAATTCGGGTGAAACGGACGAAGTGCTGTTCATCCTGCCGGTGATCAAGCGCCAAGGCATTCCTTTGATCGCCATGACCGGCAACGCCCATTCGTCGCTGGCCGACCAGGCCGAGGTGCATCTGGACGTCAGCGTCGCCGCCGAAGCCTGCCCGCTAGGTCTGGCCCCCACCACGAGCACCACGGCAGCGCTCGTGATGGGCGACTCGCTGGCCGTTGCCTTGCTGGAGGCCCGCGGCTTCACGTCGGAAGATTTCGCCCGCTCGCACCCGGCTGGCAGCCTCGGCCGCCGCCTGCTGCTGCACATCAGCGACGTGATGCACACCGGCGAAGGCGTCCCGACGGTGCCGCCCAATGCCACGCTGACCCAGGCGCTGATGGAAATGACCCGCAAGCACCTGGGCATGACTGCGGTGATCGACGCCAACAGGCATCTGCTCGGGGTATTCACCGACGGTGACCTGCGCCGCGCGCTGGACGACGACGATGTCGACCTGCGCGGCGCCACCGTGGCCGAGCTGATGACGCGCGGCCCCAAGACCATCGGTGCGGACAAGCTGGCCATCGAAGCGGCCCAGCTGATGGAGAAGCATCAGATCCACGCCCTACTGGTGGTCAATGACGAGCAACAGGTCGTCGGCGCGCTGAACATTCACGATCTGCTCCGCGCCCGTGTGGTCTGATCGAAAGACTCGGCTGCTACTAATGAACGCGTCCACCGTCCGCGCTGTCCGGCGTTTGACGGTATCGCCCTCCTGCCCTCTTGCCGAACATTCCCATGTACCTGGCTGACATTCCTGCAGACGTCCTTGCCCGCGCCGCCAAGATCCGCCTCGTCGTGTTCGACGTGGATGGCACGCTGACCGATGGCCGGCTGTGGTACGCCGAGGACGGCCACGAGACCAAGGTGTTCCACGTGCATGACGGCCTGGGACTCAAGCTGTTGATGGCCAATGGCGTGCAAGTGGCCATCATGTCGGCGCGTATCAGCCACCCGGTGGCGCTGCGTGCGGAAGAACTGGATATCGCCCATGTCTATCAAGGCCAGGGCGACAAGCGCGCCTGCCTGGAGCAGCTGCTGGAAGCACTGGTGCTGACGCCGGAGCAAGCAGCCTTTGTGGGTGACGACCTGCCTGACCTGCCGCCCATGCGCATGGCCGGCCTGGCCGTCGCTGTGGCAAACGCCCATCCGTGGGTCGCCGAATCGGCCCATTGGCAAACCCGTCAGAGCGGCGGCCAGGGCGCTGCGCGCGAAATCGCCGACATGATCCTGCACGCCCAGGGCAAGACGGCCGCTGAGCGGGAGCGCTGGCAGTGAGTTTGCGTTCGTACCTGCGTGATCGCGGCTTGCCGGTGGCGATCATCGCGGTCGGCCTGGCGACAGGCGCGGCCCAGATGGTCTACTGGTGGCTGGCGCCTACCCCAAAGGTCAATGAATTCGTAGGCCCGCCGCGTTCGGGCTACACCCTGACCAACTTCAGGCTGTGGTCCTTCGACGTGGACGGCCAACCGAGCTTCCGCATGGTCGCCCCCCACCTGGAGCGCCGCGAGAACGACGAGTCGCTGTACATCAACACGCCTAAGTTCGAGCTGCCCTCCAACCAGGAGGGGGTGCCGCCCTGGCTGGGCGACTCGCTGTATGCCTGGGTGGACAAGAGTGGCACCCTGCTGAAGCTGCAGGGCCCGGTCTTCATGCACCGGGCCGCTTTCAATAACACCGCCGCCGCCGAAATCCATACCTCCGACGTCACTAGCTGGCCCAAGGAGAACCGCATGGAGACGGCCGCGCCGGCGCACATGGTGCAAGGCGACAGTAAACTTAGCGGGGTCGGCATGAGAGCCAACCTCAACACCAATCACCTGGAGCTGCTCGATGAAAGCCACGGCACCTACCCGCCGCGCAAAAACAAGTCCTAAGCTTTCGGTCGGCATCCTCGCACTGGGCCTGCTCGCCCTGCTGCCCGCCTTGGCCTTTGCCAAGAAGTCGGACCGCGAGCAACCCATGAACTACGACGCCAAGTACACCGAGGCGTTCAACGCACCCAACACCATCAGCACGCTCAAGGGCAACGTGAAGGTGACCCAGGGCACCATGGTGCTCACGGGTGACGTGGCCAAGATCTACCTCGACGCCGACCAGCAGATCGCCCGCGTGCTAGTCACCGGCAATCCGGCGCACATCCAGCAGCTGGATGAAAACAACAACCTGGTGCAGGGCGACGCGCTGACGCTGGACTACGACAACATCAAGGGCATCGCCGTGCTCACCACCAATGCCGTGGTGCGCCAGCAAGGTCGTGGCGAATTCCACGGTGACAAGCTCACCTACAACACCGACACCAGTTTGATTACCGGCGAATCGGGTGGCGAAGGCATGGTGCATGGCGTGATCCTGCCCAAGCCCAAGCCGGGCGCACCGGCCACTACGCCGCCGCCGGCGCCCCAGCCGACCAACAAGCCGGCAGAGGGCCACTGATCGATGCTTTCTGCTGAAGGTCTGCAAAAGAGTTTCAAGGCGCGCCAGGTCGTGCGCGACTTCGGATTTTCCATCCGCGAAGGTGAAGTGGTCGGCCTGCTCGGCCCCAATGGCGCTGGCAAGACCACCTGCTTCTACATGGTGGTGGGCCTGATCGAGGCCGACGCGGGGGTCATCAAGCTGGACAAGCAGGACATTACCGGTCTGCCCATGCATCAGCGCGCCAAGCTGGGCATTGGCTACCTGCCGCAGGAAGCCTCGGTGTTCCGCCGTCTCAGCGTGGCCGACAACATCATGGCCGTGCTGGAACTGCGTGAAGGCTGGGATGCGAAGCGCCGCGCCAATGAACTGGAAAGCCTGCTGGATGAACTGAAGATCGCGCACATCGCTGATCAGAAAGGCATCAGCCTTTCCGGTGGCGAACGCCGCCGTGTGGAAATCGCACGCGCACTAGCCGCGCATCCCCGCTACATGCTGCTGGACGAACCGTTCGCTGGCGTGGACCCGATCTCGGTCGGTGAAATCCAACGCATCGTGCGCCACCTCAAGGAACGTGGCATCGGCGTTCTGATCACCGACCACAACGTGCGTGAGACCCTGGGCATCTGTGACCGCGCCTACATCCTCAACGACGGCGAAGTGCTCTCGCGTGGCACGCCGGCGCACATCCTCGCTGATGAGAAGGTACGCGAGGTTTACCTTGGTCGCGAATTCCGCCTCTGAGTAACTGGAAACCACCCACGGTTCGCCATTCGCAGAAGCAACCCTTCGCAGGCGAATGGCGCTGCTTCCGGGTGTCCCAAATGGCGTCTATAGCGCGTCCGTTACAGACGATAAACCTGAGGTAGTACGCGAATCGGCGTTTGACCTATGGCCTCGCGTTCAGGTCAGGAGTTAGGATGACCTTCACGTTCATCCCGACCGCCTGGCATGAAACCCGGACTGCAGTTTCGCCTCAATCAGCAGCTCACGCTGACCCCTCAGCTGCAACAGGCCATCCGCCTTCTGCAGCTGTCGCAGTTGGAGCTGGAGGCTGAACTGCGTCAGATTGCAGAAAGCAATCCCCTGCTGGAGTTCTCCGACGACAACCCGGATGGCGTTGACGGCGAAGAGCGCGAAACGATCGAACCGGCGCCGAACACCAGCACCAGCGCCAGCAGCACCGACACCACCATCGACGACGCCGACCCCACCGAGTGGAGTGACAGCGACAGCGGTGGCGCGGCCGAAGACCCGATCGATTTCTCCAGCAGCAGCGGCACCTCTTCGCGCAACAGCGCCAACGGCGACGACGATAGCTTCGAGCCGCAGAGCGCCGCGCAGGAAACGCTGCAGGAACATCTGCTGTGGCAGCTCAACCTCACGCACATGAGCGCGCGCGATCGCACCATCGCTGCGGTGCTGATCGATGCACTCAACCCTGACGGCTATCTCATCGAGGGCATGGAGTCGCTGATCGGCGCACTGCCACCCGACCTCAGGGCGAGTGCTGCTGAGGTGGAACACGTGCGGCGCATGCTGCAACGTTTCGACCCCACCGGCGTGGCAAGCCTGGATCTGCGCGACTGTCTGCGCGTGCAGCTGGAACAGTTCGACCCGGACACCCAGCACCGCGAGCTTGCTCTGCGCATTGTCGACAGCGAACTGGAATTGCTCGCACGCAATGACATCGCTCGTCTGGCCCGCAAATTGAAAGCCAGCGAGGACGATACCGCTGCCGCCGCCGTGCTGATTCGCAGCCTCGATCCACGCCCCGGCGCGGCACTCGATGTCACGCCGGTCGAATACGTGGCGCCTGATGTCTATGCACGCAAGGATGCTGGGCGCTGGCGTGTCAGCCTCAACCCGGACTGCCAGCCGCGCCTGGGCCTCAACCAGCACTATTGCGGCCTGATCGCGCAGGCACGCGGCACCGATGCCAGCTGGATGCGCGGCCAACTTCAGGAAGCACGTTGGCTGATCAAGAGCCTGGAGTCACGCGCGGAAACCCTGCTCAAGGTGGCGGAGGCCATCGTGCGCAGGCAGAGCGCCTTCCTCGACTACGGCCCCGAGGCCATGCACCCGCTGGTGCTCCGCGAGGTTGCAGAGGAAGTGGGCATGCACGAATCCACCATCTCCCGCGTCACCACGCGCAAGTACATCCATACGCCGCGCGGTACGTTCGAACTCAAGCACTTCTTCTCCAGCGGCGTGTCCACCGAAGACGGTGGCAGCGCCTCGGCCACCGCCATTCAGGCCATGCTGCGCAAGCTGGTCGATGCCGAGGACCCGCGCAAGCCGCTGTCCGACCAGGCTATCGCGGAGGAACTGCACCGCAAGGGCATTCAGGTTGCCCGCCGCACCGTCGCCAAGTACCGCGAAGCCATGCGCATTCCCAGCTCCAGCGAGCGCCAGCGCGCTGGCTGAACAGGCTTACGCGTCACCTGTGGCAAAGCGTCCCGGGAACTTGGCAAAAAAAATGACGTCCCTATATTCGTATGTAAGTCGATCCGATGGGATACCTGTCATGTCCAAGGCCTGAAGGTCTTCATAACGCGAAGAGAACTCCAGAAGCGCATAGTGACTATCCCGACTTGGTGAGGAGGCCGGAACAGCGGATCGAAACAACCCCCGGGTTTTTCAAAGGTGTGTCGGCCACGACATAAGCGACCGGCGCATCGACCCCAGCCGCGTCCGCGGCGAGTATCAGAGGAGGCGCAACATGCAAGTTCAGATCAGCGGTCAGCAGATTGAAGTCACCCAGGCTCTTCGAGATCACGTGAATAGCCGGCTCGACCGCCTCACCCGCCTCGATGATCGAATCCTCAGTCTCAACATTGTGCTATCGGTCAACAAATTGCAGCAGCGCGCCGAAGGCACACTCACCGTATCGGGTGCCACCCTGCATGCCGAATCCCTCGAAAACGACATGTACGTTTCCATTGACGTCCTGTTCGACAAGCTGGTGACCCAGCTGCGCAAGCACCGCGAAAAGGTCTGCGACAAGCACCAACGCGCCGCGCGCGAAGAACGCCTCTACGGCTAACCCCAGCCCGGCCCGCCCGGCTCCGGGCGGGCCTCTCCCCTCCCCCGTGTTTCCGTCCTCCAAGGCACCCGCCGGTGCGAACTGGCACAATATCTCTGTGGCCGCCCTTTCTCCGGTGGCGCAAAGGACAAGGCTTGGACCGGCTGACCGCCCGACAACTGTATGACAGCGTTCACGAGCGCATGGCATTGCGCTGGGTTTCCGGTATGCGTGGTGAATCGCGCGTGCTTGAGCAGGCCGCGACGACCACGCGCCGCCCCTCGTTGATCGGCTATCTCAACGTCATCTATCCCAACAAGATCCAGATCATCGGCACCGAGGAACTCAATTTCCTCGACAGCCTCGAATCGCGCCAGCGCTGGGAGGCCATCAACAAGATCGCCGCCTACCAGCCGGTCGCGATGATCGTGACCAAGGATCAGCCCATCCCCACCGACCTGCGTGAAGTGGCGGAGGAAACCAACACGCCGTTGTGGATCAGCTCCAAGCGCGGCCACGAGCTGCTGACCTGGATGCAGTATCACCTGGCGCGCATGTTGGCCCCCAAGATTACCTTGCACGGCGTGTTTCTGGAGGTGTTCTCCATTGGCGTGCTGATCACCGGTGAATCGGGCTCGGGCAAGAGTGAATTGGCACTGGAACTGATCAGCCGCGGGCATCGCCTGGTGGCCGACGACGCCACCGAATTTACCTTGATCGCGCCGGACGTGATCGACGGTACTTGTCCCGAACTATTGCAGGATCTGCTGGAAGTGCGCGGCCTCGGCGTGCTCAATGTGCGCGAGATGTTCGGTCACACCGCGGTCAAGCCGTCCAAATACCTTCGCCTGGTGATCCACCTGAAGCCACTGCGCGAGGGTGAAGACACCGACGGTCTTACGCGACTTACCGGCGACGTCGGGCACCGCGAAATCTTCGAGGTACCGATCCCCATGATCACCATTCCAGTGGCGCCCGGCCGCAACCTTGCGGTGCTGGTGGAGGCTGCCGTGCGCAACCATGTGCTCAAGAGCAAGGGCATTGACCCTGCCCAAACCTTCATCGATCGTCAGGCGCACCAGATGCGTCGACTGCCTCCGTGGTGAGCCATGAGCGAAACGACACCTGGTCTTCAGCTTCGTGATCCCGACGCGGTCCACCTGATCGTCCTTACCGGCATGTCCGGCGGCGGCAAGACCGTCGCGCTGCGCGCGCTGGAGGATCTGGATTTCTACTGCGTCGACAACCTTCCCACGGCCCTGCTGCCGCAACTGGTGGCGGCAGCGGGTCGCGACGCGCAGGGCAAGCGCCGCAACGTGGCGGTGGGCGTCGACGTGCGCAACCCCGGTGACGATCTACGGCGCATGCCGGCGATCCTTTCTGAGCTGGCGAACGCCGGCGTGCATGCGCACATGATCTTTCTCGACTGCCGCGACGATGTGCTGATCAAGCGCTACTCCGAAACGCGCCGTCGTCATCCGCTGTCGTTCCGGGGCCTGTCGCTGGCCGATGCGATTGCCGAAGAACGCCGCGTGCTGCGTCCGCTTTCCTCGATCGCCGACAATGTGATCGACTCCAGTGACTTGAACGTGCACCAGCTGCGTCGCCTCATCGCCACCGGCTATGCCGAAGCGACCGAAGGGCTGACCCTGATGTTCCAGTCGTTCGCATTCCGTCGCGGGCTGCCGCTGGATGCCGATTTCGTGTTCGACGCGCGCTGCCTGCCCAACCCGCATTGGGATCCCACCCTGCGCCCGCTCTCAGGCAAGGACGCCGCCGTGCGCGATTACCTGGATGCGCAGCCCATGGTGGCCGAATACTTCGCCGACACCGCGCGTTGGCTCGATACCTGGCTGCCTCGCTTCGAGGCAGATGACCGAAGCTACGTCACTATCTCCATCGGTTGTACTGGCGGTCGCCACCGCTCGGTCTACCTGGTGGAGAAGCTGGCGGCGCACTATCGTGCGCTGCGCAGTGGTGCGCTTACTTTCCATCGTGAACTCGAGTGATAGCCATGCAGCTCCATTCAAAACCATGGACCGGCACGCCGTCATGAGCGTCGGCGTGATGTTGATGACGCACGAGGCGGTTGGCCAGGCGCTGATCTCGGCCGCCCACCACGTACTGCCCAAACTACCGCTGCGCGTGGAAGCGGTCGAGGTGCCGCCACAGGCGGACCCGGACGTGATGCGAACGCTCACGGCCAAGCACGCGCGGGAACTTGATCAAGGCGATGGCGTACTCGTCCTCGCTGACCTATATGGCGCTACGCCCTGCAATATCGGGCTGTCGCTGGCCGCGCTCGGCGTGCGGTTGCGCTGCGTTTCCGGGCTCAACCTACCCATGCTGTTGCGTGTACTCAATTACGCGGACAAGCCGTTAGACGAATTGGCGGAAATTGCTGCCAGCGGTGGCCGCGGGGGAATCTTCATCGATCATGCGTGAACAAGAAATTGTCGTTTCCAACAAGCTGGGCCTGCACGCCCGCGCCTCGGCCAAGCTGGTGCAGCTCGTGCAGGGGTTCAAATCCACCGTGTGGCTGGTGAGCAAGGGTCGCGAAGTCAACGCGCAAAGCATCATGGGCGTGATGATGCTGGCGGCGGGCATCGGTACGTCGCTGACCGTACGCGCCGAAGGTCCGGATGAGGAGTCCGCCCTCACCGCCGTGGTCGCGCTGTTCGATCGCAAGTTTGACGAAGGAGCCTGAGTGGAGAGATCGATTGCCCGTACGCGTGGACTTGAGGCCGTATTCACGGCCCGGTCGGCTGCGTCGTGCGATCGTTCTCTTTCGGGATTCGACGCGCAGGCGGGATGCCGACGTCGCCATCGACTTAAGGCAACACTGATCACGTATAGCCGTCGTCACCAGCCCTGTCTGTTCGCAGGCCACAGGGCCATTGGCGAAGGCAGACTGGCCGTCTGTCGCGCCAAGGGACCGAAGGCATGCGGACAGACAGGGCTGGCCCAGCGTATGGATTTTGAAATGAAGGGTGATGTCTGGAAGGCCCGCAGGCTGTGCCGCGCGGCTTGGCAAGTCGGCCAGTCTTCCCGGCGCCACGCGGTACAGCCTGCGGGCCTTCCAGACATCATGACGACGGCGATACGTGATCAGTGTTGCCTTAACTGGTCGCCCCTCCACGGAAGGCATGCATGAGAGCCATATTGACGGGTACCACGGCGGCAAAAGGCATGGCCCTGGGCCGTGCGCGCCTGGTGCAGCCCAGTCGTTACCTGGTCGATACCCGTCCATTGAATGAAGACGAGGTAGACGTCGAGCTCGCGCGCCTGCACCGTGCGCTTGAAACCGCGCGACAGGAATTGCGCGAACTGCGTGGCAAGCTGCATGGTGCGCTGGCACGCGAGGTCAATGAATTCATCGACGCGCACAGCCTGCTGCTGGACGACCCCGAACTGCTGCGCGGCCTCGACGACCTGGTACGGATCGGTCACTACCGCCCCGGCGCCGCGCTGAAAAAACAGCGCGACCGCCTCGCCGCGGTATTCGAAGCCATGGACGACCCTTACCTGCGTTCGCGCAAGGAGGATGTCGATCAGGTGATCGGTCGTGTCATCTCCGCCCTGCAACGCCAGACCAGCCGCGAAGAGCGCAAACTGGCCGCGCGCGTGGGTGAAATCCTGATCGCCGACACGATCGCACCCGCGGACATGGCACATCTGGCCGGCAGCGGCCTGCTAGGCGTCGTGGCCAGTTCGGGCAGCGCCTATTCGCACAGCGCCATTCTCGCGCGCAGCCTGGACCTGCCCATGCTGGTGGGCGCGCGCGACGCACTGTCGACCATTCACGACGATGATCTGATCCTGCTGGATGCCGAGCGTGGCGAAGCGGTGGTGCATCCCACCGCGCAAGACCTGGCCCGTTATCGCGCCTGGCAGCGTGAGGCGGCGCTGGAAGGTCGACGCCTGGCGACGCTGGCCAATGCACCGACACGCACACGCGATGGCGTGGATATTCGCCTGTTGGCCAACGCCGAAATGCCAGCCGACATTGCCATGGCACGCTCGCGTGGCGCCGATGGCGTGGGTCTGTATCGCACCGAGTTCCTGTTCCTGCGGCAGAAGGGCTTGCCCACCGAAGACGAGCAGTTCATCGCGTATCGTGACCTCGTGCTCGGCATGGGTGGTCTGCCCGTCACCATCCGCACACTGGACCTTGGCGCCGACAAGGCCGACGCCGCCGGTCTGGTGCTGCGTGGCGAGGACAACCCGGCGCTAGGCGTGCGCGGCGTGCGTTTGTCGCTGCGCTACCCTGCCGTATTCACCACCCAGATTCGCGCCATTCTGCGCGCTGCCTGCTACGGCCCGGTGCGCGTATTGGTGCCGATGGTGACGCAGCCGGACGAGCTCATCGCCGTGCGCACGCTGTTCAAGCTGGCACGTCAGGAACTGAAGCGCGAGAACATCGACCTGCCGGAGAAGCTGCAGCTTGGCGCCATGATCGAGGTGCCGGCTGCCGCCATCAACGTGCGCGCACTGCTCGAGCACTCTGACTTCCTCGCCATTGGTACCAACGATTTGGCGCAGTACGTGCTCGCCGCGGATCGTGGCAACGATGCCTTGGACAATATCTACAATCCGCTGCAGCCCGCGTTGCTGCGCCTGCTCACCTACGTCATCACGGAAGGCCGTCGTGCCAAGAAGCCCGTGAGCTTGTGCGGTGAAATTGGTGGCGACCCGAACTTCACCGCCCTGCTATTGGCCCTGGGTCTGAACGAATTCAGCATGCACCCCAGCCAGCTGCTACATGTGCGGGACCGCATCACTGCCCTCGATCACGCCGCACTGCGTGCGAGCGCGGCGCGCATCCTGCGTGCACGCACGCATGAAGAAGCCGAGGCGCTGCTCGCCTCCATCATCTGTTGATCAACGGCGTAGTCCGACTCGTGCCATGAATCATCGCGCCATGTCGCGGGCGACATGGCGCGATCACGATAGTCAACCCATGTAGGGCCTCTCCGCCGAATACAACACGCGGCGAGCGTATGTGCGCCACGACGCTGGCGTGCGCTCACCCAGCAGATAGCTGCCCGCGACGAAAGCCTGTGCGCGCAATTGCAGCGGCACACCAGTCAATTCGGCTTCTGCAGCTGTTACATTTCCGCGCCGCGCCAGCGCAAGGAAACGCATCATCTTTGCGATCGCGTCGGGCGATTCGTACTGCTTTGCCAACATGTCCAATACGGAGGCAATGGCAGGTGTGTCCACATCACTGCCAGCCGCCAGCGCAAGCCATACCGTTTGATCATCCACGCCATCGCCTGGTGACAACGTTGCCACGCGTGCGCGCAGCAAGCGGGATGCGCCATCAGAGGCCGCGGCAAGACGCAGCACTCGTGCGGCCAATGGGGTGCCCGTCGACGCACTAACAGCAGCGTCGAGCTGTCCATTGGATAGCATTGCCAGCGATCGGTATGCCCCCTCAGCCGTTGCAGTGCCACGCTCAAGCATAAGCACATTGCGAAGCATGGGGGACATGGCGGCAAATCGTTCCTTCTGCTCCAGCGCAGCGCTCGGATTGAGCAGGCGCAGCAACCGATAGGCTTCCAGCGACACTATCTGTCGAAGTGCAGGACTTTTGGCTATAGCCACCTGGTAATCGGCCCATGCGTCTTCGTAGCGCGCTTCTTCGCCGGCATGCCAGCCAGCAGCATTGGCAAACCATGGTGAATCTGGCCAGCGCCGGTGCCCCTCCTCAAACGCCTGATCCCTTGCAGCGTTGTTGGGTTGGCAGCGCACAGCCAGATAAGCAAGATCTGGCTGGTTAGGGGACGCCTCCGCCAAAGCGCGATGATGGGCACACACCGCGTCATGGGCCGCATCTTTGGCGAGATCCTGCTCAAGACGCATGCTCACAACATCGATCGGGAATTGCGCGAGGCGTGCGGCGAAGGCTTGCTGGAAGCCCGGCAATTCCTTCGCTAGCTGCAGCCAGTTCACGAGGTATGGCGTATCTGGCGCATCGAATTGAACATGCGCCAACAACATTGCGGTTTTTGCCGGAGAGTCCTTCACTTCCGCCATGAAGAAATCGGGCGCGGTTTCATCGGGCACATCAAGCACGCTGAGCGAGCCGCCACCAGTCTTGCTCTGGATGCTCTTCGGTGGCTCGCTAAACACATGATCAGCCCAGCCAGACTGCCAGCGCTGTGGCGCGAGCAGCCGCGGCGATGAGGGGCTCACGTTGCCATACACCGCTACCCACTGGCGCAACGGGCTCGCGCCCGCCACGGTATAGATCAGCTGCTTGTCCGAACGGCTGATCGGTGCGGTGAACGTCTCGATAGGCTGACCGTCCACCGCCTTGGTCACCACCTGGATATCACCATCGCCGTACACCTCCATTTCTGCATGGGCGTGCGGCTGAAGCGTCACTTTTTGGCCGTCCACCGTTGCGACGACGGTACGCGCCAAGCCGTTGTACAGGGTGACGGTAACGCGACTGACGCTCCACCCCAGAAGCAGTACGGAACCCACAATGGCCACCGCCACCACCGCACGCGCCAGGCCAGGGAAAAAGCCGCTGGCCGACTGGAACCGTTCCCACCAGCTCGGTTTGTCGATTGCCTTGCCACGCTCGGCCCCGATCACCAGGGTGTCGTAGAACGACGGCACCGACGGCACAGGACTGGGCGCTTCCGGCGGCGCAATACCCCGCGTCGCGGCAGCTACAGTGGTTTCCGCCTCCAGCAAGGCATCCAGCGTGGCCCTCCGCAACGCGGAAAGCCACCCGGCCGTGTGATTGACCCAGCCATCCACCAAACGCAGCCAGTCATTCAAGTTGGCTCGTGCGGGTGGGTTCAACCCCAAGCCGCCAAGGGCACCCGACCAGCTCTCCCGCCCCAGGCTCGCAAGCACCTCGGGGCCCGGCTGAACCTGAGCCGCCACGTCGTATACCTGCGACATGGCGCGATACACGTCGCTCGACGCGGCCAGAATCTGGCGCGCCCCCGTTTCGTTGATGGAACCGCTAGCGGTGGCACGCTGCCACCAACGTCCCAGACTTGCCTGCGCATCGCGGAGGTTCGCTTCGGCATGGTCGGCGTAATGCAGAAGCGCCAGCAGCCCTCGGAGGTAGTCGCGCCAAGGAGGTGAGAGCTTGGCCGCCGCCGCCTGATGCAGACTTCGCACGTGCTTGAGCGTTGCCTCGAGTCCGGCCTGCGTCGACGTGCGCTCGCGATCGACGGCAGCGATGGCAGCAGGCAATTGGCTGCGCTTGAGGATGCGCCCGCGATGTCGAATGACGCCATCCGGTGCGTCATAGACCCGATCTCGCAACGAGCAAAGCAAGGCATACTCTCGCTCCAAAGAGCGCAGCCGCTCAAGATCGTCCGCGATACTGGCGGGATACAGCTCCTCTGGTTCGATGGGGCGAGCAATGGGCACCGGCCCATGCAGATCACTGACTACCTTTGCATGGCGCACCGCGGAAAAGCCGAGGTAGATGCCTCGATAGTGCGATTTGAGATGCTCCTGATCGAACTCCTCATCCAGGTGTTTCAGCGTCACTTCCGCCGCGACCGGCGCGTTGTCGGTCTTGCCGACCATCTCGCGCGTCATCCGCTCGCGTAAAGCCCGCGCATCGTCGAACACGCTCCACGCACTGCGCTCATCGGCTGGGACGTGCAAGTATGTTCGCTTGGCGTTGTGCTCGCGCTCGTGGTTCATCGGATGCGTCGACCACATGCGCGGCGGTTGCGCCAACTCACCGTTGAAGACTCGGAATGACGCCGCGTCCATGGCCGGTACCTGGGGGCGCTGGCCATAGGCAGGGTCGTTGTAGATAACCCTTAAGCGTTCGGCCAGTGCTTGATGAACGGCGAACACATCGAGCGGCGGACGGCCGGCGGCAACCTCACCACGCACGAAGCCTACGGTGCGGTCCCAAGCATCGTCCGCCATCTGCAGCCGATGCAGCGCATGCACCAGCGCGTCACTGCCAGTGAGCGATACGGCAACCAGATCCGCCTGCATCTCCATCTCGCGCGAGAGCGCGCGCTGGGCGATCACGACAAGCCGGAACACTGCATCCACCACAGCCCGAAGCGCCCATACCACGACGCCGAGCAACCAGCCGATCCAGGCAATGCGGATGTCGAAACGCGACAGCTGCCGCAAGAATCCGTCAAGCGCATCACGCTTGCCCACAATGTGCGCTGCGATCTGTTGAGTGGTATAGACCCATCGGCCCACCGCCATCGAGCGCTGCGCAAAGTGACCAAATTCATGAGCGCATACGGCCTTGAATTCGCTGAGATTCAGCATATTCACCAGGCCAAGACCAATCACCAGATTTTTGCGCGAAGGCAAGATCAAATTGATCAGTGAGAGGTGGTAGAACACCGCGGCGTTCACGCCACCACTCACAAAGACCTTGTGCGGACGTGGTGCCCCGGCTTCGTCCGCGATCTTTTCCAGGAACTCGAACAGATGGGGTTGTTCAGCTCGCTTGATCTCAAGGTCGGCGCTATGCGTGCCCTTCTTGATGAAGAACAGCGCCTTGATCATGAAAACGGCTAGGAACAGGCTGCAAGCGCCCACCAAGCCTTCGATCAAGCCGCCACCCGAGCCCATCCGCGCGAACTCGCCGAAGCCGGTGATGACGAACCATGCGGTCAATGCGAAATAGAGCAGCATGAAAAGCAAGAGACCGGCCACGGCCAGCCAGGCGTGTCGACGGTATGATTTGCTCGGACGGGTGAAGCCGGCCGGCACCTCCGCGGGTCCTGCGGGATAAATCGATTCCATGATTTGGCTCACTGCAGACGTAAGTCGCATGACGGCAAAAGCCGTCCCCCTGTCCCCGACGCTCCCCAAGTCGAGTCCAGGCCGCATCATGCTCCAGTGGTGGCCTTCCGGACATAGGACGGATGTCCGTCTAGCGCTCAGCGACTGACGCCCGCTCTCGTCAGAAACGCTTCGATCAACGCACCGCGATAACGCTGCCGGTGCAGCAACAGCGACAGCTTGCGCTGCAGATCGAGGAAGGGCGTCTTGAGCACTTTCAAGCGCCCTGCCGCCACAGCGTCGATTACGGCTACTTCGGGCAGGCAGGCAATGCCCAGACCTGCGATGACTGCCTGCTTGATCGCTTCGGCCTGATCCAGTTCCAGCACGGTTTCGCCAGCTGGCAGCACCGTCAAGGCTCGCTCGCTCAAGCTGCGCGTGGCAGACCCCGGTTCGCGCAAAACCCAGCGTGCGCCGGCGAAATCCTCCGGCTGGAGACGGCGTTTATGCGCCAGCGGATGATCCGGGGAAGTACAGACCACCAGCGCATCGTCACGCCAGGGGCGCACTTCCAGCGACGGATGTGCCACCGGGCCTTCCACACACCCCAACTCCAGCGCGTGGTCGAGCATGGAGGCGACGATTTCCGCGGTGTTGGAGACACGCAGACGCACCGAAACATACGGATGTGCGCGCACGAAGTCGCCCAACAGTTCGCCCACACGGTAGTTGCCCACCGTATTGCTGGCACCCACACGCAAATCGCCGCCCAATTCATCCGCGCTGCCTGTGCCGATGCGGCCGAACTCCGCGTAGCGCTCCAGCAGTTCCTGCGCCAGGGGCAACAGTTCGCGGCCCCGCGTATTCAAGCGCAGCCGGCCGCGTTCACGAGCGAACACGGGCGCGTCGAGCTGCCGCTCCATTTCCGACAGCGCCATGCTGGCTGCCGGCTGGGTCAGGTGCAGCTGCTCGGACGCCGCCCGTACGCTGCCCAGTCGAGCGATCTGCACGAACACCTCGAGCTGGCGCGGGCTGATATTGATCATCAGCGAATCTTATAGCACGAATCAGAAATTCAAAATTTTCTTGATGCGAAGGGAAGCGGACAATCGCAGCATTGCAGGAGATTGTCATGAACGCCGCCGCTGCTTCCGTCGTTACCACCCCCACCCTCGCTCAACGTCTGCCGGGCCTGCTGCTGTCCGTGGCCATCGCTTTGGCCGCCCTCGCGCTGGGCAGGATCGCGCCCATTATCGGTGGGCCTGTGTTTGGCATCGTGCTTGGCATTCTGGTGCGCAATCTGGTGGCACCGAGCGGCACCTATACGCCGGGTATCCAGTTCGCCGGCAAGCAGGTGCTGCAGTGGTCCATCATCGCGTTGGGCTTTGGCCTCAGCCTTGATCAGGTGGCTAAGACGGGTCTGGAATCGTTGTCGGTCACCCTCGTCACCATCACCGTCGCCTTTCTCACAGCATGGTTGTTGGGTCGTGCGCTCAAGGTGCACGACAAGCTGAAGATTCTGATCGGCGTGGGCACCGCCATCTGCGGTGGCTCGGCGATTGCTGCCGTCACGCCGATCATCAAGCCGGACGAGCACGACACCGCGTTCGCGATTTCCACCATCTTCCTCTTCAATCTGGTGGCGGTGCTGCTGTTCCCCTTGCTCGGCCACCTGCTGCACCTTTCCGACCTTGGCTTTGGCTTGTGGGCGGGCACCGCCATCAACGACACGTCGTCGGTGGTGGCAGCGGGCTACAGCTTCAGCAAGGAAGCCGGCGACTACGCCACCATCGTCAAGTTGACTCGTGCCACGTTGATCATTCCCATCTCGCTCGCGCTGGCGTTTGCCGTGGCGTGGAAGCAGAAGAAGCAAGGCGCCAGCGATTTCAGCCTGCGCCGCATCTTCCCCTGGTTCATCCTGTGGTTCCTGGTGGCCTCGGGTGTGCGAACGGCGGGTCTGGTGCCGGCGGCGATCTTGCCCGCGCTGCACATGGCGGCTGAGTTTCTGATCATCGTGGCGCTAACGGCCATCGGCCTTTCCGCCAATCTGCGCAAGATGGCATCCACTGGCGCACGCCCCATCCTGCTCGGCCTCGGTGTATGGGCAGCGGTGTCCGTAAGCAGCCTGCTGGTGCAGCTGGCGATCGGGCAGCTCTGAGCGGCCCGATCCGCTACGCTTGCTGCATCTGCTACGCCGGATCTCATCATGCTTATTCGCGGCAAGTGCCACTGCGGGAACATCGCGTTTGCGCTGGCGTGGGAACCTGACCCCACCGAGATTCCCGCCCGCGCCTGTGATTGCTCGTTCTGCCAGAAGCATGGCGGTGTATGGACGGCCTATGCGGATGGGCGACTCAAGGTGACGGTGCAGCATCCTTCGCACATGTCGCGCTACAGCTTCGGTACCCGCACTGCGGATTTTCTCATCTGTGCGCGATGCGGCGTGGTGCCCGTCGCCACCAGCCTTATCGATGGACGGCTATTTGCCGTGGTGAGTGTGAATGCCATCGACAATGTCGACGCTTCGCTGTACAGGCACGCTGAGGTCAGCTTCGAAGGTGAAGATGCGGCGTCTCGCCTTGCACGTCGCAAACGGCACTGGATAGGCCAGGTCGACATCGTCGAGGGCTCCGACTAACGGTGCTCGGCGGCAATCGTCGCCGAACGTTGCATTTCGCAGCGTTCTTTCAGCGCTCGAACTGCTCAAGCAGCGTCAGAGCACCGGCAAGTTGCGCTCCCATCGCCGCGGGCAAGTTATGGCGATTCATGATGTAGTCCGGCGTGTTGTAGGCCAGCCACGTTGAGCCCTGATCGTCCTCCCACACCAACACTTTGAGGGGAAGATCCAGCCCGACCAGGGGCTCCACCTGCATCAGCGGTGTACCGGATTTCGGATTGCCGAAAATCAGCATCTGCTCCGGCAGCATGGTCAACCCCGCGCGCGCCGCGTCGCCGCTGAAATCGATACGCGCAAAGATCATTGCGCCGTGGGATTCCAGCAGCTCGGTGATCTTCTTGACGCTGCTCGCTACATCGTAGGCAGAGCGGATGGTAACCACTCCCCTGTCCAACGCAGTGCTGGGCATGACGACCGCTCCGAGAGGCAAGCTGAAAAACGATCATCCGCCCGATGGCGTCAAGCGCATGCATGCAACGCGCCCCGCGAACGGGGCGCGTGCTCAACGGTTCGCTGTGATCAGCGCAGGCCGCCAGCGGCGAACAGCTGCTCACCCGTCATCCAGTACGAATCGTCCGATGCCAGGAAGGTAACGATCGAGGCAATGTCTTTCGGCTGGCCGATGCGCCCCAGCGGCGTCTGCGACACGGCGTGATCTGCGAATTCAGAACCGATGAAGCCGGCTGCATGCGTGCCTTCGGTTTCCACGATGCCCGGGTTCACCGCATTCACGCGGATCTTGCGGGCGCCAAGTTCACGCGACAGCACGCCGGTAATCGCATCCACCGCACCCTTGGTGCCGGTATAGACCGCACTTTCCGGCGGCACGATGCGTGTCACCAGCGAGCTGACGTTGATGACACTGCCGCCTTCACCCATATGGCGCGCGGCCGCCTGGGTGGTCAGCAACAGGCCCAGCACGTTCACATTGAACTGCTTATGGAAGTGCTCTTCGGTGATGCTGTCGAGGGCGCTGAATTCGTACACGCCCGAGTTGTTCACCAGGATGTCCAAACGGCCAAAATGCTTGACCGCAGCGTCAGCGAGGCCTTTGGCGTCTGCTGCCTTGGAGACATCGCCGCCGACCGCCACGGCCTTGCCGCCAGCCTTGTCGATCTCGGCGACTACGGCATCGGCGCCCGCCTTGCTGGAGGCGTAATTGACGATCACCGAGGCGCCCTCGGCGGCCAGCGACTTGGCAATGGCCGCGCCAATGCCCTTGGAGGCGCCAGTAACAACAGCCACTTTACCTTTGAGCTTGCTCATGATGGTTCCTGCTGGGGTTTGGGGTACGGATGGATAGCTAAATTCTATAGTTCGCAACATACGAACTTATGAACTAGTTTTCAAGGGCTGCTAAAATGGCCCCATGAAGCCGCTGATCCACCCGTCCATCGATGACATCACCGTAGAAGGCATCCTGCATGCCCTCTCGGACCCCGTGCGCGCCACCATCTATGCACAGCTGGCCTGTGCGGACCGCGCCAACACCTGCTCCGCCTTCCTGCAGATGGACGATCGCTGCATTCCCAAGTCCACCCTGTCCCAGCACTTCCGCGCCTTGCGCGAAGCGGGCCTGATCCGCAGCGAGCGCCGTGGCGTGGAGATGTTCAACAGCACGCGCTGCGACGAAATCCAGCAGCGATTCCCAGGCTTGCTGCCTGCCATCCTGCAGGCGCATCGCCTGCAGCAGGCAGCACGCAAACCGGCCGAAAAGCACAAGCCGGCTGCGAGCAAAGCAAAGAGCGGCTGACACGCCACCCAGGCGGCGTTTAGTGCAGCAAAACCGGGCGCTTCAGGCCTTGCCCTGCTCCACCAGCGTCAAGGCAACCTTGTCACGCAGGTAGATCGGCAAGGCGTGTTCGGGCGCGGTGACGTGACCCGCCAGGAACTCCTGCGCAGCCAGTTCAGCGACGTGACGCGCCTGTGGATAGCGGGCGCCTTCTGCAGAAAGCAGGTCGCCGGTGAGGTGGCCGCGCAGGACATCGGCGTAAGTGCTCCAGCCGGTGCCGACGACATGCCAGCGGCTGGCCTTGGGAAGCACCAGCGCGCCGGGCGTGCAGACGCGCTCTTCATCGAGTGCTACCAGACCGCCGTTGTCATCGCGGCGATAGCTCGCCGCGTAGACCTCACCCATGCGGGCATCGATAACCGAGAGGATGGTGGCATCGTCTTCCGGAGCCTCCAACGCCAGCGCGGCGAGCGAGGAGACCGTGATCACCGGCACGTCCAGCGCCAACGCCATGCCCTGCGCCAGTGAAATGCCCAGACGTACGCCGGTGAAAGCACCCGGGCCACGGCCCACGGCGATCACATCGAGCGCATGGCGCCCCAGGCCCGCTTCGGCCAACAACGTATCGGCCATCGGCAACACCAGCTCGGCATGGCGGCGGGGCGCGATTTCGCTGCGCGCGATCACTTCGTCGCCATGGATCAGGGCGACGGAACAGGCTTCGGTGGAGGTTTCGAGGGCAAGCAGGTTCATGACCGCTCCATGATAGCTGGTGCCGGCTCGGCTGCGCTGGGCATGCCGGCATACCAGTCGATACGCCGGGTCAGGTACATCAACAGGCCCACGGTGATGACAAGCACGATGGCGCCGATCAGCAGGGCGTACTGCTCTGCCGCCAGTACGACATACAGCATGGCGTATACCAGCCCAAGGGCACCGCCCAGCAACAGGCCGGCCCGCCGCGCCCCCAGCACGGCGCTCGCATAGCCGCCCATGATCAGCACTACCGACGCCGCCGCGATGGCGTAAGCGAAACCAAACCCGATCTGTTCGGACAGTGCCAGCAACAGCACGTAGAACGACGTGAGTGCGGCGCCGATCAGCAGGTATTGCACCGGATGCACGCGCAATCGCTTGAGCACCTCGAACAGAAAGAACGCCACGAAGGTCATGGTGATGAACAACAGGCCGTATTTGCCCGCGCGCACATTGCGCTGATACACGTCCACCGGCTGAAACAAGGCCACGCCAAACGCCGAATCACGCACGGCGGCATCAATGCGTCCATCGCTCGCATGCCAGAACTGTCCATAGCGACGGTTGAGATCCAGCATGTGCCAGCGCGCCGAAAATCCTTGCGCGTCCACCGTGCGCTCCACTGGCAATGCAGCCCCCATGAAGCTGGGGTCCGGCCAAGGCGCATGCATCTTCACGTCCATCGTCCGCGCCAGCGGCAGTAGTTGCAGCGACTGTGTACCCGCAAAACGCAAGTTGATGACGAACTCAATGGGCTGCCCATTCAAGGCGTCCAGATCAATCGGCACGATCACCGTGGACCAGTTACCACCGAAGGTCGCTGCAGACGACGTGAACCGCTGCGGCTTCCCATTGATCTGCAGCTCCGTCACTTCTTGCAAGCCGCGCAGGTCATTGACCACCAACCGCAACTCCGCCTTGTCGCCTTGCCACGTCGCGGTGTCGAGTTGCCTCAGTTGCGCGAGCTCATTCGCCGGGAATCGCCCGCGCAGCTGCACGGTGGAGGCGAACACCGGTGCCTCGTATATGCCATAGCGCCGCTTGTCCACCGACATGGCAATGTCCATGTTCGCCGCATCGGGCAGCATCAGCGCCGTATCTGTGCGCTCACTTGATGTATGGAGCAATTCGCCCTGTGCATTGGTTCGACCATCAGTGAACGTCTCGCGCGTAGGCACTGCCAGCACCAGCCCGCCCAGCACCTGCTCACCACCCCAGCCCTGCGCAATCTGATCCACCGCTGCCTGACGCATACCCTGCCGTTCGTCCACCAGCGACTGCACCTTCCACAGCGGCAGCAACATCAGCAATGCCAGGGCACCGACGCCCAGCACTTTCGCAGTCCAGCCTCGTAGCCAGCTTCCCATGACCTGCACTCCTCATCGTGGAGTCCGCATCAAAACGCTTGAGCGGGCAAACCACGGGGCGCCCTTCGGCCATCTCGCGAAGGAGTTGTGGCGAAAGCCGGGCCGCATTCCGTTACCTCCCAGGTAATCGCTTGTATGCAGCACGGGCCGCAAGCTGAGCGCACACCAACGAACCGAAGGAGATACGCCATGACCCACGCCGCCCACACCCTCGCCGAACGTTATATCGACAGCTGGAACGAAACCGATGCGCTGCGCCGCCGCAACTTGATCGAGGATGTCTATGCCGAGCACGCCCGCTACACCGACCCGATGGTGGACGCGAAAGGCTGGCAGGCCATCGACGCCACCATTGCCGCCGTGCAGGAGATGTTTCCGGGACACCGCTTTCAACTCGCCGGCGCGGTGGATGCACACCACGACACCGTGCGCTTTCAGTGGCATCTCGCTGCGCCCGGCAATGCCGAGCCGCTGGTGATCGGCTTCGACGTCGCCGCGCTGGAAAACGGCCGCATCCGCCAGGTGTTCGGCTTCCTGGACAAGGTTCCGCAGGTCATCTGACTCATAGGCGCGGGCGGCATCGGTCGCCCGCGCCCACCGGAGATATCGCCATGCCAACTTTCACCACCAACGACGGCGTCACCCTGGCCTATGAGGACTGGGGTCACGGCAAGCCCATCCTGTTCGTTCATTCGTGGGCGCTGGATTCCCAGATGTGGGCGTCGCACATGCTGCACTTCAACGCACTGGGCATGCGCACCATTGCGATGGACCGTCGCGGTCACGGTCGCTCGGAACGTCCTGGCGGCAGCTACGGTTACGACCGCCTCGCCGATGATCTCGCCGCATTGATTGAACACCTCGACCTGCAGGAGCTGACTCTGATCGGTCACTCCATGGGTACCGCCGAATGTGTACGTCTGCTTTCGCGTCATGGCAGCAAGCGCGTTTCGCGGGTGATTCTACTGTCACCGGTGGCGCCGTGTTACGTCGATGCGCATGGCAAGCCGCTGCCGGCCTCCACCTTCGATCCCGCGCTTGCCGCCATCCGCGCAGACTTTCCCCAATGGCTGGCCGAGGGTGCGGATGGCTTCTATCTGCCCACCGAAACCAACACCTCGGAAGGCATCATCCGCCGCACCATCGACATCATGCTGAGTACGTCGCTGCATGCGGCGACCGAGTGCTTCCGTACCCGCGTCACGGCCGATCTGCGCGATGAGCTGCCGCGCATCGATGTTCCCACCCTGGTGATCCATGGACAGCTGGACGTCAGCGAACTGGTGACGTTCGGTCGCGCCATCGCCAACATGGTGCCGGGATGCAAGTACGTGGAGTACCCGGATGCACCCCACGGCATGTTCCATACTCACCAGCGCCCCCTGCTACGCGACATGCAGAGGTTTATCGAAGGCGCTACATACGCGTGACTCCCGACGCACGGCAACGCCGCCGTACCGTGGGATGATCAGCACTCGCCTTATGCAACGAGGAGCCTGTGCATGAATGCTGTGGCGGTCCAGCAACGCCCTGTTGGAGATCTGTTGCGCGAGTGGCGTCGCCACCGCCGACTGAGCCAGCTCGACCTGGCCACTGGCGCGGAGATCTCAACGCGGCACCTCAGCTTCATGGAATCCGGCCGCTCGCAGCCCAGCCGCGACATGATTCTTCGACTCGCCGACTACCTGGACATTCCCTTGCGCGAACGAAATCAGTTACTGGTGGCGGCGGGATTTGCACCGGCCTACCGCGAACGCCCCTTCGACGATCCGGCACTCGCTTCCGTGCGCGGCACCATCCAGCTGCTGTTAAAGGGCTTGGAGCCCTATCCTGCGCTCGCAGTGGATCGCCACTGGAATCTGGTCGAGGCCAACCAGGCCACACAGCGACTGCTCGCTGGCCTGGTGCCGCAATGGCTGCAGCCGCCGATCAACGTGATGCGGCTCAGCCTGCACCCATCGGGGCTCGCGCCCTATATCCACAATCTGCCGGTATGGCGTGCTCACCTGCTCGACCGGCTGAGGCGGCAGGTGGATGCAACACACGATCCCGAACTGATATCGCTGCTGCAGGAGTTGCGTAACTACCCTGGAGGCAACGACGGCGCCTCGCATGAAGCGATCAGCACCAACGGTGCCATTGCCGTGCCGATGGAGTTGGCGTTGGGCAACACTGTGCTATCCATGCTCAGTACCACCACCGTTTTCGGCACACCCATGGATATCACCCTCGCCGAGCTGGCACTGGAGGCGTTTGTGCCCGCTAATGAAGCCACTGCGCAGCGCTTGCAGGAAATGGCGGGCACCTAAGGCGTGCCTCTGCGCATGAGCGAGCGGTAACCCTCACTTGTAGGAGCGCACTTGTGCGCGACCGACACATGTTTGGAACCTCATTGCCCGGTCTTCGCTGCCACTGAAGAAATTATCAAACGGCACGGATAGCCGTCAGGCCGCGGTCGCGCACAAGTGCGCTCCTACAACAGTCGTGGCGGGAGCAGGATTCGCGCGTATTGCCGCTATGCCCGGATGACGCTGCGCTTCATCCGGGCTACGGGACTAAACGCTTCTCTCGACAGATGGCTGCCACAGTTCGATGCGCATGCCATCCGGATCGGTGATCCAACCGAAGCGACCGTATTCGGTGTCCTCGACGCGTTCGTCCACCGTGACGCCCGCGGTGCGCAGCTGCGCCAGCAACGCATGCAGATCGTCCACGCGGAAATTGATCATGTACGGCTGCGTACCTGAGCCGAAATAACCCGTATCCGCGGCGAAAGGCGTCCACAAGGTGTAACCCGGGCGTGACACATCTTCGTCGAACCGCACGCCACCCCAGTCGTCTACCGACAATCCCAGATGCTGGGCATACCACTCGTTCAATGCCTTGGGGTCGCGCGACTTGAAGAAGACGCCGCCCAAACCGGTGACCTTGGCCATGCTGTTGCCTCCTCGGTGGATGAGACATCCCGACTATCGTCGATCCTCTGGCAGCAGGATGCCAGTGCCGAGTTAGGCGGGCGATGCCACTTCGTCGTCGAAGAAGGCCTGTACCTGACTCAGTTCTCGCGTGCGTGGCATGGCGGGCAAGCTATTGAGAAACAGCTTTCCATAGCCCTTGGTGGTCAGGCGCGGATCGCACAACACCAGTACGCCGCGATCGCGCACATCGCGGATGAGGCGGCCTGCACCCTGCTTGAGCGCAATCACCGCACTTGGCACCTGCCAACCCATGAAGGGGTTGATGCCGGCGTGCTCCAGCGCTTCCAGTCGCGCCTGCAATACCGGATCGTCTGGCGCGGCAAACGGCAGTTTGTCGATCACCACCACGCTAAGCGCTTCGCCCTGCACATCCACACCTTCCCAGAAACTCGCCGCACCGAGCAGCACGCCGTGGCCACTCGCACGAAATTCCTCAAGCAGACGATGACGCGGCGCCGTGCCCTGCACGAACAATGGCCATGGCACTTTTTCCTGCAGCAATTCGGCGGCGCGGCGAAGTGCGCGATGCGAGGTGAACAACAGGAAGGCACGGCCGTGCGAGGCATGCAATACGGGCAATACGGCATCGAGCACGCGGTCGGTGTAGTCGCGTGCGGAGGGGTCGGGAAGTCCTGCCGGCAGGTAGCACAAAGCCTGCGTGGCGTAATCGAACGGGCTTTCCACTTGCAGCGTCTGCGGATCTTCCAGACCCAGCTGGCGTGCGAAGTGATTGAAGCTACCTGCAACCGACAGCGTGGCCGAGGTATGTATCCAAGCCGCCTGCGTTTGCTCGCGCATCGCTCGCAATGGCGCGGCCAAGTCGAGGGGTGTGGCGTGAAGGGCGAACCCGCGCGGGAACAACTCGTACCAGCGCACATCACGCTCGCTTTCGCGCTCCGCGATGCGATCAAGGCGTTCGCTGATCACGGCGGCGCGTTCATGCGCATTGGCGAAACCGCGCGAACGTTCGGCCTGCGAAGCGAGCACGTCGGTGAGCGCGGCAAGTACTTCGCGCAGCTCGTGCAAGGCGCCCTGGATGCTGCCGCTGGCTTCTAGCTGATGGAAAGGCCCGCGTTCGGGCAGTGGATCCATGGCGAGACGCAAGTTGCGCAGCGCGTCCTGCAAGGCTTCAACCGGCTCCAGCACGAGGCCGATAGCGCCGGTGACGCCGTTGCATTCGCTGAGGCTGTCCTGAGCCAGATCGCTGAGTTGTCGAGCGCTAATGTTTTGCGAGAAGAACTGCCCCGCCAGCTCCGGAATCTGGTGTGCCTCATCGAGAATGAAGGCATGCGCACCGGGAAGGATTTCGCCGAAGCCTTCCTGCTTCAGCGCCAGATCGGCAAACAGCAGGTGGTGATTGACCACGACCAGATCCGCTTCCTGCGCTTCACGTCGCGCCTTGATCACGTGGCAGTCGTCGTAGAACGGGCACTCCACGCCCAGGCAGTTTTCCGGCGTGGAAGTGACGCGCGGCCACATCGGCGATTCTTCCGGCACCTCGGCCAGTTCCATGCGGTCGCCGCGACGCGTGCGCGCGGACCAGGCGCGGATGGCCGCCAGTTGCGCCGCCTGCGTGCGATCGAAGGTGGCGCCTTCGCGCACGGTCTGATCCAACCGATACAGGCACAAGTAATTGGCGCGCCCTTTCAGCAGCGCCGTTTTCAGTCGCGCGTCGAGCACCGAACGGACACGCGGCAGGTCGCGGAAATACAGCTGATCCTGCAACGCTTTGGTACCCGTGGAGATAATCACGCGCTCCCCAGAGAGCAGCGCGGGCACCAGATACGCAAAAGTCTTGCCGGTACCGGTACCGGCCTCGGCCACCAGTGTCTCGCGCTCGGCAATGGCGTGCTGCACGGCACGCGCCATCTCTTGCTGGGCAGCGCGCGGCGCAAAGTTGGGTAGCTCGCGAGCGAAGGGGCCTTCCGTGCCCAGCAGCGCTGCAACGTCCTGGTGATCGATCATCCGCCAAGTATGGCGGAGCAGGCGCATGACCGCGAAGCGTTTGTGGCCTGCTTATACTCGGCGAGTCTCCCTGCGGAGTACTGCCATGGCTTCCCTCATTGCAGGCATCGGCCAGATCGCCATCACCGTCAGCGATGTCGATAAGGCGCTGGCGTTCTATCGCGATATTCTGGAATTGCCTTTCCTGTTCCGCCCTGCCCCACAACTGGCTTTTCTGGACAGTGGCGGCATCCGGCTCATGCTCACCACGCCGCAAGGGGCCGGCAATGTGGGCAGCAACTCGGTGCTGTACTTCAAAGTTGGCGATATCGATGCCACCTACCGCGCCATGCTCGACCGTGGCGCCACGGGTGAGCGCGATCCACACCCCACCGCCGAGCTTTCCGATCACACCTTGTGGCTGGCGTTTCTGCGCGACCCCGACGGCAATCTGGTCGGCCTGATGGAAGAACGACGACGGTAGCCAGCGATGCCGGATGCGCGCCAGCCTAGCCTGGCGCGCACCGCCCTTGCGGATCCGGTAGGTACCGCGCGATCCCTGGCCGGGCTCTTGGGTGGGTCGAGCATCGGCGCGGGAACGTCTCCCGATGGGCACGGGAGCAGCCTTGGGCCATCACGCCCTGGATGGAAACAACCACGACCTGTCAAACAAGTCAAACTTGGAATACTCCCGAACCAAATCCCAAGAATGGCTTGGATATTGGGCTCGCCAAATCCAGGTATAACTTGCCTACCAAGAAAACAGCCAACCCCTACGCTGGCTTTGCAGACCGCCTGCAGCAGGCCTGCGATGCGGCCGACATCCCGGCCGGACGCGCGCGCGTCTCGACCGTGGCGACGCAATTTGGGGTGTCGTCGGAGTCGGCGCGGCAATGGCTGAATGGGCAATCGATGCCCGAAATGACGCGGCTGGCGGACATCGCCGATGAGCTCGAGTGCAGCCTGGATTGGCTGGTGCTGGGGCGAGTGCCTACCAGCGGCGAGGTGCGCGAGCCTGGCGCGGCCTACAAGACACTGACCAGCGAGGAGCGTGCTGTCATCGCCGCCATGCGACGGCTCAATGCGCGCAGGCGCACGGCGCTGGTGCAACTACTCACTGAAAACTGAGGATGGGGGCGCGCCCAGACGGCCCGCCCCGCGTCGCATCAAAAGCGCTGAACGCCATCCTTGTGGCATTCGGTCACCCACTTGGCAGCCGTGGCGACGCCCGCGTCGTCACCCGCGCGCCGGCGCATTTCGAGAATGGTCTGCCAGTTGCGTGCGCACAGCGGGCCCAGGCGCGGGCCGAGTTCCCACGAGCGATGCGCGAATTTTTCGGCGCTGGCGTAATCCTTCAGGCGAATGGCCAGCTCGGCGCGATCCTGCAGCAGGTCGGGCGAGTCGGGGCTGATCTTCAACGCCTGATCGAGCTTGGTCGCCGCGTCGTTGTACTTGCCTACGCGCACGTCGCCCGCAGCGGCGTCCTGCAGCGCAGCCACGCCGGGATCACGCAATGGATTCACGTCGATGGCGGATTTTTCCTGCTCGCCCGCCGTGTTGATCGCGGCCAGCATCTGCTCATCGGACACCGTGGGGCGAGTCGCCTGCGCAGGCACGTTGGGCTGGCCGCAAGCGGTCAGCAGCACGGCCAGCACGGCGGGCGCAACAACCATAGGAAGGGAGGGACGGAACATGATCAGTCTCGCGTGGGGGCACTGGGGGGCGGCGCGGGAGCGGCATCACCGTCGCCGAAAAGATTGCCGATGTGCTGCCAGAAGCAGCCTTCGGCGTCTTGTGACAGTGTACCGGCGACCACCGGCACTTGCCGCGCTCCTTCGCACCCCTGTTCCGAACGACGACCATCCGACGTGTTGACCCACGCCATTTCCAGACCCTGACCCGGCGCTGCCGACAACGGACGCGTCGGCAGTTTGCGGAACAACTCCTGCCATGCACGCAGGCTGCCGGTGGCGCCATACAAGCCGCTGGGCTTGTTGTCGTCACGGCCCATCCAGAACAGCGCGAGGTGATCGCCGGTAAAGCCGGCAAACCAGCTGTCGCGCATGTCGTTACTGGTACCGGTTTTGCCGGCGGCATTGAGGTACGAAAGGCCCGAGCTACCGATCGACGCCGCCGTGCCCGAACGTGCCACCTGCTGCATGGCCCAGGTCACCAGGCGCACCGCCGACTGGTACTCGCCCGACCCGGTTTTTACCTCGTAACGCTTGATGGTCTGGCCCTTGCTGTCGACCACGCCGCGCACTGCCAGCAGCGGCAAGGCATGACCGTCGGCTGCGATGTACTGATAAAGCTGGGCCGCCTGCAGCGGCGACATGTCCACCGCACCAATCAACAACGACGGGCTGGGATTCACATCGGTGAGGCCGAACGATTCAAGGAAGGCCTTGATGCGCGGCACACCCACCGTCATGCCGAGATTGATGGTGGCCAGATTCCACGAATGCACCAGCGCATCGACCATCGGCACGGCGCCATGCGAGTCGCCCTCGTCGTTCTTCGGCGTCCAGTAGCTGCCATCGGGCTGACGCATGCTGATCGGTGAGTCCTCCACCGGACTGCCGAGGTTCCAGCGCTCCGGATTGGCCAGCGCCACCAGATACACCAGCGGTTTCACCAGTGAACCAATCGGGCGACGCGCGTCGAGCGCGCGATTGAAGCCCTGATCGCCGGGCAGCTTGCTGCCGACGATGGCGAGCACCGCACCCGTCTGCGCCTCGGTCACTACCGCCGCCGCCTGCGCCGCCTCACCCCGCTTGCCGAGCGAGTTGGTGGTGGTGGTGATGGCCTGCTCGGCATAGACCTGCGCGGCAGGGTCCAACGTGGTGAAGATGCTCAGATTGCCGTTGGAAAGCGTTTCGTCATCGAAGTCGCTGGTGATCTGTTCGCGCACCAGTTGCATGAAGGCCGGGAAGCGGTTATGCGGCAACTGTCCATTGGGGATGATGGCCAGTGGTGTGGCCTTGAAGCCGTCAGCGTCTTCCTTCGAGAGGAGACCCGTTTCGTAAAACTGGTCGAGCACCAGATTGCGGCGCGACATGGCGCGGTCGGGATAACGACGCGGATCGTAATAGCTTGGTCCCTTCACCATGCCGATCAGCAGCGCCATCTCCTGCGGCTTGAGGTCCTCCACGCGGCGGCCGAAGTAGAACTCCGACGCGGCCGCAAAGCCGTGCACGGCCTGACTGCCCTGCTGCCCCAGGAACACCTCGTTGACGTAAGCCTCGAGGATGCGACTCTTGTCGTAGTGCGCTTCGATCAGGATCGACATCAGCGCTTCGTTGAACTTGCGTGTGAAGTTCTGCTCGCGATCGAGGAACAGATTGCGCACCAGCTGCTGGGTGAGCGTGGAGCCGCCCTGCACCGTATGGCCTGCTCGCAGGTTGGCGAACGAGGCACGCAAGATGGCGGTCAGGTCGATGCCGAAGTGATGCTTGAAGTCTCGATCTTCCACCGCCTGCAAGCCGGAGAGCAGCAGCGGCGGCACGTCATTCAAACGCACGATGCGGCGCTCTTCCTGCTGCGAGCCGTACACCGTGGCGATGCGCGCGGGATCAAGATGAGTCAGCTCCAGCGCCTTGCTGGTGCTGAGATCTTTGACACTGGCCACCTGCCCCTTGCCCAGCGACACGCGGATGCGCTTGGGCACTTCGCCGCCGTCGGGGCCCGCATAGCCGCGCGAGGCGATGGTGTAGTTGCTGCCATCCTTCGCCCAGGTGCCGGCCACCTGGCCATGGCCGTCGTTGCTGTAGCCAGCAAAGGTCAGCTCCAGCTCCAGAGCGCCGGAGGTCATGGGGGTACCGAAAGTCAACGCCAGCGGTCGCGCATAGATGCGCGTGGGCACCGCGAAGACCAGGTCGTTGAACCGGTCCTGCACGCGCTTGTTCAGCACCATCGTGTACGGCAGCACGAAGCCGAACAGCAACCCCACACAGACCCAGAACGGGATGCGGACCCAGGGCCAGATGGCGCTGAGGAACGAACGGAGGCGGGCGAAGAAGGACAAGTGGAGGGAGACCCTGAACAGGAAGGCCCCGGGATCATAGGGCCTGCTTACCGGCGGGCATCTGAACGCCGATGGGGATTAGTGGCCGGGAGGAGGCTGCGGTGTGGCGTCCGAGGGGCCATTGCAGCCGCCATGGGGTCTGTTTCCCCGGTCCAAGCCATCTTCGACGTCTCCATTTACCCTCACCGTCATCCCCGCGAAGGCGGGGATCCAGTGCCTTTATGCGCCGCGGAAAGAGCGAAAGGCGCTGGATCCCCGCCTTCGCGGGGATGACGGTGAGGCAATTTTTAGCCTGCCGGTGGTGCCACCCAGCAACCCGCATCCGGCCGGAACGGCCGCTGCGACAGGCCCAGAAGGCGTTGCAGCTCGCTGTTATCGGCAACCAGGTCAGCCTCGAGTCGCGTCAGCGGCCCGCGCACCCGCGGCACCAGATGTCGTCCGAGGCGCAGCACCGGCGCGGGGATGGGTATCGGCAGGGTCGCCACGGGCAGGCTGCGCCGCACCCGGGCAAACATTTCACCGGCGGTGAGCCGCTCGCCGCCGCCCAGCGGCAGCACATGGCCGGCCGCTTCCGGTCGATCCAGCGCAGCCACCACCGCCGCTGCGATGTCATCGGCATGAACGGGCTGGCGCATGCCGCGACCGGCCGGCAGCGGAAAGATCCGCGAACGCATGGCGCGCCGGGCGACCGGTGTCAGGCTTTTATCCAGGCCCGCGCCATAAATGAGTGTGGGGCGAAAGACGGTCCAGAGATAGCCACGTTCACCACAGACCTTGGCCAGCGCCGCCTCGCCATCGCGCAGTGCCTGCGACACGGCGCGCTCAGCGGGCACGTCCGAGGCTTGCTTGGATTCGGCACTCATGGAGCTGGTGGCGATCACGCGGGTGTTCGGCGGCAAATCAGCGTTCGCCAACCATTGGGCAAGTACCCACAGCGGCATGAAGCTGATGACCGCCGAGGGTTGACCCATGGCCGGCACGTTGCCGGGCAGCTCGCCTTGCAACCAGTCCACGCCAGGGCTGCTCGGATGCGGCTTGCGGCTCAACGCCAGCACATGATCGCCGTGCGCGCGCAGGCGTGGCAGCAGGAAGTGGCCAATCTGGCTGGTGGCCCCAACAACAACGACGGACATGTGTACTTCCTTAAGAGCCCGATTGCAGGCGTGCCATCAACGTGCCCAGACGCGGGCTGCTCGGCGCGAGCTTGCGTGCGCTATCCAGCGACTGCGCGGCACCGGCCCGATCACCGCTCTGCAACTGCTGCTCGGCCTGATCCATCCAGGCGCCGGCGAGCCGCTGGCGCAGCTCGCCCTGCGCGGCGCCGCCCGGAGAAAGATCACCCAGATCGGCAAGGCGGTTGGCCGCCACGGCGAGGTTGCCGCTGGCGATGGCCTGATTGAACTGGCTGATGGCGATGTTGGGCAGCGCCTCCAGACCCCGGCGCGCCGCTTCATTGTTGCCATCCACCGCCAGCGCCTGACGATAGAGGTCATAAGCGCTGTCGCCGGGGGGAAGCATCAGCTTGCCGTCGCGAGCTGCGGCATCACCGCGCTGAATCGTGCGTGCAAGGTCGGCGCTCTGCTGTGGGGTAAGCGCGGGGTGCTGCAGCGCTTCACCGTTGTCTTGCTCGGTGGTCGCCACTGACGCGGCCGACTTGTGTGTTTCGCCCATGCGTGCTCGCGCTGCAGCCAGATCGGCCGAACGCGGCGCCAGGTCGGCGGCCTGCTCGAGCAGCTGGCGTGCGTGAGCCGTGTCGCCACTGTCGAGTGCTGCATTGGCCTGCACGATCAGCGCCTGTGCCACCTGACCGAGGCCAGCCTTGGCATCGGCGTTGTCAGGCGCCATGGCAAGCGCTGCCTTGTAATAAGCCAGCGCGGTGTCGTCGCCCGGGCCGGTGATGCGGCCAGCACGCAACGCGTCCTGCCCCTGTTTCAGGATATCGGCCAGGGCACCGTTGTCTTGCTGGTCCACCTGCACCAGTGCTGCACGCAACGCCGGCAGCTCGCCGTAGTTCGGCAACAGCGCAGCAAGCTTGTCGACGAGGGCTGAAGCGGTGCTGCGATCACCGGCATCCAGCGCCTTGTGCACCTGACCGGCCAGCGCATCGCCGACTTTATCCAGACCATGCGAAGCCACGGCGTTGTTGGGATCGGCGGTCAACACCTTGCGATACAAGGCACCTGCGCCATCGTCGCCATCCAACTTGCCGGCATCGAACGCTTGTTGCGCCTGCTCGATCAAACGGTCAGTCGGCACAGCACCGTTGCGCGCACTGGCCAAGGCCTGCGCCAGGCGATCGACATCGCTGCCGCCACCCAGCAGTTCGCGCGCGGTGGCCAAGGCCTGATCGGCTTCGTCCACTTTGCCGGCCTGCAGTGCCGCGTCGGCACGGGAGATTTCGGCCTGCCCCACCTTGCGCAAGCCATCACGGGCGCGATCGTTATCGGGCTGCAACGCGCGCGCGGCTTCGAACAACTCGCGCGCGCTGGTGCCGTCATTGCCATCCAGATGGCCTTCTTGCAGTGCCGTTTCCGCACGGCCCAGCACACCATCGAGTTCGGTGCTGGGGACGAGGCCACGCAACCGGTCTTGCTGCATCCACAGCGTGGTGCCCACGCCAATGGCGACCAGCAACGCTACCGGCACCAGCCAGCCGCGCTTTCGATGGCGTGGCGGGGTTGGCCGCTTTGGGGCAGCGCGGAGCATGTCCGAGTCGAGCGTGAAGGGGGGTAGCCCGTCGTCGCCCTTGGGCGCCTTCGCAGGCTCATCCAGGTTGTCGAGATTGCCCAGGGTGGGCTCGGTGCGACCCTGCGACCCGTGCTCGTGCTGGTCTTTGCGTCCGTTCATGGGTTCTCGGGATAGGAGAGATGTATCCGTATCAGCTTAGCATCGTGCCAAGCCGTGCCCTGAGGGATAAACGCGCGTCGTTCAGGCTCCGCTGATGCGTCGCGCGTCGATCACGTTGGGCAGGGCCACCAAGCGGGCCAGCAAGCCGGATAGCTGCTCGAAGTCGCGCACGCGCAGGGTGAAACGCATCTCCACCTCGCCGGTGTGGGTCGCCACACGGCTGGACGAGGCGATGATGTGGGCGCTGGCGTTGCTGATCAGGCTGGTGACGTCCTTCTGCAAGCCCTTGCGGTCGTAGCCGTGGAGTTCGATATCCACTTCGTACGCCCTGGCGGCGGCCTTGCCCCACTCCACTTCGATCACGCGGTCCGGGTCGCGTTTGGCCAAACGCATCAGACTCAGGCAATCGGCGCGATGGACAGACACGCCGCGGCCCCGCGTAACGAAGCCGCGCACCGAATCACCCGGCAGCGGTTGGCAGCAACGCGCCAACGTGGTGAGCAGGTTGCCGACACCTTCGATGCGCAACGCGCTGTGGTCGCGCAGTGCCTGTCGGGGCGCAGTGGGTGCAGTTGACTGGGTGACGGCCGGTGGCGGCGTCGCCGCTTCCTGCAGCACGCGGGCGATCTGCCCCGGCGCCACTTCACCCAACGCGAGTGCCACCAGCAGTTCGTCGTGCGTCTTCAGGTGAAAGTGCGCAGGCAGCTTGCCAAGGTCGGCAGCCGGCAGGGCCAGGCGCTTGATCTCCTTTTCGAAGATGGCGCGCCCTGCCGCGAGATTGGCATCGTGCGCGATGCGCCGGAACCAGGTGCGAACCTTTTCCTTCGCACGCGAGGTGTGCAGATAGCCGTGATGTGCCGAGAGCCAGTCTCGACTGGGCTCCGCCACCTTGCCGGTAAGTATTTCAATGCGATCGCCGCTGGATGGCTGAAAGGTCAGCGGGACGATGCGTCCGTTGACCTTGGCACCGCGGCAGCGATGGCCGACTTCGGTGTGCACGTGATAGGCAAAATCCAGCACCGTCGCACCGTGCGGCAGATCCACCACTTCGCCCTTGGGCGTGAGCACGTAGACGCGATCTTCCAGCAGCTCGGTCTGCAATTCGGCGGCCAGATCGCCTTCGCTGTCGGGACGCGGTTCGAGCAGGCGACGCATCCAGGCGATTTTTGCCTCGAACTCGCTGTCGCCGCTGCCGCCTTCCTTGTAACGCCAGTGCGCCGCCACGCCCAGCTCGTTGATGCGATGCATCTCGTGGGTGCGTATCTGCACTTCCAGCGTTTTGCCGCGCGGACCGATCACCGCCGTGTGCAGCGAGCGATAATCGTTGCCCTTCGGACGAGCGATGTAGTCGTCGAATTCACCCGGCAGATGCGGCCATAGTGTGTGCACCACGCCGAGCGCGCCATAGCAATCGGCCACGCTGTCCACCAATACACGAATAGCGCGTATGTCGTAGAGATCGGAGAATTCCAGCGACTTGCGCTGCATCTTCTTCCAGATCGAATAGATGTGCTTCGGCCGCCCAGCCAGATCCGCCTTGATGTCGGCAGCGTCCAGCGCGTTGTGCAGCACACTCAGCGATTCGCGAATGAACTCCTCGCGATCGACACGTCGCTCATCGAGCAGGCGCGCGATGCGTTTGTAGGTCTCCGGTTGCAGATAGCGGAAGCTGAGATCTTCCAGCTCCCACTTCAGTTGCCAGATACCCAATCGGTTTGCCAGCGGGGCGTGAATATCCTGCGTGAGACGCGCCAGCTCTTGCCGCTCGGCCTCGGACAGGCCCGTGGCGGCGCGCATGCGCGCCAACTGCCGCGCCAGCAGGATAAACACCACGCGCAGGTCGCGAATGATCGCCAGCAGCAGACGGCGCAAGCCTTCCGCCCCATGGTCGGCACCATGTTGGGCATGTAGCGCCCACACCCGCTCAGCCGCCAACTGGCCACCGACCAGACGCTGCAGCTCCGCCGGCAGGCCCGCTTCGCGCTGCGCCCACAGGGCCGGGGCGATATGCGCCACATCGAACCACAGCGCCGCCGCCTGGGTCTGCGCATCGCAGCCCAGCATGGCGAGCAGATCGAGCACGTCCACGCTCTCGCTTTGATTGACCGGCAGCTGTTCGCACACGTCCAGCGCGTCGCCCAGTACGGACGGCACGCTACCGGCGCGTTCGCGCCACTGGGCGAGACCAGCGCTTGGCTTGAGGGTGGCTTGGACCATGACCAATATTTTAGTGCAGCATGGGCAGGGTACCGCATGAACCGGCGGTTCATGCCGTGTATGCTGCCGCAGCGACATTTTTCCCCGTTCGAGAGGATTGCCCCATGCGTCTGTCCCGCTTGCTGCCGTTGCTCGTGAGTGCCGCTTTTGTGATTCCCTCTTTGTCCCTCGCTTCCGACCAGTACGTGCCGCTGCAGCAGCGCATGACGCCGGAAGAATTCAAGGCCGCCGGCCTGGACAAGCTCTCGTCCGACCAGCTGAACAACCTTGACACCTGGCTGAGCGGCCACGGCAAGGTGGTTACCAAGGTGGTGGACCAGAGCGGAAAGCCGGTGTTCTATGCTCCCAAGGAAAAAGCTGGCCCGGTCGAGGCTCGTATCCAGGGTCAGTTTTCCGGCTTCACCGGCAGCACCGAGTTCACCCTGGACAATGGACAGGTGTGGAAGCAGGCGGACAGCACCAAAGTGGCGTGCATGACCGCGACCAACGCGAAGGTGACGATTCGCCGCTCGCTGATGGGCAACTGGATGGCAGCGGTGGATGGCTGCAGCGACACCACCAGCATGGTACGTACTAAGTAATACCGAGATCCTGATGTAGGAGCGCACTCGTGCGCGACCGCAGCGTTTCATGGTCGCCGCTTCGTAGGCTGTCGCGCACGAGTGCGCTCCTACAGGGAGTTCTCGCCTTAAGACAGGTTTTCGAGCGCGCGCGTCAGACGTTTCGCCGACACCGGCTCCGCCGTCTTCAACTCCTGCGCAAACAGCGACACGCGCCATTCCTCGATAAGCCAGCGCAACTCGCCCAGCGCTTCAGTGCCCGCGGCACGATGCTTGAGGTATTCGCGCCAGAACGGCAACACCTGCAGCAGACGCTGCTGATCTTTGGCCGGATCCTGGCGCAAGCGCTCCGCACGCAGGCGCATGGCTTTCAGATAGCGCGGATAGTGTTGCAGCCGTGAAGTAGCCAGCTCGCGCAGGAATGCCGGCGCGAACAACCCATCCAGCTGCTCACGCAAATCGTCGTAGCTGGCGCGCGCAAAACCCATCAACGGCGGCTCCAGCCATGGCTTGAGCTCGGCCTGTGCCTCGATAATCGGTTCGGCCAGCTTCAAGCGCTCCACCGCCGCGCCGAACAATTCGCGCGACGCGTGCGTATGCAGCGCCTCGAAGGCACCCGCGGTACGGACATCCAGCGAGTGACGTTGCAGCAGGTCACTGAAGCCGCCTTCCACCAGATCTTCGCGCAAGCCATCGACGCCACCGAGCGGTGCATATTTCAGCGCTAACGGATTACCGACGGGCAGACGACGCCGCGCCTGCTTCATATCGGTGGCAAGTGCGTTGCGCAGCAGGCGCACCACGCCCTGCACATGAGCTTCGCGCGCTTCGTCACTGCGTTCGAACACGCGCAAGGCGACGGCATCGCCCAGGTCGACCAGTGCCGGGTAGGCCATCAATCCGCCGGCGGAGCGCACTTGCGCGGGAATTTCCTCGAAATCCCAACTGGCGATGTCTTCGCGCGTCAGCTCGATATCGGTCTTGCGCGAGAACGCTTCACGCGCCTGCCCTTCCCATTGCGCGCGGATGGCGGCGAGGTCACGGCCCGTCGCGAGGGTCTTGCCATTCTCGTCGTGCAGGCGATAACGCATGCGGAAGTGCGCGGGCAATTCCACCGCATCGAATGCCGACGCCGCGATATCGACGCCGGTAGCACGCTTCAGAAAAGCAGCCAGCGCCTTGGTCAATGACTCGTCGCGCGGTGCTTCAGCTTCGACAAACGCACGCGCAAAATCCGGTGCAGGCACAAAGTTGCGTCGCAGTGCCTTGGGCAGACCACGAATCAGTTCCGCCACTTTTTCCGCCAGCAAGCCGGGCACCAGCCATTCGCAGCGCGCGGCGGGCAAGGCGTTCAACATGGCGAGTGGCAGATGCAGCGTCACACCATCCGCGTCATCGCCCGGCACGAAACGGTACTCGAGGCGATACTTTTTCGGCGGTACTTCCAATGAAGCTGGGAACGCCTTGGGATCCAGCCCCGCGCCGCCGCTCATCACATCATCGAGCGACCAGCGCAACGCCGCCTGCTCGGCGGGACGCGCCTTGCGATACCACGCATCAAGTGCGCGGCTGTCGGCGATGTCCTGCGGCAGCTTGCCTTCGAAGAAACCGACCAGCTCGTCCTCGTGACGCAACAGACCTTCGCGTCGCTGCTTGGCCTCGATGCCACGGGCGTCTTCGAGCACGCGCTGATTGGCGCGCACGAAGTCAGCACGCGCATCGATATCGCAGCGCACCAGCGCTTCACGCAGGAAGATCTCGTGCGCCAGGGCCGGATCCTGCTGCAGGAAGGTCACCGGGCGGCGCTCGACCAGGGTCAGGCCGAACAGACTCACCTGTTCGTACGCCACCACGTGACCGCGCTTGCGCGACCAGTGCGCGTCCCGGCAGGACGACCGCAACAAATGCGCCGCCTGCTGCTCGATCCACACCGGTTCGACGCGGGCGCACATCATGCCCCACACGCGACCGCCGACGTCGAGAATCTGCGCGGCGAAGATCCAGTTCGGTGGCACCTTCGACAAGGCCGAGCCCGGAAACACCTGGAAGCGGCGTTCGCGAGTGCTGCGGTACATGCCCTTCTCGTCCTTGTGGCCGACCTGTGTCGGCAGGCCGGAGAGGAGGCTGCGGTGGATGGCTTCGTACTGGCGGGCCGCCTCGTCTTCACTGCCTTTGTTCTGCGCAGGGAGAGACGGATTCTCGCGGGAGTCTTGCCTGCCTTGCTTGCGCTCAACAGCAACGGCCTTCGACTTTGCTGCACCTCGTGCGGGTGTTCCTGCACCGTGCGCCTCGCTCCGCGGCGGGGTTGGAGAAGAAGCCTCAAGTTTCCACCCAAGCTCCTGCGCCACCAGCAACAACTGCCGATGCAGTTCGCGCCATTCACGCATGCGCATGAAGCTGAGGAAATTCCTCGAACACCAGTCGCGCAACTTCGATTGCGTCAGGTCCTCATGGGCCTTGCCGTACTCGCGCCACAGGTTGATCACACCGACAAAATCGGATTTCGGATCGGCAAACGCAGCGTGCGCCGTGTCGGCCTGCTGGCGGGCGTCGGCGGGGCGTTCGCGCGGATCCTGGATGCTGAGGAACGACACGATGGCCAGCAGGTCGCGCAGGCTATGCAGCTTTTCCGCTTCCACCAGCATGCGCGCCAGCTGCACGTCGATCGGCAGCTTGGCCACGATGCGACCGATCGGCGTCAATCGGCGGGCATCGTCGATCGCGGAAATTTCCGCAAGGCGACGATAACCATCCGCCACGACGCGCGGGTCGGGGGCTTCCAGGAACGGGAACTGATCCACCTCGCCCAACTGCAGCGACAGCATGCGCAGGATCACATTGGCCAGCGACGAACGCAGCAACTCCGGATCGGTGTAGGCGGCGCGGCTCTCGTAATCCGCCTCGTCGTACAGGCGATAACAGGTACCAGGCCCCACACGACCGCAACGGCCCTTGCGCTGATCTGCCGCCGCGCGTGAGATCGGCTCGACATGCAGGCGTTCCAGCTGGCTGCGCTGGCTGTAGCGTTTGACGCGCGCCTGCCCTGAGTCGATCACGTAGCGGATGCGGGGCACCGTAAGCGAGGTCTCGGCCACGTTGGTGGCCAACACCACCCGGCGCTTGGGCCCCGGCTTGAACACGCGATCCTGATCGCCGGCCGAAAGGCGCGCATACAGCGGCAGCACCTCCGTTTCGCGGTACTGGCGACGCGACAGCAGCAGGTGCGTATCGCGGATTTCACGCTCGCCCGGCAGGAAGATCAGCACGTCACCGCGCGGGTCGTCGTGGGTAATTTCGTCAAGCACCGCCGCCACATGATCAGCGCCGCCCTGCTGCAGCTCGCCCGCTCGCTGGCCACGACGCGCGGCCACCTCATCGACGGAACGCCAGCGCACTTCCACCGGATAGGCGCGACCTTCCACCGACACCACCGGCGCACCCTCGAAGTGCTCGGCAAAACGCGCTGTATCGATGGTGGCCGAGGTCACGATGATCTTCAGCGACGGACGCTTCGCCGCCAACCGCTTCAGGTAACCCAGCAGGAAATCGATATTCAGGCTGCGCTCGTGCGCCTCATCGATGATCAGCGTGTCATACGTGCTCAGCCACGGATCGCCCTGCGTTTCCGCAAGCAGGATGCCGTCAGTCATGAACTTGATCAGGCTGCGCTCGGACACCTGGTCGTTGAAGCGCACCTGGAAGCCCACTTGCTCGCCCAACGGCGTCGCCAGCTCCTCCGCCACGCGACGCGCCATCGAACGCGCTGCCAACCGGCGTGGCTGCGTACAACCGATCATGCCCGCTTCGCCTCGACCCGCCGCCAGGCACAGCTTGGGCAGCTGCGTGGTCTTGCCGGAACCGGTTTCGCCTGCGATCACCACAATCTGGTGCTTGCGGATCAACTCTACAATTTCATCCGCGCGAGCGGTGATGGGCAACGACTCATCCAGCCTGATCGACGGCTTCGCCTCAGCGCGAGACTGCCGTTTGGCCTTGGATGCTTCGATATCGGCAGTCAGCGCGGCCAGTTTCTTGTCATCGAAGCGCCGCGAGAGCTCACGCCAACGGCCCAGCAGGCGACCGTAGTCGCGACTGGTCACATGATCGAGCGCATCTCGCAACGAACGTAGTCGCGAATCCTGCGCGGGAGCGGCCTTGGAAGGTATGGGCTGTGTCATCGGACCGCACATGATAGCCGCTGCGCCGCCCGAGAGCCCGTGTATCCCGATAGCCCTCACCTATCGCCGGGATCGGAAACATTCATTTCACCGCCTCGCAGCGCCTCTCTAAGCTGGCTCCAAGTTCCACCGACCACTTACGAAAGGAGCACCGCATGAGCATCTCTATCGGCATCGCCAAGAAGGACCGGGAACAGATCGGTCAGGACCTCTCCAAGCTGCTGGCTGACACGTACTCGCTCTATCTGAAGACGCACAGCTTCCACTGGAACATCACCGGCCCCCACTTCAACAGCCTCCACACGATGTTCGAGACGCAGTACAACGAACTGTGGCTGGCTGCCGATGAAATTGCCGAGCGCATCCGCACGTTGGACGTATTTGCCCCGGGCTCGTACAGCCAGTTCGGCAAACTCACCTCGATCAAGGAGGAGTCGGGTGTACCGGATTGGAAGGACATGGTGAGCCAGCTGGTTGACGGTCACGAGATCGCTGCGCATACGGCGCGTCAGGTGATCAAGGCGGCGGATGCTGCGGGTGATGAAGGTACGGCCGATATCGTGACTGGTCGCCTGAAGGAGCATGAGAAGACGGCTTGGATGTTGCGGTCGTTGCTCAAATAGGCGACGCCCTTAGCTCCCTCTCCCCTCCGGGGAGAGGGTTGGGGTGAGGGGCGGTGCTCGCGGCAACGCTTCTATCTGCTGAATTGGTTTTAGTTCGCGTGGGACGTTATCGCGACCGGGCTCGCCTGCGACGCAAAGCTAGTCCCCGTGGGACGGCGGGCTTACGACCTCCTGCCGTAGGCCGGGTTACTTTTCTTTGCTTGCCCAAAGTCCCACGGGGATTAGCTTCGCGTCAGAAAGTAACCAAAGAGAAGGGCACCCCCGCTTGGCGCTGGCCGGTGAAGCCGGCCAGTCCGTGAGGGGCGGCCGGGCTTTTCGACAGGACATCCTTGTCCTGTTGA
>NZ_JBVQCI010000003.1:0-574266 GCF_055702865.1 Dyella sp. PARNA 12/25 | reverse complement strand
GATATACGTAGGCAGTCGACACGGACGCCAGGGCTAGGGGATGCTTGGCAAAGGGGAGGAGTCCATATACGGACATTTTTGATCGGCCCGCTGGCCATCTGCCATCTGCATGGCATAAGTCCGCCATGCCTGATCTTTAGGATTGAAGGAGGGTGGGGAAAGGGATGACAAAAGTGTCAAACGGGGCCAAGTTCTGCTTGATTGCCAACGCCCTTGGGCTTGGCGGCTACTTGTTTTTTTGTTCGAGGCTCTGGGCAGATATGCCCGATGGTGCGCTATATGCCGATGATGGCCCGAGTGCCATATCGTGGTTCTTTACAGCACTTCCCTTTATGGCCGTTTGCACCGTCCTGAACGTCGTTGTGTTCGTCAGGGCTGTGCGGAACACGTTAATAGGTAAGGGATGGGGCCTCATGGCGACATGGTCAGTCATGGTTGGAGCGTGGGTGCTCATGCAGATGTATGTTCGTAGCCATCTGGTCGGTTAGACCGAAGGCGAAGTTTTAGTCGGATGTCCGCTTCCGACCCGGAGCGGACATTCCAATATTGGGTGCAAGGGGTGTGAAGGTGGCAAACCACGATTTGGGCCTGTTGGCGTGCATGGGGTTGGGCTTGGCAGTACTGACAAGCCAGGTCTCTGCCTGTGAGGCTGCGCATGAGAGCGATGGCAAATGCTTTGCGCTTCGTGGGCGCGTTTTCCTCGCCAATGGCACACCATCGATGCGCATTGCCCCACTCAACTCGCATCGAATCCTGGGTGTCCTGCCGGCAGAAGATGAAGATGCTCCGGATAGCCTTCGAAAGGGGGTGACCTTTGATCGGGATGCGATTGCTGACCTCGAGGTATGCCCACTCTCGTCGGCCAGAGCAGGGGAAATGCAGATGGTCTGCGTTCGCTCAGCGTCGAGCATTACTTTCAAGAATCATTGAGGGTATGTAAGGTCCGCTACCGACCCGGAGCGGACCTTTGTGCAATGGCATGCGAGTAAAGGTGGAGTGAAAATGACGCCGCGCAGTCTGTTACTACTTGTAAGCATGTCTCTCGTTGGCTTGATGGCCAGAGTTAGCTTCGCCGTCGAAGGAGGTGGGGTCCGGGAGGACGTCAGCGTTGTTCGCGCTCTATACGAGGATTTCGCAGGCGAGGCTGTCTTAGATGGCCCGGGTGCACAAAGGCAGTTGCTTGATCAGTCTCAGGCTGTCCTTGCGCGATATTTCACGCCAGAACTCTCGTTGCTCATTCGCCAGGATCGTGAGTGCGCCGCACGCACCAAGGACATCTGCAAACTCGACTTTTCCCCAATATGGGATAGCCAGGATCCCAGCGGTGCGACGGTCAAGATTGTCGGCGAGTCGGCCTTGGGCGAAGCGGTGGCAGAAGTCCGGTATCCGAACGGCGAGACGAGAAAGCTGATCTATCGGCTCAGAAAGGTACAGGCCGGCTGGAGGGTCGCCGATATCGTTTACCCTGATGACGGGGAGAGTCTTTCAAAGATTCTGAGTGCCAAGCGCTAGCGCCTGGCTGGTCGCCTATCCGGGCTGTGGCGGCAATTTAGAAGTGTCCGCTTCCGACCCGAAGCGGACAGTTCCAACCACCAGAATCATTCAAAGGGACAGCAGTGACCTCGACTCACATTCGCTCGTTAGCTGTCGCGATGATCCTGCTAGTGGGTAGCTGGAATTGCCAATCACAAGACCTGGCCTCGTTAGATGCGTCGGTTCGCACCTACACCAAATCTCAAGTAACGCCCAGCTATCGATACGCCTGGGTGCAGCTGGGTGATGAAAGCAAACCGGACGCCCTGGTCATGTTGGATGGAGACTACTGCGGCTCGGCCGGGTGCAATCTCCTTGTCTTGCGGAGCACGGATAAAGGTTTGAAGCTCGTCTCATCAAGCACGATCTCCAACGAACCTATCGGTGTACTCAGCGAAAGGCTGCATGGATTGCGAACCCTTATCGTCAACACCCGGGGCAAAGGAGAGGTCTTGATGCGGTTCAACGGATCCAGGTATCCGTTTAACCCGTCGGTGCAGCCTGCGGCCAGCAAGGCTCAAACAAGCTCGGCGGAGATTCTTAAGTTGCAAGATCGGGTCGCACCGGGCACTTAAGATGCGTTTCTTGTGGAGGTCCGCTTCCGACCCGAAGCGGACAGAGCGTTACCCGGGTCCAAGGGGAGAAGAATGCGTAGCTTTTATTTAGTCGCCGCAGCACTGATGCTTGGGGCCTGTTCTCATCAAGAAGTGGCGCGCCCCGCACCTGCATACCCACGAGACCAGGCATCTGCCGGGCAGCAAGCATCTGCTGGCAGCACGAAGCCGACCACTGCTCAGATGATTTCGCCGGACAACCTCCCGCCCACGCGTGGATCGGCAATGGACATCACGTATGCCTCGCAACACCAGCCGAAATACCCAGCGGCGGCCATACAAGGTCGTCATGAGGGTATCGTCCGAGTCTTGGCCAAGGTTGGCGTGGATGGCCAGGTCACAGAGACAAAAATCGAACAGAGCAGCGGCTACTCCGAGCTGGACGAGAGCGCCGCGTCCACTGTTAGCGGTTGGAAGTTCAGTCCCGCCTACAGGGATGGTGCGCCAGTAGATTCGTGGACGCGAGTGCCGATCAACTTCTCACTGCCCAAAGCGGCTGCCACACCCTGAGCTTTGGTCGTTTCGTGGGACGTCCGCCTCCGACCTAAAGCAGATCTAAACAGGGGCCGGTGCACGCTCTGATCCGTGTCGGGCAACGCCTCGTTCTTTGTCAGTGATCACCAGGTGTGGCGCATCGACCCGAGAGCCGATACGCCACGGGGGCGATCATCGGACGGGTTAAGCGTTCACTGGGGGCTCGTGATCGAGCCGGCCGGCGTAGTGGTCAAGGCAGTGGATGGCGGTGGTGAGGCAAGCGATGAACTCGCCGGATATGGGCCATTCCAACGGCGGGACTGGGCGGCCTGATGCCATGGCCTCCCGGTGCTGCTCAATATCGATGCGCAAACGTGCCAGCACATAGCACGCCAGTACTGGGTCGAGGCGGCTCGATAAAGGTCGTGGAGCCTTGGCGGTGCCTGCGTTGTGCGGGCGGCCGGGTGGGGCAGTGAGGGTGCCGTCAGGGGGAGTCGACGGGCGAGCGCGTGCCGTATGATCGTGGGTAGCCATAATCAACTCGTGTAAGTTGGTTGTGGTTAGCGGGTCGTGTGAGCGCTAACTCACACGGCCCGCGCCTCGTGACATTACTGTCACGGTCACTCGTGCAGCCGGTTGCGGTGACCCCGCGAGTGACACGCCGAAACTAGCAAATGGTCTCGGCGTTTGCCTGTCGGCTTTTGCTGATTCTTTCTATGCGTGTTCTGGCGAGTGTGGCTGTCAGTGATGGCGCTATGGAGCGCACCTCAGCGGCACCTTCAAACCATCAGAACCGATCCGTCCCAGCTAAATAACGCCATTGCCCCGGTTGCATTCGCGACATGGGAATGCGGCCAATGCGAATGCGCTTCATCGCAAGCACCTTCAGCCCGACGGCGTTGCACATACGCTCGACTCTGTCGGGCGCAATCCGCTTCAAGGCGAAACGTAGATGGGTTTCGTTTTGCCAGCTCACTTTGATGGGCGGCAGCGCATAGTTGTCGAAGGTTAGTCCGTGGTTGAGCAGGGCGAGGCCGTTCGGTGCCAGTTTGCCGGCCACTTCAACGACGAGCTCTTGCTCGATGCGGTCGAAGTCTTCTTCCAGTCGGCGCTTTACTCGCCAATCCTGTGTGAACACCAACAAGCCGCTGGCTTTGTCTGGCAGGGGCATCGGCGATTCCAGTCGCGCGAAGTGACGCTTGAGCAAGCGAACGCCGGATGCGTCATTGGGGGAGTGGTTCTCCGGAATGATCAGTGCGCGAGCTTCTTCAATCGTGATGCCAACGGGCTTGTGCAACACCAGTGTCGCGGGCTCGGCGGCTTCAAGCTGGGCGTGCGGATCGATCTCGATGAGCTGGTCCGCCACCTTGAACTGCGGCTCCTCTATGGTGACGCCGTCCACGCGCACCCAGCCACCTTCGATATACATTTCCGCCTCTCGTCGAGAGCACTGAGCCATGGCGGCGACACGTTTGGCGAGGCGTACAGGTTCGGTCATCAGCGTTCCCAGGGAGTCATGTGCGCCATTTTAAAGTGACGGGGCGTCATCGGGCACCCCGTCACCCAAGCATGCGCTACAGCGCAAATGTCGATCGTTTGTCAATTTGGTGAGGCGGTTTCACTGCCTGCTGACGGTTTTGGGGCCAGTATTCGGCTGATTTAATCGCATCACATGGGGATCGTGGCACTGGTTCGGCGACTGCCATGCAGTTTGCGTCATTGCAGTCCGTGTGTTGGCCAAGGGTGGCTCTTAGTACACGTAGCCTCCTTGGTATCCGCGCTCGCCAAGGAGAAGGGCATTCTTTCCGGGGCGACTCTGTCAACGATAAGTGAAGCAGTCGCCCATCCGGTGTATCCGATTGGGCTGCGCGGCGGGCGTCCAAGTCAATCAGGGGCTCATCACCGATATTCATAAGGGAACCCTATGAATAGCATCGTGTGGTCCTTCAGACGTGGTCGGCTGGCCGCGTCGATCGTCGCGGCATTGGCATCCAGCGAAGTATGTGCGCCGAACTCGGGCGGAGTGCGGTTGGGAGGCGCTTCTTCCGGGCGGCATTGGACGCTTTCTCGTGGCGCACCTTCGGTGGTGTTTGGCGCCGTATTGCTTGCCGCAGTTCCTTATGGCGCGCACGCACAAACCTGCTCATTTGTATCCGGAACCACCTATACCGGCCCGCAATCGTGTTCGACCGCGACGGGGCCGACCACCGTTAGCGCCGTGGGCCCCAATACGTTTTATGTGGGTCCTACCGGCGCAGCGGCCTCCACGCTTTTTGTGGATCCGCTCGGCACGGGCGCTGGCGCCACGGCTACGGTCACCATGTCCAATTGGACGACCCTGAATTTTCGAGGGACCGCGCCGTCCCTCGGCATCAACATTGTGACGAATGGCGCCAATGCCTCGCTGACCCTCTCTGGTAATAACACGGTGCAAGTGGGTGGTCTCAATCCCAACACAAGTACGTTCAATCCTGGAACGGGTGGCGGCACTCTGGTGAATGTCAAAGGTACCGGGTCTGCAACAACCACAGTTACTGGGACGCTGAATGTCAGCGTAAATACCCTCACCACCGGTAAAGATGATGCGGTGGAAACGACCACGCATGGCGGTCCGGCCACGTTGGATATGTCGGGAATTACGGGCGCCTCAACGATCACGGTGAACGGCGGCAACGGTCTCTTTGTCGATTCACTGAGCGCCAATGGCAACCTTCAAGCCACGGTCAATAACCTCGTGACGGTGAATGTCGACAATTCGACGTTTGGTGTGCCGAACAACCCCGCTGGCGCGACGCCCTTCAACAATGCGGGGCTACAAACAGCAACATCCGGCACGGGCACAGTTACCGCGACTACGGCTGCCACGATCAATACCACCGGGCCATTGGCGAATGGCATCGATGCGGTATCTCAGTTGGGTACGGTGAACGTCTCCAACACTGGAAACATTGCGACGGCGGGTCCCAACAGTGACGGCATCCAGGCGATGACGACGCATCGGGCGATTCCCGTGGCGTCGGTGACATCGACGGCGGCGAATAACACGCTCGCGACGGGCGCTGTCAGTGTGACGAACAGCGGCAGCATTGGGACTCAAGGCAGTAGCCCGACCAATGCCAGCGCATCGCCCAGTGTGATCAGCGACGCCAGCAATGGCATCTATGTTTGGACGCTATCGACCGGCACCGGTGCTTCGGGTGCGGTGGGTGTAGCCAACAACGCCGGCGGAAATATCACCACTGTTGGTAACTACAGCGACGGTATTCTGGCTACCACGGGAAATATCTCCACTGGTACGGCCGGCGGCATCACACTTTCCAATGCTGCCACGCTAGTCACGAGTGGCCTGCATGCCAATGGCATCGAAGCGATCACCAGCGGTACACCTGGCGGTGTCATCTCGGTTACCAATACCGGGCCCGTTACCGTCAGTGGCAACAACAGCATGGGTATTACCGCCACGTCGTCGGGCGGCAACGCAACCACCATCAACAACAGCGGTGCGGTCAACACTAATACCGCAACCGGCGGTATTGGCCTGAACAGCGTCACTGGCCCAGCCGGTACGTCCAACATCATCAATAGCGGCCCGGTGACGACCGGAGGCAGTTCCTCGCCGGCCATCTTTGCGCAGACCAGTAACGGCACCAACACCATCACCAACAGTGGTCCTGTTTTTACCTCGGGTACGAGCTCGGTTGGCATCAGCGCGACGGCAGTGACTGGTGCGATAAACGTCGACAATGCGGCAGCCGTGGCCTCTCGTCAGTCACAGGGTGTGTTGGTTTCCGCTACGGGCGCAAGCTCAGGGCTCACGGTGACCAATGAGGCGGCAGGCAACATCTCCGGTACGACCGGCGTCGCCGCATCAGGCAGTTTCGCCACGGCGCTGATCAACAACTCCGGCAACCTCGGCGCCTGGTCCGATCTGGCCATCGACTCCACCCTGATGACCGGCCCTCAGCTGACTATCGATAACAACGCAACTGGCACGATCACGGGCTACGTGACGCTGGGCAACAGTATCAACATCATGAACAATGCGGGGACCTGGAATCTGCGCCATCTCGCGGACACCACGGGCACCTTCGATGTGAGCGGCAACCCGGTGCGCGACACTTTGGCGGTGGCTGTCGCTGACTTTGGCACGTCGGGGCAAAACGTCATCAACAACAGTGGCACGATTGCGTTGGTGGATCCGCCAGCGTCTACGCTCAACTCTGCCGGCCAATATCTGCCGCTGGGAAACGCCAACAATGCCATGGCCATCGGCGGGCCTTTGCAAGGTCAGATCCTTGGTGTGCAGACCTTCAATAACTCAGGAATCATCGATCTCACTGCCAACCCTGTGGCCGGCGACGTGCTGGTGATTTCCGGTGGCCACACGCCGGGCCAGGATGGTGGTGGCGTGTTTGTTGCCAATGGAGGCACGCTCAGGGTCAACACGTTCCTCAATCAGGGTGACGTCAGCTCGCTGTCGGACGTATTGGTAGTCGATTCCACCCGGCTGGGTTCGGCGCCAACGAGTATCGCCGTTTCGCCGGTCGCGAACTCGCCGGGTGCGATAACGGTGGGTGACGGTATCTTGCTGGTCAATGTGTTGAACAAGAGCGCCTCCGCAGATGGCGTGTTTGCGCTGGGTGGTCGTGTTGCCGCTGGTGCATTTGAGTACAGGCTTTACAAGGACGGTGTGGTTGACGACGGCAACGACGGCAACTGGTATCTGCGCTCGACGATACCGGTTCCGCCACCGCCACCGGCACCGGCGCCATCACCGGCGCCCGCACCATCGCCATCACCCGCACCATCACCGTCACCCGCTCCGCCGCCCCCGCCGGGACCATCGCCCGAACCGCCGTCGATACCGGACTACCGTGTCGAGGTGCCTGTCGATACCGCGCTGCTCTCGCTGGCCTATCGCATGGGCCTGGCCATGCTTGGCACGTATCACGACCGTCAGGGCGAGGATTACGCCAGCCTCATCGACACCAATACCAACGATAACGTGGCTCGACCTGTCAACGCGTGGGGCCGCATTTTTGGCGCCAACGCTCATGTGGGCTATGGCAACTCCGGTGATGTTGTCGGCAATTTGAATCGCTTCCTCAATAGCGGTCCCGCTTACAACTACGACCTGTATGGGTTCCAGACAGGTCTGGATTTGTATCAGAGCTTTGATGATGACGGCCGCTGGATTGCGGGCTTCGCACTCGGTGGGGAGCGGACCCACGGCAGGGTCAATGACATCTACAACCCTGGCGTGCAAGTGGGCTCGGTGTCGATGGATGGCTTCTACTTCACCGGCTATTGGACGCACAAATACCCGGAAAACGCCTATATCGATGCGGTGGTGCAAATCGGGCGTTACCTGGATGTCAGTGGACGCTCGCAAGCGGGGCAGGAGCTACGCACGTCGGGCACCGGTATCGCGGTTTCGCTGGAGGGCGGTTATCCGTATGCCCTGGGACACGGATGGGCGCTGGAGCCTCAGGCGCAGGCTATTTTCCAGCACGTGTCGCTCAACTCAGGTCACGACGACTTTGGTGACATCGACTACCGCGGCGGAAATGCCTTGTATGGCCGCATAGGTTTGCGTCTGACCGACAACGTGATGGTCAATGAGAATCCGTTGACCGGGTGGTTTCGCGTCAACGCCTGGGGCGTCATGACGGGCTCGACCCCGCGGGCGACATTCACGTCGCTGGACGGGGCGGATGCGGTGGCCTTCAACTCCTCGCTGGGCAAGCAGTGGTGGGAGGCGCAGCTGGGAATCGCGGCCCAGGTTGCCCGGCATTGGAGTGTGTTCGGCTCGGCGGAGTATGCAAAGCCTTTTGGCGCGCAATACACCGGCCACACTATTGGTGGCCGCATAGGTGCGCGTTTCACCTGGTGAGGCACGCCATAGCGCGTGCGTAGCCCATAAAAAAAGCGGACACCCTGAGGTGTCCGCTTGGTGGTGTCGTTACTCCCACTCGCTACACAAGGGGAGACAACATCAACACAACCTTACATGCCGATCGCGGTTTCCGCCTTCACGTACGGCAGGTTGTGAGCCAGGGCCACCGGCTCGCAGGTCACCTGGCCTTCGCTCACGTTGAGGCCGTTGCGCAGGTGCGCGTCCTGCTGCAGCGCCTTCTTCCAGCCGTTGTTGGCCAGGGCGAGGGTGAAGGGCAGGGTCACGCTGTTGAGCGCGAAGGTGGAGGTGCGAGCCACGGCGCCCGGCATGTTGGCCACGCAGTAGTGCACCACGCCGTCGACCACGTAGGTCGGGTCGGAGTGAGTCGTGGCGTGCGAGGTTTCCACGCAGCCACCCTGGTCGATGGCCACGTCCACGATCACCGAGCCCGGCTTCATGGTGCGCACCATCTCGTGGCTCACCAGCTTCGGCGCAGCGGCACCCGGCACCAGCACGGTACCGATCAGCAGGTCGGCGCGACGCACCAGCTCTTCGATGGCTGCACGGGTGGAGAACACGGTGGAGATGGCGGTGCCGAACTGGGCGGCCAGACGCTTGAGGGCATCGGCCGAACGATCGACCACGGTCACCTTGGCGCCCATGCCAACGGCGATGGTGGCTGCATGGGTACCGGACACGCCGCCGCCCAGGATCACCACTTCAGCAGCCGGCACGCCCGGCACGCCGCCGAGCAGCACGCCGCGGCCACCCTGGGCCTTTTCGAGCGAGTGCGCACCCACCTGCGGAGCCAGGCGGCCAGCGACTTCGGACATCGGGGTCAGCAGCGGCAGCGAGCCGTTGTTGGCGGTGACCGTTTCGTAGGCAATGCACACGGCGCCCGAGGCGATCAGGTCGTGGGTCTGCTCGGCATCCGGAGCGAGGTGCAGGTACGTGAAGAGGATCTGGCCCTTGCGGAGCTTCTTGCGCTCGACGGCCAGCGGCTCCTTCACCTTCACGATCATGTCGGCTTCGGCAAAGATCTGGTCGGCGTTGTCGATGATGGAGGCACCCGCCGCGATGTAGTCAGCGTCGGTGATGCCAGCGCCCAGGCCGGCGCCAGCCTGAACCATGACCTGGTGGCCGTTATGCACGAGTTCCTGCACGGACGACGGGATAAGGCCCACGCGGTATTCGTGGTTCTTGATTTCTTTCGGCACACCGATGCGCATGGCTTGAATGCTCTCTAGATAGTGAAGGTTGACGGGCCCGGTGGGGTGGGCGCCGGTGCAGCAGTATGATTGAGATATCAAGCAATAGAGTGCTGATTTATCATCGCCAAGGGCTGTCCTGTAGAATATCTGGCGACTTTTGCCGTCAATCGTGAAATTTTATGCTGCATCCAGAAACCACCCTTGATGACCGTGATCGGGCGATCCTTCGGCTGCTTCAGCAGGACGGGCGGTTGACCAATCTGGAGCTCGCACAACAGATCAATTTGTCCCCCTCGGCCTGCCTACGCCGCGTGAAGTTGCTGGAGGAGCGGGGGCTTATTTCGCGTTACGTGATGCTGGTGGATGAGAAGGCGGCGGGCCTGCCGGGCACCGCGTTCGTGCTGATCACGCTGGACCAGCAGGGGCGCTCGGCGCTGGATGCGTTCGAAGCGGCCATTCAGGACCACCCGGAAGTGACCGAGTGTTGCCTGCTGGCCGGCGCCGCTGACTACATGGTGCGCGTGGCCTATGCGGATTCGGCGGACTTCGAGCGGATCCACACCGAGATCCTGACCCAGCTGCCAGGCGTGGTGCGTGTGCAGTCGACCCTGGCGCTGCGCACGGTCAAGAAGACGACGGCGCTGCCCGTCTGAGGTGAGGCAAGGGGCTAGGTGTCATTGCCCGACGTCTTGGGGCGTTGGCTAGCCAGCCAGGCCGCATGGTCGGCAGGTGTGTCGATATCGAGTGCCGCGGATGGCAGCGCATACGGGTCGACCATGGCGGCGTGACGTTGGAGTACGCCTCGCGCACCGTCAGCGCCAGCCAGTGAAGCAAGCTCATTAAAGACGCCGGCGGGGAAAATACACGGTGGCCCGGTGTGGCCATCGCAGTACGCGGCCAGGATACGGCCGGGGTGGCGTGCGTACTGGTTGAGCATCGCCAGGAGTTCGATCGCGCGAATGGCGGGCTGGTCTGCCAGAAGCACCATGATTGAAGCCAGCGATGGCGTGTAATTCAGAGCTGCGCGTACACCGAGTGCCAACGACCTACCCATGCCGTCGGCCCAGTCTGGATGGGTAACTAGATGGACGTCCAAACCCTGAAGGCTCTCGGTTACTTCATTCGCGTGCGCGCCTATCACCACAGTGACCGGCGACAGACCAGCTTCAAGCGCTGTGATCGCTGCGCGGCGAACCATAGGCGCGCCATCGATGGGCAGCACTTGCTTGACAGACCCAAAGCGGCTCGCACTGCCTGCCGCAAGCATCACCGCTGCTGTACTGGCGGCGCCATGCGTCATGGGTGAATAGGGTTCCGAGTCTGAGACAGCGGCCCGCCACGTCGACCATTGCGTAATGCAAGGATTTCGGCGGCTATCGCCATGGCTATTTCCTGAGGTGTTTCCGAACCAATGTCCAGGCCTGCAGGCACATGCAGCCGGCCGTTGGCCAGCGGAAATGCGGCCCTGATCTGTGCGGCGCGTTGGCGTGAGCCGATAACGCCGACATAGCTCACCGGTGTTTTCAGCAGCGCGTCGAGATAGACCATGTCGCGATCGAGTCGGTGGGTCATCACCACCGCGGAGGTCAGATCATCGAGCGTCAGCTGGGATGAAAGCGATGCTGGCGACGCAGCGATGGACCGCACGCCATGGTGCGGGTTCGAGTTGGATTGCGAGGGATCAACCAGGGTTGTCTCCCAGCCAAGCTGAAGCGAAAGTTCGGCCAGCATGCGAGCGCCTGCGTTGTCGCCAATGATGACCAGCGAATGAGGTGGCCCTATCGGTTCAAACAAGAGCTCATAGGTTTTGCTTTGCAGTACGACTTGTCGACTTGATGCCGTTGCGCCAGCGCGCATCACTGCCAGCTCCCTGTCGACAAGCTGTCGAAGCGCTCGATCGGCCATGCCGTCCCAGAGTTCCTGCGCGCCTTTCAGCAGTCTTTGCGGGCGTGGCGATAAAGGAATGCCATCCACTGCATAGCAGGTGACCAGCGTGCCCTGGTCACGCGATGCCCTCAGTCTGGCGATGGCTTCAAGAAAGCGAACGTCGTCGCCATGTCGAAGTGGTTCGATCAACACCTGAAGCTCGCCACCGCAGCCGGTTTCGATCATTACGTCGTAGTTGGAGTCACGCCCATACGACACCAGTGCAGGTTGGTCGGAGTCCATGACCTGGCGGGCACGCAGGGCAATATCGCGCTGAGGGCAACCACCGGACAGCTCGCAAACCAGGCGGCCGTCGCGCAGTACCAGCATGCTTGCGCCCGCGCGACGAAAGGTAGAGCCATGTGTATGTGTAATGGTCACCAGGGCTGCTCCCGCTGAGTCGTGAGCAGGCTCCAGCGCCAAGGCGGCGCGGTAGAGCGGCTCGAACTCCTGGGTGACATTCATGGCTTGCCCTGGCGCATGGTTCCAGCGGGATGTTCGTTCATTACTGGCCCGGAGCGCCAGCGGCCCACCCGGCAGCAAGCAAGGCCACGGGATCTTCACTTGTATTTTCGAGGGCATGCGTCACCATGCGGCCTTGCCACGGCGGTCAGACGAGTGGCGAGCGGCCAGGCAAACGCGGGAAACGAAAATTCTGCGTCTACGCCCTCATGGGGTTCTGGGCGCGGGATGATGAAAATCCTCTGCGAGGGAGATCCGCATGATTGTTCTCACCATCAACGGTCAGGACAGGCAGGTCGATGTACCCGATGACATGCCGCTGCTATGGGTGTTGCGCGACGTCGTTGGTTTGAGCGGCACCAAGTTCGGTTGCGGCATGGCTCAATGCGGTGTCTGCACCGTGCATCTGGATGGCCAGCCGGTACGCTCCTGTGTTTTGCCCGCCAGCGGGGCCGTGGGCAAGAAGATCACCACCATCGAAGGCATCAGCGCCACCGAACTCGGCAAGCGCGTTCAGCAGGCCTGGCTGGGTATCGAGGTGGCGCAATGCGGCTATTGCCAGACGGGACAGATCATGTCGGCCACCGCGTTGCTTGCGCAAAAGCCCACGCCGACCGATGCGGACATTGATGCTGCCATGTCCGGCAATTTGTGTCGCTGCGGCACCTACGTGCGGATCCGCGCGGCGATCAAGCAGGCGGCTACGGGGCAGGCCACGTTGCCGCAAACCATCGCCTGAATATTTGACCGTCAGGTTCATCGTTTATCGATCGAGAGACCGTCATGAATTCACCTGTTCGTCCTGCTCACGATGATGTCGACCTGCAGAGCCCTTCGCGACGCGAACTGATCAAGCGCGGCGGGTTGGTGGTGGCCTTCATGTGGCTGGGCGGCGCCACTCGTGTATGGGGCCTCGGCAACGGTGCGCGCGTGGATGAAGGCCATCCGCTGTTTGCGCCCAATGCCTTCGTGCGCGTGGGTAGCGATGGCAGTGTGCACCTGGTGATGCCCAACGTGGAGATGGGGCAGGGTGTGTATACGGCACAGGCTACCTTGCTGGCCGAGGAGCTGGATGTCGGGCTGGATCAGATCACCGTCGAGCATGCGCCACCGAACCGCAAGCTGTATTTGAATCCGCTGCTGGGTGAGCAGGCGACGGGCGGCTCCACCACCGTGCGATTCTGCTGGGCGGCATTGCGGGATGCCGGTGCGGCGGCTCGCTACATGCTGGTAAGCGCGGCAGCACAACGCTGGAAGGTGGACCCTTCGCAATGCACGGTAACGCGCGGTGTGGTGACTCACACGCCAAGTGGCCGCGCGCTGCATTACGGTGAACTTGCCGACGCGGCAGCCAAGGTGACGCCACCTGAGAAAGCACTACTGAAGGACCCCAAAGATTTCCAGTTGATCGGCAAGTCGCTGCGCCGCGTGGATACGCCGGGCAAGGTCGATGGCAGCTTGCTGTTTGGCATGGATGTCCAAGTGCCGGGCATGAAGATCGCCACGGTGCAGGCGTGCCCCACGTTTGGTGGGCGCCTCGCATCGGTGGACGATACGCGCGCACTAAGCATTCCGGGCGTGCTCAAGGTGTTGAAGATCGACAATGCCGTAGCGGTGGTTGCCGAGCATTTCTGGGCGGCAAAGCAAGGGCTCGACGCACTGGTGATTCACTGGGATCGCGGCGTCAACGCCAACTTCACCACGGAGCAGATGTTTGCCGACCTGGCTCATGCCTCGGAGCACGGCACGCCGATCGTCGCTAAAGAGGTGGGACACCCGGATGGCGTTCAGGGTAAAAAGATTTCGGCCGTCTATCAGCTTCCGCTGCTCGCCCACGCGACCATGGAGCCAATCAATACATTGGTGCACGTGCGCCCCGACAGTTGCGAGATCTGGGTGGGCTCACAGATCGTGGCGCGTTGTGCGGATATTGCTGCGAAGGTGACGGGTCTGCCGCCGGAGAGCATCACCGTCCACAACCAGTACATCGGTGGCGGTTTCGGGCGTCGCCTGTTTGAGGAGTCAGTGGGGCAAGCCGTGGCTTTCGCCAAGCAGGTGGACTACCCGATCAAGGTCATCTGGACCCGCGAAGAGGACATTGCGCAAGACTGCTATCGCCCGGCCTACTACGACCGCATCTCGGCCACGCTCGACGACAAGGGCAAGCCTGCAGCATGGACTCACCGCACCACGGGGGCATCGGTGCTGGCCTCGTTTGCGCCGCCCGCGATGGGCAAGAATGGCCTTGATCCGGATCTGGTGGAGAGCGCGGCGGACTTGCCGTACCAGATACCCAACTTCCGCTCGGAATGGGTGCGTCACGATTTTCCCGCTGGCATGAGAGTCGGCTGGTGGCGTGGTGTCGGGCCGACGCATAACGTCTTCGTCGTCGAGAGCTTTGTCGATGAACTGGCGCACGCCGCCGGCAAGGATCCCGTGATGTATCGGCGCGAAATGCTGGGTGAGAACCCGCGCGTGCGTGGCGTGCTGGATCTCGCTGTCGAGAAGGCGGGCTGGGGGCAAGGAACACCGTCGGCGCGACAAGGGCGAGGCATCGCGCTCGCGGCGCCCTTTGGCAGCTATCTCTGTGTGATCGTCGACGTGGAAGTATCGCCGCAGGGCGAAGTCAGTCTCAAGCGCGCGGTGGCCGCAGTGGATTGCGGCATCGTGATCAATCCGAACACGGTCGAAGCACAGATTCAGGGTGGCCTGGTATTTGGCTGGAGTGCCGCGCTTTACAGCGGCATCACCCTGAAACAGGGTGCGGTGGAACAAAGCAACTTCAACGACTATCGGGTTATGCGCCTCAATCAGACGCCACCGATCGAGGTGTATATCGTTCCGAGCCAGGAACAGCCTGGCGGCATCGGCGAAACCGGTACCGTGATGGCGATGCCGGCACTGACCAATGCGATTTTTGCCGCCACCGGCGTGCGCCTGAGGCAGCTTCCGATCGACACGACGGCGCTGGTGCAGGACAAGAATGCCCTCAAAGCAGTGCTATCTGCTGCGGCGCCGGTGGATGGTGTTTCTGGTGACGCGAGGAGCCAGTCATGAAGATCGAACGCGTGCTTGGCTCGGCGGTCGGCATCGTGGTGCTGGTGCTGATCGTCTTCACCGGCTATGCGCTGGTGACCGTCAGTCACACGGGCGACGAGCGTGGCACCCAGCCGCAAGGTGCAGGCACCCCGCCGGACCTTGCCAGCAAGGAGGTGATAGCTCGCGGTGAATACCTGGCGCGTGCAGCGGACTGCGTGGCTTGCCATACCGTGCCCGGCGGTGCCGCTTATGCCGGTGGCGTGCCGTTCAAGCTGCCCTTTGGCGTGCTCTATTCGCCCAATATCACCGCAGACAAGGACACCGGCATCGGTAACTGGAGCGATGATGATTTCGTGCGCGCCATGCATGCCGGTATCGACAAGGAAGGTCATCCTCTGTATCCGGCCTTTCCCTATACGTCCTACACGGCGATGAGTCGTGACGACATTCTGGCGATCAAGGCGTATTTGTTCAGCCTGCCGGCGGTGTCATCACCTGCGCGCGAGAACAACCTATCGTTCCCGTATAACCAGCGCTGGGCGCTTAGTCTGTGGAATGCCATGTTCCTGCACAAGCAACGTTTCCAGCCCGAACAGGGCAAGTCCGAAGCCTGGAATCGCGGCGCCTATCTGGCGACGGCGTTGGGGCATTGCGGCGAGTGCCATACGCCAAGGAATGCAGCGTTTGCCATGAAAGGAAGTGAGGCTTTGGCCGGCGAAGAGCTGCAGGGATGGCGCGCCTACAACATCACGTCCGACAAGACGCATGGGATTGGTGGATGGAGTGATCAGGAGCTCACGGACTATCTTTCCACAGGGCACGTCGCCGGGCACGGTACGGCCTCGGGTCCCATGGGTGAGGTGGTGGAACACAGCCTGCAGTACCTCACGCCATCCGACATCTCTGCGCTGGTCACCTATCTTCGAGATGTCAAACCCCAGGCCACGGGTATGCCCGTTTCGTCCGGTGCACCATCGGGCGCTGCCGTGGCCAATGCCAATGGCGGAGCAAGCCTGGGCGAGCAAATCTTTGTCGGCGCATGCGCGGGCTGTCATCTCGATAACGGACAGGGGCGCCAGACTGATTACGCGGCACTCACCGGTACGCGTACAGTGACTGATCCGCATGCAACCAACCTCACGCAGATCATCCTGCACGGCTCGCAGTTGAACGTAGGAAGCCAGCGGATTTTCATGCCGTCGTTTGGTCGGGCGTATTCCGACGCGGAGATCGCGGCACTCTCCAACTACATCACCGGCCACTTCGGCGGAAAGCAAGGCGCGCTTAGTGCGCAGGACGTGGCGGCGCGGCGGTAGCGACGCTCATGAGTCTTTGATAAAAGCGGGTAGCAAGTCGCCTTCGACCATCTGAAGAGCTTCCTGCTGCGTCAGGTTATTGCCGACGATCAGGTCAGCGTGTACTGCGGCTTCAAGCAACAGATCCTTGAGGTCATCGATAGAGATAGCGCCTTTGGCGACAAGCTTGCGTATCAATGCCCGTAGGATGAGAGGCTCGATGTTGCCTTTTCCAAGCTGCATGGTGCTGGTGTTCATTGGGTGATCCTCCGGGGAGCGGATGTCATCGCCAAGCTACTGCCAGGCGGCGTGGCGCAACGTGAATACACAATCGACGGAAAGTGCGGTTGTCGTGCCGTCTCGCGATTGGTCCGATGGACAGGTCACTTCAGTCTCCTGCGATAATCAGAAGCGCATCATGATCGTACGTCCGCATAACGCCGATTCAGTCATCACCCTTCTGTTTGCGGTGAAAGGGTCCATCATTCCTGTAATCTGGCCGCGCGTGTTGTACGCCATGTTGCTCTCATTGGCCGTGGTGATCGCGGAGCAGCGGGGAGTTGCACTTCACTTCACAATCAATGCAGCCTTTCTCACCTTGCTTGGTTTGACGCTGGCCATCTTTCTTGGCTTTCGAAATACCGTGGCGTATCAGCGCTGGTGGGAAGGGCGTACGTTGTGGGGCGAATTGGTGATCGCGACCCGCAACCTGGCGCGTCAGGCTCTGGCCTTTATGCCCGGTCTGCCGGCAGCGGAGCGCCGTCGGCTGGTGTATGACCTGATCGGCTTTGCGCATGTGCTGCGGCATCACCTGCGTGAATCAAATTCTGATATGGATGCGCAGAAGTGGTTGTCCCCTGAGGTGTGTGCGACCGTCTTGGTTTCGCCGAATCGTCCAAACACCTTGATGGGGGCCATCGGTGATTCGTATGTGCGAAGTGCTCGCATTGAAGGTGTCGACGCCATGCTGCTTGCAGCCATGGATCGCGAAATCAATCAGCTGTCACACGTGTTGGGCGGTTGCGAACGCATCAAGAGCACGCCCATTCCTTTTGCTTACATTTTGTTGTTGCACCGCACAGTGCATGTGTACTGCTTTATCTTGCCGTTCTGCCTTTTCAGCCCGCTGGGCTGGCTGACGCCGATTGCCGTGGGCGTGCTCGCGTATACGTTTTTTGGTCTGGATGCCATCGGTACGCAGATCGAAGACCCATTTGACCTGCTGCCCAATGATCTGCCGCTGGATGCGATATGCCGTGCGGTGGAAATCAATCTTCGCAGCTTGCTTGGCGAAACCGATTTGCCGGAGCCGCTGCAACCCATCGAAGGCGTGCTGTTTTAGCGCGATGGACGGTGTGTGCCAGACGGCTGCCGGTCAGTACCGTAGTTCTCGCATCGGATGCCTGCTACGCATTCATTGCGCTACCCATCCTCAAGTGGCCTGGCTCCTTTCTCAGCAGAAGGATTGGCATCGGTAGCGGGCGGAGGTGGTGATGCATCGCTCGTGGCATTCGATGGCCCTGTGGCGGTGGCATGTCCATGCGATGGAAACGTCATGCTTGGAAATACATCGTCACGACGGATCAACGCGTGATACAGCGCTGCGCCCATGTGGCCAAGGATGGTGAGAAACAGTAAATAGGCTAGACAGCCGTGCGCTATCCGAAGCCAGGCAAACAGCTCTCCATTGGCCGGCAGTAGGGGTGGCAGATGCCACGCACTCCCCAGCATGATCGGATAGCCGCCTGCCGACAGCATGGCCCAGCCGACCAGCGGAATAACGATCATCAGCCCGTAGAGCACCCAGTGCGATGCATGTGCGAGGAACTGCATCCATGCCGGCATGTCAGCGGGCAGGGCGGGCGGCTTGAAGCGCAGTCGCACGCACAATCGCAGTATCACCAGTACAAGCAAGGTGGCACCGAGTGGTCGATGAATGGCCAGCAGCCACTGATGTTTGCTGGAGACCGTGGTGACCATGCCAACGCCAACAAACAACATGGCAAGGATCAGCACAGCCATGGTCCAGTGGAGCAGGCGTGCCAGCGGATGAAAGGCGTGAGGTGCGTTCATCACGGATGCTCCAGCTTGGACGTGGCCGCGTGAGCTGCGCCGGGAACATGCGCTTCTTCACTGGTGCGACGCAGATAGGAGGTGGCATAGGCGGCGGAGCGCGCCGCAAGCAGCGGATCACCTGACACCACGATGCCATCCGGCAGCACGGTGGGGTCGTAGTTCACGTCACGACACGGGCCACTTGCCTGCGACTGCTCGCTCTCGATCACCAGGGTGCCTGCATCGATGGTGGTGCGATCCGGGGGCCAAATCTTGGTGGCGTCGTCCACGGGGTCGTCCGGTGCGGCGAGCGTCACCATCAGGTGCCAGCGCTGCGGACCTGTGGCGAGGCGCGTGTGCAGGTCGCTGGCGAGATAGTCCGTGTCATCAGCGGGACCGGTTCCAGAGTCTTTCGCTTCCGGCGTCATCTGCCAGCGAACGGCATGGCGCTCACCTTTCCCATCGACAAAGTAGAACGCGTTAAGGCCGCTGTAGCTCTCGGTCACGTAACTGGCGGAGGGTTTCGCGCTTTTGATCCAGGCGAGGAACGCGCCGGTCTCGGGGTGTTGGCTGAAGAACGCCTTCATTCGCGCGGGGTCTGGCTTGCCGGTGGCCGGGTCGGGCTGGCTTGCCTGTAACTGCTCGTAGAACGCCTGGGGCGTCGACACCGGGAACACCGGCATGGCGTTCATGCCGGTACGCCACTGTTGCCCGTTGGGCAAGGCAAAGCGCAGCGCAAGGCTGCGTATCGGCACGCTGCTGTCCGGTGCATAGGGGTTGCCGCCGGGAACGGCGAAACGGCCGACAACGGGTGTTCGGCCGACGGCGAACACCTCGGCCCTGGAATAGGGGGCGGCCTGGCCATTGCTGTCGAAATAGCCAGCGATGCAAATGCCTTTGGCGTGGTTGCGGCGATAGCCGGGATGAATGCCGCCATCGCGCTCAAAGGCATCCACGATGCGCTGTGCGGTCAACCTTTTTGGAGTAAGCCAGCCGCCCGTATAGGCAAAGGCCAGTGCAAGCACGAGCACGGCGGAACCCATGGCGAGCCAGCGCCAGAGCAAATGTCGAGGCTTGGGGGCGGGGTCTGACATGGGTGCTCCGATAGGCCGGGGTGTCCAGCTATCTTCGCTGCAACCCCCACTAAGGTTACGTCACGACAAGGCAGTGAAGGCATTCACCTTGGGTCGCCTGTTGCCGCGCCAGATCCTTCAAGACGGTGGACTCGCTGCGGGCGGACGCTACAGCGGATCCCACATGACTGTCGTGTTTGCCTTTCCTGGCGATATGCCGATGTGCATAGCAATCATGGTCAGTGGCAACGAAGTGCTGGGCGCGTAGACTCCCGAACCGCTTGCATCACATACAGGACCGCTCCTGTTCTATCGGAGAGCTTTCGCCGATTTGGCGGGAGCTGAGTGGTGAGCCATCCATCAAGGAGCATCCATGATCTCCTCCACCCTGGGCCCACCCGGCGCCCGCTTCGCTAACGTCGCCATCGCGTGTTTTGCCTTCGTTGTGATCGGCCTCGCGCTCATGCATCTGCTGAGACCCGACTACGCGATATCCAGCCACATGATAAGCGACTACGCCGTCGGACCATGGGGCGGCGTGATGGCGGCGACCTTTGCCATCATGGGACTTGGATGCCTGATGCTTGCCTTTGCTGTTGTGTTCAGTCATCCGCGTACGGTTGCGGCATGGGTCGTCGCGGTGTTGCTTGCTGTGATGTCGGTGGGAGCCGTGGTCACCGCAATGTACCCGACGGATCTCCCTGGCGCACCGTCGACACGAGCGGGTGACATTCACGCCATCAGCTTCTACATCAACGTTGCATGCCTGGTCACCGCGGCAGTGCTGATGGCCATCGTCGCGCTGCTTGACGCGCGTTGGCGTGCCTACCGGTTGGCGGCCGCTGTCTTTGCGCTGCTGCTGGTCATTGCGCTGTTCATTCAGTTCAAGACCTTGCATCGCGGCATGCCCTACGGCATTGCCAATCGCGCATTCGTTGTCGTGATGATGTGCTGGCTATTCTTCGTCGCGACCCGGCTGCGCAGGATCAGTCGGCCCGTTGTGGCATCACGAATTGCTGGATTCTGATTTCAAAGCTGTGGGAATGGGGCAATAAGCAGGTCCACTACAACGTGGGCTGTCTGGATTGATCATTCTGGCCGGGCGCCAGAACCGAGCCACAAGGACTTTCGTATGAGAACTTCACCGATGCGTCTGCTCGCCATGCTTTTGTTGTTTCTCATCGCATTTGCATCTCATGCTGGCGATGTGCAAGAAAACCGCGATGTGGAGGGCGTTCGCGCGACTCTTACAAGTCTCGTGAACGCCTGGAACGAGCACGACATGAATGCCTTCGCAAACCTGTTTGTCGAGGACGCTGACTACGTGAACATCGAGGGTACACGGTGGCGTGGACGTACCGCTATCAAGGATGCGCACACCTTTGTGCACTCCACCATCTTCAAGCACAGCCACCTGACCGTCGTCGATACGACCTTCAAACAGCTGAGCCAGGACGTGATCGTTGCAAGATCCACCTGGCGTCTGGAGGGGCAAACCACGATGAAAGGGGAGGCTGTGCCAAGCCGTGATGGTATCGTCACCAACGTTTTGGTGCGCTCCGGTCCAAAGTGGATGATCGCTGTGACTCAGAACACGGACATCGTTCACTGATAGGGCAACACTATGTGGCTGCTGCGTCTTCCTGCATGGCATCTGCAAGGTACGGAGACGTTGGCCGCGAGGGCGCGGCGAAAGATCGTATGCATGCCCTCGTAGTTGAGTAGTCGCGGATTTCCCCCACCCTCACTTGACCCATTCAGTCAGCGGCCTGCCCTTCGGCACCACATAGGTACCAAGTTCGGCCGCATTGGTCTGGCCGACATTCCTCGCGCTGTGCACGACGCCTGCGGGTACAAATAGCACGTCGCCAGCCTTGAGGGTCACCGGTGGCTGACCTTCGAGTCGATACTCCAGCGAACCTTCGATCACATAGATGATTTCCTCACCGGGATGCCGGTGGTTCGGTGCGATCTTGCCCGGATCAATATCGACGCGCGTCTGGTACTCCTCCCAGCCTGGCATGCTGAGGTCGTGGTGCGAGAGTGGTGTGCGGTGGGTTCCGGCTTGGTCCTGTGCCCGCACGGCCTGAGGTGCCATGGTGCTTGCAATGCAGAGCAGGGTCGCGGTTCCGAATAGATGTGCTTTCATGGGGGTGTCCTCGTTGGCGGCATAAACGAATGCCTGGGGCGCGGGCATTGCTGGTTTTCAGCTTGGCTTGCGGGAAGCCATGGCACACAGATGGTGTTGGGAACGTAACTGTTGCTCTGATGCCTTCTCGTATACCGAGACTGAAGGGTCGAGGCGACCTACTGCCGACATGGTGACCTTGCTCGCGTGCTAGCGAGGGCACACTCGGCCGGACACTCTTTGCCACGGTAAGATCAGGCTCCATCCGGCACGGTCTCAGGTGATCAATGGTCAAGCATCCTGTGGTGAGCATCAGCGAACTCCGCCGCATCATCAACGATCTTCTTGAGCACGCCGAGTCCATTCAAGGCCCGGAGATCCGACTTGATGAAGACTACTATTGGGACCTCGATGGAGAGGTGATTTACGACCTCTCGAAGCCGGTGCCAGGGGTTCATCTCGTTGGCAGCCTTGGCGACAGCTGGGAGTTCCTGCTCAATATGCGCGACGGCGATATCAAAGGGGATGGGCCATATCAGATGCTGATACATGCCGCTCCGCTGTTGCGGTACATCGGGGAAAGGGTTGGCTTTAGCTAGCGTCTTCATGATCGCATCCTGACTCGATGAGGCCATGAATCTGGCAGCCATAGGCCCTGGACGAATGGCATGCTCAGTGCCAGTCATTGGCGCACATTCCACAATCCTCAGCTCGTCGATCTCATGGCCCACTACGCTCGACACTTGAAGTGGCTGCTCCTGCTAGAGCTGATTGCAGTCCTGGGGCTTGTTGGTCTGTGGATGGCAGGCACTACGCTTGTTAGCTCGCGACAGGTCTCTATCGGGGCTCCACCCGCCGACCTGCGGGCCCAAACAGTCACATTTCATGATGTTTCAGGCAACCCGGTTTCCGGTTGGTTTGTCGCTGGCACTAAAGGGCAAGGCGTCATACTTCTTTTGCATGGCGTTCGGTCAGATCGGCGTGCCATGGTTGGTCGCGCCAGGTTCCTGCACGCGTCGGGCTATTCGGTGCTGTTGATTGACTTCCAGGCGTCCGGCGAGAGCCCCGGCAGGGCCATTACCTTCGGATACCGCGAAGCTGAGGACGTAACGGCGTCACTGCGATATCTTCATGAGCGCTTGCCCGGCGAACGCGTAGGCATCATTGGTACATCGATGGGCGGGGCAGCCACGATTTTTGCCCGTCCTCGCGTGGACGCTGATGCTGTTGTACTGGAGCAGGTTTATCCAACGATTCAACAGGCAGCAGAAGATCGGCTCGTCATCCACCTCGGCTCTGTAGGCCCGTGGGTTGCACCCTTGCTGCTGGCAACCCTGCATCCTCACCTGGGTATTTATCCGGATCAGTTGCGTCCGATTGATCGTATCGGCAGTTTGGGGATGCCCAAGCTGCTGATCGTGGGTGATCGCGACATGGATACGACGATTGTCGAGTCCTACGCGATGTTCGAAGCAGCGAAAGGACCTAAAGAGTTGTGGGTCGTGCATGGTGCGAGGCATGTCGATTTGCACGGGTATGCTGGAACAGATTACGAATTGCGAGTGCTTGAATTCTTTGGCCGTTGGATACGTAGCAATCAGTGATTGTAGGGACAGGGCAGTGATTCTCGCTCGCGCGATCCAAGTACTTGGAGTTGCAGCCATAGGCGCTCCTGCGGTGGCAGAGGAACTCCTGTCAGGAGCCGCCATGTACGCGCCGCTTGGGTGATTGGTAGGCCGCGCGACAGGGCACACTGAGCCGCCATTCGGTGCCACCTGGCTGCATCTGTTGCAACGACAGCTTCGCGCCGAGCCGCGCCGCGCGTTCGCGCATGCCGACGATGCCCCAATGGCCTGCTTCGGCGGCGGATTCGAGTGCCTGCTGTGGAATGCCCCGGCCATCGTCGATGACGTTGATACGCAAGGTGTGTTTGCCGTAGTCCACGTGTACGTCGACATGGCTAGCCAGTGCATGCAGAAATGCGTTGCGTATCGCTTCGCGGACGATGTCCACGACTTCGTCGCGGGCACTGGGCAGCATTTGTCGTGGTTTGCCAGAGGTGCTCATGCGGAACGTCACCTGTGGATGAATCGAGGCCAGATCCTCGCCCACGGCCAGAATCGACTGCACCAGTTCGTTGGGGCGAGGCGTGTCGCCGCGTAGCGCGATGATCTTGTCGCGTCCCTCGATCACCATTTGCCGGGCCTGGCTGATCGCCGTGTCGAGGGCGCCGTCATGCGCTTCGTTTCTCGCGGGGCTGGCCATGAGTGACTGCAGGCGAAGCAGCAGGCCTTGTACGCCTTGAAGTAGGGTGTCGTGGATCTCCCGGGCGATCCGTTCGCGCTCGTTCATGCGTTCCATCAATTGCAGGTGCACACGGTCCGCGGTCAGCCGTAAGCGCCAGAGATAGAACACGATGATCATCGCCACGACGCCCAGCAGGCAAAGCGCGTAGAACCAGAGTGTCTGGTAGAACCAGGGCGCGATGATGAGGTCACTCGCTGCGCCCTGCATATTCCAGACGCCATCGTCGTTGGCGGCGACCACATGAAAGCGGTAAGTGCCGGGGCTCAGGTTGGCGTAGAACGCCTCGCGCCGATTCGCTGCGTCCTGCCAGGCAGCATCGACGCCGTCCAGTCGGTAGCGGAAGCGCACGCGGTCGGGAATGGCGAGGCTCGCCGCGCTATAGCGCACCTGCAGGTTCGTGGTGCCCTTGGGCAGCTGCACCGCATGGTCGGTGGCGTAATGTTTGCCATTGGCGACGATGTCGGCGATCGATACCGGCGGCGGCAATGGGTTGCTGCTCACTTGGTCGGGATCGATCCAGGCGGGCCCTTGATTGGTGAGCACCCACAGGTGCTGATGCCCATCCATCAACGTGGTCGGGAGCATGGCTGCCTGCTTGGCGATGCCGGGCAGGCCATCGCGATAATCGAACAACCGATACGCGGGCTGATGACCTGTCGGGTCGAAACTCTGCCATGCCTCGCTGGCATCGATGCGCACCACGCCTTTATCGGTATTGAGCCAAAGGTCGCCGCGCGGGGTGCGCGAGATGCCGGTGATGCCGGTGAAGGCGTCATCGTTTGCCACATTCATGGGCGCTATGCGACGGTCGTGCCAGCGGGCGAGCCCTTGTTCGCCGCCGATCAGTGCATCGCTGTCGCTGGCATCGATGGTGGTGATGGTGCCCACGTGCAAACCATCGGCTTCGGTGAACAGTTGCGCATGATCAGCGTCGAGTCGCACAAGGCGATTGCCGGCGTAGCCGATCCACATTACGCCGTGCGTGTCGCTGGCCAGGGCCGTCGGTGTTTCGCGTGCAAGGGAAGGCGTCGGTACGATCCTTTGCCATTGGCCTTCCCTCAGGTGGTAGAGGCCGTGTTCGGCCAAGGCAAGCCAAGGTTGATCCGTGCCGTCTAAGGCCAGAGCATTAACGTGGGTGAGGTCGGGCGAGACGGGCCAGTCGACGGAGCTGAGTGTTTGGCCATGCAGCCAGTAAAGATGGTTTCGACCCACCATCCAGAGATCGCTGGTGCGGTTGAACAGCATGCCATTCACGTCATGTAGGTCACTGCGTTCGACCCCGCCGGCGTCACCGTCGAAGCGGTACAGCGTGCCGCCATTGGCAATCCACACGGCGCCCGTTGCATCCCTTGCCATGGCGTAGTTCGCCGCAGTGCCAAGCGATACCTGTGCGGGCACCTGAAAGCTGTTGCGGTGAAAGCTGGCCAGGCCCATGTTGGTGCCCGCCCAGACCGTGCCTTCTGCATCTTCGAGCAAGGGAACGGCCCGTTCGGAAACCAATCCGTTGGTGCGGTTGATGGTTTCCGCCAGATCCGTGGCGCGTAGTGATCGTCCATGGGCTAACTGATCAGTCAGGGCGACGCGATAGATTCCGCCTTTGTCGACGCAGGTGCCCCACAGGTTGCCGTAACGATCGAATAGCAGGCGGTTGGCCCACGCGAAATCCGTGTCGTCCAGCGGCGCGTCGGGCGAGCTGCTGGGGTGTTCGGAAGTAAGGCCGGGCAAGGCGCGTGTGCCATGCAGGTGATCCGATAGCCACAGCGTGCCGTCAGGGGCCTGCGCGACGATGGCGTACTTGGCAACGACCAGGTCGGTGCGCTGAAAACGGCGTGCGCCAGGGCGCAGAAAGACCAGCGAGTCGCCAGTGGTGACCCAGAGCGTGCCGTCACGCGCCACCATCAGCCAGTCCGCGCGTTCCGTGGGGTAATGCCACTCGGCGCCGACGGTTTGCCAGCGAGTGCCGTCAAACCGGGCGAGGCCACCCTCGGTCGCGGCCCACACAGTGCCATCGCCGGTGCGCGCGAAGGCGAGCACCATGCCGCCCGGAAAACCTTGTCCCGCCGCATAGGGCTGCAGGTGGCCACTGCGCAGCACACTGGCTCCGCCGTAGTAGAAGCCCATCCACAAGGAGCCATCATCCAGCATGGTCAATGCGGTGATGTCGTTGGACAGGAGGTGCTCGCCGTTGGTGGGTTGAAAGCGTTCGAAGCTGGAGCCGTCGAAGCGGTAGAGTCCGCTACCCGTTCCCAGCCACAGGTAGCCGTCCTTGCCCTGCGTCATGGCCCAGATGTCGGCGGGCGTGCCCGTTTCGGTGGCCCACAGCCGACGGCGAAAGCCTGGTGACTCGCTGGCATGACTTGCGAGCGAAACGCACACGAGCACCAGTGCAGCCGCGAAAGGCAGGGCGCGACGACCGAGGAGGGCGAGCCATCCAGGTTTCGACATAAGGCTCCCGTGGAAGTGCGCGTACGCCATGGCACATGGCGGTAGGCGGCAGCATAGGTCTCATTGACCGGCCGCCATAGGTGCCGCCGCGTGAACACAGAATCACCCGAATGGGCATTGATCCCCATTTGATGGGGCAGGATAGTGCGGCCGGATGCCGGACTACCCCGCCTCGGTCCGCGCAGAGAAAGCCAACATGTACCCAAGGTTCAAACCGTGACAGTCGATGCGGCACTCATTCGGGTCCTCATTGCGGACGACCACCCGATCATGCGCGACGGTATCGTCGCGGCGATCGAGAGCGCTCAGGACATGGCGGTGGTTGGCCAGGCGGCGGACGGCGCGGAAGCCATCGTGCGTTACCGCGAGCTGCGCCCGGATGTGGCCCTGATCGACCTGCAGATGCCCGGGGTTGATGGCTTGCAGGCTATTTCGACCCTGGGCGCTGAATTTTCCGATGCGCACATCATTGTGCTCACGTCATATCCAGGTGATGCCCGCGTCAAACGCGCGCTCTCTTTCGGTGCGTGTGCGTATCTGCTCAAGACCGCGACCCGTGACGAGATCCTTGCGGCCATACGGTCCGTGATGATCGGGCGTCGCGTGGTCGCTACCGAGGTAGCCGGGGATATCGCTCAACATGCCTGGTCAGAAATGCTGAGTGACCGGGAGCTGAGCGTGCTGCGCCTGGTGGCTACCGGGCACACCAACAAGCGCATTGCCGACATCCTGTGCGTGTCCGAAGACACCGTGAAGGCGCGGCTGAAGAACATCATGACCAAGCTCGGCGCGCTCGATCGCACGCATGCCGTCACGCTCGCGCGCAACCGCGGCTTCTTCGAAGGCTGAGCCCGTCCCCGCTCAGGTGTAACCCTCGCGTCACATCGGTGCCGGCGCGGGTGGTGGCACACGCACGTCAGACGCGAGCTTCACGTGATCTACCTGATCGGGTAGGCAAGATTTGCCGCGATTGGGGTACGTCTCCTTGGCGGGGCTGAAGACAATGGGTGACGAGCCAGTGGCGGCATCGCTGGCCCAGCTCACTTCGCTATCACGTCATCAACACGTTGCGTCGCGAAGCGGTTATGGCGCCACAGTGCATGACGCGCGGCGTCTTCAGGCGATGCACAAGGAGAGTCCATATGTTGAGCAAAGAGCCTGAAGCGGATATCGACCCCGTCAGGCGAGCATTTCTCGGTGGCATGGCTGCCGCATCAGCGGCACTCGCCCTGCCCATCGCAGGGTTTTCGATGCCTTCCATGGCCGTCGCAGCGACGGCGCCCACGCACTCTTCACCTGGGAAAAACTTCATGAGCACGATCACCACCAAAGACGGCACCAGCATCTTCTACAAGGATTGGGGGCAAGGTCAGCCTGTTGTGTTCTCGCACGGTTGGCCGCTGAGCGCCGATGCGTGGGATGTGCAGATGTTTTTTCTCAGCTCGCACGGTTATCGCACCGTTGCCCACGACCGCCGCGGCCATGGTCGTTCGGGCCAGCCGTGGAACGGCAACGACATGGACACGTATGCCGACGATCTGGCCACCCTGATCGAAAAGCTGGACTTGAAGAACATCGTGCTGGTGGGTCACTCCACGGGCGGCGGTGAAGTGGCGCACTACATCGGCCGCCACGGCACGTCGCGCGTTGCCAAGGCCGTGCTGATTGGTGCGGTGCCGCCGATCATGCTGAAGACCGCGAACAATCCCGGTGGCTTGCCGATCGAGGTGTTCGACGACATCCGCGCGAAGACCCTGGCGGATCGTTCGCAGTTCTTCAGGGACCTGTCGGGCCCGTTCTTCGGCGCCAACCATCCCAACTCCAAGGCGACGCAAGGCATGCGCGACTCGTTCTGGCTGCAGGGCATGCTGGGCGGCCTCAAGGGGCAGTACGACTGCATCAAGCAGTTCTCCGAGGTCGACTACACCGACGATCTCAAGAAGATCGACGTGCCTGCCTTGGTCATTCATGGCGACGACGATCAGATCGTGCCCATCGACGACGCGGGGCGCCTCAGTGCCAAGATCATCAAGCACGCCACGCTCAAGGTTTACCCGGGCGCACCTCATGGCCTGACGGCAACGCACGCGGAGCAGGTCAACAAGGATCTGCTCGACTTCATCCGCTCCTGATTTCAACCGGCGCGCTGGCTGCCTGCTTCGCCAGCGCGCACTTCGCCCGTTCCCGGAGATTCCCCCATGTCCATCACCGCGACCCCGACACCAGGCAAGCTGTTGCTGACCCCGAAAGATCATGCGCTGATCATGATCGACTTCCAGTCGCAGATGTCGTTTGCCACCCATTCCATCGATGCCATCACCTTGCGTAACAACGCGGCACTGATCTCGCATGCGGCGGCGAGCTTCAAGGTACCGGCCATTCTCACCACGGTGGCCGAGAAGAGTTTCTCCGGCCCGATGTTCAGCGAGATCACCGATGCGTTCCCGGGGCAGCCGTTGCTGGATCGCACCTCGATGAACACCTGGGAAGACGCCGCGGTGATCAAGCGCGTCAATGAGCTCGGCAAGACGCGCCTGGTGCTCGCAGGCCTGTGGACTTCCGTTTGCATTGTTGGCCCGACGTTGTCGGCACTGGATCAGGGTTTCGAGGTTTATGTGATCGCAGATGCCTGCGGTGACGTTTCCACCGAGGCGCATGACTGTGCCATGCAGCGTATGATTCAGGCCGGTGCTCGCCCGATGACCTCGTTGCAGTACCTGCTGGAACTCCAGCGCGACTGGGCCCGCACCGAAAGCTACGCAAGCACCACGGGTATCGCCAGTCGTTTCGGCGGTTCGTATGGTCTGGGCATCATCTATGCCAAGAGCATGTTCGGGGCGCACGAAGGCTGACCGCCTGCGCCAGGAGCACGGACATGAAGATCTACATCATTTCGCTCGCCACCGGCGTGCTGGTCGGTGTCATCTATAGTCTGCTGAATGTTCGCTCGCCGGCTCCACCCATTGTGGCGCTGGTCGGGCTGTTGGGCATTCTTGTGGGTGAACAATTGCCACCACTGGTGAAAGATCTGTGGCAGCGGCAAACCGTTGCTGCGATGTGGACGCATCAGGTGAAGCCCCATATGTGCGGCGAGCTGCCCAAGGCTGATGGTACGAAGCGCGGTGATCGCGCAGAGGAGACGCAGCCGTGACCGCGCTCAAAGTGACTCCGGACCTCATTCTGCATGGCGGGCGCATCACCACTCTTGACCATTCGCAGCCTGAAGCCGAGGCGGTGGCGATCGTCGATGGACGTTTCGCCGCCGTTGGTAGCAATGGCGATGTCATGTCGTTGGCTGGGCCGCATACACGCGTCATCGACCTCAAGGGGCAACGTGTCCTGCCGGGCCTGATCGACAACCATCTGCATATCATTCGCGGCGGCCTCAACTACAACCTTGAGTTGCGCTGGGATGGTGTGCGCTCGCTGGCCGATGCCATGGCCATGCTGAAGCAACAGGTGGCCGTGACACCGGCCCCTCAGTGGGTGCGCGTGGTCGGCGGCTTTACCGAGCATCAGTTTGCCGAGAAGCGGTTGCCGACCATTGACGAGTTGAATGCGGTCGCGCCGGACACGCCGGTGTTCCTGCTGCACCTGTATGACCGCGCGATACTCAATGGCGCAGCGCTACGTGCCGTGGGCTACGGCAGGGACACACCCGAGCCGCCCGGGGGAGAGATTGTGCGCGATGGGGCAGGGAACCCCACTGGTTTGCTGCTGGCCAAACCGAATGCCGCGATTCTCTACGCCACGCTGGCCAAGGGGCCGAAGCTGCCGTTTGACTATCAGGTCAATTCCACGCGTCACTTCATGCGGGAGTTGAACCGGCTGGGTGTTACTGGTGCCATCGATGCCGGCGGCGGGTTCCAGAACTACCCCGAGGATTACGCCGTCATCGAGAAGCTGTCAGCCGACAACCAGCTGACCATTCGCCTTGCGTACAACCTGTTCACGCAGAAGCCGAAGCAGGAGAAGGACGACTTTCTCAACTGGACGCGCACTTCCAAGTACAAGCAGGGTGACGATTATTTCCGTCACAACGGCGCCGGCGAGATGCTGGTGTTCTCGGCGGCAGACTTTGAGGACTTCCGACAGCCACGGCCGGATATGCCGCCGCAGATGGAAGGCGACCTGGAAGAAGTCGTTCGCGTACTTGCAGAAAACCGCTGGCCATGGCGAATGCATGCAACCTATGACGAAACCATCAGCCGTGCGCTGGATGTGTTCGAGAAGGTGAATCGCGACATACCTTTGCAGGGTTTGAACTGGTTCTTCGATCACGCCGAAACCATTTCGGAACGTTCGATTGACCGCATTGCTGCTCTGGGTGGTGGCGTGGCGGTGCAACATCGCATGGCCTATCAGGGCGAGTACTTCGTCGAGCGCTACGGCCCCGCTGCCGCGCAGGCGACACCACCGGTGAAGCGCATGCTAGAAAGAGGTTTGCGCACATCGGCCGGAACGGATGCGACGCGCGTGGCCTCCTATAACCCATGGGTATCACTGTCCTGGCTGGTCACGGGCAGAACCGTAGGAGGCCTGGCGCTATACCCCCGCAGCAATTGCCTGGACCGCGAAACGGCTTTGCGCATGTGGACGCAGCACGTTACCTGGTTCTCCAATGAGGAGGGCAAGAAAGGCCAGATCAAGGTGGGGCAGCTGGCTGACCTGATCGTGCCTGACCGCGATTACTTCGCCTGCCCCGAAGGCGATATTGCGGATACCACGTCATTGCTCACTATCGTGGGTGGTCGTGTGGTGTATGGCAGTGGCGGCTTCAACCAGCACGAGGACGTGACGGTGCCGCCAGCGATGCCTGAGTGGTCACCTGTGCGCACCTACGGCGGCTACGGTGCGTGGGCACAGCAGCGCAATGCAACGCCCGTCGTGAATCACGCGGCCTGTGGCTGTGGTCATGCATGCGGCGTGCACGGTCATGAGCACGCCACGGCGTGGTCGAGCCGCTTGCCCGTCTCCGACCTCAAGTCATTCTGGGGTGCCCTTGGTTGCGCTTGTTGGGCGGTCTAGGTCGCCGTCATGACGCAAACACAAGAATCGTCAGTGGTGATTCGACCGCGCTGGGCATGGCCGTTTGCCACTCCGGTCGTGCATTGGCTCGCGTTGCTGGGGTTGTGTGCGGCGTATCTGCAGGGTGGCATTCAGAAGGCCTTGGACTTTGGCGGCGCTGTCGCGGAGTCCGCGCATTTTGGTCTTCAACCCGCCGTACCCGTCACCGTGGCGGTAATTGCGCTGGAGCTTGGCGCGTCACTGGCGATCCTGACGGGTCGCTATCGCTGGCTGGGGGCGTTGTTGCTCGCGGCCTTCACGCTGGCCGCCACGTTTCTTGCCAATCGCTTCTGGTTGGCACCCATGGCCGAGCGCTTTGCCGCCACCAATGCCTTTTTCGAACACCTTGGCTTGGTGGGTGGTTTTCTATTGGTCGCCTGGTATGACCTGCGCAAGCAAAGTGTCGACAAGGCCGTTTCGGCTCATTCATGAATTCAACGGGGAGTATCCTCATGCGTACGTATTCCGGAATCCAGGTGCTGATCCTTGGGTTCGTTCTTGCTGCTGCAGCTTCAGTGCCCGTTGCGGCGAAAGAGCCGGTCACGCCGATGGTGGCCGTGGGCTCGCAGTACGACACCACCCATGTTTATGTGGCTCCTGATGATGTCGATCGCTTCGTGGCCAGTTTCCTTGGCACCTTTGGCGGGCAGAGCACCAAGCAGGTGATAGCCACAGTCACGCCGACACCCAGCAGCACGAGCAGCCAGTTGTTGCAGACGCCGGTTGGCACGGTGTCACTGTTCGGCTTTCGCACGCCCATCCCGCATCCGTTCGGTAGCGAACGAACCGGGTATCTGGTGACCGATATGGAAGCCGCGATCAAGGCGGCGCGCGCTTCGGGCGCGGATGTCATCGTGGAGCCGTTCCCTGATCCTATCGGTCGCGATGCCGTGATCCAGTGGCCAGGTGGCGTGAATATGCAGCTGTATTGGCACACCACGGCGCCGCGCTACACGCAGTTCGAGACGATTCCCGAGAACCGGGTTTATGTATCGCCGGACCGCGCTGACGCCTTCGTCAAGAGCTTCACGGCGTTCTCGCACGGCAAGGTGGCCTCCGACACGCCGTCGGCACCCGGTGTGGAGATCGGGCGCCCGAATGACAAGTACCGTCGCATCCGTATCGACTCCACCTTTGGCAAGGTGACGGTCTTTGTTACCGACGGCCATCTGCCGTACCCCTACGGGCATGAAATGACGGGGTACGAAGTGAAGAACCTGTCCGACACGATCACCAAGGCGAAGAGCAACGGTGCCAAGCTGCTGGTGGAACCGTTCACCAGCGAAGGGCGCGAATCAGCGGTGGTGGAGTTTCCTGGCGGTTATGTCGCTGAGATCCACGCCAACGCGGGCCATTGAATCGTCATGCCGATGCGAAGGGTCCGGGGCCCTTCCTTTGGCGCAAGGGGCGGGTCGTGATGCATCGTGCGGTGGTTTCTGGCTCGCTCGGTGTGGCGCTCGTGTTGAGCGGTCTACTCGTGCATGCACAAGACTTGTCGACCGACTCCACGCAGGCGACGCCGAAGCAGGATGCCGCGACGCGACCCGTGCTGCGCAGCAATCGCTGGCAGGAGGACTGGTCACCACTGGCGGATCCCGCTTTGCGCACACAGTGGGGTGATGCGCTCAAGTACATATCCCTGAGTGCCAGCGATCCCGGCACCTATCTCTCGCTGGGTGTGAATGTGCGTGAGCGCGTGGAAATGTCCGATGCGGCGAGCTTCGGCATTGGCCACAATCCAAATGACACCTATCTGCTTGATCGCTTCCAACTGCACGGCGACCTGCGTTTCGCTACGTACTGGCAGGCTTTCGTGCAGATCGAGGATGTCCGCACGGTCGGCAAGCAGGTGATTGGCGGAGCCGATCGCAATCCCTGGGATCTTCGGTTGGCTTTTCTTGCGTACGTGCGGGAGTTTGACGCCGGTACTTTCAAGGCGCGCGTGGGGCGTCAGGATTTCGCATTCGATCTGCAGCGCTTTGTTTCGCTGCGCGACGGACCAAATGTGCGTCAGTCATTCGATGCCGCGTGGGTTGATTGGGAGATAGAGAAGTGGCGCTTCATTGCCTTCGTCAGCCAGCCCGTGCAGTACTCCAGCGCCCATCCGTTCGATGACACATCGAATAGTCATTTCCGTTTTGACACGCTGCGTGTCGAGCGGCTGGTGTGGGGCAAAAATGAGCTGTCGGCCTATTACTCGCTCTACGCCCGCGACAATGCGCATTATCTGGACGCCACGGGCAATGAGCACCGGGATGTCTACGATGTCCGCTTTGCGGGCAATCGCGACGGAGTGGACTGGGATCTGGAAGGCATGTTGCAGCGGGGGCACGTCGGCACCAAGGATATCGATGCCTGGGGCACAGGCGCACGAGCTGGGTACACCTGGGATAAAGGGTGGTTTCCGCGCCTAGGGTTGCAGGTGGATGCCGCATCCGGCGATGACCGCCGTGGTGACAACAGACTTGGCACTTTCAATCCGCTGTTTCCGAACGGCTATTACTTCACGCTCGGCGGCTTTACGGGCTACACGAACCTGGTGCACATCAAGCCCAGCCTGACAGTGAAGCCGATGGTGAAGCTCACCCTGATGGGCGCGGTGGGTTTTCAGTGGAGGCAGACCACGGCGGATGCCATTTATGTGCAGCCGAATATCCCGCTACCGGGGACGGCAGGTCATGGCGGACGCTGGACAGGCGTTTACGGCCAGGTGCGTGCCGACTACATCTTCAACGCCAACTTCACCGGCGCAGTGGAAGCTGTGCACTACAACGCAGGCGGGGCCATTCGCATGGCGGGCGGACGTAACGGTGATTACGTGGGCGTGGAAGGGAAATTCATGTGGTGAAGTCACCAGCTACCGGGCGAAGCTCGGGGAGGTCGTCATTGTATGACTGAGAAACCCTTGCTGCCGACCATTCTCAGTGTCATGGCCGGCTACGTCGATACCGCAGGTTTCCTTGCGTTGCATGGGCTTTTTACAGCGCATGTCACCGGCAACTTTGTCACCATCGGCGCTGCGCTGGTGTCGGGCACCTCCGGCGTCATCGCGAAGTTGCTTGCCTTGCCGGTGTTCTGTCTGTTCGTGATCGGTGCGCGCCTGATGCGTTATCGGCTTATCAGTCGGGGACTTCCGGTGGTGCGCTCACTGTTGTCGATCATGCTCGTGCTGCTTGTGGCGACGATGATACTGGCGCTCTGGTATGGACCTTTTCCGAAAGTAGATAGTTGGTCCTCGACGATAACCGGCATGATCCTGGTGGGCGCCATGGCCATCCAGAACGCCGTGCATCGCGTCCATCTGCCGAGCGCGCCACCGTCCACGCTGATGACCGGCACCACCACCCAAATGATGCTGGACATTGCCGATCGCGTGCAGGGTGTGCCGGACGACCAGAAAGCAGCGCTCGATGCCCGTCTGAAGCGGATGGCGGTGGCGGTGCTGGCCTTTGCGGTGGGGTGTGCCGGCGGCGCGCTTTGCTACGCCTTTGGAAGCATGTGGTGTTTCGTGGTGCCGCCGGTGCTGGCTGCGGCGGCGTTGTGGCGCCACGCAGACGCTCAGCCGTGACCACATCGTCATGACATTCCCCGTTCCATGATTTAGCGAATAACCCAGGAGAGTCGTCATGAATGACAAGAGCAAGGCGAAGAGCGACATCAGCAAGGTGAAGAGCCGCCAGAAGGCGGCATTGAACACGCCCTCGGCATTGGGAGAGAAGGCCACCCAGGATATCTCGGGCGAGCTCAACGCCTTATTGGCCGATGTCATTGCGCTGTATCTGAAGACCAAGAACTTCCATTGGCACATGTCCGGCCCCTATTTTCGTGACTATCACCTGCTGCTGGATGAGCAATCCGACGAGATCTACGCCACGGTTGACCCGATCGCCGAGCGCGTGCGCAAGGTCGGTGGAACCACCCTGCGTTCACTGGGGCACGCCAAGCGTCTGGCACGCCTTTCCGACAATGATGCGGATTTCGTGACGCCCGATGACATGCTGGCCGAGCTGCGTGAGGACAATCAGCGCCTGGCCGCTTTCATGCGCGCAACCCACGCACTGTGCGACGAACACCGTGACGTGGCTACCGCCAGTCTGCTCGAGAACTGGATCGATGAAGCCGAGCGCCGCGTATGGTTCCTGTTTGAAACCAGTCGACACACCTGAAAGACCACCGTTGCCGGGTGCGAATGGCGGGTGCGAGCAAGCGCCCGTCACGGGACGCGACATCCAGGATGCTTGATGGTTGATGGTTGACTCATATCAGGGCAAGGGCAGGCGATATGCCCTTTGATGTGCAGCATTCGAGTCGCAGTCACGGCCAAGCTGGCCGGCGCGGCGCGAATCGCACTCGATATAGAAGAGTCCCTGATGAAAGCCAAGCTTCCGCTTGTCTACTCCTGCTCTGGTTGTTCCAGTGCGGCCCAAATGGCCAATCATCTCGCCCTGAAACTCGATCGTGAACACGTGGCGGAGATGTCCTGCATCGCCGGCGTGGGTGGTGGCGTGCCCGGGCTGGTGCGAACAGCGCAAGGCGGTCGACGCATCCTGGCCCTGGATGGTTGCGCCATGAAATGCGTGCAGGCGTGTCTCGCCAACGCGGGCGTGATGGCCGACGCCCACCTGGTGCTGTCCGATCACGGGGTAAAGAAGCGTCAGCCCGCTGACTTTGATATCACCGAAGCACAGCGCGTGTACGCCGAAGAGGTATTGCCGGTGGCCCTGGCATTGGCACCGGACATCGAAGATGCGTCAAAAGTCGCCTGAGCGCTTCGCGCTCGCTTGCGCGCGCGGCACCATTGATAGGGTCGATGACAGCATCATCGCGTTGTTGGCCACGCGACGGCGCCTTGTGAAAGCCGTCGCCTGGTGCAAACTGCGCATCGGCACGCCACCACGCGATCTGTCCCGCGAGCGGCAAATGCGATCGCGGATCGCTCATCTGGCAGCCCGACTGGACGTACCTTCGTCCTTGGCGCAGCAATTGCTGGATCTGGTCATTGGTGAAGGCTGCCGCCAACAGGGTGTCGAGATGACGGCTTCCTCAGGTCAGGTCATCATTGACCTCGGTCATGGCAGTACCGAGCCATCCGCGGCGAACATGCCGCGCGCCATCCCCGGCGACATCCCGGCTATCGACATGAAACATCGCCTTCTCAGGCTGATTCCGCCACCCAGGCGCCTGGCGCCTTTGTTACGTGCTGTACCCGAAGCTTGGCAGCGACGCGGGGTTGAGTTGGCTGTGTCCCGCGTGCTGGGTACGTCGGTACAGGATGGCTCACTCGAGTTCATGCGAGGACGTCGGCTGGGCATCGAGGTGAGTGATCTCGGCATACGCTGGGTGTTCAAGCTGGATGCGGATGGCTTGCGCCTTGTCGATGGTCCTGCGGAGGCGGGTGTGCGCGGAAGCGCCACTGACTTGTTGTTGCTGGCCAGTCGTCTGGAAGACGCCGATACGTTGTTCTTTCAACGCAGGCTCGCGTTGACCGGAGATGTCGAGCTCGGGTTGACCGCGCGCAATCTGCTGGAACGCCTGCCCTGGGAGCAGGTGCCGTTGGGTGGGCGCATTGTGCTCAATCGCGGTGCGCGTTTCGCGCGGACCGCGAGAGCTATCCATCACGGCGAAGTCGCCTGACGCGCAAGCACATTTCTAATCCAAATCCACCTTTTGATCGGGCCCACACCCATGAGCGGACCTATGGACCTGCCAGCACCCGCGTGGCGGGATGAGCTGGAGCACCAGTACGCCGACTTGAGACTCAAGCTGGAGGCGATGATTCCCTGCATCGAGGTGGCCATCCATCTTCCATGGATCGATGCCATCCATCGCCTAAAGGCGCTCCGTGGCGCCGTGATCATGGCGCATAGCTATCAGTCGCCGGAGATTTTTCATGGCGTCGCCGATGTGACCGGCGATTCGCTTGGGTTGGCCCAGGCTGCCGCCGATTGCGATGCCGACATTATCCTGCTGTGCGGCGTTCACTTCATGGCCGAGAGCGCGAAGATTCTGGCCCCCGGGAAGACGGTACTTATTCCCAGCCTCGAGGCCGGCTGCTCGCTGGCCTCGTCCATCACCGCAGAGGACGTGCGTGCGCTTCGCGCTCAGCATCCGGGCGTGCCGGTGGTCAGCTATGCCAACACCTCGGCGGCGGTGAAGGCGGAGTCCGACGCCATCTGCACTTCGGCCAATGCAGTACAGGTCGTCGAGTCGATGAAGTCCGCCAAGGTGATCTTTCTTCCTGATCAATTTCTCGGCCGTCACGTGGCATCACAGACGAAGGTGGAGCTTGTGCTGTGGGAGGGACGTTGCGAGGTGCACGAGAAATTCACCGCACAGCAGGCCCGTCACGCCCGCGAGCAGTTTCACGCCCGATTGGTGGCGCACCCCGAGTGCCCGCCGGAGGTCCTTGCAGAGGCTGATTTCGTTGGCTCTACCACCGCCATGAGCAAGTGGCTGGAGCGAGAGCGCCCCGAGCGTGTTGCGCTGATTACCGAATGCTCCATGGCTGACAACCTGCGAACACAGTTTCCCGCCACGGAGTTCATCAAGCCGTGCAACCTATGCCCGCATATGCAGCGGATCACGCTGCCAAACATTTATGAAGCGCTGCGCGACATGAGGCACGCAGTCGAAGTGCCCACCGACGTCGCTGATCGGGCGAGGCAAGCCATGCAGCGCATGCTGTCTGTGGGTCGGCGCGAGAGCGTTTGATGTCATCCGCCCAGCCGGTCGTCATCGTTGGGGCTGGGGTGGCAGGGCTGGCGACGGCACTGGCGTTGGCGCCAAGACCGGTGCTTTTGCTTTGCAGGGCCCGCGACGGAGGTGACAGCGCGAGCGCATTGGCGCAAGGCGGCGTCGCAGCAGCCATCGGCGCGGGTGATGGCGCCGGCGCGCATATGGCCGATACTTTGGCGGCAGGCAGCCACCATAACGACGTGGCGATGGTGCAGTGGCTCTGCAGCAATGCGCCGGACGCCATCGAATGGCTATCCATATTAGGGGTAGCTTTCGACAGACAACCCGATGGCAGGCTTCAGCTTGGTCGCGAAGGCGGTCATCGGGCGGCGCGTATCGTTCACGCGGGCGGCGACGCGAGTGGTGCGGCGGTGCTTCGCGCCATGCAACACCGTGCCCGTAAGGCATCTCACATCCAGTGGCGTTGCGATGCCGACGTGGATGCACTGCTGATGCGCGATGGACGGGTGTGTGGTGTGCGTGCTCGTCAGAGTTCCGGCAGCATGGAGGAAGTCGAGGCGTCCGCCGTCGTACTCGCCACCGGTGGCCTGGGCGCCCTGTTTGCGCGTACGAGCAACCCGCCCGGTGCTGAGGGCAGTGGTCTGGCACTTGGTATGGCGGTCGGCGCTGCCGTTCGCGACCTCGAGTTCGTACAATTTCATCCCGCCGCTCTGGATGTCGCGGGCAAGTACAGTCTCCCCTTGGTTACCGAGGCCTTGCGTGGAGCGGGCGCGCGCTTGCGTCGTGCCGACGGCTCAGCGCTGATGGATCGTGTTCACCCGATGGGTGACCTGGCCCCACGCGATATCGTGGCGAGACAGGTATGGAGCGCACGGCAAGTTGATGGCTCTGCCTGGCTTGATGCCAGCACGGTGAACGGTGCTTTGGAATCACGATTCCCGACGGTGTTGGCCGCCTGTTTGGCGCATGGCGTCGACCCTCGTCGAGATTGGATTCCGGTAACGCCGGCGGCTCACTTCCACATGGGTGGACTGTCGGTCGACATGGACGCGCGCACCAGCGTGGACGGTCTCTATGCGGTAGGCGAGGTGGCATGCAACGGCGTGCACGGGGCCAATCGGCTGGCCAGCAATTCATTGCTGGAAGGGATTCTCTGTGGCAAGCGGCTTGGCCGGCATCTGGCTCAGGCGACTCTTGCGCCCGCGCGTGGTGCCTATCGCTGGCATGTGCGCGGTGATGCACTTTCGATGGCGTTGTTGGCGGATCTGCGTCAGTGTCTGTGGGCGGCGGCAGGGCCCGTTCGCACTGAGGCGGCACTTAGTCGCGCGCAACAGCAATGCATGGAATGGAGCGCCATTGGCTGGCAGGCGCAACTGGCGCAGCAGATCTTGGTTTCTGCGCTGAAGCGCCGTTCCAGCCTCGGTGCTCATTACAGAGTGGATGGCGAAGCCTGGTAAATGCTTACCGGTCTACGGCATGCGACTGGCAAGCAAGGTCACTGCGTGCGTCAGGTGGATGCCGCAATGTCTCGATGCATGCCTGGCTCGCCATGCCAGTAGCCGTTACGGGCGGCAAGTCGCGGCGGCGGCTGATGAGAGCGTCGGGCCAGATCGTAATGTGTAACGACGTCACTCATCCCTTCCGCCTGCGGATACAGCCTCAAGATGTCGACCCCAAGCTCGCGAAGTGTGGGTAACTCCGGTCCAAGGTCGGTGATCTGCTCGCTTTGAACTTGTACGCCATTGATGCGCAAGAACGGTTGGCCTTCGCGTGTGGCGAGCGGCAGCCCATCGGGGTGTTCGATGCAGCGAAAACCACATTGATCCTTGGCAACATCGAAGGCTCGCGCGGTAAAGCAGCGCGCGGAGTAAGCCAGTGGCAGGCGGCCATAGGTGATCACTTCCAGCTCGGGCATGTCGTGCCCTTCGGCAAGCATGGCATCGCGCAGATCGCGCAGAAGAGATTCGCCTTGTTCGATGCCGGGCACCCAGCGACGTAGGCCGTCACGCTGGAGAATGGCCAGGGCCCGGTGATTGTAGACATTGATCGTTGGACCACCAACGAACGGAATGTTGCAGGCCCTGCACAACTGGACTGCCGAGAGATCGTTGGCTTCCACCAGAAAACGACCATCGCCAACCAGGCGCTGCAAGGCGCCTAGCTCGGACTCGGCCTCGACCAGGGCAAGTGACGAAAGCACGATCTGCTTTCCGCTTTCTGCCAACTCTTCCGCGAGGGCAATCCAGTCGCGCGTGCCGAGTTGGCGTCGTTTGCTGCAAACCGTTTCGCCAAGATAGATGATGTCGACCGGCCAACGCACAGCGTCGCGGTAGAACGCGAACGTCTGTTCGCGTGTCCAGAAGTACTGCAAGGGACCAAGGCTTAGCTTCATCATGGGTGTGAATCAGTGCCAGTTGCGGTGGTAGGGGCCAAGCGTGGTCTGGTGCCCCTCGGCGTGTTTGGACAGCTCTTTTTGCCAGGCTGGCTCAGCGGACCAGCGGGATGGCGTCGCGCGGTGGCGGTCCAGGGCTTCTCGCCAGGTTCGTGTGACTGAAGTCACATACGCCACGCCGCGTTGACGGCCCTCGATTTTGAGGGCTGCCACACCGGCTGCCGCCAATCGCGGCAACAACTCCAGCGTATTCAGGCTGGTGGGCTCCTCCAACGCATGGAACGTCTCTCCGCCGACGGCGAAGCGGCCTTTGCACACGGTCGGGTAGCCCGCAGGCTCCGAAGGCTTGAAGCGATCGATCAGTACCTGGTTGAGGCGAACGCTGCGGCTGCCGTCATCGTGCTCATCCCAGCGCACGAAGCTCGCGGGTGAGCAGACGCCATGGCGATTCGGCGATGCGCCGGTGACATAACTCGAGAGCTGGCATCGGCCCTCGACCATGATGCACAGACTGCCAAAGGCGAACACTTCGAGCGGCACCGGCGACTGCTCACACAGCCGCTCCACCTGCTGGATGGATAGTACGCGAGGCAGCACCGCGCGCTCGATGCCAAAGTGCTCATGCATGTAGCGCAGTGCCGGTGCCGTGGTGGCCGAACCCTGTACCGAGAGATGTCGCGCGAGCCGTGGATGGGTGCGCGTGGCGTAGTCGAGCACGGCCATTTCAGCAGCGATGATCGCGTCGCAGCCAAACTCGGCCGCCTTGTCGACGGCGCTCTCCCAGACTGACAGCCTGGCGCTGTCGGGGTAGGTATTCAGTGCAAGGTAGACTTTGCGACCGCGCGCATGGGCATAGTGGATGCCGCGGCGAAGCTCATCGTCGCTGAAATTGAGACCGGGAAAAGCTCGCGCATTGGTTTGGTCGCGAAAGCCCGCGTAGACCGCATCCGCGCCGGCATCGATCGCTGCTTGCAGTGCCGGCAAATTGCCGGCGGGGCACACCAGATGCATGGGAAACCTCTACGTGAATGGCACGGCGCGCATCGTGGACCTCGTCCGTGGTGACGTCGCTGATACAGGTCAGGGGATGTGGCGGTTATGCAGCAACCATGTGTGAACGATGGCGCCAGCAAAATCGGGTTTCCGTTGCCGTACCGAAAGCCACCTGTCGTCGGCGTTCAGGCGGCGCCCGGCCTGCGTGGTGGCGTGGCGATGCTGGACCACAAGGCATCCATGCGACGCTCCACATCAGCGTCTGGCTTGATCGGTACGCCCCACGTTCGCGACGTTTCAACCGGCCATTTGTTGGTGGCATCCAGGCCAAGCTTTGAGCCAAGTCCCGTTACGGGGCTGGCAAAGTCGAGGTAATCGATCGGCGTGCCTTCGACCATCAGGCTGTCACGCGCTGGATCGACTCGCGTGGAAATGGCCCATATCACCTGTGACCAATCGCGCACATCGATGTCCTCATCCGTGATGATGACAAACTTGGTATAGGTGAACTGGCGGAGGTAAGACCAGATGCCCATCATCACGCGACGCGCATGCCCGGCGTACTGCTTGCGGATGCTCACTACGGCGATTCGGTAGGAGCAGGCCTCCGGTGGCAGGTAGAAATCGACGATCTCGGGAAAGACCTTCTGCAGGATCGGGACGAACACGTCATTGAGCGCCATCGCCAGCACGGAGGGCTCGTCGTTCGGCGCGCGACCCATGTAACTGCCGTGATAGATGGCGTCACGTCGAACGCTCATGCGTTCGATGGTGAACACAGGAAAGTGATCCTGGGCGTTGTAATAGCCTGTGTGATCGCCAAAGGGGCCTTCCAGCGCCGTGTCATTCGGATAGATGTGGCCCTCCAGCAGAATTTCGGCGCTGGCTGGTGCGTCCAGTCCGGTCATGGCGCTGTGCCACAGGCGCGTGCGCTGCCCGCGGAGCAGGCCGGCCATTTCATATTCCGACAAGGTGTCGGGCACGGGCGCGACGGCGGCAAGCAAAGTCGCCGGATCGGCGCCAACCGCCACGATCACTGGAAAGGGGCGATCCGGGTGGCTGGTTTTCCAATCCTCGTAGTCGAGTGCGCCACCGCGATGTGGCAGCCAGCGCATGATCACGCGACGCTTGCCGATCACTTGTTGTCGATAGATCGCGACGTTCTGCCGGGGCTTGCGGGTGCCACGGGTGGTCACCAGGCCAAAGGTGATCAGGCGTCCGGCGTCGCCAGGCCAGCAGTGCTGGATCGGCAGGCGCGCAAGATCAATGTCGTCGCCTTCCGCAACCTGATATTGGAATGCTGCTTCTCTCACATGCAGAGGCGCCACATGCGAGAGCTGCGCAAGCTCCGGCCAGTTCGCGAGGGCCTTTCGAAGGCTGGATGGCCATTGCGGCTCCTTGATGGCAGCCAACAACTGTCCCAACTCGCGTAACGAATGCAGTGGTCGGTCGCCCAGCGCCAGCTCGATGCGACGCCGATGTCCGAACAAGTTACCGAGCAGACGGTGATTGCCAGTCGCGGGGTTCGCCATCAACAGGGCGGGCCCGCCTTCCCGCAAGGCCTTGTGGCATAGCGAGGTCGACTCAAGGTGCGGGTCGACCTTGGCCGTTACGTGAGACAGTTGACGTTCGCGTTCCAGGCGGTCGAGATAGCTCCGCAGATCTGCATGGCTCACGCGACATCACTCGTGACGGTGGACTGAGCGAGTAGGGTCCTTACGCTGCGATCGAGGAAATCGAAGTACAGGTCGATGTAGTTCACTCGACTTTCCCGATTGACCAGGTACGGATTCATCAAGGTGTGCCGCAGGATATGCAGATGGCCATCCTCGGAACCCTGGTCGTTGGTGACCCTGTCCAGGCCCAGTGCATCGAAGATGCGCGCCATTTCCTCCGCGCCCAGCATGTTGGGCCGCAAGATGGTGCCCGAGCCAAAGAACTCCTTGGCCTGCAACGGATGCGATGGATCGCATTTGAGAATGTTCTGCAAGGCCGTCATGAAGGTGTTGGCGACCCGCACATCGCGATTGCCGCGGGGATTGATGGCGAGGCAGACCAGGTTGCTGTCAGGCGTGAATGGCACGATGACACGCGCCGCATCCGCGACTTCGATGGCGAAGCGCTGCGCGCGTGCATGGAACTCTTCGGCGGATCGGATGGTGCCGCGGGGCAATCGCCCGAATTGCGCATGATCCAACGGTAGTACCTGATGGGCGACGTAGGCCGCTGCGGCAGCAGCGCCCGGCTTCGATCCTTCCGGTGTGTACTTGCCGATACTGCGATAACGGGTCATGTAATCGGCAGGGTCACTGCCGTGGAATACGTAGTCGGCTTGCTCGGCAAGCAGGGTCATGGCCCGGTGGTCGCGGCATATGAAGGCGCCGGCGCCATAGGGCAGGTAGCCGAGCTTGTGCGGGTCGACGGTGACGGAATCGGTGTCGGCCAGCGCTGCAAAGGCCGCGTGAACTTCCGTGGTAGGAAACTGCGTGTATTCGGCGGCAACCTCATGGTAGGGGCGCAGGCTGCCGTCCACGTTGCGGAAGATCGTCGCCAGATAGCCACCCCACGCCGCATCCACATGGACGGTGAAATCCAGTCCTGATGGGCGAATGGCATCACGCGCGGCAAGCACTGCATCGATGGGGTCGATGGTGCCGTATTCGGTGCTGCCCAGTACGGCCACGCACATCAGCACCGGCTGTCGATGCCGTGCGCAATGTTCCAAGGTCAGGCGCAACGCATCCGGGTCCATCCGCATGCCCTTGGTCGGGATCGGTTTCAGCTGGTTGCGACCAAGGCCCAGCAGCTTCAGGCCCTTGCTCCACGAGTAATGCGCTGTGACGGGGGCTAGCACCAATGGTGGTGACAGTTGAGGGTGGGCTGCAAAGAAATCGGTAAGGCCTAGCTGCTCAATGCGTTCGGCTTCAACCCGGGCCCGCCAATAGTGACGCTCAACCGGTGCTTGCTCGCTCAACCAGTGCTGCCATGCCGTCAGCAGCTCTATGCTCGCTGTGGTGGAGAGGTTGAACGCTGTCCAGTCGTCCGGTGGCAGCTCCAGATCGGGCACTTGTGCCGCGCGCAACGCCACAGGAAATGCCTTGAGTGCCAGCGCCAGACGTAATGCCTGATAGTTGGCGACCGTGCCGCCGGATGTCAGGTGGCCGAGCGCACAGGGTTCAGCTCGTGGGTCATGCGGATAGCCGAGCATGCGTGCGAGCTGCAAGCCGACCTTGATCTCCAGGTCAACCGTGACCGGCGCGGCATCCTCGCTGACGTTGTTCGGGTTGTAGGGCAGGGTGAGGATCTGTGCCGCCAGACCGGGCAATAGCAGATCGGAAGTCATGTGGCCGATATAGCGGGGGCTATGGAACGGCACGGACTTCTTCAATGCCGCGGAAAGCTGGTGAAGCTCCCGTCGCACGCGCGCCTCGAAAGCGGCGTAGTCGGGGTGTCGCGCGGCACTGGTGGCGATCGCCGGTGGATCTTCCGGGTGGAAATTCCGGCGCCAGTACACATGGTCTCGCAGGAACTCGACCAACAGCTTTTCCAGTAGCGTGTCGTTTTCGCCGTAAGGGCCCAGGAAGCACGCATCAATCACATAATCATGCGGCGAAATTTCCGGCATGGGAAAGGCGGCGCTCATATCAGTGCACCCTTCCAGCCATGAGGCAGTGGCAACGGGCGCGCGCCTTTTGCCCGTAGGCCGGGCAGGGGTTTGATCCCGGCGAGTGGGCTTCAGCTCGCCAAGGGGTAAAGGGGGTGTTCATGGCACGTCTCCGAAAAAGCACGCGACATGGTCCGCCCTGAAGTCACTGATAGCCTTGACGCGGATCAGGCTGCGCGCGAGGCATCGCTTTCCGTTAGCTCATCCTGGCCTGATCCCTGAGCGGTGCGCCGTATGGCCTGAGGTGGTTGCCCGTAGGCACGCAGAAATGCGCGACGCATGCGCTCGCGATCGGCAAAGCCCACCTCTCTTGCGACCACTTCAATCGGATGCCGGGTCTGCTCCATCATCAGGCGGGCAGCCTCAACGCGCAGGTGCTCCACGGCCTTGGCGGGCGACTGCCCCGTCTCGGCCGAAAACGCGCGGCTGAATTGGCGCGGACTGAGGCTGGCAGCTTCGGCCAGCTCTTCGACGGTAAGTGCATTGCGTAGATGGCTTTTCGCGTAGGTCAGTGCGTTCTGGATGCGGTCCGACTTTGGCTCCAGTTCGAGTAGTGCGGAGAACTGCGACTGACCGCCGGCACGACGGTGATAGATCACCAGTTTCTGCGCCACGGTGCGTGCCACCTCGACACCGAGATCTTTCTCGACCATCGCCAGCGCAAGGTCGATACCGGCGCTCATGCCGGCGGACGTCCAAAACTGGCCGTCGATGATGAAGATGCGGTCTTCCTCGACGTTTACCTTGGGGTAGCGTTGCTTGAGTTCGCGGGCGAGCAGCCAGTGCGTAGTGGCGCGGCGCCCGTCCAGCAGGCCCGCCTGCGCGAGCACGAAGGCTCCGGTGCAGATAGCGGCGACGCGGCGCGTCGTTGAGGGTGCTTCTCGCACGAAGTCGAGCAACCCCGGTGTCGTCTGCGGAATGCCTGTACCGCCACCTATCAGAAGTGTGTCGAACGACTGCCCGGCAAATGGCTCGGTCTGAATCGCCACGCCCAAGGAGCTGGGCACCGGCCCGCCGTTCTCGGAAATGCAGTGAATCTTGTAGCTCTCACCTTTTACCGTGAGGTTGGCGAACTCGAAGGCGGACGCGGCCGCGAGGGTCATCGTCTGGAAGCCTGGATAGACCACAAAACCGATGCGCTGCATGGCTGTCTCCCGCGTGGCAGAAAAGGTGGCATCTACGACATTTAAGTCTTGGCCCGCGAAGCTTACAACTATCTCCATCGCGCGGCACCCCGCCGGCGCACATGGAGTATTTCGACATGAACAGCTTCAGCAAGGGCACGGCACTGATCACCGGCGCATCGTCCGGCATTGGCGCGGTGTACGCGGACCGGCTGGCTCGCCGCGGTTATGACCTGATCCTGGTGGCGCGCCAGCGCGACCGGCTTGACGATCTGGCGCGTCGCCTCACCGATGAGACGGGGCGAGAGGTCCAGGTGTTTCCAGCCGACCTGAGCCATCCAGCTAGCCTGGCCAAAGTCGAAAACCTCCTGCGGACCGATCGCAGTGTGTCGCTACTCGTGAACAACGCAGGCGTCGGGGCGACGACCTCGCTACTCGATTCCGACCTGGATCGCATGAGCGACCTGATCACGTTGAACGTGAATGCGCTGACGCGACTGACCTACGCCGCAGTGCCGGGCTTCGTTGAGCGCGGCGGTGGCACCGTCATCAATATCGCTTCGGTCGTGGCCATCGCCCCGGAGTTGCTCAATGGCGTGTATGGCGGAAGCAAGGCGTATGTCCTGGCGTTCTCTCAGTCATTGCGGCACGAGCTGGCAGAGAAGGGCGTGCGCGTGCAAGCGGTGCTGCCGGGCGCCACTGCCACTGATTTCTGGGAGTTGTCGGGCAGGCCGGTTAGTCATCTGCCGTCTGCCATTGTCATGACGGTCGACAACCTGGTGGACGCCGCGCTGGCAGGGCTCGATCAGGGTGAGTTTGTAACGCTTCCGGCGCTGCCCGATGCAGCCGACTGGGAAGCGTACGAAAGCGCTCGGCAGAAGCTGCTGCCCAATCTTTCGCGATCGGAACCTGCCGCGCGTTATCTCGTGGCTCCCGTCGCCAAGCGCGCCTGACGCGTTGCGGGAGTGCTGCGACGAGGTGCTTGCCCCGTCGCAGCCCGCCGATCCCACGGCGCTGACAGCGAAAAATCGCGTCGCCACCCACTGAATTACTTGCCTGCGACTGACCTGCCAGAAACCCCGTGCCGAGCAGCAAACGCTTTCGGCGTCGGGTGGCTCAGTCAGCGACACATCACGCATGCATTAAATGACGCTCATACGTCCATTCATAAGGCCCTTACCCATGTCTGCCCTCGTAGAGCCCATCGCTGAACCCACGGTCGCCGAGCGGCGCAAGAGAAACGTGATGAAACCATTGATGGCGGCCCTGGTTGGCGTGGGGCTGGCTGTCTATGGCGTGCATTGGTGGAGCACGGGTCGCTTCATTGAAGACACCGACGATGCGTACGTCGGCGGCGATACCACCGTAATCGGCTCCAAAGTGCCAGGTTACATCGGTGTCGTTGCGGTCACAGACAACCAGGTCGTGCACCAGGGCGACCTGCTGATCAAGATCGACGACCGCGATTACAAGGCAGCCGTGGCGAAGGCCAATGCTGCTGTTGCTGCACAGGAAGCGTCGTTGCGCAATCTCGATGCGCAGAAACATCTGCAAGAAAGCGTGGTTTCCCAGGCGCAAGCGACGCTGGCCGGCGCCAATGCCGAGTTCAAACGATCGAAGCTGGATAACGCGCGTTACCGCGAGCTGGCCGGTCGGGCAGCAGTTTCACTTGAAAGTGCCCAGCGTGCCGAGGCGGATTTCGCCACGGCCTCGGCTGCGTCGGATCGCGCTGTGGCGGTGATGCAGGCTTCTCAACGGCAGCTGGAAGTAATCGAAACCCAGAAGCGCCAGGTGGAAGCCGCACTCACGCAGGCGAAGGCCGAAGCCGATATCGCGGCACTCAATTTGTCCTACACCGAACTCCGTGCGCCGGTGGATGGCACCGTCGGCAATCGCCGTGCGCGTGTCGGTGCCTATGCGGCGGCAGGAAGCCAGATGCTGGTCGTGGTGCCTGCGCATGGCCTGTGGGTCGATGCCAACTTCAAGGAGGACCAGCTCGAGCACATGAAGGTGGGGCAAGAAGTGGATGTGCGCGCTGATGTGCTGCGCGGGCGCGTCTTCAAAGGCCACGTTGCGAGCCTGGCCCCGGCGACGGGGTCGCAGTTCAGTGTATTGCCGCCCGAAAATGCCACTGGCAACTTCACCAAGATTGTCCAGCGAGTGCCGGTGCGTGTCGTGCTGGATGGTGCTGATGGTGACCTTGGCGTGCTCCGCCCAGGTCTTTCCGTGACGGCAAAGATCAATACGAAAGCGCCATGAGCCTCGTCGCCCACCTCACCCCAGCGCAGAAGATCTTCGCTTTCTCGAACATGTGTCTGGGCATGTTCATCGCGCTGCTGGATATTCAGATTGTCTCTGCATCGCTGCGTGATATTGGTGGCGGCCTTTCCGCAGGTGCCGATGACACGGCCTGGGTTCAAACGGCTTACCTGATCGCCGAAATCGTGGTCATTCCGCTTTCCGGCTGGTTGAGTCGCGTGTTTTCCACGCGCTGGCTTTTCGCGATTTCCGCCGCTGGCTTTACGGTGACGAGCCTGCTTTGCGGCCTGGCCTGGGACATCCGGAGCATCATCATTTTTCGCGCAGCCCAGGGTTTTCTTGGTGGCTCGATGATTCCGCTGGTATTCACTACAGCTTTTGTGTTCTTCGAAGGGAAGCAGCGCGTCATTTCGGCCGCCACCATCGGCGCCATCGCTTCGTTGGCGCCGACCCTGGGGCCCACCCTGGGCGGATGGATCACCGACAACTACTCGTGGCACTGGCTGTTCTTCATCAACCTGGTGCCCGGTACGTTCGTCACCTTTGCCGTGCTGGCATTGGTGAAGGTCGATGAGCCGGACCTGGGTTTGCTGAAGAAGGGCGATTGGCTGGGCATCACGCTGATTGCCCTGTTCCTTGGTTGCCTCGAGTACACGCTTGAAGAAGGGCCGCGCTGGAACTGGCTGGAGGACTCCACCGTCCGCACGACAGCCTGGGTCGGTTTGATTTCCGGTGTGCTGTTCGTGTGGCGAGGGCTCACCGCCGAGCATCCCGTGGTTGATCTGCGTGCCCTCAAGGATCGCAACTTTGCACTCGGTTGCTTCTTCTCCTTTGTCACGGGTGTTGGCCTCTTCGCCACCATCTACCTGACACCGCTTTTCCTTGGGCGAGTGGAGGGCTACAGCGCTTTCCAGATTGGCAAGGCGGTGTTCTCCACTGGTGTGTTCCAGATCCTGTGCATTCCGCTGTATGCGTTCCTGGCGACTCGGGTCGATCTGCGTTGGCTACTTATGTTGGGGCTCGCGTTGTTCACGCTGTCGATGTTCGAGTTCACGCCGATCACGCACGATTGGAGTGGCCGCGAACTGCTGTTTCCCCAGGCATTGCGTGGCTTTGCGCAGCAGATGGCCATCGCTCCGACGGTCACGCTGACCTTGGGTGGATTGCCGCCGGCTCGGCTGAGGCTCGCGTCGGGCTTGTTCAATCTGATGCGCAATCTCGGTGGCGCCATTGGTATCGCCGGGTGCGCAACGGTGCTCAACGATCGCACGAATCTCCATTTCTCCCGCCTCGCGGAACACCTGACGCCGGCCAATGAAGCGATGAATAGCCTTTGGCCTGATTTGTCGGGCTACTCCGAAGCTTCGCGCGCTGCGCTTGGTCAGTTATGGCAACTGACCATGCGCGAAGCGCAAACCCTGACTTTCAGTGACGCTTTCTTCAGCATCATGTTGTGCTTCGCCGTGACCACGGTGATGGTGCCGCTGATGCGCAAGGTACAACCTGCTCAAGGGCCCTCCGCCGATGCGCACTAAACTCCTTATCGTGCTGCTCACCCTCGGGTTGGCGGGCTGCACCGTTGGCCCCGATTATGTGAAGCCGCAACTGCCCACCAACGCGACATTTCATGAGGCGAACGCCGATCAGGCCCCGGCAGCGCCTGCGTCCACTTCGCTGGATACCTGGTGGACCGGGTTCAATGATCCTGAGCTGATAAAGATCATGGATCGCGTCCTGGCGCAGAACCTGGATCTGGCGGCCTCGGAGGCGCGTGTGGAGCAGGCCAATGCCGCCGCCCGTCACGCGCATGCCAATCGACTGCCGCAAGGCGCGCTCGATGCCAGCCTCGCGAAGCAACACCAATCGGTGCTGAGCCCGCTAGGCAAAATTGGCAGCACGTTTCACGGTTATGACCGCGACCAGACGCTGACAGAGGTGGGTGCGGGTGCCAGTTGGGAGCTCGATCTTGCCGGCGGCCTGCGACGCGAGGCCGAGGCTGCCGACGCGGAGTATCAGGCTGCGGAGGCCACCCATGCTGGCGTGCGCGTGTCCCTGGCCGCGGAAGCCGCCGATGCTTACTTCCGGGTGCGTGGCGCGCAGGCGCGTATTGCCATCGCCGAAGATCAGATCCGCAACCAACAGAGCTTGCTCGATCTGGTGAAGCTTCGTGCGCAGCATGGCCTGGGCACGGCTCGCGAAACAGCGCAGGCCGAGGCACTGTTGCTGCAGGTGCAGGCAACGGTTCCTCCGCTGAAGATTGAGCGGGAGACGCAGCTCAATCGCCTCGATGTGCTGATGGGGGCGGCGCCCGGAACTTACGCCGCTGAAGTCACGCCAGAGAACCCGTCGTTCGTGGTCCCCTCCATCGATACGGCGGAAGGGCCCGCATCGCTGCTCCGTCGGCGCCCTGACGTTATCGCTGCTGAGCGTGAGCTGGCGGCAAGCAATGCACGCATCGGCGCTGCTGTGTCGCAGTACTACCCGTCGGTGTCGCTCTCGGCGTTGCTTGGTTTCAGCTCGCTGGAAACCGGCAAACTGTTCACGGGGGCGGCATTCCAGCCGGCTGCGGCGCTGGGCGTGCATTGGCGGCTATTTGATTTCGGCCGCGTGGACGCGGAAGTCAGGGGTGCAAAAGGCGCTCATGCCGAAGCGCTGGCGAAGTATCGCGGCTCCATGTTGCGCGCCACGGAAGATGTCGAGGACGCCCTCGTCAACCTCACCCAGAATGAGGCCAGGAATGCGGTTCTCAACGACGAAGTTGCTGCGCACATCAAGGCGCGCGATGCCGCGCAGGATGCCTACACGGGCGGCGCCGTCAGCCTGATCGAAGTGCTGGATGAAGACCGCCAGCTGCTGAATGCCCGCGACCTGCTTGCAAGTACCCACACCGACCAGGCGCGCGCGGCGGTTTCTGCATTCCGAGCGCTTGGTGGCGGCTGGGATGCACCCTCTTCGTCGCAAGCGTCACTGGCGTCAGAGCGCTGAGCGGAGTGTCCCATGCGATATGCCAGTCATCACAAGCAAGCGACCCGGGAACGTATCGTTGAAACGGCGTCGCGCCTTTTTCGCGAGCAAGGGTTCGATGCGGCCGGCGTGCAACGACTTATGGCAGATGCTGGTTTGACCAATGGTGCGTTTTACAACCACTTCTCGTCCAAGGAAGACTTGATCGCGAAAGCCACCGCGGCCGCCTTCAAGCAGCGCTTCGAGCGCATCCAGGAAAACATGGGCGAAGGCGGCGGCGTCGAGGGCCACATCAACAGCCACTTCTCGTTATCGCACCGTGATCATCCTGGCAGGGGCTGCCCCGTAGCGTCGCTGGCTTCCGAAGTGGCTCGTCACAGCGAAGAAGTGCGGAAGACCTTTGCCGAAGGTCTATCGCGGGTCACCGAGCTTCTGGCAGTGCAATGGCCCGACCTGCCCAAAGAGGTAGCCAGTGCACGCGCCATTGCGCTGTACGGCCTGATGGCCGGCACGATGCAGCTTGCCCGCGCCATGCCGGACGAGACGTTTTCTCGCCGAATTCTTGAGGCAGGGAAAAGCGCGGCCCTGGGAATGCTCTCCAGTGGGCAAGGCGGTGATCCGCCCTAAACACCGCGTCTGTACCCGTCGGCCCCTCATCCAATCTCTCAGCTGTGCCGAGCACAAAGAGGAATGATCATGTACGTCTCCGATCCTATTGTCATCGTTTCCGCCACCCGTACACCTCAGGGGCGCTTTCAGGGAGCACTGTCCCATCTCGCAGGTCATGCCCTGGGGAGCGTCGCGATAGGTGCGGCGCTGTCGCGCGCGGGCGTCGCGCCGGCATCGGTCGACGAAGTAATCATGGGGTGCGTGTTGCCAGCAGGGCAGGGGCAGGCGCCTGCGCGCCAAGCCGCGCTGGGTGCCGGCATTCCAAACAGCATAGGCGCGACCACAGTGAACAAGGTTTGTGGATCGGGCATGAAGGCGGTGATGTTGGCGCACGACCTTCTGAGTGCCGGGTCTGCAGAGGTGATCGTTGCGGGTGGCATGGAGTCCATGTCGGGTGCGCCTTATCTGCTGCAGAAAGCCCGCAGTGGTTATCGGGCGGGGCATGACCAGATCTTCGATCACATGATGCTTGATGGTTTGGAGGATGCGTACGAAAAGGGACGCCCCATGGGCGACTTCGGGGAAATGGCTGCGGAGCGTTATGGTTTTGACCGGGCAGACCAGGATGCCTGGGCGATAGAAACCCTGCAGCGCGCGAAGGCCGCCGCACAAAATCAGGCTTTCGCCGACGAAATCGCACCCATCGAACTGCGGGACAAGACGGGCACCACGATTCTGAAAGACGACGAACACCCACAAAAGGTCGCGGCTGAGAAGATCCCGCTACTAAAGCCGGCCTTTCGCGAGCATGGCACCATCACCGCAGCCAGCGCCTCCGCCAACGCCGATGGCGCGGCAGCCCTTGTCGTGACCCGGCGCTCCATCGCCGAAGCGAATGGCTGGCCTGTCCTGGCCATCATCAAGGGTCATGCCGCCCATGCCCAGGATCCCGCCTGGTACACCACGGCGCCTGCACCCGCCATCAGAAAGCTGCTCGCGAAACTGGACTGGTCAGTGGATAGCGTGGATCTGTTCGAGATCAACGAGGCCTTTGCGGTTGTACCCATGATCGCCGCCAAAGAACTCGGCATTCCTCGCGAGAAGATCAATATCAACGGAGGTGCCTGTGCCCTGGGTCACCCCATCGGTGCGACGGGGGCTCGGTTGCTCGTGACCCTGGTCCATGCCATGCGTCGATCTGGTGCTCGGCGAGGTGTGGCGTCGTTGTGCATCGGCGGAGGAGAGGCGACGGCAGTGGCGCTGGAAATACCGACATGAGTGCGTGTAAATGGCCATGAGCTGACGGCCCCGTCGCTCGCGCTTAACCCATACAGCCAAGTGGTTGGCTTGCCGGGTCATCGGGATGCTTAGAATGTCCCTCTCGACAAGGTGCGCGGAGTGATCGGATGCCCAAGGAGTCTCGACGATCTGTGACCTGGCCGGGCACTGTGGTGTCCCGGCCATTCTTCGATCGGCCGTCAACGTCGGTGGCGCCCGAGTTGCTCAACAAGATTCTGGCGAGCGCCGACGGTCGGGCTGGTCGCATCGTGGAGGTGGAAGCTTATGTCGGCTCCGTCGATCCGGCCGCGCATACCTACCGCGGCAAGACACCGAGAAACGCCACCATGTTCGGCCCCGCCGGGCATATGTATGTCTACTTCACCTATGGCATGCACTGGTGCTGCAACTGCGTGTGCAAGACGGGCGAGGGCGTGTTGATTCGCGCATTGGAGCCACTGTATGGCGTCGAGCAGATGGTCGACGCGCGGTCACGGGGTATCAAAGAGCGTGATCTCTGCCGCGGACCGGCCCGTTTGACGCAAGCGATGGGAATCACCGGTGCGCAGAACGGCATCGATCTGGTGCGTGCACTCGATGGTTTTGCGGTGGTGGACGATGGCATGGCGCCGCCCGGCGCACTGGTGGGCGGGCCACGCATCGGCATTCGGGTGGGCGTGGATCTTCCATGGCGATGGAGCGTGCCGAACAATCGTTACGTGTCTGGCCGCGTTGGGCTTGCCAAACATTGATCCCGGCGGTTTTGTGCACGCATCCTGAGCGGGGCATGGGCAACGCCGGCCCCGCCTGGAGTGGCTGGCGATTACGGCTCTGGATGCTCCAGTGCGTCAAATGCCTCCTCACTACCCAGCGTTGAGCTACCGGTGCGAGTCCTTGTCGTTGCGTCTGCAACCTGGGACGGGGGCAGAGTCTGCGGTCCAAGTTGGGAAGGGTAGTCGACGTTCCAGTCGGGGCGCCCATCGAAATCCGCGCGTCCGGTGGCTTCACTGGTCAGCGTGATGCGCTGCTCGTTTGATGGCGCTTGCTGCTGGCTCCGGGACAGGCTGTCCGCGGCGAATGCCTGCGAGCCGCCAGCAAGAGTGAGCATCACTGTGGCAAAAACGGCGTGTGTACTTTTCATGGCGAGATCCTCAGGTGGCTGGGTCGGCGAGTCAGATCGGCCGATGTGCCTAGAAGACCATTCCCGCGTATCCCGCATGTGTCGCGTGCTGTGCCGAACCGTATCGCAATGCGTAGGCCGGGCAGGCCAATACATTCGGATACAAAAGTTGCTGGGCCAGGGCCGTGGATGCCTTGGACACTTTCAGCGAAACCAGGCGGCAGGCTGATGTGATCTTTCCGAATACAGCACTCTTGACGATGCCAATCGATACGCCATGAACCGCCAGGCTGCCGAAACGAGTGGGTTAGTCCGGCTGCAAGGCGTGCTGTTTGCGGTACTCGGCAGGTGAGACGCCCACGTGTTTCTGAAAGGCTCGACGCAAGGTGTCGGCATTGGCGAAGCCACATTTGGCGGCCACGAGCTTAGGCGTGTCGTGACCATTTTCCAGTAGTGCACGGGCTGCAGCGACGCGTGCAGTCTCGACCCAGGCAGCAGGCGTGATGCCTACCTCCGCGTGGAACAAACGTGCAAAGTGCCTGGGGCTTAGCCCCGCACGCTTTGCCATGCTGGCTATGCTGTGGTCGGCATCCGGAGTGGCGGCAACCCAGCGCTGTACTTCCTGCAAAACGGAGCGCCCCATAGGGTGTGTCTCGCCCTTGCGGCTGAACTGCAATTGTCCACCCGGTCGCTTGAAGTACATGACCAGCTGCGCAGCAACACGTTTGGCGATATCGCGCCCCAGATCTTCCTCGACGAGAACCAGCGCCAGGTCCAGGCCCGCGGTGACTCCAGCGGCGGTGCGTAACTTTCCGTCGCGAACGTAGAGCGCGTCCTCGTCGATCTCCAGCAACGGGTAGGACTGGGCCAGATCTTCTGCCGCCGCCCAGTGGGTAGTGATGCGACGCCCGTCCAGCAAGCCCGTTGCCGCCAGCACGTAAGCGCCTGTGCAGATTGATCCGTAACGCCGGCTGCGCGAAGCCATGGTACGCAGCCATTTCAGGATATGAGGTGACAGTGTGAGCTGTCCTGCGTTCGGGGCGCCGGCAACCAGCAGGGTATCGACGCGTTCCGCATGTTCTCCAGCGACGCCGTCCGGAAGCAGGCGCACGCCGGACGAACTGCGAAGTGGGCCGCGCTGGCACGCAATGATCTTCAGCACGTAGTACTCCTTGCCCGCTTCGATGTTTGCTTGCGCGAACACGTCCAGCGGGCCGGAAACGTCGAGCAACTGAACCCCAGGCAAGGCAAGAATGGCGATAGTCTTGGTCATGGGCGATAAGCCTCACGCGCGTCCGCAATACGCGCTAAATGGCAGTATATGACGTATCTAGCCTATTGAGGACATGTGTCGGGGTGCCGAAAATGGATTCACCAAGCCTTCGGAGGCCCATCATGTCCCTCAATATCAACGGCGTCGCCATTCCTGACAGCCAGTTTGCCCGCGAGATCACCGACGTGGTTCGCGACTCGGAATCGCCACTGCTGTTCCACCATTCCAGCCGCGTTTATTACTTCGCCGCGTTGGCCGGCAAGCAGCGGGGGCTGAAGTTCGATCCGGAGCTGCTCTACTGCGGCTGCATGTTCCACGACATGGGGCTGACGCATCAGCACAGCAGCCCCAACGAGCGCTTTGAGGTCGACGGCGCAAACGCTGCCCGCGATTTTCTGAAGAGTCACGGCATCCATCAGCAGGACATCGACACCGTGTGGACCGCCATTGCGCTGCACACTACGCCGGGCATTCCGCAGCACATGCATCCCTTGGTCGCGCTGGTGACGGCCGGCGTCGAAATGGATGTGCTTGGCCTGACCTACGCCCAGTACAGCGATGCCGAGCGGGAGGCCGTGGTGCGCGCGCATCCTCGCGGCAACCAGTTCAAGGAAGACATCATCCAGGCGTTTTACGACGGCATCAGGCACAAGCCCGACACCACGTTCGGCAACGTCAAGGCCAACGTGCTCGCCGATAAGGACCCGCACTTCCATGCGAGCAATTTCTGCAGCGTGATCCGTTGTTCGGCCTGGCCGTCATGAAGCCGGAGGAGCGGCTCTTCTTTATGTGATGAGACCGCACGGGGTGATGAGTCGGCTCGATGATTTCGTGCAAGGAACCGACGTAGGCATGTCGCCAGAGCGTCGGGCTAAGCTTGTTTCGCCGCATCGAGACCGACGTAATGGTCGGCGTACTGCTCCCGCAGTTTGACCTTGAGCACCTTGCCGGTCGCACCGAGTGGAAAGCTCTCCAGGAAGACCACGTCATCCGGCTTCCACCATCGTGCCAGCTTGCCATCGAGGAACGACAGCAGTTCATCCTTCTCCAGCGCACTCCCCGTTGTTCTTGTGACGAGCAACAGCGGACGTTCGTCCCATTTGGGGTGACGCACACCGATGCACGTGGCGCTTGCCACGCCGGGGTGAAGGCAGGCGATATTCTCGATGTCGATGGAGCTGATCCATTCGCCACCGGACTTGATGACGTCCTTGCTCCGGTCGGTGATCTGCATGAAGCCGTCGTGATCGATCCTGGCCATGTCCCCGGTGGGGAACCAGCCATCACGAAGTGGTTGGCTGGATGACTCGCCGAAGTAGGCACTGGCCACCCAGGGGCCACGGACAAGCAGGTCGCCCACGGCTTCGCCATCCCAGGAGAGCGCTTTGCCATTGGGGTCGACGATCTTCATGTCGATGCCGAACACGGCGCGCCCCTGCTTGGCCTGGATGCCGTATCGCGCGTCTTCAGAGAGCATCAGGTGGTGTGGCTTGAAGCTGCAGACGGTGCCCATCGGGCTCAGTTCTGTCATGCCCCAGGCATGCAGCACATCCACTTGGTGCGCCTTCTGGAATTGCATCGTCATAGCCGTTGGGCAGGGTGCACCGCCTATCACCGTACGCTTCATCGACGAGAAGGCGCCGCTGCGTCCGGAAACATGCGAGAGCAATCCTTGCCAGATCGTGGGCACGCCGGCGGACATGGTCACCTGCTCGGCTTCGATCAGTTCGTACAACGACCTGCCATCGAGCGCCGGCCCCGGAAGCACCAGTTTCGCGCCGACCATGCAGGCGATGAAGGGTAGACCCCACGCGTTGACGTGGAACATGGGCACCGCGGGCAGGATGGTGTCACGCGCAGAGCAATGGAATGCATCAGGCAGCGCACCGGCATAGGAATGCAATACGGTCGAGCGATGGCTATACAGCACGCCCTTGGGGTTGCCCGTCGTCCCCGATGTGTAGCAGAGCGATGAGGCCGTGTTCTCATCCATGGCCGGCCATTCGAAGTCGCTCGTGTGGCTATCGATCAGTTGTTCGTAGCACAGCAGAGAGTTGTGCCCGGACGGCATACAAGCGGCGTCACACATGGCCACGAAGAGTCTGGGTGTGGACAGTCGCGCCTGCAGTGCTTCGATGATGGGCAGGAAGGTGAGGTCGAAGAAGATGGCCCGGTCATCGGCGTGTTCCACGATGTAGGCAATATGGTCGAGATGGAGCCGCGGGTTGATGGTGTGGAGCACGGCGCCGGAACCCGATACGGCGTAGTTAAGCTCCAGATGGCGGTAGCCGTTCCACGCCAACGTGGCCACGCGATCGCCGGGCAGTATGCCTAGCGCGGCGAGTGCGTTGGCCATGCGGCGCGACCGTACGCCAAGGTCGACGAATCGATAGCGATGAATATCACCTTCGACACGGCGCGACACGATTTCCCGGTCGGCATGGTGTCGGGCGGCGTGGGTCAGCAAAGACGCGACAAGCAGCGGCTGCTGCATCATCAAGCCAATCATCATCGAATTCCGCATAAGAGGCAGGGGATGTGCACGATGCGGGGTCCGAATGCCGGCCCCGCATCAAAAGGCTGGCCTTCAACGGTTTGTCGCGTGAAGGTGCCCATGGTTTTTATCGGTATTTTCATCAACCGGCATCGCCACGCATGAAGGTGGCGATGCCGGAGGGCGATGGTCAGAACGTGGTTTGGAACGTGAGGTCGATGTAGTTGCGGTCGCGCAGCAAGGATGCCAGGCCTGCGCTGGAGGTGACGACGCCGGCCGGGTTGACGGCGACCTTGCCGACGAAGCCGATGTACTTCAGATCGAAGCGATACCGCTGCTGCACGTCCGCACCGATGCCAAAGGAAAAGTTACCCATGTTTTTGTTGCCGCCGAATGTCACAGCAGAGTTGCCGGACAGGCCCATGGTGTAGGTCATCGGCGCCAGCAGATCCACACCCGGATAAACCTGGAACCAGGTCGGCGTGAAGCTCAGCTGGGTGCCAACGTAATTCCTGGTCGGCTTGTCGATGCCGGTGTAACCCGGGCTGGTGCCCTCGAAAGCGTTGGGATTCTGTGTGACTTTGTCCCAGCGGCTCCACACGAACTCGACCACGTAGTTGGCGGTATCGAACACTGGCGTCTTCGGCACCACGCCGGCAAAGTCAGTGACTGCATGCCAGGTGTCGCCACGCGCGCCCGCGGTATTGCCCTGCGTCGGTATCGTGCTGATGGCACCCGGCACCTTGGCGGCCAGCGGTGCAGGCAACAGCTGCACCGGGATGCTCACCAGCGGCATGTTGTGGCGGTAGTTCACTTCCGCACTCACACTGACGCCGAGTATCTGCTTGGCAAAGCTCAGGCCGTAGATGTCGATGTTGTCGGCATAAGTGGCCATGTACTGGCCGATATTGCCCTGCAGGATCTGCGGCACCGTGGCCATCGCCGGGTTGATATAGCAGACATTCTTCGGCAGTGGCTGGAACTTGAGCGCCTTGCAAACCGCGGCAGGCACGTTGGGCGCTACCGCCGGAGCCACCATGAACTGTGGCTGGATATCGGAGGTGTTGCGATAGTACAGGCCGATGGTGGAGTCGATGGCCTGGGGGCTCCAGTGCATCGACACGCCCCAGTCACCCGCGTCCTTTGGCGTGACGTCCTGACCGCGCAGCGCGCGCTGGGTCGCGTTGAGATAAATGGATTGGCCGCCTTGCAGCACGGCGTCGTTCGGGTCCATGTAGGAGCCCGACTCGGGATAGAACACCTGGCTCCAGGTAAGGAAGTACTGACCTTCGAAGGAGAGCGTCGGCGTCGCCTGGATCTGCGTCGAAAGCTGCGTGCGCGGGCGGAACAGTTCCTTGGCGGTCGCGCCGGGCACGGTGAGCAGCTTGCCGATGTCCAGTGGTGACTGGCCATAGCTCAATGAGTGAATCGGATTGAGCAGCGCCTCGCCCCAGAAGAGGTCGTAACGGCCAGCTTTGTTATTGAAGGTGACACCGTCGACATCAAAATTCGCGAAGGCGAAAGCATCGAGCATCTGGGCCGAAGGGCCGTTGAAATAGCGCTCGGTATAGTTGGGCAGGCCGAGCGCGGGCTGGCCATTTACGATGTGGTTGGACGAGGCTACGTGAGTATTGTCCAGCGACTCATAGGCCTGGTCGTACCAGCCGTTCGCGCTGAGACGGAAGCCATAGTTTTTCTTGTAGGCGAAATCGAACTCGCTGATGACGTCGAGGCGATTGGTGACGATGGAGTTGTTGCCGAAGTTGCGGTCACCGTCGTCGTAGTTCGGGCTGTTGAGGATCGACTGATCCTGTGAATGCGCACGGCGACCGATGTTGTAGCGAATGGTGTTGTCCCAACGGACGTCGATATCCGGATTGCCCGTATCGAACTCGACGGCATGCGCCGCGCTCATGGAGCCGAGCGCCACTGCAACTGCGAGTGCCATCAAACGGATGGTTGGCACGCCGCGGCGTTCGATCTCCCCATCAAACTTCTTCATGCAACTGTCCTCCCCCATGTCTTGCGCCTTGTCTGTAAGTCCGCCGCACAGCCAGGTATGGCATCAGCTTCACGTGCGGATACGTTTCGCCAGGCCGTCCCATGAAGTTCTCCCCAGCTGCGCGGCGAAGTTCTTTCGGGTGGTTGCTACCGCCGGGTTAGCGCTGTCGCCGGATGCGTGCCAGGTCGTGGCTCACGCACGGAAAGTGTTTCCCGCTCCGACGAAGCCGCCGGTGGTGGCTTCTGGTTTGATCAGATTCCAATCGATGCCTGCACAAGGCCCCCCCCAGTCCGGTGGGGGAGGTGGCAGTCGGTGATGACGCAAGGACAATAAAACGGGTAGGTGCGTGCGTGATGTCCGGCGACGACAGCTGCACTACGGTAAAATCGGGTTGAACGGGACATCGAGCGATCGCGCCCGCCCGGGAGCGGGCTCGCAACGCTCGCGCACCCGGTCACAGCAGGGAGTCAATCAACGCTTCGGCGACTGGCCACGGACCGTAGCCGGCCGCGGGATTGAGGTGCCCGACGTCACCCAGTTCGAACAGTAGGCCACCCCAGTCGCTCGCCAGCGTGGCGGCGCGCGGCGCGCTGCACAGCGGGTCGGTGTTGCTGCTTGCGACAATGGCAGGGAAGGGCAGGCGCGTACGGGGTATCGGTAGCCAGCCGTGATCGTGCAATGCGTCCATGGTCGGATAGCCGGCGGGCATCGGCGTTTCCAGGTCGGCGGGCGTCGCGAGCAACGCACCATGGATAGGACGATGATGCATCTGCGCCCAATGCACGGTGATCATGACGCCTGCACTATGCGCGACGAGGATGACCGGGCCATCGATGGCAGCGAGCGCTTTATCGAGCGCGGCCACACGGGCATCGCGGCTCAGCTTGTCGCGCTCCAGTGGTGGTACCGAGCGTGCCTTGGGAAGTCTGGCCTCGAGCAAGGTCTGCCAGTGGTCCGCGACGTGGTCGCGCAGACCGGGAACCATGAGGATCGTCGGGCTCGTCACTTGGGTATCCGTCGACTGTCGATGTAGAAGTGGTCAGGCTTCCGTGGCAAGCGCCACGTTCTGCACGCGTGCGATGTCCCCGGCGTAGCGGGTGCGGCCGATCCAGAAGGCGCACGCAGCAAACAGTGCCATCAGGGGAATCAGCTTGAATGCGTCCTGCAATCCGACGTGATCAGCCAGCATGCCGGTGAGCAATGGCCCTGGCGCAAGGCCCAGCAGATTGTTGGCGAGCGTAAGCGTTGCAAAGGCGGTGGCATGAATCGGCGATGGAGTGAGATTGGCAACCATAGCGCCGGCTGGACCACAGGTACCTGCAACCAGGAACATGCCGACGCCGATGACGGCGAGCTGGGTGACGCCGGGTTGAAGCTGAAACGCCACGCCGAGAATGAGCGCAGTGGTCAGGCAGTAAACGATGGCCATCGCCAGCTTTCGCGGCGGCGAATGGCGGCATACGCGGTCGGTGACCACGCCACAGATGACCATGCCGATGGCGCCGATCAGCACGAATGCAGCAGCGGTGACGCCGGCTTTGTCGGGCGTCATCGCATAGTAGCGGTTGAGGTAGCTGGGCATCCACGCAATGACGGCAGCCATGATGAACAACTGCAGGCCACTGCCGACGTAGGCGCAAATCACTGACGTGGACGAGAAGAGGCCCGCAAACAGGTTGCGCAGCGACAGGCTGAAACCCGGACGGTTGTTGCGCGACTCCCTGGCTGCGGCATCACTGCCACGAATCCGCCGCTCGTTGACCGTCAACGCGTAGGTCACGACGAGCGCGGCACCGAAGATCGCCATGGCAACGAAGGCCGAGCGCCAGCCGAATCGAGCAGCGAATACACCACCAACGGCCATGCCAACCACTGATCCAAAAGCGCCACCCGCCATGAAGGCACCGGTCAGCGTGGAGCGCAAATGGGGCGGAAAGATGCTGATGATCAGCGCGATGCCCACGCTGCCGTAAGCGGCCTCGCCGAGGCCGACAAAGAATCGGGCCGTCAGCATCTGGCCGTAGTTGGTGGCGATGCCGCAAGCGAGAGTGGCGAGACTCCACAGCGTCGCCATCAGAAGAATGCTGCGCACGCGCCCCCAGCGATCCGCCATGACGGAGAGCGGAAACGTCAGCACACCCACCAGCAGGGCGACGATGCCGGACAGCGAGCCGAGCTGGGTATCCGAAAGCGCCCACTCGGCCTTCAGCAAAGGAAAGACGGCGTTGAGCACCTGGCGCGACATGTAGTCCGACAGCAGCAGGCCGAAGGTGAGCGCAAAGACCAGCCATGCATACACGCGCGGCTTGTCTATCGACGTGGCCGGTGTGCCCAGTGTTGATGCCTCGACGTAGTGCAATCCCAAGGTGGTCTCCTCGCCGGCATCGTTGCCGGATGTGATGGCGTGGCGGCGAGCGTCACGCTTTGGTCCAACGGGAAGGGTGCCAACGACACCCCGTCCGATGGGCCGTTACGACTCAGGCTGCGAGTTCGGCCAGGCCAAGCTTTCCCGGCTTGCGATTCGGCGAGAACCCGTTGGCTGCCAAGGTCTCGTCGACAGTGTCGTAAAACACGCCGATCTTGAGGATCTCGCGCGCCTCCTTGCCGTTGGCGATGTCGCGACCAAACTCGCGAGAAATGCGTACCAGCTGCTCAATCTGCTGCACCGTCGTCACCTTGCCGGTGCGCGACTGGTTCCACAGGTTGTCCTCGATGCCGCAGCGCACATGCAGGCCCATGGCGATGCCCATCATGTTGATGGGCAGCACGTTGCGCATGCTGCTTTCCACCGTGAGCATGGTGCCGTCAGGGATGGCGCGCAGGAAGTTGGCCAGGCTGTAGACGGTGGGCTGATCCATGCCGCCGCCGATGGCTACCCAGTTGCACACCAACGGGCCCTTGTAGACGCCGCGGCGCATCAGTCGCTCCACCGTCTCGAAGCTGTTGATGTTGTAGAACTGAAAAGCGCTCTGGATGCCGGCTGCGGTCAGGCGCTTGATGTGCTCCTCGATGAAGCTCGGGCCAGACGGCACGATCATTTCGCGATAGGCCTGGTAGGTCTCTGCCTCGGCCAGGGAGGTACCCGCGAGGTCAGCCATCTCCATCTGCTCAACCACGTTCATCTGGGTCGTATTGACGGTGACCGTCACCTGATCCGGTTTGGGATCGAGCTCGGCCAGCATGTGGCGGGTATCGTCTTTCAGCCACTTGGCGCTCGCGCCATGGGTTTCCGGTGCGAAGGAGATCGAGCCACCAACCTGGATAACCATGTCCGGCACCGCCTTGCGCACGCCGGCGATCAGTTCATTGAACATGGAAAGGCGCTTGGAACCGCTGCCGTCCAGTTCGCGCACGTGCAAATGCAACACACTGGCGCCTGCGTTGTAGCAGTCAACGGCCTTCTGGATCTGTGCCTCCATGGTGACCGGAATGTCCTCGGGGAAATCCGAGGGGATCCACTCGGGACCATAAGGTGCAGCGGTGATGACCAGCTTGTCCTGGTACTCGGGAAACAGCGAACCGTCGAGGAAGTTCATGGCGTGTCCTGTTGCTCTGTAGTGGAGGTTTTGGTTCAGAACGTGGCGTCGCCGACGATGCCAGCGCGCTCCATCTTTCGATCGCAGGGCGGGTAGTCCATGACCGCGTAGTGCTGGGTGGAACGGTTGTCCCAGATGGCGATGCTGTTCTTGCTCCAGCGCCAGCGCACCTGGAACTCGGGTATGCAGGCCTGGCTGATCAGGTAGTTGAGCAGGAGACCCGAGCCCGGATTGGCATCCTGGCCGAAGCACACGTTGTCCTTCGTGTGGAAGTTGGTGAAGTGGGTGGTGAACGCGTTGACGAACAGCACCTTCTCGCCCGTCTCCGGGTGCGTGCGCACCACGGGATGCTCGGCATCCGGAAATTGTTTCTTCAGTGCCAGCCGGCGCTCGATCGGCATGGCGGCGCCAAACGAGGCTTCAATGCTGTGGCTCGCGCGCAGGCCGGCAATCTGCGTCTTGACGTGCGCAGGCAACATCTCGTACGCCGACACCATGTTGACCCACATGGTGTCGCCGCCAACCGGCGGGCATTCCACGCAGCGGAGCACGCAACCCATCGGCGGAATCGCGCGCCACGTGGCATCGGTGTGCCAGGCGTTCTCGTAGCGTTCGATCGGCACGTCGGGGGTCTTGTAGATCTGCACCAGTCCCGGTGCATCCGGGTGGCTGGGTGCGACCGGATGGTCCTCCAGCTCGCCAAAGCGACGCGCGAAGGCGACGTGGTCCTGGCGACTGATGTCCTGGTCGCGCAGGAACAGCACGCGGTGTTTCAACAGCGCTGACTTGATCTCGGTGAACAGGTCATCGCTGTGCACCGCGTCGGCGAGGTTGACGTCGAGCAGTTCGGCGCCGATGTTGCAGGTGAGTTGCTCAATACGCATGGCGTGGTCTCAAATGACAAAAATCGATGAACCGGTGGTCTTGCGTGCTTCAAGGTCGCGATGCGCCTGCACCGCGTCCTTGAGCGCATACCGCTGGTTGATCTCGATCTTGATGCGGCCCGACGACACGTGGTCGAACAATTCCTCGGCAAGCGCTGCTTTGTCGGCCGGGTCGGCGATGTAGTCGGCCAACGCGGGGCGCGTCATGTACAGCGAACCCTTCATGGCGAGAAGCTGGGGATCGAACGGCGGGATGGTGCCGGAGGCGGTGCCGACACACACCATGAGCCCGCGCCGGCGCAGCGAATCGAGCGAAGACATGAAGGTGGTCCGGCCTACCGAATCGAACACGACGGACACGCCCTTGCCTTCGGTGAGTTCGCGTGCACGCACCGCGACATCCTCGTGGCTGTAGTTGATGACCTCGTCGCAACCGTGCGCACGCGCCACGGCAGCCTTCTCATCGGTAGACACCGTGCCGATCACCCGCAGGCCAAGCAGCTTGGCCCACTGCGACACAATCAGGCCCACGCCACCGGCGGCCGCGTGCAGCAGGATGGTTTCGCCACGCTGGAAGGGATAGATGCGACGCATCAGATAGGCGGCCGTCAGGCCACGCATGGTCATCGCCGCGGCGGTTTCGCAGGGGATGGTTTCCGGCAAGCGGATCAGTGGCGCCGCTGGCACCAGCCGTGCCGTGCTGTAGGCACCGAGAGTGTTGATGAAACCCGTATAGGTCACGCGATCGCCGACCCATAGGTTGCTCACACCTGCACCCACGGCATCGACAATGCCGGCAGCTTCCACGCCGATACCGTTGGGCAGCGGAATGGGGTAGGTGCCGTTGCGGAAATACGTGTCGGCGAAATTGAGCCCTACGGCTTCATGGCGCAGGCGAACCTCGCCCGGGCCGGGCGCACCGACCTGGATCTTTTCGTAGCGCAGCACATCGGGGCTGCCGGCTTCATAAAAACGGATGGCGTGTTCCAAAACGGTTCTCCTCGGCTCAAAACACCGGTGCCATGCACCGGCCGGTACGAATGACGCGATGTCGTAATGTCATGGCGGCGCAAGATGGGCCATGCGTGAAAACAGCTGCCGATAAGCCGCCTTGGCTTCGCCATTGGCGCGAGGGCTGCCTGGTCGCGTGGCCGCTGCGTGGATCTCCTGCCAGTCGGCTTCGGAGAGGTAGCGTTGGGCGACGGGAAGAATTACGCCCTCAACGCGGCCCATGTGTTCCCACATGAAGTGCGCATAGCTTTCGACGGCCTCGCGAAGCTGGCCTATGCGCATCTTTCCCTGGCCGTAGCATTCGACGTCGTCGGCCAGTGCCTCGGCCATCGCGCGCTCACGTTCGTGCTGGCGCTCGAGCTCGTCCAGTTCGGCATGTACCACGGCGGTGCGGCCACGCAGCACGAAGAACAAGTAGTCGTGTTCCCTCGGGTGATGCAGTGCCAGTGGGAATTCGGCGACGTATCGCGCCATTGCCCGCATCAGGTCCACGTCCGCCTCGTTCGGCGAATTGCCCTGGCTGAGCAGGTGCAGCCACGCATGCAACACCGCGGCAAGCGCGCGGTGTTCGTCGCGGATGATTTCGACCATCGGATGGAGCTGGCCGGTGTCTTGCGTAGACGACACGAGCACAGGCAAGTCACCGGCGGTCAGCACTTTGGCGGTCTGCGAGCCAAGTGCTGCGCCACGCACGGCGCGGTGGCTGCGCGGCGCCATGAAAATAAGGTCGCAGCCCAACTTGCGCGCCGTGTCGAGTATGCCCTGGTGCGGCACGTCACCGTCGAGGATGAACGAATCGCAAGGGACGCCGAGCGCACGCGCCGCGGCTTCGGCCTTGGTAAGTAGCGCGCGGGCGCGGTCCCCGTAGGTATCGATGTAGGCAGTCGGGTCGGCTTCGCCGCCGAGGGGTGCGGCATGGCGATCGTGCACGTGCACGAAGCTGACCCGTGCACCCAGCGTGCGCGCGAGATTCACGGCCTTGCTGACCGTTTCGATCGAGAGATCGCTGTCATCGAGAGGAACAAGGAGGTGACGGTACATGCAGACTCCAGACAGGTGCGCTACCCGTGACGCGGCGGGAAATCCACCGCACCCTGCGATGGCTGCCGGAACATGTGTCCTGGCGTGGGTGGTGATGAATCCACCGTTGCTACTCCTTGAGCGACGAACCTCCGTCTGCGAAGAGTCATCTCCGGGACTCCACCCCTGTCGAATGAGCCTTTCCGCTCACTCGACCTCAGCCGCCGAGCGACTGGAACGCCGGACCTGTTTGGTCACAGGACTAAGGCTAGGTACGGCCGGCCGTGGAGACCCCCCCCGGCAAGGAGGGGGAGTGCCGTGAAGGGTCCGTGATGTGTGGTCACGCCGGTGGTGCCGTGCCTACAATGATTTGAGACGCATGCCGGTGACGCGGGCTGTCCATGGCCCGTGACGTCGCACCGTTGGTAGTTGAAGTCCGAGCCAGCCCAACTGGATTCGTTTGATGGCCATCACGCCCGGCGGGACAGCCCCCGCCATCGCCGAACTCGTGCTGAAGACCACGCCGCCCAGGGCGCCGCGCTATCTGTTGGCGCGGCCGCGCCTGAGTCTGGATGACGAGCAGTTCCGCGACCGCTCGTTTGTCCTGGTCCAGGCGCCGGCAGGTTTCGGCAAGACGTCCTTGCTGGCCCAGTGGCGTCATGAGTATCTGGCGCGAGGTTGGGCGGTGGCATGGATTTCGGCCGATGGCAGTCCCGATCCCCAGCGCATGCTGCACAGCCTGGTACTGGCAGTGCGCATGGGTTGCGGCCGCCCACAGTTCGGCGCGACCTTGCTGGAGGGCGCGTCGGCGACGTTCGGTGAGTACGAAGGCGTCACCGCATGGCTGAGCGAAGTGGCCCAGGCGCCGCTGTCGATGGTGCTGATGATCGATGAGGCCGAGCGCTTGCATCCGAGCAGCCTGGCTGCCCTGAGCTATCTGCTGCACAACGCGCCGCCCAACCTCCGCGTGGTGGCAGCGGGCCGGGGTGAGCTGGATACCATGGTGGCGGACCTGCTCGCGTATGGTCAGTGCACGTCAGTTGGCGTAGAAACACTGCGCTTCACGCTGGAGGAAACCATCGCTCTCGTGCGCAATCGCATCGGTGCCAAGGCCGATGCGGATACGTGTGCACGACTTCATGAAATGACCGAAGGCTGGCCACTCGGCCTGCAGCTGATGCTTGCCGCGATGGAGCGAGGTAGCGACCTGCGCAGCCTGGTGGGCCCGCACTCGCCCGATTCACGCAACCAATTGGTGGAAGCGCTGACGGCCAGGCTTGCGCCGGAGGATGTGGCCTTTCTCACCCGTGTCGCCGTGGTGGACCAGTTGCACCCGGACCTCTGCTTTGCCCTCACGGGCGACGAGGACGCACCGCAACGGCTTGCACGCCTTGCGCGCGAGACGCCGATTTTCGTGATCGGTGAGGATTCAGACTGGTGCCGCCTGCACCTGCTTGCCTCCGACGCGTTGCGTCTGCGCCTGGCGGAGTGGCCCGCGCAGGAGCGGGCGAATTTGCATGGCCTTGCACAGGACTGGCTGGCGGCACACGGCATGCTCACGCAAGCGGCACGCCATGCACGTGAGGCGGGCAGGGAAGGCGTTGCCGTCGATCTCGCGCAAAAAGGCCTTTACGAGGCGGTGATCCAGGGGCACATGGGCACGATGCGCGAATGGCTCGATGTGCTGCCGGAGTCGGTGCTGGACCAGCATCCGCAGTTGCGCCTGGCCGCCGCATGGTCACTTGCGGTGAGCGAGCGCCATGAGGAAGCCGAGCGAATGGTCGGGCTCATCCTTTCGAGGCCTGACGTCAATCTCGCTTTGCGCTACGAGTGCGTGCTCATTGCAAGTGGCGCCGCGTACTACTCGGATGATCCGGATCGATGCGTCGCCATGCTGGCACCGTGGAAGGATGCTGCACCGGGCGCTGAACCCAAGTTCGTGCGCATGCACATCAATCGCCTTGCCATGATGGCCTTGCTTCAGGGCGATCCGGCCGAGGCGCGACGCCTGTGCGGCACGGCAAGCGCGGATTCGCCAAAAGAGCCGGACTACGCCTCACGCTGGCGCGAATTCATCACCGGACTGAGCTTTGTATGGGAAGGACAAATTCTGCTTGCTGAGGACGGCGTGCGCGCAGCGTTGATGTCCATCGATGCGAAGTTCGGGCGCCGGCACCCGCTGTCATGCATGTTCGCCGCCTTGCTCGCCTCGATCGCCTATGAGCGCGACCGGCTGGATGAAGCCCTGGCCTTGCTGGCCAACCGACTTGACGTCCTTGAGCGCGTCGGTGCGCCCGAGGCGATGCTGGTCGGCTACCGTACCGTGACGCGCGTGGCTGCGGCGCAGGGTGAAGAACACCGTGCGCTCGACATGCTGGAGGCATCGTTTGCCATTGGCGCGGCGCGACGACTGCCACGCCTGTGCATCGCCAGCCTGGGTGAGCAGGTGCGCCTGCACGCGAGCCGTTTCCGCAAAGAGACCTGCAGTGCGTTGATCGCCCGGATCGACGAACTGGTGGCCAGTGAAAGCCCTGGACGAGGACTTTTGTGGCGACGTAACGTCGAACTGCTGAGTGCCATGGCGCATGCCTATGCCGCCATGGCATCGCAGGAGTGGCCGGTGGTACTCGAGGCCGTATCGCGAGCCGCGCCCATCGCCGAGCAGGCCAGGCTGGGGCGCTTCCGCATCGAATGCATGGCGTTGCGAGCATTTGCACTGGACCGCAATGGTGAGGACGGCCGCGCACTGATCATCGAGGCCATGAGTCTGGCCAAGACCTATGGCTTCATGCGCCTCCTCACGGATACCCATCCGGTGCTTACCGACTGGGCCTACCGCGTGATGCGGGAGGCGAGTGGTGAATCCGAGTTGGGCACCGCATCGCCGTCGCGGGTGATTCCCCCATCGGCGGATCATCGCCAGGGCGTCCCGCGCGTCATGCCGAGCATGGTGCTGACCCCGAAAGAGCGCGAGGTGCTCGAATTCCTTGCGCGCAATTTGTCGAACAAAGAGATCGCCCAGGCCATGGCCGTGGGTGAGGCCACGGTGAAATGGCACCTCAAGAACCTGTCCGGCAAGCTGGGTGTGGGTACGCGCCGGCATGTCGTGCACCGCGCGCAACTGCTCGGCCTCATCCAGGGGCTGGAATAGCCGCACCTGCCTGGGCGCCACCACTGACGCCCTTCATGAATGTGAAGCCAGGGCAATAGCCGGGCAGGCACCCTTCGTTACCGAATGGCCCCACCCCCGACGTTTTGGGGGGGGTGTGGTTTGCGCCGCTCCTAACAATGGGGATCGACCGCTTTCGCGTGTCCATTGCCGCGAGGCAGGACAGGCTGACCGGCAACAAGAGCGAGGCAACGTAACGAGCGTGGGTGCTGCGAAAGCATGCACCCGTGTCCCGGCAGAACCATGCCGGCTGGTGCGAAACGAGGCCTGTGCTTACGCCCCGGGGTGGCGATGAAAACCGCACCCCGACACTGGTATCACCATCGCGAGGAGTATGCGCATGCAATTCCGCAAAGCCCTGATAGCCGGGACCATGGCTGTTCTGATCTCTGGCGTGGGCCATGCCAGCGTTTCGTCTGACGAAGCGAAGAAGCTTGGCACCACGCTGACCGGCGTCGGCGCAGACATGGCCGGCAGCGCCGATGGCGCTATTCCCGCCTATAGCGGTGGCCTTACCAGTGCCCCCTCCGGATTCAAGGCGGGCAGTGGCATTCGTCCTAATCCGTTCGCCGGCGAAAAGCCGCTGCTGACGATTGATGCGAAAAACATGGACAAGTACTCGGCCAACCTGACGGAGGGCACCAGGGCCCTGATGAAGAAGTACCCGGGCTATCACATCGACGTCTATCCGACGCATCGCTCCGCGGCGTTCCCGAAGTTTGTCGTCGACAACACCGCCAAGTGCGCCGTGGAAGCGAAGACGGACGCCGATGGCCGTTCGATGAGTGGCTGCCATGCGGGCTTCCCGTTCCCGATGCCGCAAACCGGCTTCGAAGCGATGTGGAACCACCTGGTGCGCTTCAATGGCGTTGCCTATGACAGCAAGTATCGCAACTACAACGTCGACGCCTCGGGCCATGCAGCGTTGTCCACCGAGGGTAATGCCGTTGAGGAATATCCCTATTGGGATGTCAGCAAGCCGGGCGCGGACGTCTTTTGGCAGCAGCGCCTGACCTACACCGGCCCGGCGCGTCGTGCGGGCGAGGCCATGCAGATCGTCGACCCCCTCAATTACAGCGACAAGGGTCGCAAGGCATGGCAGTACCTGCCGGGCCAGCGCCGCGTGAAGGTGGCGCCGGATCTTGCCTTTGACACGCCCAACCCGGGCTCAGGTGGCGCCTCCACCTTTGATGACGTGTTTCTGTTCAACGGCTCGATGGAACGCTATGACTTCAAGCTCGTCGGCAAGAAGGAAATCTACGTTCCGTACAACGACTACAAGATGGCCTATGAGTCGAAGGCAGGCGACTTGCTGACGCCGAACTTCCTCAATCCTGCCGACGTGCGCTGGGAGATGCATCGCGTGTGGGTGGTGGAAGCCACGCTGGCTGCCGGCAAGCGCCACATCTACAGCAAGCGCACGTTCTATCTCGATGAAGACAGCTGGGCCGCCGTTGCGTCCGATTCCTATGACGCGCGCGGGCAACTGTTCCGTACCGGCTTTGCCTACATCACCCCGGCCTATGACATGCCCGCGCCTGTGGCTGACTTGCATGGCATCTACGACCTCAACGCAGGTTCGTACTCGCTGACCGGGTTCTCCGGCGAAACGGGTGGCGTGCGCTACGTGAAGCCAATGTCAGAGCGCGAATGGTCGCCGGAGTCGCTGGCAGGTTCGGGGGTTCGTTGATCGCCCACGCCGGGTGATCTTGAGGCTTGTCGCGAAGCGGAAACGCATCCGCTTCGCGACTCACTCGCATGGCAATGGCGGTGGTGAGGCATGCCCTGCATGACCTCGCCGGCGAGCGGTCCTCTCGGGGGAGGGGTTACTTCATCCGTCGCTCGGCAAAGACATGGTCCCACCGCCATTTGCCACGCACTTCTTTGGTTCCACTGCTTGCACGACGCTGTCCGGCCTCGCACCGGTCACGGCAATTCGCGCTTCGAGAGCAGGCTTTAGATTCTTGGGGAAGCCTTTGTTCATGCACTCCATCCGCCGCGCCTTGATCGCGTTGGCATTCGCGCTCCCATGCGTCGCGGTCGCGGGCTTCACCGATGTGCTGGACACACCAGCCAGCATGAGTCCACTGGCATCCAGAAGCCTGCTCAATGGCCTGGCGATTGCTGGCCATCGCGTGGTCGCTGTCGGGCAGCGGGGTCACATCGTTTACTCCGATGACAACGGCACGAGCTGGCAACAGGCGAGGGTGCCGGTGTCGTCCGATCTGGTGGCGGTCAGTTTTCCCACGCCTCAGCAAGGGTGGGCGGTGGGTCACGACGGCGTCGTGCTGCATAGCGTTGATAGTGGAATGAGTTGGTCCGTTCAGTTGGATGGTCGTCGTACGGGGGCATTGATGCTGGCGCAGATCCGCACCCGTGCTGCAAAGGGCGAGCTGGGTAGTCGGGAAGTGGCTGACAAGCTGGTGGATGAGGTGGGACGGATCGCTGCGCAGGGCGCGGAGAATCCCTTTCTCGATGTGTGGTTTGCCGATGCGGCGCATGGCTTCGTCGTCGGTGCGTTCAACCTCATTTTCGAAACCACGGATGGCGGGCAGCACTGGACGTCGTGGTTCGCACGCACCGAGAACCCGGATCGCCTGCACCTGTATGCCGTGCATGGGGTCGGCGCCGATATCTACGTCACCGGCGAGCAGGGCCTCGTGCTCAAGCTCGATCGCAACGCCGGGCGCTTTCGCGCGCTGGAAACGCCCTACAAGGGCACGTATTTCGGCGTAGCGGGAACCACCGGGGCCGTCGTGGTCTACGGGCTGCGCGGCAACGCCTATCGCAGCATCGACGCAGGCGAGCACTGGGCGCCGATCGACACCGGCATCCAGGAAGGCATCACCGCTGGCACGAGTTTCGGTGCAAACGGCCTTGCTCTGGTGAGCCAGGCCGGCACGGTGCTGCTCAGCAGCGATGGTGGCGAGCATTTCATTGCTCATCGACCGGTCAAGCCAGCCCCGACATCGGCCGTGGTGATGTCCAGTGACCTGATCGTGACGGCTGGCGCGCTGGGCGTAAATGCCCGGGCGCTGCATTGAGCCAGCGGAGATAGTTTGCATGACCGTTTCAACCGAACCGTTTGATCACATGCCCGTCGTCCGCTCGGCCGACGCTTTCGACAAGCACTCCGGAAGCCTGCTGGAGCGGCTGGTGTTCAACCATCGCATCATCATGGTCCTGGCGTGCGTGGTCGCCACCGTGACCCTTGGCTGGCTGGCGGTGACGAGGCTGAGCTTCAACGCCAGTTTCGAGAAGATGATACCGAGCCACCACCCCTACATCCGCAACTACCTGGAAAACGCCGGCGAACTGCGCGGCCTGGGCAACTCGTTGCGCGTGGTGGTCGAAAACGAGCATGGCGACATTTTCGACACGAAGTACCAGGAGGTACTGAAGAAGATCAATGACGACCTGTTCCTCACCCCCGGTGTCGACCGCGCCTGGGTCAAGTCCATGTGGACACCCTCGGTGCGCTGGACCGAAGTGACGGAGGAGGGCTTTCGCGGCGGTCCGGTGATGCCGGACAACTACGATGGCTCGCCAAGGAGCACCGCGCAGCTCAAGCTCAATATCGCGCGCTCAGGCATCGTCGGTCGCTTTGTCGGTAATGACTTCAAGTCCAGCATGATTTTCGTGCCCTTGCTCGACAAGAACCCGGACACCGGCAAACCCATCGACTACCGCACGCTGTCGCGCTCGCTTGAAGAAATCCGCGCGCGCTATGAAGCCACGCCCGGAGTGAAAGTCCGCCTGCATGTGATCGGCTTCGCCAAGCTCGTGGGCGACCTGATCGAAGGCCTGGTCAAGGTGATGAGCTTCTTCGGCATCGCCGCGCTGATCGCGACCTTGGTGATTTTTAGCTATACGCGCTGCCTGCGAAGCACGGCGCTGGTCATTCTGTGCTCCATCGTGGCCGTGGTTTGGCAGCTTGGCCTGGTCGCCGTGCTGGGCTTTTCACTCGATCCTTTCTCAATCCTCGTGCCATTCCTGATCTTTGCCATCGGCGTCTCGCACGGCGCGCAGAAGATGAACGGCATCATGCAGGACATCGGACGCGGCACCCACCGCCTGGTTGCCGCGCGCTACACCTTCCGCCGCCTGTTTCTGGCGGGCGTCACCGCCTTGCTGGCAGATGCGGTGGGTTTTGGCGTGCTGATGCTGATCGATATTCCGGTGATTAAGGATCTCGCCTTGACCGCGAGCATCGGCGTGGCCGTGCTGATCTTTACCAACTTGCTGCTGTTGCCGGTGCTGCTTTCCTTCACTGGCGTCGATCCCGCGGCGGCCGAGCGCAGCCTGCGCACCGAGCGCGAGCAGGCCGAAGGGAAGGGTGGTCGCGCTACGTGGCAACTGCTGGAGCGCTTCACCACGCGGCGGTGGGCGATGGGTTCCCTGGCCGTATCGGTGGCGCTTGCTGTGACGGGCTTCGCGGTCAGCACGCACTTGAAGATCGGCGACCTCGAATCGGGCGCACCTGAGCTGCGCGCGAACTCGCGCTACAACCGCGACAACGCCTATATCACCGGCAACTATTCGCTATCGAGCGATGTATTCGCCGTCATCGTCAAAACACCACCGGAGGGATGCCTCAAGTATCCGACCCTGGTGGAGGCGGACCGACTGGCCTGGGCGCTGCGGCAAGTGCCTGGCGTGCAAGCGACTGCGTTCCTTGGCGATGCAGTGCGCCAGATCACTGCGGGTTCCTATGAGGGTAACCCCAAGTGGCTGACCCTTGCCCGCAACCAGGATGTGCTTAATTACGGCGCACAGCAGGCATCGGTGAACAATCCGGACCTGTTCAACAACGCCTGCTCGATCATGCCGGTGATCGCCTATCTCTCCGATCACCGCGCCGAAACGCTTGACCGGGTCGTCGCGGCAGCTGCTTCATTCGCAGCGACACATGGCGCAAAGGATCGCCAGTACCTGTTGGCCGCCGGCAGTGCGGGCATCGATGCTGCAACCAATATTGTGGTGCGTGAGGCTGATCGCACCATGCTGTTCTATGTCTACGGTGCGGTGATCGTGCTGTGCTTCGTGACATTCCGGTCGTGGCGCGCCGTGGTCGTGGCCGTCGTACCGCTGATGCTCACCTCCATCCTCTGTGAGGCCTTGATGGTGGTGCTTGGCATCGGCGTAAAAGTCGCGACCTTGCCAGTCATCGCACTGGGCGTAGGCATTGGAGTGGACTACGCGCTTTACCTGCTGTCCATCCAGCTCGCACAACAACGCGCAGGCGTACCGCTGGCGGAGGCTTACCGTCATGCCGTGCAGTTCACCGGCAAGGTCGTAGCACTGGTAGGTGTGACGCTGGCCGCCGGCGTAGTGACCTGGGCGTTCTCCCCCATCAAGTTCCAGGGCGACATGGGCATCCTGCTCACCTTCATGTTCCTGTGGAACATGGCGGGTGCCTTGGTACTGATCCCAGCGCTATCGCATTTCCTGCTGCGAGAGACCACATGGCAGGCAGCTGCCAGCAACGCATCGCAGCGCGCAGACTGAAGAGGCCGCTCAGGCAGCCTCGCCGGCCTTCAGGTGCACGCCAAGCGGCTGGTCACCTCGGGCCGGTGTCACTGTTCGCAGCAGTGTGATTGGGCGCGTCATGACGAATCACCGGGTGCAATGAGCGACGGCATCGCTTACATCCCGCGACATATGTCCGGCGGCCTGTGCCGGCAGCTATTAGCCACTCCCGCGCGTGTACCTGAGCGGCATACGGCTTTGGTGCTATAGGCAATAAAGGCGTCTCACTGCACTTTCGCGAATGCCCTTTGGGTGTCATCTGCTCATCAGGCCCAGTCCGGCCAAATGGGGACATGCGATGAACGATGCGACGAGTTGCTGTGGGCCTTCGCAGGCTGATGTCGACGCTGTCAGGTGTCGGCGCGACGCACTGCCGAAAGTTGACGGACCTGGCGTGTTCGATTCGAATCAAACTGTCATGGGCCTTGCGCTGTCCGGTGGAGGTATTCGAAGCGCTACGTTCTGTCTTGGCTTGCTTCGCGCCCTGGCCAAGAACGGCGTACTACATCGCTTCGATTACTTGTCCACTGTGTCAGGCGGTGGATACATCGGGGCCATGCTTGGACGACTATATGGGGCAGGGAACAATGTCGGCCAGCCAAAGATAGGCAATGCCATGGATGTAGAGAAGGGCGTCGCCGACGATGGCACGCTTCTGCTCTGGTGGTTGCGCAACAACGGCCGCTACCTGCTTCCTGCGGGAATCAAGGATCTATTTCAGGCAGGTTCCGGCCAGATCCGCAGCTTCGTCGCTACGCAATTCGAATTCATGGTGGTTTGCCTCTTCATTGCCTGCCTTGTCGTGGCACCGCATTTGATTTTTGCGTGGGCAACGCCGGTCAACGGGCAGCTGCCTATAGCCTTCAGTCCCTGGTTTCTGCTGTCCGGATTGTTTGCGATAGGCGTGGTGGCTTCGTGCTACGCCTATTGGTTGCTTGGCATGAATCCTGTGACGGGATTCATTCTCATGCTCCTGTGCGTTCTCGTTGGACTGCCACTTGGTTATGAGGCCCTGAGCGCCTTTGCCGTGGGGTCGACTGATTCAGCCGTGTTCTTTGGCATCGCAGCCATGCTTCTGCTACCTGCCGTAGCGGGGTGGCCATGGTCACTCGCCCGTAGCCATCGGGATGCGGTCGATGTCAGTCGCGTGCGCTGCACAAAATTTCTCGCCCTGATGCTTGCTCTCTGCCTCGGCGCAGCCTCTCTTGGTGCGCTTGACATGGTCAGCTGGTACCTGCGGTACGAGCTGTTGAGTGTCGTGGGTGGCCATAGTCCCTTACGACTCTCGCTGGGTATCGGCTGGACCACGCTGCTGGCTTTCGTGGCACGCGCCATGGCACCCATCCTTTCGTCCCGTGACAAGACGGCTACCGCAGGCCTGTCACTGGAATCGCTGGGTAACGTCATTGGCCTGTTACTTATCTCCGCTGTGGCCATTGCCTGGCTTGGCATCTACCAGGCATTGCTTCTCCCTGACGATCCTGCAGTTGTCGCAGGTCATCCAAAGGCATTTCTATATGCACCTGTCTTGATTGTGCTTGGGCTTTTGATTGCCTTGCTGACAGGCAAGCAGCTACAACAACTGAACCTTTCGTCGCTGCACTTCTTTTATCGGTCACGTCTTGCGCGCACATACGTCTCGGTGGGCAATTTCTCTGCTGTCGTCAACAACCAGGGAAATGCCAGGTTTCCCGTGTCCCCGCTGACTGCCAATACTCGTGCTTTTACGATGAACACTCGTCGCGTGACCGATCAGCTGCCGAACGATGACTTGCCTTTCATTCAGTACCAGCCTCATCGTTATGGCGGCCCGATTCATTTGATCAACTGTTGTATCAATCAGACGCGGGATGATCGAACCGGCCTGTTCAACGCCGACCGAAAGGGCGTCAGCCTGACGGTCAGTGCCCTTGGCGTGGAGACCGGTGGTCAGTCACCGCAGCCGCCACCCGCGGGCGTCATGCTCAAGGACACGCTTGCGCAGTGGATTGCCATTTCAGGAGCGGCGATAGCATCGGGCATGGGCTCGCATACAAGGCCTGGCATTGCCGCAATGACGTTCTTGAGCGGCTTCAGGCTGGGCTACTGGACGCAAAGCCTTACCCAGGCATTGCAGCGCCAATGGATAGGCCTGGCCAAGTACACCTCCCTTATTCGGGAGACTTTCGCGCAATTCCCTGGTCTTGGCTCCAACTATTGGTACGTCTCCGATGGCGGCCATTTCGACAACACCGGCGTCTATGCACTCCTCAAGCGACGAGTTCCGCTGATTGTCCTGGCGGATTGTGGCGCTGACCCCAAGTACAGTTTCGGCGATCTGGAAAATCTGGTACGCAAGGCACGGATCGACTATGACGCGGAGATCCAGATCATTGATCCGGCTTCACTGCCGCAGTCTGCGTCGCCCATTGTCGGCTGTTTCGGCACACCCACGACCATTGATCCTACGCCCGGCTTGGCGAGCCTTGTACTGGCGCGCATTGTCTATCCGGGTGCGAATGCCGCACCGGGCATACTGCTGGTCGTCAAGCCACGAGTAAGGCCCACGCTCGATCTCGATCTGATCAGTTACAGCGACCGCAACCCGTCCTTCCCCCAGCAAAGTACCGCCAATCAATTCTTCTGCGAGGAAGAATGGGAAAGCTACTGCTCGCTTGGGCTGAATATCGGGCGATATATTGATGCCTGGTTGCTGACGAATGCGCCTGCGTGGGCAGCGGCTTCCGTAGCCTCCAGTGCGCAGACTGTGGCGTCACTACCGATGCAAGCCGCAACTACGACCAAGGGAACGCGAAAAGTGGTCAGGGCTGTTGGAACGTCCTTGGGAGCTGGCGTGCTTTTAACGACGGGCATTGCCGCGTGGCAAGCGTGGAACAACTATCAGAGTGAGCTGGCGCATGAGCGTGATGTTTTCGATGACGCAGTCAGCTCAGCATGGAGTGCTCTGTCTCCCGCGGGCACGAAGTTCGGGGCGCCCGTTCAGGCTGGGCTGAGCAAGATCCATCACTACGTAAACACTCATGCCGTAAGCAAAGCAGAGATTTCGGAACTTGATGCCCTTGTTGATCAGATCCATAAGATTTGCGAACCCGCCACTCTGACCGAGTGCAACAACGCGGCAGCGGTGCTCGCCTACCCGGGTCAATACGTCGATCACTCGTCGGTCGCTCCGGTGGCCGTCTATACGAACTGGCCAGTTCGCAATGCTGCCCACTTGTCACCAGCGATCAATAGCCAGGGGCTGGCAGCCACCGGTGGGCCAGTCGGCAGTCTGCCGGCCCCGCCGAAAGGTGCGTCACAACAGAGTGCAGCGAGCGTCACTGTCGAGTCTGGATTGTCAGCGGCTGGCGGAACTTCTGCGGCAGCGCCGACGGCAGCCGAGAACGGCACCGGAGGGGAACACATCGCAAGTAACCACTCGGCCAGCAGTGCTTCACAAGCAGCCGCGGTGGCAGATCCTCCTGCGAATACGTCCAATGTGGCAACCCAGGTGGCGATGAGCTGCGCCGCGAGCGGAGGGCGCCCCTTTACGCTGTACACGCAGATTTATGATGAGGCGACGCGCAATCCCGTAAACGTTGTCGTCTCGTCACTCCGACCTCTCGGGGTCGTCGTACCGGGTATCGAGAACGTGACCGCTGCGGCGATGAGATCGGGGCGGAGGCTGCCGTCCCCCTGGGCCCAGCCGACCCTGATCTATTCATCAGGTGGCGAGCAATGCGCTTCGGCGCTGAAGGCGCTCCTGGTCACTCATTGGACAAATATCCAGTTGATTCCCATGCCCTCTGCTCTTCAGGGAAGTTCCTCGACGATCGAGCTTTGGGTACCACCTTCAGCAAGGGTAGAGGGGCGAGCGGTGGCGGGGCGCTAAGAGTTGGGCATTGCCTGTGTCACATCAACAAGCCAGAGAGGCGGAGTCAACCACTCCTGTCGCCCTGACATAGAGGAGAAACGACGTGATCACTGCTACGCAGAAGAAAACCGCTCAAGCCGTCGTCAACATCTTTGAAACAGGCTCGGTGCTAGGCGATTACGGCAGCGTGACGCTGATCGCCGGCGACACAGGGCACCTGACTTTCGGGCGATCGCAGACCACCTTGGGATCGGGCAATCTCGCCAACCTGATACACCGCTACTGTGGCAACCCGGGTGCCCGCTTTTCGGACAAGCTCAGTCCGTTCTTGACGCGTTTTTCAGCCCGTGACCTGACCCTCGACAACGACCAGTATTTGCAAAACATTCTTCGAGCGACTGCAGACGATCCTTTGATGCGGGAGACGCAGGATCAATTTTTTGACGACGCCTATTGGAATCCCGCCCAGCAGGCTGCGGACGCGCTTGGCGTAACGACGCCATTGGGCATCGCCGTCATCTACGACAGTACGGTGCATGGTTCCTGGGAGTTGATACGGGACCGCACGTTAGGTGCAACGGGCACCGTGGGTGGGGTTGGCGAGGAGGCGTGGATTTCAGCTTATGTCACCCAGCGCCACGACTGGCTGGCTAATAATGCGCGCGCGGACCTTCGCGCGACGGTCTATCGAATGGACGCCCTCAGCCGCCTGATCGATCTTGATGAATGGGGGCTTGAGCTACCTCTTGTCGTCCGAAGTCGCGAAATATCCCTGGCTACGCTCGGTGCCACGCCCGGTGACAGCTATGACGGACCACAACCAGGTAGCCGTAATCTGGTTTTGCAGATGCCGCTGACAAGTGGGCTGGATGTGCGCTTGGTGCAACTAGGGCTATCGAAGCTGGGCATGGACATCAAGGCAGATGGCATCTTTGGCAAAAACAGCGCAGATAACATCAGACAATGCCAAGCAACCAAAGGGCTTCCCGCCACGGGTGTGGCGGATCCGGCGCTTATCGCAGAACTTGTAAATTGATTGCGGCGGAGTGACTCGAATCCGCGGAATTCACGCCGGTCATGCCTTTGCCGTGTGCACGTAAGTCGCCATGCGATGGACAAGGGCAACGGAATGGATCGAGGTCACTGCAACCCGGCTGTCGCTGAGGCTGCGCGATGAGAGGGGGTGCAAGAGATCGTGCAAGTGCGCAAATACCTCAAGCGCTACCAACGACAACCACAGGGCGCCCAAGATGGCTTCCGCACTGCCTTGGCCCCGCGGTCCGGACATGTGTTCGGCACGCTAATCCCATCGATGATGCCGAACTAGTGGCCATAAGGCCTAACGGTTCTTCGCTGGGAGAGTGCTAAAACACGGCGATTAGTCGGGCTTGCAACGGGAGAGGCTGCCATGTTTGGAAGCGCTGTTCTCGAAGTCGCTACGGGGTTGATCGTGTGCTTTGGTTCGATTGCGCTCATTGCCAGCAGCGTACACGAAGCCATGGCGTCGCTGTTTCATCTGCGAGCCACCACCTTGATGAAGGGCGTAAGGGATCTGCTCAACAATGAATCGTCTCTGATTCTTGGCATATACAACAACCTTTTGACAAGCCCGCGTAGCAACGGCAAAGCAACATCGATCTCCGAAATATTGAGCCAAAAACGCATGGCGCCGTCTTACATGGCACCCGTCGATTTTGCCAAAGCACTGGTGGATACGCTTCAGAAGGGTGCTCTGACATTCGCCAACATGCGTCCAAGCATCGAGGCCATACAGGACCCGCAACTACGCGAGGGTTTCCTTGGCATGTATAGCCGCGCCGCGGGTGACGTCGCCGCGTTCGAGAAAGATGTCGCGAACTGGTTTGATAGCGCGATGGATAGAGTAGGTGGTGTGTACAAGCGACAGACACAGTTCTGGACGTTTGTTTACGGCTTCATCTTTGCCGTGTTGCTTAATGTCGATGCCAATCAGGTGGCCGCGGCCTTGTGGTCCTACGCGGTCGCCGGACACGGTTCGTTTCAAGCGACAGCAGCGCCTCAAACGGTTACTGATGCGTTCGATGCAATCCGCAGCCTACCCGTCGGCCTGCAGAACCTGACTGCTCGTGTACACCCACAGTCGCCGGTCGTTCCCGGCGGCTACGACATCAGTGCGATTCTGCGCGCGATGCCTGGATGGTTGTTGACGGCGTCTGCTGCGCTCTTTGGTGCGCCGTTCTGGTTTGGTTTGCTTGGGAAGGTCGCGCAATTGCGTGGGACGGGCGCCAAGCCTGACGCCAACAATACGTAGCCACGGCCGCGATGACTGACGCTCGAGTGACTTCCTCCATCTGGACAGAGGACATTTCGTATGTCGACCACGCTTCAACAGCTGCTAGACCTCGACCCGAACGTTTCAGGTCCGGTCAGGACTAATCTGGCGCAATACGCCTTGTACCCGATGTACGCCGAGGACATGTACGAAGTGGACGGGTGTTCGTCCGGGAAGGATCCGACAGGGGCCGATGCACGCTACGCCACAGACAACTGGGAGCACGTAGATTGGTTGCGGATGGAGGTGAAGGACGACGTGATTCGCCAGTGGGTCGCGCGGCAGAGCGGCAGCGTGGACACGGTGTACGTGGGAGAAATCCTGCGCACGGCTGACGGAAAGCACTACCTTGTCTCGATCCGGGGCACCGAGGCGGCAGCGGAATGGGTGCAGGATGCCGACATATTGCCCGCCTCCTGGGTTGAGCAGCTGGCGCTCAAAACGCCTGAGGCCGTGCGCGAGTCGCTGCAAGGGCTGAGGCTGGATATCTTCACCGGCCCTGTCATGCAGCGCATGAGCAATCTGCTGTCCACGGCTGGAACGGGTAAGCGCACGTTGCCCGGCAATGTCCAGGTGCCGGATGGCTTCTACGCGATGTACCAGTCGATGACCTGTGGTGGTCTGAACAGCGCAACAGGTACGCCACCGGCAGCGGTAGCTGGTTTGATTGGCTATCTGGTGGCAAGCGGGGCGACTTCTGTCGTGATCGTGGGACACAGCCTTGGTGCTGCATTGGTGGCGTACTTCGCAAGGGACCTGGGGTTACAAATGCCTGCAGACTTGCGCGGCAGTATCGACATCAAGGCGTTCATGTACGCCACGCCCCATCCCGGCGATCGTGAGTTTGCCAAGAGCCTGGATGCGGCGGGAGTCGACTACGTTTCAGTCGTGTACGAACGCGATATCGTGCCGATGGTGCCGTTCGCCCCCTTCGTGGCCTTGTCGCGAACGGTCACGATATCGGCGATGGACCCGAGCGTCATTCCATTGCCGCCGGATGGCTCACCCCATATCCAGGCGCTGGCCAATATCAGGGGTGACGCACCCTGTTGCCATCATGCTATTTGCTATGCCGCGATGCTCGATCCAAAGGTGGCGGCATCGCTGGTTCAGACATGTGCCAGCGACAAGACGTGTAGCCAGTGCATTGGCTAGGTATCGCCTGAGCAGCAGCTCTAGGGCGTAGTGGGCCGCTCATTTTTGTTCGCTATAGAGTCGGCCGACGCGGATTTCATGAGCGCCGCCAGTGGAAACGTGTTGCCACCTCCCGGAGCCATGCGGATCGGCGGGGGTTGTCGATATCGATTCGCCAGAAGACGCGTTGGCGCGAATTTCTCTATTAGCGAGCTGAGGCTGCATGATCAGAACGGCATAACGACATCGGGTCGCTTACCCGTGGCGATGTGCCCCGGTCACAACCAAGTCTTAGGTTAGGAGAGTCAACAATGACAACCAATATGGGCCCCGGGCTTCCTTACTCGCTCGCGGCTACATGAATGTCCGACTTGAGCAGGTATGGGGCTGGGTGGTTAGGGGCAGTTATCGGGGGTAGCGCAACGATGCTTAAAACCATGCTTCCGGAGCCGCTTTCACCTACGGGTTGCGCGCTTGGTATCGAAGCGCATCGGCCAGCAAGGCAAACGCGCGCGACGGTTGTCGACGACTTGGGTAATACAGGTGATAGCCCGGAAACAGCGGACACCAGTCATCCAGTACTTGGCGCAAACGGCCGGCCTTAAGGTGCGGATGGACCATGTCTTCGGGCAGATAGGCGAGGCCAAAACCGGCAAGCGAGGCGGCGAGGATCCGCTCGATGCTGTTAAACGTCAGTCGCCCTTCCACGCGCACGTTGAGTGGGTGGCTTCCCTTTTCGAATTCCCACGCATACAGGCCACCGTGCGTAAGGAAGCGCAGGTTGATGCAGTCGTGCCCGGTGAGGTCACGTGGGGTGGCGATAGGAGGCGTGGCATCTAGATAAGCAGGCTTGCCCACGACCACCAGCCGCGTGGGCGGACCGATGGGCACCGCAATCATGTCCTGTGCCACCTGTTCTCCCAGGCGAATACCAGCGTCGAAGCGCTCGGCCGCAATGTCGGTGAGCGTGGAGTCGCTGATCACTTCCACACGGATATCCGGGTACTGCCGCAGAAATGTTTCCAGCACTGGCCACAGGATGGTGGCGGCCGCGTGCTCGCTGCTGGTGATGCGGATGGTGCCACTGGGCTCGTCGCGCAGCTCGCTCAGCCCGGCGAGCGCCGCGTCGATGTTCTCGAAACTGGGCGCCAGTGTCTGCTGCAGCCGTTCGCCGGCTTCGGTGGGCGACACACTGCGCGTGGTGCGGGTGAGCAGGCGCAGGCCTAACCGTGCCTCCAGCCCCTGAATCTTGTGGCTGAGTGCCGATTGCGACACGCCAAGCTGGGCGGCAGCGCGGGTGAAGCTGCCTTCACGCACGACCGTGAGGAACGCTTGCAGGTCGTTGTAGTTCTCGCCACCCATGGTTCCATCAGCCTGATTAATCGATACAGATCATAAGTCCATTCGATATTTGCCGTCTTATCAGATAGTCGCGGCGGGATCAAACTGGCGCAGTCCTCGCGGTCTGGCGCTCATCCACGGGCCAGTCGGCGACTTCGCCAAGCTCCTAAAGACCCCGACCATGACCGACTTTACCCAGAAGACTCAAGGCCCTTTCGCTGACATCGCGCCCGCACTCGATCAGCTCACGCAGCAGGTGCTGTTTGGCGAAGTCTGGGAGCGACGGGAGCTCACCAAGCGCGACCGCAGCCTGGTCACTGTCGCCGCCTTGATCGCGGCATACCGCATCAATGAACTTCCGTTCCATCTGAAGTTCGCGCAGCAGAACGGCGTCACGCGCGACGAATTGATTGAGGTCATCACGCACTTGGCCTTCTATGCAGGGTGGCCAGCGGCGAGTACCGCGGTAGGAATCGCGCGCAAGGTGTTCGCGGAAGACATCTGAGCAGCACGATGACGTGTTGATCCGTTCTCTAAATCGATTGAGGTGACATATGCAAAAGCGTTTACTTGGAAAGAGTGGCCTTGCGGTCTCGGCACTCGGCTTTGGCTGCATGGGTTTGAATTTCAGCTATAGCCATGCGCTTTCGGACGGCGACTCCATTCGATTGATTCGCGATGCCTTTGACCGCGGCGTGACTTTTTTTGACACCGCGGAAGTCTACGGACCGTTCACCAACGAAGTGCTGGTCGGCAAGGCGTTGGCGCCTGTTCGTGAACAGGTGGTCATTGCCACCAAATTTGGCTTCGACATCGATCCCGCGACTGGAAAGAATAACGGCCTCAACAGCCAGCCGGATCACATTCGAGCCGTGGCCGAGGCCTCGCTCAAGCGTCTGGGCGTCGACACCATCGATCTGTTGTACCAGCATCGTGTCGATCCCAATGTGCCGATTGAAGACGTCGCCGGTGCGGTCAAGGATCTGATCGCTGAAGGCAAGGTTCGCCATTTTGGTTTGTCCGAGCCGGGTGCGCAGACGGTGCGTCGCGCCCACGCCGTGCAGCCGGTTTCGGCCCTACAGAATGAGTACTCGCTGTGGACCCGTGGTCCCGAAACCAACGGCATTCTCGACGCGTGCAAGGAACTCGGTATCGGCTTGGTCGCCTATAGCCCACTCGGCAAGGGTTTTCTTACCGGCGCAATGAGCAAAGACACCAAGATCGGCGACAACGACTTCCGCAAAAACCTACCGCGCTTCTCGCCCGAAGCGATGGCTGCGAACCAGGCGTTGGTCGACCTGCTGAAAGAGATCGCCGAAGCCAAATCCGCGACGCCCGCACAGATCGCGCTGGCATGGCTTCTCGCCCGCGAGCCGTGGATTGTGCCGATTCCGGGCACCACCAAGCTCCATCGCCTGGAAGAGAACCTGAGCGCTGTCACCGTCGAGTTGACCACCGCCGATCTGGCTAACATCGAAAAAGTCGCGGCGGCCATCCGTATCGAAGGCGAACGTTATCCGCCGCACTTGATGGCCACGACGGGTCGTTGATGATCGAGTTGTCACGTGTCGTTCTTGCGAGAAAACACGTCATCCGGTGCTTGGAACGGCGCTGGTCAGTGAGTGCGTTGGTCAAGACTTGGCGCAGTACCGGTCCATCGTTTGTAGGCCTGTGAAAACGAGGATAAGTCGCTAAAGCCAAGCTCACAGGCAATCTCGCTCATCGAAAGGCGACCTTCGGCAACCAGCGCCTGTGCCTTCGATTTGCGTACGTCATTCGATATGCCGCGGAAGGACGCGCCTTCTTCCTTCAGTCGGCGCTTAAGCGTGCGCTCGCTGGTATTTAGCAGCAACGCAACGTCTTTAAGTTGTGGTGGACTCTCGAACGCATGCGTGGACAGGTATTGGACCAGGAACGATGCCAGATCGAGGCGTGCACGCCTGCGTGAAAGCAGCTCCGCGCACATGCGTTCGCACATCGCTGCGGTGACGGCATTCGCTTGTGGGAGAGGGTGTTCCAGAAGTGCGTGTTCAAAAGCGATCGCATTAAGACGCTGTCCATACCGGATTCGGGCACTCAGCATGTGCTGTTTTCCGCCCGGCGTTTCTTCGAAGGTGACGTCGAACGCTGCAAGCTCAAAATCGCTGCCAATGACATCGCGCAGCACCCGGCAGGTGGCGCCCATGGCGCGACTGACAAAGAAACGTCGTAATGGCGCCGGCAAATCCGTCGTAGGAACGAAAGTCACGACTTGCTGTTGCCGGGCACGGCTGAACGTGATTCGCACAAAGGCGTAGGTCAGCGCCAGATATCGTTGCGCGAGTGCTATGGCTTCCCGACCCGTCGCGCTGCTCAACAGACCGTATCCCAACAGTCCGTAGGTCGAGAGTCGGTAAGACAGGCCGAGTTTCAAGCCGAGGTCGGCTTCTTGCTCCGTCGACTTCAGCAGGTTCGAGGCGACGGCTAATTCCTGTGTCGCCGTCACGGTGAAGTCGGGATCGGCGAGTTGCCTCTGCGTAAGGTGGGAGTCTTTGAGCAGTGTGGTCGGCGCGATCTTGCGACCACGCCCGTACTCGATCATGAGCAGCACGGATGCCGGACTGCGGGCGAAGTTCCAGTGGCTCATGGTGAGTGGTTTCGCAGGGATTGGCCCGAATTCTAAAGCGATTGGCCTGTCCACGCATGGATCGCAACGGGTTGCCGGCGCACGATGACGCCACCACCTGGAACCCGAGTCCTGCCATGAACACCGTCTCACAGACCTATGCAGATCAGCCCATCTGGCGCGATATGCAGCGGTTCCTGCCGCCAGAGTTCCAATGGAAGCAGGGTCAGCGACCGCATGAGGAATGGTGGGACTGGCATGGTCACCGCATTCATCTCGATACCTATCGCAACCCTGACGGGAAGGTGAAGGTCATCCTGTTCCATGGCGTCGGAACCAATGGCCGACAGATGTCGATGATCCTGGGCGAGCCGCTAGCGCGGCGCGGCTACGAGACCATCGCGATCGACATGCCCGAATACGGCATGACTGAGGTGGCAAAGGGCACACTGGTTCGCTACGACGACTGGGTGCGCGCGGGCAGCGACCTGATTGACGCCGAATTGGCGCGCGATGATCGCCCCATCGTGCTGTACGGGTTGAGCGCCGGCGGCATGCTCACGTACCACGTTGCGGCGATGAACCGGAAAGTGAAAGGCATCGTCGGCATGACCTTCCTTGACCAGCGCCGGGAGCAAGTGCGCGACGAAACCGCGTTGAACCTGATGATGAGCCGAATTGGCATACCCATGGCGGCAATGGTTGCCCGGACACCCATGAGGGCGCTACGCATGCCCATGCGCATGGCCAGCAAGATGCACGCGCTGGTCAACAACAAGGTCGCACTGAAGGTATGGCTATCCGACCTTCGTTCCGCGGGCAATGCCATGACCATGGCTTTCCTTGCCTCGTATGCCGCTTACCAGCCCGCGTTGGAACCGGAAGCCTTCGACGTCTGCCCGATCTTGCTGACCCAGCCAGCAGAGGATCGATGGACACCATTGCATCTCAGCGAACCGTTCCTCGGACGCATCAAGCAAGTTCCGGTAGAGACCGTCATGCTCGAGGGCGCAGGTCACTATCCGCTGGAGCAACCTGGCCTCTCCCAGATGGTGGACGCTATCGACTCGTTCTACCGGATGGTGACCGGCAAGCCAGGAGGGTTCTGAATGAGCCGATTGAATACGTAACCAGAGCAGTCATTAACGAAACGGGGTACGTCTTCCCAGCCTCTCAAGATGCATGGCAGCAGGCCATGCATCTTGATGAATAACGCCAAGATGACCTGAATCGGTGGACGTTAGGACTTGTTCGAACCAGCCGCTGCTTGCTCGATCAACTTAGCGACTTCCTCGGGGTGCGAGATGTATACGGCGTGGCTGGCATTGATTTCGATACTCTTGGTGCCTGCGCGTTTGGTCATGAAACGCTCCAGGTCCGGATTGATCGCACGGTCCGCCGTGGCAACGACACCCCAGCTCGGCTTCGTCTTCCACGCGGCGGCCGTGATGGGCGTACCAAACGACTGGGCGTTCGGCATCACCTGGGACATCGCCATGAAGTTCGCCTGGTCAGCAGGCAGGTCTGCGGCGAAGTCCTCATGGAAGTGTGCCGGGTCAAGGAACAGGTAACCGTCGGCCGTCGGTGTGATGGCCTTGGTAGCCGAAGGCATCTTCTTGTTGAGCACCAGCGGGCTTTCACCGGTGTCCGGCTGGAAGGCCGCGACGTAGACGAGACCCGCAACCTTCGGATCATTGCCAGCTTCGGTTACCACGGCGCCGCCGTAGCTGTGCCCGACCAAGATGGTGGGGCCGTTCTGTGCATCGACCACGCGGCGGGTAGCCTTGACGTCGTCTTCGAACGAGGTTTCCGGCTCTTGCACGATGGCGACCTTGTAGCCGTCGCGGGTCAGGATGTTCGACACACCCTGCCAGCCAGAGCCGTCGGCGAAATAGCCATGGACCAGCACGATGTTCTTGACCGGGGTAGGCGGGGTGGCCTGGGAACCCAGGGCCACCAGCGAGAGAGCCAGGGCGGCGGCGATACGGGTGACGAGAGACTTGGTATTCATATTCATGCTCCAGGTATGGGTATGGAAGGAAAACCACGGGTGTCTGCTCACCCGACAACAGCCATCCTACTAGTAGGTAGAAGTGATTACAAGCCCTCCGTTTTGGGGAATTTCCGTTTCTTGCTATAAACTTACGCTTGCCAACCAACTAGATGGTAGCTAGCAATGAACCCTCACAAGGAAAACACCGCCGAGAAGATCGTCGAGGCTGGCCGGCAGCTGATCATGCGTCGCGGCTACAACGGCTTCAGCTACGCCGACGTTGCCGAGGCCGTCGACATCCGCAAGGCAAGCATCCATCACCACTTTCCGGCCAAGGCGGATCTGGCCATCGCCGTAGTCAAACAATCGCGCGAGGTATTCGACGACGCCGTGAAGGCCCTTCAGGCGAGTGACGCGGATCCACTCACGCAACTGCGCGCCTACGTGGGCTATTGGGAGCGGTGCATTGCGGATGACAGCGCACCGTTTTGCGTCGCAGGCATGCTCGGTGCGGAACGTCCGACCTTGCCGGACGACGTCGCCAGTGAAGTGCGTGCCCATTTCGACGATGTCGAGAAGTGGCTCGAAGGCGTGATCAAAGCCGGTATTGAGGCCGAGCAGCTTGAGTTCAAAGGAACGGCCAAATCCGAGGCAGCAACCCTGGTATCGCTGGTCTACGGTGCCATGCTGACTGCACGCGCCTATGGCACGGCGACACTATTTAGCACCGTGACCCACGAAGCCATTGCACGACTTGTCCGGCCTCAGTGAGGGGATCATCACTTCCGCCCGGGTTTAGGCGGATCGTCTGCTTCCGGCCCGGAACGGACCCTTGCGTTAAGCTCGACCTAGCCTCCTGGCGGAGAGGGGCAGTGACCGAAGGCGACATGCTTCAACAAGAAGACGTCACGTACCTGTATTGGCTTGATTACGGGCGCGTGAAGGAGCTTCCCGCCATCGTTGCGGGGAGATTGATCGCCCATGGACTCGTGTGCGAGACAACTGCCATGAAGGGGCCCAGGTGATCGGCCAACGGACTCTGCATCTGGCGATCTCGCAAGACGGTGTGTATCTAATGGAAATGGTCCGGGATGGGCGAGATGCGCGCTTTCATTTACCGAGCGCGTAAGGCAGATAGCCGTTATCTATCTGCCTGCTCCCGACCCGGAGCGTACCTTTCAGGGTCGCCCAAAATTAGGCAGAAGAACAAGGTAACCAAGATGCGCCTGTTCTTCAGGCCGAGCCAAAAAGTCGTACCGCGCATTCGAAATCTGCGGCAAGCCTCGCCGCTCTCTATGCCAATCAAACATTGAGGTATCGCGGCAACGCCTCCGCCAGATAATCGACCATGGCACGTACAGCCGGCGCCATGCCACGTTGCGATGGCAGGACCACACTCAACGTCCCTTGAGGAATGTGCCAGCTCGGCAGGACGTGCAGGAGGCGACCGGTCTTGAGGTCCGCAGTGCACAGCGGCGTTGGCAGCGCGGCAACGCCAACGCCGGCTAACACCGAGGTATGGATCAGCATGGCATCGTCGCTGCGCACGCGCTGGTGGAAAGTCACGCTCACCGAGGAGCCGTCCATTCCGCGAAGCTCCCATGCATCCGTGACACCGCGACGCTGCAGTTGTAGGCCGGCGATGCCTTCGAGCTCCTGGGGTGTCGCGGGCAGGCCATGCGGGAACAGCGAGGGGCTCGCGACGAGAATCATCCGCGTGTCGGCCACCGGGCGCGCGATCAGCGTCGAGCTTTGCAATGGCGTCGTATGGCTACGCAGCGCGAGGTCGAAGCCCTCCTCGATCAGGTCGACGTAGCGGCTTGTCGCTACCAGCTCAAGATCGATCTTCGGGTGCTTCGCCAGGAATGCCGGCACGATGTCCGCCAGCACCATCCGCACAATCCCGGCCGCGCAGGTCATGCGCACCCGACCGGCCGGCTCGTGCAAGCGCCATTGTGCTGTTAGCTGTGCCGAATGCACTTCATGCATCACGCGTTGGCAGTGCTCGTAGAACTCCTCGCCTGCCTCGGTCAGCGAAAACTTGCGCGTGGTGCGATTGGCAAGGCGAAGCCCAAGCTCTTGCTCCAGTAGGCGAAGCCGGCGACTCAGGGTGGCCTTGGGCACGCCAGTGACTTCGCCAGCGGCGGAAAAGCCGCGCTGTTCCACCAGCACCGAGAAGTAATACAGATCGTTCAGATCGAGCATGGCCATTGTCTCAGCAGTGGCACAGTCAATCTATCTTAGACCGATTTTTCGGCGATTCGAGGGTGCATAGACTGTGCCGGCAAACAACGGGTGGACGCGCCATCCAACGAATCCTGACCTACGTTCCGGTACAAGCCAAAACTCCTAGGAGGCAACGATTTGAACACACCGACCATTGACACCGAGCCGTCTCTGCGCATGTTTTCCGACGGAACGGATGTCGTCTTCAACGGGATCGCCGATCAATTCGACCGCCACCCGCTGGGGTTCTGGTCCATGCTCGGCAGACGCCTGGTGGAGCTAGCGCAGCTCAAACCCGGCCAGCAGGTGCTCGACATCGGTTCAGGCACGGGTGCGGTGTCGATACCGGCAGCGGGCGCGGTTTATCCGGGAGGCTCCGTGCTGGGCATCGACATCGCTCAGCGAATGGTGGATGTCGCCACGCGACGAGCCCGCGACGCCAGTGTCCCTCGCATCAGTTTTCACCGCGCCGATGCGGCAACCTTCAGCAGCTCGTACCGGCTCGATACCATCTTGGGCGGCTTCTCGCTCTTCTTCATCGAGGACATGCGCGCAGCATTAGAACGCTTTCGCGGGTGGATGAAGCCCGAGGGAAAATGGGTCTTCTCCTTCTGGTCAAAGCAACCATTTGCACCGCTGGGCGACATGTTGGCCGAAGACCTAGCGCAGGCCCTTCCCGAGCTAGCCAATGAGTTGGCAGCCTTTCACCGACGCGTTCCCGACCAGGCGGCGCTTCCTGGCTTATTCGCGAACTTTGAAGGCCAGGTCTCAATCGTGTCGGAACTCACCCACTACCCAGTGGCCACGGCCGAGCAATGGTGGCAGTTGGCCACCCATACCGGCTTGCGTGGTTTCATCGATCGCATCGATGCGCGCCAGTTGGAGCAGTTCAAGGCTAGCCATCTCCGTCGCATCGAGGAGAGGTTCGGGAGGAACACGTTCCTGACTGTTGAGTTGCCGGTTCAGTTCGTCATCGTGACGTTTGACCAGACGTCGGACGCGGGTTCGCTGCCGCGTCGGTGACGTCATCAATCCAAACTGGTCGGCCTTGGTCGATTTCTTCGGAGAAGCAACATGGACATGGGAATAAGGGGGCGCCGTGCCATCGTCAGCGCAGCATCCAAAGGCCTCGGCAGGGCCATCGCGTTCGCGCTGGCACGCGAGGGTGTCGATCTGGTGATCAATGCACGAAACGTTGATGCCCTGGAAGCTGCTGCCGAAGAGATACGTCGGGTCACCGGCGTTTCGGTCGCCACCGTCGCCGCAGATGTGACTACCGAGCAAGGGAGGGCCGCGCTTCATGCCGCCTGTCCCGCACCTGACATCCTGATCAACAACGCTGGCGGTCCACCGCCGGGCGACTTTCGCGACGTGAGCCGCGAAGACTGGTTGCACGCCGTCGAGGGGAACATGCTCTCGCCCATCCTGCTGATCAGGCAGGTGGTGGACGGCATGATTGAACGCGGTTTCGGTCGCATCATCAGCATTACAACGAGCGGCGTAAAGTCACCCGCCACGTATCCAAACCTCGGTGTATCCACTGCCGTTCGCAGCGGGCTCACTGGCTTTGTCGGAGGGCTTGCCCGACAGACGGTGCGTCGCAATGTGACAATGAACAACCTGCTACCTGGTCGCTTCGATACGGATAGGCTCAGGCAGAACCTGCAGTTCGACGCCGAAATCAGTGGCCGGTCTTTGGCAGAGGTGACGACGCAGGCGTTATCAACGATTCCCGCTGGCCGCTTTGGGGCGCCCGAGGAATTTGCGGCTGCTTGTACTTTCCTGTGCAGCGCGCATGCCGGCTTCATTACCGGCCAGAATATTGTGTTGGACGGTGGTGCGTTTCCTGGCCTGTTGTAGAGAAGCTGACGAACCTCAATCTACTGCTGACCACGCATTTGAGTGTCGCGTGGACCGGTTGAATCTCGCAACCCAAAGCAGATCTTCCGCGAAGACGCTTGAAACAGATTGGCTGACTAACCTCGATAACGACGGCACGCGATGCATTGCGGATGATCCATCTTTGCGCACGGCGCGTCGTTTACGCACAGCCATACCAGTGGGACCTGGCGACGGGGTGGGCATTGGAGTGGCGTGCCTTTGCCGCCATCGAAGCAGCGAAGGTCGCTTTGAGAAATATGGCTTGCCAGATCCCTTCGATGCTGCAGCTGTCGCCGGAAGTCCGTCCGCCATAGATTGGATTACGCGATTGGAACTTTGCGACGGCACAGTCGATTGACTGATAGAGCGCACCGGTAGTTTCCAATCTCAAACCACACGCATATCCAGCAGCCACGGGAGCTGGAACAACTTCGACCATCGCGGGTTTCGCGGCGTCGCGATGGGCGGTGGAGAGCGTTGCATTTGGGGCTACTAAGTCTGCTTCCGACCCGTGGCAGACAGGATCAACCAGCACCCATAAGGGCTTGCATTCAATACGAGGCGAAGTGTGATTAGTTTGAGGTATGTCGTGTCTTTGCTGGCTCTGTCGGCATGTTTGGCCGGGTGCATGACGCAGCCATCTGCCAAGTTGACAATCCGCGTTCCAGGGCAGCCGAATTACAACACGGCGTGGCCGCGCAACGGGGACGGAAGTCTAATGTCAGGCATCACCATCGTGCTTGCTGTAGTTGACAAGCAGGGACGAACGGTGGATGTCCAAGTGGAGATAAGCTCAGGCCGCGAAGCATTGGATGCTGCGGCTGTTGCTGCAGTTAGACAATGGAAGCTTGCACCCGCCTTCCGAAACGGTGTACCCGTGGAGACCTATCGAAGCATCCCCATTTCAATGGGCCCGACAGGAACTGGCGTCGGTCAGCAGGATTGGCAGACGACTCGCGCGGCCTTGCCTGGGTCTCGAGCCTCACGTAGGCAGATCACACCTACCCAAGCGCCAGATGGTGGGCAGTAATCGCCGACATCCGGGTTGCAGCAAGTGTTTTGGAGCACCGAACAGAACGGTGGCCTGGGAAAGAACAAGCTATGGTAGCGTCCGCTTCTGACCGAGGCTGCGTGAAAACACAAAGTCGGCTCTGCCATAGATGGTGAGGTTCGCAATCCAGAGTGGACATGCCTCCATGAGGAATGGTGGGACTGTCATGGTCACCGCGTTCATCTCGATACCTATCGCAACCCTGACCGGAAGGTGAAAGTCACCCTGTTCCATGGCGTCGGAACCCATGGCCGACAGATGTCGATGATCCTTGGCGAGCCGCTAGCGCGGCACGACTACGAGACCATCGCGATCGACATGCCCGACGACGGCATAACCGAGGTGGCGCGGGCCACTACCGTGCATCAGACGGGCAAGTTGAACCCGAACACGGCTGGACCGATCCGGATCGTTTCACGCAACTTCACCTGGTACAACGCGAGCCTACGGAAGTATCACTTAAGATGGGCTCCGGGTTATGAAAGGTGACATGACATAGTCACGATTCTCTTACTCCCTGGCATCGTGGCGCCGGCAGTCTCGACCCTATGAATGAGCCACGCCACAGCACGAGTCCTTGGGTCATCGAAAATGTGACGATTCCACGTAAAAGCAGGGTGAGGGAGATTACCGATCCCCATGTGCCCCTAAAGCTAGCGTGAAAGTCTGTAGGAAATGGAAGTCTTCTCGGCGCAGCATGTAGTCCACATGCTGCGGATCGCACAAGCGAGAGAGTTCAGTGTAGTCCTCACTCGACAGATAAGGCCGCAGACGCTCGCCCCAGGTGTTACGGAAAATCGCTTCCAGAAGATAGGCCTCCGTGTTGGGGTCCACAGGAAAGGTGCGCTCGATGGTAAGCGTTCGCACTTCTGTACGGCGAAGCCCTGCGCCATTCATAAGGCCAACAACAGCACGAACTGCCTTGAGATCCTGCTCTTTTAGTCCGTAACGCTCCAAGTAGTAGCGCCGCACGGCTTCGTTCGTCAGGCGCTCGAGACGAGAGTCCCAGGCAAAATACATGTCAGGCACGAGCGAGCTCTGGCCTAGCACGATCCGCCCGCCGTCGCGCAATAGCGAAGACAGCTTTCTTAGAACCGCTAGGGGATTGTGTAGGTGATGAATGGTATTTGTGCACCAGATGAGATCAAAGCTTGCATCGTGGAGCGGCAATTGGGATAAGTCCGCTTGCACGACGACACTGCGCGGCGGGTCTTGCCAGCAGGCGGAAAGGTGCGGTGTTGAAAGTTCGGCGCCGACTACCAGGCCGCCGGGATCGACGGCTTCCGAAAGCCACCTCAGTGCTTCACCTGTTCCGCAGCCTGCGTCCAACACGCGCATGCCTGGCCTCAGTCCCAGGCCCGCAATCGCGATTCTCAGCTCAGGCTCGGCGAAAGCATTGAAGAGCTGCAACTTGCGCGAGTAATTGCGCCCGGTGCTATCGCCCAGCGGCCCGCCGGACAGTATGGGGGCGGCACTCATACCGTGATTCCTCAACTCGACGGAACGGAGGAGACAGTCATGGTCGCAGCCACGAATTGCACGTTGGCGTAGCATGCGCAGCGCATGACGCAAGGATTCACTAGAGCCGAGGTGGGCACGGTTTAGCCCTCAGGGGGTCGGAAGTTATTCGCGGCACTGTTTGCTGGCGTAGGCTACTGCATCATGGGCATGCAGGCTTTCGTGGTGTTCAACACTGACGCTGAAGTCGACAATGCTCTCATCAGCATCGAGCGAGCGCTGGATACGGCGGGCCGCATCCTCGCAGAACATGAGGTTGCAGCTGTTTGCACGGGCGAAGGCCCGTTCGTCCTCGCGTTTGACTGCCGTTTGCACAGGGGTTCCAAGTGATTGCTCGACTCGATCAAGCAGGGCGATCAGGTTAAGAGGCGCGCCATCGACGAAGCGAGCCCGGATCCGGGCAGTGCTGCGTTGCGCATGCGGGGTGGCCGCAATGCCTTCTTCGCTGCCAAGCCATGCTTCGATCGTGTCGTGATCCAGTGGCTCGGCGGCAGCGAAATCCCTTGTGAACTGCTGCTGGATAAGTTGGCGCGATAGCGCCGCAGAAGCCGGACATGTCGACGAGTAGAGGATGTCGGTGCCAAGCTCCCACCGGAAGCCGCGCTCATCAAGGCTCGCCTCTATCAGAATCGGATACGCCCGCCACCCGCTGTTGCCGCTGCAAAGCGCAGGGCGACGCACGAAATGTTCAAAGTGGATACGGATCCGGGCGCGATCGGACATGCCTTGGTGTGACTGCACGAAAGCTTCCAGCAGGTGCTGCAATCGCTGAACATCAATGGGTTTTCCCGCCAGGTGTTCGTCCGCCAGCAGATACAAACGTGACATGTGTATGCCGCGCCGTTCCGCGCAAACCAGATTGACGAAGGCGCCGACCCTTGCTCCGGTGCACCGCAAGTCGCCATTGCCAGCATCGAAATATATCGGCAAGGCGATGTCGTTCATGCCGACCCAGTCCAGCACTCCATCTGGACCCAATGGTGTCTGGATCATGGCGTCAGACAGAGGATGAATGGCGCTGTATCGACTTTTCACTGCGACGCTCGCCTTGTCATGACATAGCGTTTCGGCGCGTGCCCTGACGATCGGCTCAGACGTGGCAGGTTGAAGCCCGACATCAGCGTACTGCCTGCTGTTGTTCACGTAGCTCGGAGATGGCCGTGGCTGCGTTCACCTGACGCGCACCATTGGAACCCTTGCTGCTACGTAACAAGATGTCGTGAACCGATCGCGCATCCAATCGTGGCGCGAGCGACAGCAACAGGGCAGTCATGCCGCTTACGTGCGCCGCAGCCATAGAGGAACCCGAGGCAAAGTTGTACCCCCCGCCTGGTTGAGTGGTGAGGATGTCACTTCCCGGGGCACTCAGGACATTGGGTGGCGCCGAGGACTTTCCGCTCACACGCACCAGGATGACACCTGGAAGATCGTCTGGAAATCCTGCGGTGCTGCCGTCTGGCGGTAAGGCGGCGACGATGATGCGCCCCTCAAATAGCAACTGGTTGAGTAGTTTGTTGAGTAGCGGGTCGGCCGGGCCGCCGAGACTCAAATTGACAATGCGCGCATCGGTGTCGATGACAGCAGCAAGTGCCTTGGCAAGGGTGAAAGAGTTGCAGTGCGCACCCGTATCCCGAGCAGTCGTGTACCAACAAGCCTTGTAAACGCTGAGCATGGCCTTGGGGGCTATGCCAACAATGCCCAGATGATTGTCACCGATTGCCGCGATGATACCGGCCACTTCGGTCCCATGACTGTCGCCGTTGAACGTCGATACATCGGCATCGACCAGGTTTCGCGCATTGCGAATGTTACCCTTGAGATCGGGATGCATCATGTCCACACCCGTGTCGACGATCGCGATGTGAACCCCTGCGCCCTGGGTCAGGTTGTGCGCGACTGCCGCATCGGTCTCTACAAACCCTCGCTGGAGGTCGACGTAGGGATCGTTGTAGTGGTGTGAATCCTTGGCATCATCTGCATATACGGCATAGTCCTGCAGTGGCTGGGCGAGCTGCACACGGCTGTCCTTCGACAACGCGTCAAGTAACGCCTCGCGATTCATGCCCGGGGGCGGCTCCAGCACGATGCAGTACAAGCCGAGGGCTTTGATCGGCCAGCTGGTGATTTCCCGCACGCCATAAGTTTCCTTCAGCGCGGCCATGGTGGAAACCGCGCGCTGCCCGGCACCGTAGTTTCCCGCAGGGCTATAGCCGAGAAGGTTGGAACCTGCGTGACTGGTGGGTGGATCGACCGGGTTGGCCACGGCCAGCACCACATCACGCCCAGTATCCATCAAGGCCACATTGGCGTCTGGGGTCTGAGTTGTTTCGCTACCCTGGGCCGCCGCGAAGCACGATGGCGCGTACGCTCCCAGAGCGGCCACCATGACGACTAACACGAGTTCTAGGGTGCTGCGTTTCATGGAGTGGTTGTGGCGGGCTCCGCCAGACGGATGCCGTTGGTGGCGCGCAGCTTATGCAACGCATTCTGTGGCGTCAGCGTGGTATCTGTCGCAACGACCGTGTATGCGCCAACGTCATTGGGTCCGCCTACGACCCGGAGCCCGAGGGAGTGGAGCAGTGAATTCCACTCGGACAGCGTCATGGTTCGGTCGGGCACGACATGAATTGCACCTGGCGGCACCGACAGGGTTTTCTGGCTCAGCGTGTGATAGGACGCATGTCCTGTCTCAGACCAGAGCTTTGCGCCCAAAACACCAATGCCGATGGCCTGCACGAGAACTGCGGCGACCAGCGCACGCGTCAGCCAGTTTCCCGAGCGCGAGCGCAACGATGCGTCCCGTCCGTCAGGTGCTTCGATACGGGCAAGTAGGCGCCTGAGCCCCGCATCTGCGTTTACCGATATATCCGAAGGCAGCGATAGGGCAAGCCGCAGATGACTTTCTTGCGCGAATGCTTCGCAGCACGACTCGCACTGTGCCAGATGCAGCGTCAGCCAGTCCTCCTGGTCTTGCATGGCGTTGCTTTGCAGCGCCCATGGCATCGCTTCCCAGGTGCGGGCGCAATCCTTGCTGATGTCCGCGGTAAACATCATGACTTATTCTCTTTGTGGACGAGCGGTTCTCCAGCTAGTGCTGGAAGCGTGTTGCGCAACTTGACCCGCGCGTGAAACAGGCGGGCCTTAATCGTGCCGACGGGGCACTGCATGATGACGGCGACCTCGTCCAAGGGGTGGCCCATTCCATAGACCAATTCAATAACTAGTCGCTGGTCCGCGGATAGGCGACTCAGTCCCTTGGCTAGCCAATCGCGCAGCTCGCGGTCCTCGTCCGGGCAGTGGGCCGGAAAACGATCTTCGATCAGTACATCATCTTCCAATTGCTCATCGCCATGTTGGCGCAACGCCTTAAGTCCGCATCGGTAGGCAATCCCGATGATCCAGGTCGAGACGCGGGAGTCTCCATGGAAGTTGTCTGCCTTTTGCCAGGCAATCCAGAAGCAGTCGTTAATGACCTCTTCGATGACATCAGGTCGCCGCGTCAGCCGCGAAAGAAAGCGGCATAACCTGCCGTGGTAGCTACGGTACAGAACAGCCAGGGCGGTGCGGTCCCCGCGCGACATGCGCTGGAGCAGGATGCGATCGGTCGCGTCTGCATCGATGTCGGCGTCATTCATGGCCGTCTCGAAAGAAGGGTTGTTGAGGCGTGAGTACCCTGCTAGCGCAAAAAGGTTTTCCCCAATGTCAAAACGATCGCGAGATCGTCGCAACCCAATGGGCGGTATCCGGGTAGCCCGGCCTCTCCGGCAGCCCAGACGTCAGGATGCGATCCAACTCGATTTGCCACGGGCCATAGCTCCACAGGAGGCCGATATCGCCGTAGCCATAGCTCTTGAATCGACTGTACTGCTCATACCCTTTCCCGTCGTATTCGTATGAACTTGCGGTGCCATATTCGTAGTAGCCGTTGTACGTGCTGACGGCCTGACTGACACCTATGCCGGCGGAAAGGTAAAAGTGCTTTGGCAAAGGCCAGTGGAAATTGATGTCGAACGCGCCGCGTGGCCGATGTTCCACCTTGCCCACGGGGTAGATGGCCGATAAGTCGAGTGTCAGGACGTCGCGGTAGATCCAGGCGAGGCTGGCCTCGACCCGATCGAAAGCTTTCGGGTGGCTGTCGTTGGGGTAGTCGTAGTAAGCCAGGTTCGTTTGCATCTGCCAGTCGGTGGAAAGCACCCAGTACCGGGATGCCTGCGCGAGCGCCTGCACAATGTGATCGGGCGAACGCGTTTCGATGCTCGCCGACACTCCAAGCGACCATTGCGAAGGCAAAGCCCATGAGGCGGCGCCCTGCAATATGGGCGTCTCTGGGGTGATCGCCTGGCCTCTGTCCACAAGTTGCGAGCTTAGCGCCACGGTTCCGCTCACGGTGGTCGACTGGGCATGGGTCGCTACAGGCAAACATACGCCAATACCCAGCAGCATGTAGCCAAGAAGGCCGCCCACCCCATCGAACGTTTCGCGCGGGCGGGAAAACAGCGCCACGAACCTATCGGGCAACCGCACAACCACCCGGTGGGCGCTTCGTCCGCAAGCCACGAAAGAGGTTGTGCGGTGAATGCGAACTAACGGATTGTCGCGACGCATCGGCTCATCGTCTGAGTACCCCGTAACGACATGATTGGCGGGTGCGCCTTCCCGGGTGACGGCCCCGAGACTCTATACCGCCAGTACGGTCAAAGAGGTGTGGTCAACGAAAAGGCGTTTAGGCTGGAGGGCGGGGAACCTAGCCGGTAGCGGTCATTCAGGAAGAAGCGCTCCGTTGGAATATCCAGGCTGGCCTCATTGCCGGCCTTGACAGGCAACGGTGCCTCGGCCCGTAGGCCAGACCCAGGATGCATAACTCAGGGCCGACGTTTTGGCCGTCCGGCAGGTCGCCGGCAAGTGGCCCTGCTGCGTGGCGGTGCCCCACAGATTCGAAAACGTCCCGTCGTAGATGCAACCATTTGCGGCTTTGCCGGCACTACCGGTTGTGCCGTCGTGCGCTCTCGGGTGCACGAAGTGGCATGGGCTCGCAAAATTCCTCTGCGAAGACGCGAGTCATGCAACACGGGGGCTCAATGCGATCAATGTTGTGCGTAAGGCCGACTGCGGATCGGGTTCCGATTTTGCCGGCCAAGCTTGGTTTCCGTTGCTGAGCGCGCCTGGCCATGTCATGGAATCGGAAAGGGTGAACTATCGGAATATTCAGGGCCTTCGGGCGATTGCGGCCCTGATGGTTGTTGCAAGCCACATGTTCTGGGACATAGTTCCCATGCGAACGCATTGGGCGCAGCCCTATGTGGACTCCATCGGCCCCTCCGGGGTTGACATCTTTTTCGTGATATCGGGTTTCATCATCTACAACGTCGCAATGCGATCGGCGACCCAAGTGGATATCGTCGGCCGCGGCCGCACGGTCTACGAGTTTACGTTGAAGCGGATCATCAGAATCTATCCGCTGTATTGGATCGCGTTCGGCGTGGCTGCCATCATCATGATCTGGGTTCCCTTGCCGGCATCGTTTGTCAGGAAGCCTCAGTCGGAGCTCTTCTTTCTGATCAACGGCATCCCCAACTACCGCGTTCAAGCCGCGTGGACGTTAACGTTCGAAGTCTACTTTTATGCAGTAGTGGCGCTTTGCCTCTTCCTTTTCCCAAAGAAAATCCTTGCAGGACTTCTCACCTGGTTCACCGTCATCGGTTTGGCGACTCTGCTTGGGTCGGTCTTCGGTTTGCCTATCCCTCTGGACTACCTGTTCGCTCCCATCCTGCTGGAATTCATGTTGGGGGTGCTTATCGGAGTTCTGGTCGAGCGTGGTCAAAGCCGCTACTGCGCCGCATCCATAGGCGTTGGCATGACATGGCTAATCTTCGGGGCGTTTGAGCTGCACCACGATGGAGGTCGGGCGGCACAGTCGTACTTGCTGCGATTGGTGTGGTGGGGGTTCCCCGCTGCCCTGATCGTCTATGGGGTTCTCGCGCTGGAGATGCGAGCTACCTGGATCATGCCCAGAGCGCTGCAATATCTGGGCGATGCCTCGTACTCGATATATTTGTGGCATGCCATTTTGTTCATCGGCATCGCTGCGGTATTCAAGCATCTCGGATGGGTAGGGGAGGTTGATCGATCGTTGCTTGCCATCGTCATGGGAATGATCGGGTTGGCAGCGGGGCTAATCAGTTATCGCTATCTGGAGCAGCCCTCGCTGAAGCTGCTTGGGAAATGCCTCATTCGAAGAGATGTCCGCGTCCCCGCGGAATCCGCCAGCATGGGTCTGGCTGGAGGTCGTTGAGCGTTCCTCCTGAAGAAGGGCTTCAATCCATGCGTGTGACGTCGTTGATGGTTGCAGCTTTGCTTGGTGCCGCGCTGGTCGTCGGCGTCATGCTGCTGAGCTCGCATGACGCAAATGCCCAGCAGGCGTCTGCTAGCAACGGCAATTCAACGGATGCTGCTCGAAGCTCTTCCAGCGAGCTCACTCAAAGCGATATCGCCAGAATGCTGCCATCCACGGATATGGGAGCGAACGCGGCACGCGAGAGAAATCCACACTTGCCGCCTATCGGTGACGGCCTGGCTACACCTTTCGATGCAGCATCGATTCCTGCGAACTCCCGGGCGCCGGAGGCTCAGGCAGTCGGCGCCAAGACCTGTGAGGCCTGTCACGCACAGGAAGACATGCAGGCTTCCCACAGCTTGCACGTCGCTTCGTTCCGCGCTGGAGCGGCGAACACTGGTCCGCAGGCGGCCTGCGAAACCTGCCATGGCCCAGGTTCCGAACACGCCAAGAATCCAACCGCGCCAGGTTCGATCATTGCGTTCACTCACGATGCAAAGACGTCGCCGCGGGAGCAGGCCGGCGTGTGCCTGAGCTGTCACGCCGGTGGCGCGCGACAGCACTGGAGCGGCTCGATTCACGAGAACCGCGGGCTGTCGTGTACTGATTGCCACAATCCGATGGCGCGGCTTTCGCCGGAGGGCGTGCTTGCTAAATCATCCGCCAACGAGGTGTGCGCGACTTGCCACCAGGACATCATTGCCAAATTCAATCGTCGCTCACACATGCCGTTGCCGGAGGGGCAAATAGCCTGCGTGGACTGCCACAACCCGCACGGCAGTATCACCAAGCCTCTGCTTAAGACCGATACGGTCAACGAGACCTGCTACACCTGCCATGCCGAGAAACGTGGACCATTCCTGTTCGAGCACGCGCCGGTTCGCGCGAATTGCCTCAACTGCCACGATGTGCACGGATCCAATCAGCAAGCCCTGCTGGTCGCACCGATCCCGATGTTGTGCCAGCAATGCCACACCATGACGCTGCATCCAAACGACTTGCAGACTCCGGCAGGCCTGGGTACCGGACCGCACCCGGACGAGCGAATTATCGGGCGCGGCTGCCTGACCTGTCACAGCAATATCCACGGCTCGAACAATCCTTCCGGACCGAACTTCCACGAGTGACGGAGGCGCACGATGTTTGCGCTGAAGGAAAATCGCACGCGACCGACAGCCATGACGCTGAGTCTGCTGCTGGGACTGTTTGGTGCGCGAGACACACTGGCCGGTGATACCAGTGACACCATGCGTGTGGGCGACATGCAGTTTGGCAATGCGCTTGATCCTCGTGGCTGGACACCGATGCTGCAGCCGACCGATCCGGACGGGATGTCGTATCTGCATGCAGGTATGCTGCGTACGCCCACTGGCGCACTGTACCCCTATCCACCGATGGTCGATGCGTACACGTCAGTGGGGCAGAGCGACTGGACGTATTCCGGTACGCTCGAGTTCGGCTACCTTCACGTCGGCGGCGATCGCAATGCGGAGTACTTTCGCCAGTACGCCGGCTGGCGTAGCGGCGCTGTACTTGGCTTGATCGCGCTTGACTTCCAGAATCGAAAAACCGGCGCATATGCCGAGTTCCGCGGCAGCCGCCTCAGCGCGGATGACCAGTTTTATCGCTTGCGCGCAGGCGTTTACGGCAGCTACAGGATCGAGGGTTTCTACCGCGACATGCCGCATACCGTGTCGACGAATGCCTATCCGATCTGGAATGGCGTTGGCACGACCGACCTGACCCTGCCTAAGTCGTTGGTCCCCGGTGGGAGCACACCAGCACAGGTAGCGGCCGTGTCGGCGGCTACGCCTGAGCGCAATATCGGGCTTGTCCGCACGCGTGAAGGGCTCAGCTATGAAGGCGTGCTCTATCAAAACTGGATTGCTTCCGCAGCGATCACCAACGAAAAGCGGACAGGCACACGACTTTGGGGTGGCTCGATGTACTTCAATTACGTGTTCCCGGACAACGGTGGTGTGCTGGAGACGGTAAGGCCCATCGATTTTCGGACCACCGACATCAATCTAAGTGTGCGCAACGTCGGGAAGATCTGGCACTTTCTGGCGACTTACAACGGCTCGTTCTTTCGCAATCACAAGGACTACCTGAATTTCCAGAGCCCATTTTCGCTGTACAACGCGGCCGGCACGCCACAGGTAGCCAATATCTACAGCGGTCAGTTTTCGCTGGAGCCGGACAACGACTTTCACAATGTGCGGTTGGACCTGTCGCGCGAGCTCAGGTGGAACGGCCAATTCACGGTGGCGGGCGCCTGGGGAACGATGCGCCAGAACGACGCGCTACTGCCCCCAACCAATTGCAGCGGCACGGGAGGCGTCTTCATAGCGCCGACGGCCGACTACACCTTTCAGTGCGCAAACTGGAATACCACCGCGGCGCTGTCGCAGCGCAGCGCAAATGCGCGCATAGATACCGGTCTTCTCGACGCGAGGCTCACCTTTCATTCCACCCCCGTGTTCGGCTGGCATGCCGGCTTGCGCTGGTATCGCGAAGACAACAAAACAAGCTACCTCGCCTATAACCCACTTACCGGCCAGTACGGCTTCATCTCCGAGAACGGTGCACAGGGAAGCGTGATACCGAGCGCGATCGGCATCTTCGATGCGAACAATCCGCTGTATCGGTCATACAACGTGATGGTTCGCAACGTGCCATTCAGCTATACCGACTCCATTCTGGAGTTGGGTGCCGACTGGCAGTTTGGGCGCAAGAGCTCGCTGGGCGTCACCTACACCTACGATCACAATCAGCCGAAGTATCGAGAGCGCAAACGCGTCGACGATCAACGGATCAAGTTTGACTGGGTCAATCGGGATGTCTTGGGTGCCACCTTGCGGCTGAGTTGGGAATACGCCAAACGCGATGGTGACAAGTACAACTATGACCCCTATGTGCAGTTCTTTTCGCAGTCGCTGCCGGGCTTCGTCAATCCCGCCATTGGCCTGCCGGCGTTCACGGTCGACGAGATGCGCAAGTACGACTTATCCAATCGCATCGAGAGCAAGGCGCGCGTCATTGTGACCCACCCGGCGGGCGAGTCAGCCACGGTATCGGCCACGTTCTACGGCAATCGCGACAACTACGATGCCCTGATCGGACGGCAGAACACCAACACCACCGGCGCGACGCTGCAGTGGGACTGGCAGCCCAATCCGGCGACGACGATGAACCTCTACCTTGGCGTCGAGGGCTCGCACATGGGCATTTCCAACGTCAATGACGCTGACTATGCGGATAACGGCAATGCCTACGGCAGGATCGGCCAGGCCAACCCCAGCCTGGGAGGGCCGTTGTATCCGTACGCCAATCAGTGGTGGGAGGTTGATCGGGAGAGCAACCGCAACGCTGGGTTCAGCGCCAGTCACGATTTCGGCCGAGTGCGAGCCGACCTCAGCTACAACTACACCGGGTCGTTCGGTCATGTCGGCTATAGCTACGCCACCATCGGTGCGCTCGCCTTCCGCGATGCCGCCGGCGTGGCTGCGGCTGAAAGCGGATTTCCGGACAACAAATACCGCACCAATACCCTCGACTTTGGCCTGAACTTCCGGGTCAGTCGTGATCTCGGCGTACGTCTGTATGGTCGCTACGAGACCGGCGCATTCAGTGACTGGCACTATTTGGGGCTCAACAACACACTCGTCTACGACCACCGCCTCTACACCGACAGGGGTGGCCAGCTCCACTACAACGTAAGCGTGGTCGGTGTCATGCTGAACTTCAAGTTGTAGGAGGCGTGATGACCCATCGCACAAGTCTCCTGTCGGTTGGCGTGCTTATGTTGACTGTCGCGCTTGAAGTGACCGCGCAGCAAGCGACCTCCCATACATCGTCCGCGCAGACTGAAGTGTTGGATCTGCGCCGAATGCGGCCAGTAAGTGGTGACGCCCAGGCTGGCGCCCGCAAAGCCGCCATATGTTCGGCCTGCCACGGTCCGCAGGGTATTGCGATAGCGCCAAACTTTCCGAATCTTGCTGGGCAATCGGCGACCTATCTCTATGTGCAAATGACATCATTTCATGGCGGGCAGCGTACTGATCCGGTCATGACCGGTCAGGCTGCGGCTTTGACTGAGCCCGACATGCGTGACCTGGCCAGCTACTACGCCTCGCTCGCCCCTAAGCCGGCGGGGCAGGGTGATACGAGCTCTCGTGGCGCGCGGTTGTATCTGGCCGGAGATCCCTCGCTAGGCATTCCCCCCTGTCAGGCCTGCCACGGACCCGCGGCGCTAGGTCCACAGCCCTATCCAAGCAGTGCGCCGCAGCCACCATGGGCTACGTTTCCGCGCTTGCGCGGCCAATCCGAGCTCTATCTTGCCAAACAATTGGGCGACTTCAAGCACGGCAACCGAGCCGGCACAAGCAATGCAAGAGTGATGCATGGTGTGGCGCAGACTCTGAGCGACGACGACATACGGGCGCTGGCGACTTATCTCAGCGGCTTGTGATGTGAGGTGAAAAGCGTATCGCGACGATGGGACCCGGTCCCGTATTTCCGGTGCCATCTCCAGCCATCTTGGCAAGGGCTACTGCCAGATATCGGCCGCTCTCAAGTGGCCGCCTCGCAACCGCACGTGGCCTGCAGGTAGGCAACCGTACTATGGCGAACCGCAACGTCGGTCGACGTGGGTGCCGGCTCGGTTGAGAAAGGTTGCATCTTTCACGATGTTTAGTCCGGGTTACTGCGCGCGAAGCCTGACTCGTTGGCGCTCACCATTCACGGGCCCCTTGCGCTGGTGAACGACGAAGAATGTGGGGCGGTAGCAACCTTTCCGAATTCAGTAGGCACTCAGGTAATGACGCACTTTTTGAAGCGTCTTCCGACCGGCCACGGATATGCAAATCGAGCGAGTTCAGCTGCAGAAGCATGGCGACAATCGCGGCATGCTCATTGCCTTGGAGCAGGATCTCAACGTGCCGTTCGAGATACGGCGGGTGTACTACCTGTTCTCTACCAAGTGCGGGGTGCATCGAGGCATGCACGCGCATCGAAACCTCAATCAACTCGCGGTGGCCGTACGCGGGTCAGTGACCTTTCTTCTGGACGACGGCAGCGGTCCAAGCTCGGTCGTGCTCGAAGATCCTTCGCTGGGATTGCTGCTCAGACGGATGATGTGGCGAGAGATGTATGACTTCAGCGATGACTGCGTACTGATGGTGTTGGCGGATCGGCCCTATGACCCAGCGGACTACATCACGGACTACGCCTTGTTTCTTAGCGAAGTTCGAGGCGGGACTGGCCAGGGGGATATCGCAGCATGCCAAGGCCGCTAGTGCTCATCGGTGCGGGTGAGCTGGCGTTGATCGCCTGCGAATACTTCGAACACGATAGCGGATACGATGTCGCTGCATTCAGCGTGGAGCGCGATTATCTAGGGCAGACAACGTTGGCCGACAGACCCGTTGTGCCATACGAGGAGCTCGAAGCACTCTATCCGCCAACCGAGTACGACGTATTCGTTGCCATTCCGGCAAGTCAACTGAATCGTCTGCGCACCCGCTTCTATCTCGACGCAAAGAAGAGAGGTTACCGGTTTGCCACCTACGTCAGCACGCGTGCTTTCGTGTGGCGCAACGTTGAAATCGGTGAGAACAGTTTCATCTTCGAGTGCAATGTCATCCAGCCCTTCGTCCGCATTGGCAATAACTGCATACTCTGGAGCGGCAATCACGTGGGGCATCGAACCGTTGTAAGGAACAACGTATTCGTGGCCTCACACGCAGTAATCTCGGGGTACTGCGACATCGGCGACAATACCTTTATTGGAGTCAACACTACCTTCAATGATCATATAAAGATTGCAGCGGATAACGTCATTGGGGCGGGCGCACTGGTCACCCGTGACACGGAGGAGGGGCGAGTCTACGTAGGATCGCCCGCGCGCGCGGTACCCGGGCGCTCAAGTCTCGACGTGAGTCTGTGAGGGGCACATGTTCGACTGGACCAAGAAGGGTCTGGTATTTGAAACCGCCCGACAAGGCGTGGGTGGTTGGATGTCCCATTCGGCCCTTACACCCACGCCGTATCGCGTTGATGACGATCTGATTCGCGTCTATGCAGGTTTCCGGGATAGCGATGGCGTAAGCCGGATCGGCTATGTGGATGTGCGTGCGGACGACCCTACGAGTGTGGTTCGCGTCAGCGCAGAGCCGGTTATCGACATCGGCAGAGGCGGCTGCTTTGACGATAGCGGCATGATCCTTGGCGACATCGTCGACGCGACCGATCGCCTGTATCTGTTCTATGTCGGTTTCCAGCGGGTAGCCAAGGCAAAGTTCTTGGCTTTCACGGGCCTGGCGATCTCCTTCGACGGAGGGAATCATTTCGAGCGTGTACAGGAAACGCCGATACTCGACCGTGCGCCGGGGCGAAGCACCATTGGTGCCGTACATTCGGTTCTTCGCGAGGGCCAGGTCTGGCGGATGTGGTATGCCGTCGGGGATGACTGGGAGACGATCGACGGTCGACCGTTCCCGCGCTATCACATTCGCTATGTAGAGACCGACGACCTTGCTGCGATTCCGCGAGATGACCAGATATGTCTGCGTCCACGCGGCAACGAGTATCGCATCGGTCGACCACGGGTCTACCGACGCGGGGACGGTTACGTCATGTACTTCACACGCGGCAATCTCACAGGGGAATACTTCCCTGGACTTGCGTACAGCGACAATGGTGTCGACTGGCATCGCCACGACGAGGCACTGGGACTGACGCTATCGCCAAGCGGGTGGGACTCGCGAGTGATCTGCTACCCATCGCTCATTCGTCAGCATGACAAGCTGCTGATGTTCTATAACGGTAACGACATGGGGGTGGATGGGTTTGGCGTCGCCGAGGTTGCAGGCGCTGATTGGGGTGGTGGCATAGATGCTTACGGTTAGGCGCTATGGCCCGTCGGATGCGAAGGCCTGGGACGCAGTCGTTGACGCGTCGAGGAATGGGGTGCTCCTGCATCGGCGTGGTTACATGGACTATCACGCCCACCGCTTTTCCGATCAATCGCTAATGATCGAGCGCAATGCTGAGCCGGTCGCCATCTTTCCCGCCAACGTCCAGGGCAAGACAGTAGCGAGTCACGGTGGCCTGACCTATGCCGGCCTCATCATGACAAACGCGTTACGTGCCGAATCGACACTTGCCGTCTTTGATCAGATCGGCGAACTCTACCGCTCGCTTGGCGTTGAGCGCGTCATGTACAAGGCGGTGCCGCATGTGTTCCATCGGTATCCTGCCGAAGAGGACTTGTACGCACTGCACCGGCTCGGAGCGCGATTGAAGCGTCGCGACATTTCCTCGGTCATTGATCTGCGAGAGGACTTTCGCTTCACAGACGAGCGAAAAAGGGCCGTGAACAAGGCGCGGGGTGCAGGGCTGAAGATACAGGCCAGCGCAGACCTACCCGGCTTTCACAGCTTGCTGTCGGACGTGTTGCGCCGCCATGACGCCGTGCCGACGCACAGCCTGGATGAGCTACACCTCTTACAGACACGCTTTCCGCAACACATCGTGCTTCACGAGGCCCGACGCGACCAGGAGCTGCTTGCGGGCGTGATTGTTTATGATTTCGGGCGTGTGGTGCATGCGCAGTACATGGCTGCCTCAGAGGAGGGGAGGCGACTCAACGCGCTTAACCTCTTGCTGGCTGAGCTCATCGGCACTTACGGAGAACGACACTACTTTTCGTTTGGCATTTCTACCGAGCACGAAGGAGCTGTGCTGAACGGTGGTTTGGTATCGCAGAAGGAGTACTTTGGCGCCCGCGGCGTCGTGCATGATTTCTATGAATGGGTGCTCTGATGGATATCCCATTCCTCGATGCCAGGGAAGTAAATGCGCGCTACGCTGATGAGCTGAAGGAGGCGGTGGCGCGGGTCATTGATTCTGGCTGGTACATCCTGGGCGAAGAGGTGGCGGCCTTCGAGGAGGAGTTTGCCGCCTATTGCGGCGTTCGACACGCCGTTGGAGTCGGCAGCGGCTTCGATGCGCTATCGCTAGTTCTGCGCGGCTACAAGGAACTTGGTGTCCTGAAGGAGGGAGACGAGGTCATTGTGCCGGGCAACACCTTCATCGCCAGCTTTCTGGCGATCAGTGAGAACCGGCTTCTGCCAGTTCCTGTCGAGCCGGATGCCTCAACATTCAATATCGACCCTGCACGCCTGGAAGAAGCGATTGGTCCGCGCACGCGCGCCATCATGGCCGTGCACCTTTACGGTCAGCTCGCGGACATGTCCGAGCTCACCGCACTGGCCAGGAAATACAAGTTGCTGGTGATAGAGGATGCCGCTCAGGCGCACGGCGCGGCGAGGGAAGGGCAAAAGGCGGGGTCGTTAGGCGACGCGGCCGGCTTCAGCTTTTTTCCGACGAAAAACCTGGGTGCTCTGGGTGACGGCGGCGCTGTTGTTACCAACGACGATGAGCTGGCCAAGCGAGTGGCCGCGTTGCGCAACTACGGTTCCACCGAGAAATACCATCACCCATTTCGCGGCATCAATTCGCGGCTTGATGAAATTCAGGCCGCGATGCTTCGCGTGAAGCTGAAGCACCTAGATGAGGACATTGCACGGCGCCGCGTGGTTGCGAGGTGCTACCGCGACGCGATCCATCATCGAGACATCGTGCTTCCCACTGTGATGCACGAAGATAGCCACGTCTGGCACCTTTTCGTTGTTCGAAGCACCTCTCGTGAAGCTTTGATAAAGCACCTGCTGGCTTGCGGCATCCATACTCAAGTGCATTATCCGGTGGCATCGCATCTGCAGCCGGCCTACGCCACATTGCGCGATGCCGCTCTGCCGGTGACGGAACGCTTGAACCGTGAGGTTCTGAGCTTGCCCATGGGTCCGGCACTTAGCGAGGATGCGGTGGCCAAGGTGATCCGTGCTTGCCTGGCATTCGGGGCTACGCCATGAATATCGTGCGTGCGAGCTTATATACAGCCTCTGCCACGGGTGCGCGCCTGTTGGCCGGCCTGTTCGTCGTCAAGATGGTGGCCTGGTTTGCAGGGCCGGAAGGCGTGGGTAAGTTGGGGCAGTTCATGAGTCTCATGTCGCTGCTTGCGGTGCTGGCCGGTGGTGGCATCAGTGCCGGCGTGGTCAAGTATGTGGCGGAGTATCGAGACGATCCGCAGCGCCTGCCACGCCTGCTTGGCGCTGCGCTCTGGTATGCGTTCGGTGCGTCCCTCGTGATGGGTGCCCTCACGCTGCTCTTCAGTCAACCAATCGCACGATGGCTTATGGGTGATTCCGGATATGCGAATCTCATCTGCGTGCTTGCCGTCGCGCAGATTGGCATTGCGCTGGCCAACTACGTGCTTGCCGTTATCAATGGCTTCATGGATATACGCCGCCTCGCGCTCATCCAGATCGCTGGCTCCGCTCTCAATATCGCCTTGGTCGCCTGGCTGTCGCAATGGCTGCATTTGTATGGCGCCCTGTTGGCGCTGATTATGGGCCAGGCGCTATGGCTTGCCATTGGCCTGCCGAGCTGGTGGCGCAGCCCCTATTTTCAGCGCGGCATGCTGCGCTTGCGGTTCGATCGCGAAATGGTCACGCGGCTTGCGACCTTTTCGATGATGACCATTGTCTCCGCCTTGCTTCCATCGGTCATCAATATCGCGGTTCGCAATCATCTTTCCGGCCAGTTCGGCTGGGGGCAGGTGGGTTACTGGCAGGCGGTAAGCAAAGTATCGGATGCATACCTGCTGTTCATCACCAGCACCATCAATGTCTATTATCTGCCCAAGCTTGCATCACTTGCCGATCGCGCGTCCCTTGTGACCGAGCTTCGGCAGGCGTATAGGTTCCTTCTTCCTGTTGTTGTCGTCTTGGCCATGGCGATCTACGTGGTGCGAGACTGGGTGACGCTTCTGCTCTTCAATGCTGACTTTGCGCCAGCCAATGATCTTTACGCGCCGCAGCTTGCAGGCGACGTCATCAAGATTGCCTCGTTCATTCTTTCCTATCTCATGCTGGCCAAGGCAATGACTCGGTTGTTCGTCATATCCGAATGCGTATTTGCCGCTAGCTATGTCGCTCTTGTCTATGCCCTTACGGCTCGTTTTGGATTGGTGGGTGCGATATACGCCTTCACCTTCAACTACGCTCTCTATCTTGTGTTCAACGTGTGGGTTGTTCGTCGCTACCTTGGAGGACTAAGACAATGGTCCGTGCAGTATCGATGACACCGGCACCTTTGGTTTCGGTGCTTATTCCCGCGTTCAACCATGAACGCTTTGTGCAGCGCTGCCTGGACAGCGTCCTGGAAGATCCATACCCCTCCAAGGAGCTGGTGATCATTGACGATGGGTCGACGGACGGCACGGCCGAACGTATTGCCGAGTGGGCGGCAAGTCATCGAGACGACATACCCATCGAGTTTTCGCGCCGAGATCACCGGGGTATCGCCGTAACGCTGAACGAGCTGGCCGCACGTGCGCGCGGTGACTTCCTACGATTGGGGGCCAGCGACGACTATTTGCTTCCCGGCGGCACGGATGCGCAAGTGGGATATTTGCTAGACCATCCGCGCAAATGGGCAGTCATCGGCGATTCGGTGGTCGTGGACAAAGAGGGACGCAAACTGCACGACAGCGGAATGCGCGACCTTTACCACGCAGACAAGCGCCTGTACCGCTCCGACGACGGCATACGCCTCGCCGTCATCAGTCGTTGGGCGATAGGTGGGCCGGTCGCCCTGATCCGAAAGCGTTCGCTAGAGACCGTGGCAGGCTGGAGCGAAAGCCTGAGGATTGACGATTGGGACTTTTTCTTGCGCCTGGCGGCCCATGACGCTATCGGCTTTATCGACGTTTTCGTGTGCGCCTATCGCATCCACGACTCAAATTTCAGCAGGACGCGAGAAACGAAGACTCGAATCATTAACCTCATGGAGTCACAGAGCGTCGCGGCACGAAGGGAGTGCTTGTTCGAGGAGCCGTACCGCACGCTGATGAGGGCGCAGTTTCACTTCATCGGCGCCAAAATCTCATTTCTTCAAAGACGAGTAGGGGGTCTGGTAGCCCACATGCTCATTTATCTATCGCTCGTTGCTGTTTCCAGATCCAGGCTGCGAATGGCAGCGCATCTCGCGGAGCGGACATGAGGTGGATTCTTCGTCTTCCGTCAGCGTACCTTTGCCTTCCCATGCTTCTTACCTGCGGGATGACGCTGTTCGCCTACGATCTTCCCGCGGGCTATCTGAAGGGCATAGTCCTGCTGCTGACCACGTCACTGGCAATTTTGTTGTTTGATGTGGTTTCTGGTCTGCGGTTGCCGCCGCTTGGCCGATTTCGTGCGCGAAGCTATGCCGGAACCCGTGAATCGTTCCTCGCGCTTGCATTTGCCGCGTTCATCATCCTGTTCTGCGTGCTTGACCTTACCTTGTTCCCGATCTCGCTGATCGACGCTCCCGGGTCCTATGCGCGGATTGAGGGGATGCGCGAGCATGTTCGACACATCTCCGATATGTGCTGGGTGCTTCCGCCGATCGGCATGCTGTGTACTCGAAACAGGTGGCTACGCAATGTGCTCATGCTCATTGGCTTTGTCTTTCCGGTTCTGGTGATCGATCGCAACAGGCTCTTCGCTGCCTTATTTTCGACCGCGCTGATCATGGCGTTCCGCCGAGACGAGGCCAAACCGTTGCCATGGAAGACCATCGGCTTGCTGGCGATCATCGGCAGCACGGTGTTTTCGGTGCTCGGGATACTTCGATCGGGAACCCTGGAGACGGTATCGCTGCCTTTCAGCGACATGTATCAGGCGATGCCCGCCGGTATCCGCTGGTTGCTGCTCTACGCCACTGCCGGCCCGTACAACTTTGCCTCAATGCTTGCAAAGCACTACACCAATGCCACCTTCCTCATTAATCAGCTGGTGCCACTGAGTGGTTCCGTCGCCACAGCCGGGACCGATATCCCCCTGGATGCCTCAAATATCAATGTGGGCTCGGAGTTCATGCCGTTTCTTCTGGCCCTTGGCCCGTTAGGCGCGGTCCTGTCCATGGTCGCACTGTATGTTGTGCAGCGCTGGAGCGTGCGGCGCCTGCATCCGGGAGTGCCACTGTTTTCCTTGCTCATTTTTCTGCGCATGTCCTACGTGTGCATGATGTCACCTTTTGCGCCTCAAGCATTTGTCTGGACGAATGCGGGTTTCATCCTCATCTGCTTAGTCCTCCAGGCCCTTGCGTTGCTTCTGCCTACCCGTCATGTCGCGCAATCTGGCGTGCGGGCGGACGCAGTCGCGGCAAAGGCACCCTAGTTGTCGTTCTGATCCCTCCAGCGAGCCAATCACCATGGAAAAAGATGAGATCTATCTGGTCGATATGTGGCGAATACTGCTCCGTGAGTGGAAGTGGTTTGTGGCCGCGCTGTTCGTTGTGCTGGCGATCACTTTTGCTTTTTCGCGCACGGCGCGACGGCAGTGGGAGGCCAATGCCTGGATACTGATAGGACAGGTCGGTCAGGTGCCGCCTGGCCAGGATCCGAAAGCTGAGCCGCTCGCCCGAGTCATGGAGCGCCTGCAGACGGTGCCATTCCAGAACGACGTCATGACGAGTATTGGGTTCTCACCCGATTCGCCCGTGGCGCGGCTTTATCGCAAGAGCATGAAGCTCGAGCCCCTGCCTTATGCGGGGCCGATGGTGCGACTGAGTGTGCGTGCAGAGTCCCCGCAACAGGCCCGTCAGTTGGCTGAGGCCACCGTGGCTCAGTTGCGAGCCATCCATCGGGAGCTCGAGTCGGCACCATTGACTTTGGCGCGCAAGCGCCTTGATGAGGTGCAGGCTGATCTGACGGAAGCCCTGGCAGAGCGGGAGCGACTAGTCCAGGCGGCCAACAAGGAGGATGCCGCAGGCAAGAGTGCGCAGGGGGCGTCACTCGCAGGTGTGTTGCTGACCAGTAAGAGCGACGAAATAAGGAACCTTCAGTTGCTTAGAAGCGACTTGGTTGCCCGTCTCAGTAGTGCCTATACGTACGAAACTTCGCTTCCTTGGCCGGTTTATGTACCCGAGCGGCAGTCGTTCCCCAATCCCGTGTTGATCTGGGGTGTCGGCCTTCTGGCAGGCATTGGCTTGGGCGCGTTCGCGGCCACGGCGAGGAATGCGGTGCGGCGCCAGCTATAGCAACGGATGCGCAATGTCCGGGTGCGTTTGGATGCCAATTTGTGCGATTCATTCAACCAAAGCGCACCACATGGGCACTCACCGTATGGGCACCTACGTCATGTAGACGAAGCAAGTTTCAAGCGAAACGGCGAGCTGACAGCGATGTGCTGACGGAGCGTAGATGGACATGGGCAGGCAACACGGGCATGGGGCCGGGCAACAGAGTGCGGTCGTCCGCATGGGGCGCCGTGGCTCCCGCTCATCTTCTTTGGATGAGGACCAGCTGCTCGAAACACAGCGTGCTTTTGACAGCGTCGCCGCCGACTATGACGGTCCCCGTGGCAATAACGAGCTGATTCAACGTATGCGGGTTTCCCTGTGGGAAACCGTGCTCGATACGATTCCGGTGGGCTCGAACTTGCTGGATCTGGGCTGCGGCACGGGCATCGATGCCATTGAGTTTGCAAGGTACGGTTACCAGGTGACGGCCACTGACTGGTCGCCCCAGATGGTCGGGCGTACAAGGTCTCGTGCCACCCTTGCCGGACTGGATTCTCGCATCACCGTAACGCACCTTGGCATACAGCAGCTCAGTCAGCTCAAGGGGCAGTTTGAAGGCATCTATTCAAACTTTGGCCCTCTAAATTGCGCCCCCGACCTGCATGCGGTGGCGGACGAATGCGCGCGATTGATGGGTCCTGGTGGTCACCTGGTTTTTTCCGTCATCGGCAGGATCTGTCCTTGGGAAGTAGTGCACTATGTGCTGCACGGTCGATTCAAGCGGGCAGGCGTGCGTGCCGCGCGCGGCGCAACGGCAGTGGGAATGAATCGCCACACCATCTGGACCTACTACTACCTCCCGCGCGAGTTCTACCGCGCATTTGCTGAACATTTCACGCTTGAGAGCCATCGCGCTCTAAGCCTGTTCTTGCCGCCCCCGTACCTTGTGGACTACTACCGCCGTCACCCGCAGCGGTGCGAATGGCTGGGCCGCCTGGACGATCACCTGGGCGCATGGCCTTTATTGCGAGCCATGGGTGACCATTTCATGATCGTCATGCGTCGGCGCTGACGTCTGTGGATACCCGGCGGCCAACCGTGATGATTGCCCTGTGCAACGCGGCCACAGTCACGTCGCAGGGCGTATCGCGCGCACCATTGTCGATAAGCGATGGGCGAGTGGCCGCCTCGGGCACGGCTCGGACTCATCGAGTCGAGCTGCGCGATCATTTGATCTTTCCCGGACTGATCAACGCGCACGATCACCTGCACGTCAATGCTGTTCCACGACTAGAGACTGGATCGGCGTTCCCCAACAGCTACGTCTGGATCGAGGCTTTCAAGAAGCATTTCAGCGAGCCTTCGGTCACTGCGGCACTGCGAATTTCGAAGGAACTCAGGCTTCGACACGGTGCGCTGAAGAACCTGCTCGCTGGCACTACCTGTGTTGCGCATCACGACCCTTGGCATCCTGCTCTCGATGCACCGGATTTTCCGGTGGCACTGCTGCGCGACTATGGTTGGAGCTATGCGTTGGGTTGGCCCGACTATGGCCCTCCCGTCAAGGAGAGCTTCGCCGCGACGGCCGGCGATCATCCTTGGTTGATCCACTTGGCGGAAGGCACGGACGCAACGGCGCGCGCAGAACTCATCGCGCTGGATCAACTAGGGTGCCTAGCGGCGAATACCGTATTGATCCATGGCGTGGGATTGAGTGAGCGCGATATCGACCGAATCATCGCCTGCGGTGCCGCGGTGGTCTGGTGCCCATCCAGCAATCTCACGTTGCTCGGCACGACGCTCAACCCGCAACGCCTTAACTCTGCCGGGCGCGTAGCGCTAGGCACCGATTCCCGACTTAGCGGCGCACGAGATCTGTTGGAGGAAATGCGGGGTGTCGTGACTCGCGGTGAGCTCGATCCCTCGCAATTGCTCGCCCTGGTGACTACCCACGCTGCGAACATTCTTCGCCTGCCATGGCGTGGCAACCTCGCGGCGGGAGCATCGGCCGACATGGTAATCGTCACCGATCGCGGTGGTGACAAGGCCGAAAGCCTGGTAGGCATCGGGCGTAGCGAGATCCGCGCTGTCGTGCGCAACGGCGTGCCGCAGATTGCGGACCCCGACTTCGCTGATTGGTTTGACGCGGCCGACGAGGATGCCGTGCCCGTGATGCTGGACGGCAGACCCAAGCTGCTGGCCAGATCGCTGGCCAACCCGTTACTGATGGCGTTGGAGCCAGGGCTCGAGCCGTCCAGCGATCATGCGAGCCGCGAAGTCCATTCTGCCGTCGAGGTTCGTCACTGATGTCGAACACGCCCATTCTCGACCCTATCGAAGCTTATGCCCTGTGGGCACCGCATTACCCCGCTTGCGCGCATAACCCCGTCATGCAGGCTGAGGAGCGCGCCATGCTCAGTCTTATGCCGTCTGGTCTACAGGGGTGTTCGGTGCTGGACGCGGGCTGTGGCAGCGGCCGCTATGTGCTGCATGCCATTCAACGCGGCGCGGCGCGCGTCACTGGCGTAGATGTTTCAGCCGCCATGCTTGATCGCGCCAGGGCCGAGTTGGCCGATTCACAGCACAACGCAGCCATCGAACTGATGCAGGGCAGCCTGACGACCCTGCCGATGCCCGATGCCTGGGCGGACCTCACGATCTGCGGCCTGGTCGTGGGTCATCTGGAACATCTAGGGGACGGGCTGGCGGAGCTACGCCGCGCAACGCGCCCCGGTGGCGTGCTGCTGTGCAGTGACGTTCATCCTATCGGGCACGCACTCGGCTGGCTGCGCGACTTTAAGTCCGATGGACAACGCTACGCCGTGCGACACACGCCCCACCTCTATAGTCAGTGGCACGCCACGTGCGCGTCGCTCGGTCTCGCGATCGAGCAGGTGCTTGAGCCGATGCTAGAACCATCGGACATACCTGCTGGCGTCCGGTTCGATCTGACGGCACTGAAAGTACCTGTCGCCATCGTATTTCAGTTGAGACGGATCTCCTGACCTCTAAAGATTCACTGCGCCTATGACCAACACACTGCTGATCAATCCGACCATCACCTCGCGCTCCAGCGCCCGGTTCCCGCTTTCGCTGCTGCATCTGGCGACGGCATTGGATCGAACAGGCTGCAGCCGGATCATCGACGGCAATGTCGATCGCGACTTCATTACCGATACGCTCAGTGCGATGGAGCGCGAGCACTTTGACGTAGTGGGCGTAAGCGTCATGGGAGGGCCGCAAGTTGCACCTGCCATCGCCGTGTCGCAGGCTATTCGAAATCGCTTTCCCGAAGCGCCGATAGTCTGGGGAGGTTACTTCCCGACGCTTTACCCTGACGTAGCACTGTCGGCCCCCTATGTCGATTATGTGGTCCGTGCGCAAGGCGACGAAACCCTGCAGGAACTCATCACCGCCTTGAGCCGTGGAGCGGAGACGGATCTTGCACACATCGGCGGACTTTCCTGGATGAACCACGGCACGGTCACACACAACCCAAGTCGCCGTTTCTCACTTGCGGATCCCGGCAAAGTGCTTCCCTATGACAAGCTGGGCGATCCACGACGATATCTGGCCCGCACCTATCTCGGTCGACGCACCGTGGCTCACCAGGCAGCCATCGGTTGCCGCTTCCATTGCACCTTCTGCGGGGTCGCGGCGATGTTTGGTGGCACCACCATGCTGCCTGCCGCGGAGCGACTTGAGCGCGACCTTCACCATTTGAAGTATGAGATCGGGGCCGATTCGGTCCAGTACTTCGACCACAACTTCTTCGATCGCGAAGTGGACATGATTCCACTACTCGAGGTGATGGCCAGGTTTGAGCTTCCGTGGTGGTGTTTTGCCCGCGCGGATGCGTTGTTGAACTTGTCCGATTCAGGGTGGAAGCTGGTGCGAAAAAGCAAATTGCGCATGGCTTACATCGGTGCGGAATCGCCTAGCGGCCAGATGCTCAAGGAGATCCGCAAAGGCACGCGCCCGGATCAAACACGGGAGGTCGTCGAAGTGTGTCGACGCCATGGCGTCATCCCCGAACTTTCTTTCATGGTGGCGCCACCAGAAAACACGGAGGAAGAGACCGAGCGCACCTTTGAGTTCATTCGGGAGCTGAAAAGGATTAATCCGCACACCGAGATCGTCATCTATGTCTATACGCCGCTACCTGATGGCAGCCGTCACGAGAAGGATCGCGGCAGACGGGGTGCGGCACCTACACTTGATCTCAGCGGCGAGCCCCTGGTTTTTCCAAGGACGCCGGAGGAGTGGACGGAACCGAAGTGGGTCAACTACGCCTGCCATACGGATGCACCATGGCTTACCGACCGAATGCGCCTGCGCATCCAGGATTTCGTGACGGTACTGCGCTGCCGTTATCCCACCATACAGGATTTGCGTTCACCGCCCTGGGCCAAGCGCTCACTGAGCGCCGCCGCCTCGTGGCGCTACCGCTTCCGTCGGTATGACCGGCCATGGGAGCTCAATCTCGCCAATCGGCTGGTGCGTCTCCGTGTACCGCAAGTGTCGGGTTTATAGACAGGGGCCTATCCAATAAACGGGAGTGGCTCGATGTCCGGCAAACTTTCACGGTGGTTCGTGACGCAGCGCGTGCAGGCCGCATCTGACGTGTCCTTCGCGGTGTTTCAAAAGCCTGACAAACGCTGCGCAAAGATTCGGCATTGTCTGCCATCTGCGCCGCCGACGTGCGGCGCATTGAATGTGCTGGTTGCCATGAAGCACCCGGTTGCGGGCGGGCATAACCCATGACATACCCGCTGAAGAAATCAGAGCGCGCCCGCTCCATGCGCCCCTTGCATGTTGCTCAGATCAATTTCCAGCCAACGCCGGGGACGTGGGAGCCGGAAGAGGTGCTCCGCCGATGGTCATCACTACCTGACGTCGCCGAAGCGGTCAGCAGCAGCGGGACGCAAGTCTCAGTGATCCAGCTGGCGATGCGTTCGACGCATGTCATGCATAACGGCATCGACTACTACTTCACGGATATCCATGGGGCGACCGATGCCAAGGAACGTGGAGAGATGGTTGCGCGCCTGCTGGAAAGCATCGGGCCCGATATCATTCACGTGCACGGCTTGTGCTTTGCCGAGGCAGCATGCGCCATCGCGCGATGCATGCCAGCCGTGCCCATCGTTCTCCAGGATCACGCCGATCGCTCGCCACGCTGGTGGCGGCGAGGGCGTTGGCGCCGCTGGTACGCGGCTGCAGCGGGTGTCGCTTTCGGCGCGCCCGAGCTCGCAAGGCCATTCGTCGAGGGCGGCTTGTTTGGGCCCATGACGCAGTGGTTTGCCATTCCCGAATCCAGCAGCCGCTTTACGCCTGGCAGTCGCGCTCGCGCGAGAACCGAAACGGGTCTTTATGGTGATCCGTGCGCGCTATGGGTGGGTCACCTGAGCCAGGGCAAGGATCCGTTGACCGTACTCGATGGAGTAGCGACGGCGTCCTCTCGCCTGCCTGGTTTGCAGCTGTGGTGTGTCTTTGAAAATGCCCCTTTGTTGGACGAGGTGAAGCGACGCATTGAGCAGGATGCGCGACTGACCGGGCGTGTGCATTTGCTTGGCAAGGTGGAACACGCGCGCGTGGAATCGTTGATGCGTGCAGCGGACCTGTTTGTCTCCGGCAGTCGCTCTGAGAGTTGCGGCTACGCGCTACTGGAGGCTTTGGCTTGCGGCGTAATGCCGGTGGTTACAGATATTCCGTCATTCCGGGCGCTCTCCGCACAAGGAAGCGTGGGACGCCTATGGCCGTGCGGCGATGCGGCCCGGTTCGCCAGCGCTCTTGTGGATGCCTGGGCGAACCGAATGCCAGAGGAGCAGGTGCGCGCCCATTTTGATCAGGCACTGTCGTTTGTCGCGCTGGGGCAGTTGTGGGCTTGCGCCTATGAAAGGCTGCTTGAGTGCCGAGGGCAGGGGGCACCATGAAGCTTGCTCTGGTCGTGCCAGGTGGCGTGGACCGCACGGGTGAGTTCCGGGTGATCCCCGTGCTATTGGCGCTGATCGAACGCCTTGCACGCACGCACGAAGTGCACGTGTTCGCATTGCGACAAGAGCCAGCAGCAGACAGCTGGGGCTTTGCCGGTGCCAGAGTCCACAATATCGGCGATGACTGGTCCCGCTTGCGTGCCATCGGCGCCATTCGCGCCGAGCATCACCGGGCTCCCTTTGATCTTATCCACGCGATCTTTTCCGGCTCCTGCAGCCTGGTCGCCGTCACGGCGGCCAGGCTGCTCGGCTTGCCCTGTCTGGTGCACATCGCCGGGGGCGAGCTGGTCGCATTGCATGACATCGATTACGGCGGACGGCGAAAATGGATGGGGCGATTGCGTGAAGCCGTTGTGCTGCGCGGTGCACATATCGTCACGGCCGCCAGTCAACCTATCCTCGACTCGCTGCGCGCGCTAGGTATCGAGGGTAAACGCGTGCCGCTTGGTGTCGATTTGCGCACGTGGTCGCCAAAGGCTCCGCGCGAACGCTGCTCGGATGAGGCGAAGCTGATCCATGTCGCCAGCCTCAACCGCGTCAAAGATCAGCCAACCCTGCTGCGGGCGCTCGCGGTGCTGGCGCGCCAGGGGGTGGCCTTCAAAATGGATATGGTCGGCGTGGACACGCTGCAGGGCGAAGTTGACGAGTTAATTCGCCAGCTGGATCTGCAGCGCCATGTCCGCGTGCTTGGGTTCAAGACGCAACGCGAACTGCGTCCATTGATGGAATCTGCTGACCTTCTGGTGATGTCCTCATGTCACGAGGCCGGTCCGCTGGTGCTGCTGGAGGCTGCAGCCGTCGGCGTTCCTACGGTCGGAACAGCGGTGGGACATATTGCAGAATGGTCACCCTGGGCGGCGCTGGCCGTACCCGTCGGCGATTGGGTGGCATTGGCTGGCGCTGTTAGTCGGGTGCTTGCCAACGAACCGTTGCGCCTGCGCATGGCTCTGGCAGCACAGCGTCGGGCCATCGTCGAGGATGCGGATTACACTGCCAGAACATTCGAGACGCTCTATCTTCAATTGCTCACAGCGGCCTCAATGACTGATGTCGGACTACGGCGCTGACTGCTCGAGAGCGGCGCGCACTGCAAACAATGCGTCCAGGCGAGGTACGGGGCGGACCAGCCAGGTCAACATGCGTCGTCGTTGTGGCGAGGTTGCCCAGTGCTGTCCCTGAAGCCAGAGTTGCGTACGCGCCATGTCCTTGCGTTGCTGAACGAGCTCCTGCGTAGGCTTTAGACGATTTCTCACATAGTGAGAAACTTCGGAAAGAGATCGTGACCACTCGATCCCCGGAAACGCGTGAAGCACGAATTCCGAGCAAGACAATTGCGTCAACGTCTGGCGGCGCGAGATGGTTCTCAGGTGGATGGGGCAGGAGGGGATGATCCGGGCGAGCACATCTGAGGGAATCGCCCCCTTGTAGTAACGTGCCACCAGCAGAAGCGGCGGTACCGCCCACCAAGATGAGCCCTTGCCGCGCTCGTCAAAGCATGCGTTCCAATCGCCAGGCGACATTCGCGCAGCCAATAACGCGATGTCGTGCAGGTGCAGCAGGCGAAGACCGCGATTGCAGATATTGCCCGCCGCGTGCAGTAGCAGATGGCTCATCAGCGCACCTGTCGACGGGTAGTCATTCAATCCGGGATGAGGCGTCCGAGGATGGATTCGCTCGGAGATGTCGACCACTGAAACCGGCAGCCGCTCCTGAATCCGGACATGCAGTTCGATAACGATGGGGGTATCGCGATGCTCACCCAGGCCGGCGTAAGGTTGGCCAATTGGCGGCTTGAATACGCGGTGTCTCCACAGGCTGAATGATTCCACGTAACCGATATCTTTCAGCAAGCTCGCAGCGTCCTCCGCGTCAGAATCACGCACCAGCAAGTCGACGTCCGCCATGGGTCTCTCACCAGGCGTATAGAGCCCGATCGAGTGCAACGCAGCGCCTTTCAGGGGAGTCAAGGCCAGGCCGGCCTCCCTGGCGGCGACGTCGATGTGTTCAAGCAAGCTCGCTATGCGTTGGTGGCGTTGCTCGACATGCTCACGCTGACTGGTCAGGAAGCGTTGCCACTCGGGCTCTTGCCACGCGCAACGCCCGCTCAGTAACTGCGACGCCCCGTGCACCACGGCTGCAACCGTGGCCAAGCGCCACTCGAGCTCGTTCCATGCGGGTGTGGCGCTGCCGGGTTGCGCCAGTTCCGCCGCCAGCGCCTCAGTGGTTTGGTGCAAGCCCTTCTTAATGATTTTTAGCGGCGGCAACATGACGGGATCAGTGCTGCGCCAGCGCTTAACTTCGCGCGGTAACAAACGAAGGTGCGACCGTGCCTTCCGTGCGGTGCTCGGCTTCGCTGGCGAATAATGCCTCCCATCGGGCATTGAGCGCTCGCCGAGCCTTGCCGTTGGCTAACCGCTTGGCGCTGCGTTTCTGCTGGGATGCGACCTGTTCGTGGAGCAAGTCGCGGACTTGACGGTAGAAATCCGAATCGTAGGCTCCGCGAAACATCATGGCCAAATCGCCACTGTCTCGCCAATGTGTCTTTTCACCGAGCTGCGCCTTCACTTGCTCGTAGAATTTCGTTCCGGGCAACGGATAGGACACACTGATGCCGACGTCGTCGGGGGCGGCCCGGATGATCAGGTCGCGTGTCGCAACGATGTCTTCCAGTTGTTCGCCAAGATAGCCAAGCTGGATGAAGAAACCCACACGAATGCCTAGCGCACCCAGGCGTTCCCGGGCGGTGATCAGGTCGGCAACCTTGGTACCTTTGTTCATGCTGTCCAGCACGCGTTGGCTACCACTCTCTGCACCCAGCCAAACTTCTGCGCAACCTGCCAGTTTCAATGCCGCTGCCATGCGCTCACTGATGAGGTCGGCGCGGGTCTGTATGGTGAAGGGGACGGAGCCGTCGACAGCGCTCAGACCTGCGGCAAATTCCTCCAGCCAGTTCACATGAAAGCCAAAGATATCGTCAGCCATCCATATATGGTCGGGTTTGAACGTGGCTTTCAGGAAATGCATTTCATCGGCCACATCCTGGGCACTGCGCCTGTTGTAATGATTGCCCCAGATCGGCTTTGCGCACCAATTGCAACGAAACGGGCAGCCACGCGATGCCGCCATGTTGAGGCTGAAGTAACCGTGACGCTCCAGCCACATGGATCGGTAGCGTTGGACGTCGATCAGATCCCACGCCGGATGGCCGACGATGCGAGGATCGGGCGGCACCACACCAATGCGCGTCAGTTTGGTTTGGCCGCCATCCAGCGTAGCTACTCCGGGGAGGTTGGATACCCACGCCTTCGTGTCGATATCGCGGCGGCTCTCAAGTCGCCCAATGAGTTCGATCAAGGATGCGATGCCTTCACCAATGAGCACGGCGTGGGCACCAGCTCCCAAGAAGGCCTCCGGGTGATCTGAAGCATCGGACCCTGCCACGATGACCTTGGCGCCACTTGCGCACGCCTCGATGATCATTTGGCAAGCCGCTTCCCGCATGCGGGCGAGGCACATTTTGGTAAGAAAGTTGAAGTTGTCTTCGTAAAGCACAACGACATCCGGCCGGCAGGATCGAACGGCGCGATCGAACTCTTCCTCACCATTGGCAAGCATCGCGTCAAACAGCGTGACCTGATGCCCCATCTGCCGCAGCAGCGCAGCGACCTGGATGGTGGCGAGTGGCGGATAGGGCTTGCCGCGCTCCCACTGCTTCGGGTCGAACCTCAGGTAGTAGGAGTGACCGACCTGAATCTTGAGCATTTCGAGGGAGCCTCATTCAGGGCAAACAGCGGGCGCAGTGGCGCTGGGCCAACCCTGCTGCCGCCTTTGCGCAGCGCCCAGTTGATCGTGAGTGCCCCGGGGCGGTGCTACGGTTGCGATACAGGGGGAAATATTTAGATGTCCGTTGGTGCCGCGATGTGCTATCACCCTCACGGGACTCTTGATCGACGACGATGCCATCGATGTCCATCCATTCCACCGGCGACGACCCGTTTCTTGAGCAGGTCGGGCAGCGTCTTGTCCTGCACAAGCAGGTGCTCGGTGGTCGCTTTCGATTCGAAAGCGACAGTCACGAGTTATTGGAGTTGGTCGAGGCCGCCTATGCCGGCCTGCCGGAGCACAGGCTGTCCGCGACAGACCTGGAGTTTCGAGTCCAATTGCGCCTTGCTCCCCGTCGAACCATGTCAGTCGGCGGTGAGCCACCGCTCGTGCAAACACAATCGGGCGCAGGCCTGTTATGCGGCGTCATGGATGGATCCAACTACGTCGTGATGTCGCCAGAGCAAAGGACAGCATTGGTGGTGGCATCACAGGATATGCTGAGCGATCCCTACTATGTGCGTTATGAGCTCATTGAGTTCGCCGTCTTCACATTGGCAACACGCGGCCTTGGTCTGGTCCCGTTGCATGGCGCGTGCGTTGGACGGCAAGGACGTGGCTTGCTACTGCTTGGTGCCAGTGGGTCGGGCAAATCGACCCTGGCCCTGCACAGTTTCCTGGGTGGACTGGACTTTCTTTCCGAAGATGCCGTATTCGTACAGCCCGACAGCATGCTTGCCACCGGTGTTGCCAACTATCTGCACGTAAAGACTGATGCACTTGGCCTCGTCGATGATGCCTCTGCGCAGCTCTGGATCAGCCAGGCACCTGTTATACGTCGACGCAGCGGCATCCAAAAGCATGAGGCTGATTTGCGAAGCGGTCATGGCACCCTCGCACCGGCCCCCTTGGCCCTGGCCGGTGCGGTTTTCGTTTCCGGGCAGTGGGCGGATGACCCCGATGCCTTGCTTGGCAAGCTGCCAGAGGCAGAGATCGTCGCCCGGCTAGTCGCTGACCAGCCCTACGCATGCGGCCAGCCCGGCTGGCACCATTTCCAACGGAGCCTGGCGCGCCTTGGCGCCTATGAACTGCGTCGCGGGCGACATCCGCAAGCTTCCGTCGAGGCGTTGCGGCAGCTCCTCTGCTGACCTTTCGCCGGGCCGCATGGCAGGCGCAATTCACGCACAACCTTTCCCTGGGCTCAAGGCGCTAACGCATATGGCTTGCAGACGAAGAGAAGTGTTGTCCTGCTGTCGTGGGCCTCGACAAACGCCTGGATCGATCGCATCACGGGCTCGACACAACGCTGTATAGCTCGTCCAGCCGCCTGTCCGGAGACGACTGCAGCTGCATCAGCAATCGACCCACGAGTACTGGAAGGTCATTCGCGATCACACGAGCTGACCTCGTGCCGAGACAGGTGCATCGACGAGAGAAACACCCGCTAGTTACCTATGCGGATCAGACCTCAGTGAGGGGCATATTCCGCTGTCGACGGTACGCTTGATGAAAGCCTGCGGTGTGATGCAGCTGGGCGCCATCCGCCAGATGCTCGTCGGAAGTGATGCGGCCGATAAAGAGCGTATGCAAGCCAACGTCCTGGCTATGCACGATGGTCAACTCCCGAATGCGCAGCGCCTCGCCCACTGCGGGAATGCCAAATACCCGCGACGGTCGAACCGGAATCGAAAGTCTGTTCCAGTCCTGGAGCGGCTGCTTATGGTGCTCGCTGAGCTTGTAGACGACATCCTTCATCGTCGCTGGCATGCTTGAAAGTGCAACTCGTCGTACTTCGCGCATGACCGGCACGGAAACGTTGGTGCTGCGTAGCGCAAGTGAAAAGAGCCCACTCTGCCCAAGGGGTCCAATCAGATCCATTGGGAAGATATTGTGGTGATCCGGCGCATCGACAGAGACCAGGATGACCGGTCGCGGGCACAAGTAGGCGATCATGAGTTTCTGCACGGCGGCAGGATCCATCGCGGAGTGGGGCGCCGAACTATTTTTCAGCATGAGACGGTTCTGGAGCCACGCGTTCCACGAGCGTCTCGGCTGGCCGAGACAGCGGTGTTCGCCCGCTTCGACTTCGTAGAGGGTTATGGATGCCTCTTCGGCAGCGACGGTAGCTGTCCGCGCGAGGCGCAAAACCCCAAGAACCCGCCGGGTGGCGCTATCGCAGTACTCGATGACGGGACGTTCGCCGGCGTCAACACTGGTGGCGATCATGAGTGGCTTGAGCGAAGCCACGGAGTGATCCGTCGTGATATCCAGCGACTTGTCGTCCCAATGCAGGGTGGCGGTGACGATCTGTTGCGGAGGAGACACGGCAATCACCGCCCATTGCGGCAGTGGACGAACAAATGGCCTTATCCAATCCTTCCACATTTCAGACCCTCCGAAAGAGCAAAAACATGTAAAGGTGCATAGTCAATCCGAAGCCGCGCGGAGTGAGACATTCCAACTGGAAATGTGGTGCCGCCGCTCGCGCCACAACCCGTGGCGCAAAACGATGAATGCCGCTCTCAGTGACGGTGACATAGTGACCGGCTCGCAAGAGATTCATGGCGTTCGATCGCCACCAGCCGTAACGCGCATCGCCAATGTAGTAGGGGTTGAGCATGCTGGCCAGGACAAATCCGCCATGGACAACCACCTTTGACAACTCTTCAAATAGCGGCGCGTGATCCGTGAAATGATTGAGAACCGCAAAGTTCGCCGTGACCGCCTGCACCTCGCAGACGAGAGGCGACGCCACCGGAATAATGGCTTTGCGGGCGATTTCATGGTGGCAGTACTGTTCCAGGTACTCGCGCATCGCTACCGATGGCTCATACACGAAAGTGGGATGCCCGGCATCGGCATAAACCTTTGCATCGATACCGGTTCCAGCACCAAAGTCCAGCACGCCCGCTCCGTTGGGCAGCAAATTCAGCACCATCCTTTGAAACCTGGCGCGCACCCTGCGGTCGCGCCGCGAGGCCAGAATGACTTTGTGGTACTGCTCTCCAGTATGCACGCCGTCGACTACCTTGCTGACAGAATCGCTGGCTGATGTTCCGCAGCCTGCGCTACTGGCCAGGGCGGACGCGACGTAGGCTCAGGGATGGCCCCAGTGGATGGAGGCATTTCCCACTCTCTATCTGGTCCTTGTTGTGGCCTTGGTGTCATGGGATCACTGCAGACCTTTATCTGATCGCCACCTTGCCTGGACCCACTTATCAGGATGGAAGGGCGAAGGCAGCCGCTTGGCGCAATCGAGATCTTCAGGGCGGGGTTGTGCCCCTGCCTGCATCTGGCCGATCAGGCCAACTGCTACCGTTGCGGCAGCGAACACAAAATAGCGATGGGTATTCTCAGGAAAGAGCAGGATGTGGGCAGCCACGAACGTCATGGGCACAAGAAATGCGGCAGAGACCAGATACCAGTCCGTCTGAATTGTCCCAACCCTTTTTCTCAGCAGGAAAACGGCTGCCAGACAATAGATGACAAAATGCGGGTGCATGGTGAAGTCGCTCAGCATGGCCGCGTACGGCCTAAGGTAGTCACGGAGAGCGTGCGACGGAACCAGCGTGGCTGGATATGCCGATCTGTGAATGAGCGATATGTTGAACAACGTCAACCACCCATATGCACCATTGATTCTGACAACAAGCCAATAGATCAGGCAGGCGATAGTCATCGGCACGAACACGTACCTTCCTTGACCAAAGACGAAGCCATGAACGAATACAAGCAGTGAGAGTAGCAAGAATTCCGTTCTGACCAGCGGCAACAACATGGCCACCACGAATGTCAGCCGGCTCCGCCTTATCAGGAGATAGAGCGTCAGCATCGCAAACAAGGTGGCTGTCGCGTCGGGTGTAGATAGTCTTGCAATTTCGACAAAGCCGGAAAATGCAACGACCAAAGGAACTGAGGCGACAGGTGCGCCGACCTCAAGACCAAGAAAGGAAAGCAGCACTACCGAGAGAGCGGCGAACACCGCGCTGACGACATAGGTCGACTTCGGATAGCTAAATCCGATCGCGTGAGCCGTTCGAATCAACGCAACGTACAACACCCGTATGTCATAGAAGGGCAATTGCTGCGCCAGCGAAGCGGGGTCGCGATAAACAGTTCCTCGATACTCTCCTTCGATGAGTTGATTGAATGTACTCGGGCTCACCTCGTTTCTCAGGCTGTCGTAGGTTGCCGTATTGAGATCGGCCCCGTGATAACCATCTGCGCTGAATGCCGCGGCAACATAGCCGACCATGTCCCAGTTGTAGTACGGCCTGATTAGCCCAAAAGCCAGCACCAAAAGCGCTGCAATGGCCGTCAGGACTATGCCCCGCGTGCGCGCAGGAGTCGCCGTTAGGACCATTGCATGGCGGGCCGTTCCGACGGGCATGGGCGCACCGGATGGGTATCACCCGTAGGTGCCCACTTGGCTTGTTTTGGTTGCAACCACTCCCTTGGTGGGCTGGCGCCCGGTATCGCGGGAAAAGCGCGTCTTGAACCATGGCCCCGCCATGGGGATGTTCGGGTAACTGTGCCCGGGAGTGGCCCAGCGGCCCGCGGGGCTCGTTCGGGCCGAATCTCCTTAAGTGGCCGTCAAAGACAGCCCCTGAGCGGGAAAGCGCTGGTGGCGTATCGATAAGTCGATCGATACGCCACGGCAGTGATCTTCGGGCACCAAAGAGCTATCGCTGGTTACGGCTTTGTCTCTACGTATGTCATGGAGAACTCTATCCCCTGCTTGCGGACTCCGCCGTTGGCGAGGGGTAGCGGCCGCAGTGCCTTTCGATGCGACACCCGCGACTCATTAGTTTGGGACGAACGTCACGACAAGATCGTTGGCGACATCGTCGATAGCCGCGTAATTGAACACGGTACCGCGAGGAGAAAGAAATCCAGGATTGGACAGGACTGTAGCCAGTCCAAAGGCGCCGCCCTGTGATGCATCCACGTTGGACTCGCCGATAAAAATCCCGTTGCGCGTGAACTCCACAATTTCACTTGGATGCAAGGGGTCGGCATTGACTGCGTCGCCGTTGGCAGTCAGCAGGTGTCCATTCGGTGCAAATGCCAGCGCCAATGGACCGCGCAGGCTGGGGCTTGAAGAGATCAAGTTACCTCGATTCACAGCGGTACTGCGCCCTCCGGCATGAGGTATCGCAAAGATCTCATTATCATCCGTGGAAGCGACATACAGCACGTCAGAGCCGCTGTCATACGCGAGTCCCGTCGGGCCTAAGACCAGCGCAGCTGCATTCGGTTGATGGGAGTATCCGGTACCTATCTCTACTTTATCGGCGACGTTGAATCCCGACTTCCCCATCGTGACATCGATTCGCGACACGGTGCCACTAAGTACATTCGATACGAAGATTTGCGCACGAAAACCTTGATCATTGATGGTCAAATCCCATGGGCTGTCGAGGAACTTGCTATCTGACAGCGTCGCCACTACATGCCCATGAATATCGATGACCTGGAGTGACCCCTGGGAAATGGTGGTCACTGTCCCATCCGTTGTGGGCAGGTTTCCCACCACGACATATCCACCACGAAGCACGCCAAGCGCCGTTGTCAGGCCGGCAAGAGGGCTTTGAAAAAATACCGTGGCGTTACCGCTGGTGCCTGCCGCGACGCCCGGTGCCAGGTCGCCGGTGGGAGTAAGCTTGATGATGGTCGTTCCAGTGCCCTGCAGATTGCCGATGTTGTTGAAATTGGATACCAGCACATCACCGGATGCAATGACGCCACCCTGCGGAAAACCTGAGGGAACAAACGCCACCCCATAAGGATTGAGGTCACCATTGGCCGGAATGGTCGAAGAAGTGATGCTGCGCGGAAGAAAACCTTGCGCCTGCGCGAGGGTGACGGAATGAAAGAGTAAGCACGCAAGCCCCATTGCGGACGCCAAGAGCGTCCTTCGAGTACTCAAGTTCATGAGTCGTCTCCTGGTTCAGTGGAGGGCAACGAACACCCCCTTGTGAAACGCGTGGTCCGGATGCCTTGGGCTAGGTCCCAAGCCTGGTGCGATCGGCGACTCCATGTCAGCTTCGCTTGCGTAGACTCCTTCGATGCGCGCATCGGTTCATCGGTAACGCGTGGCATTTACGTCGCATTCATCCATTGCGGACATGGATACCCGGCACATTTCGATCCGTCAGCAAAGGGCCCAGCCAGTTACACGTCTGCTAGTCGCTGGCGCCGAACACAGTTACGCCAGGACCTGGGTATAAGCCGAGGGCAGGGGCCCAGGAGTAACGAGCGGACTCGTTCTCAATGCCCTTCGGCCGGATTGGCGGCACCAATTCTCCCGTTAACCATTGCTGATCCATTACGCCGTACGCGGCTTTGCGAGGGCATTGAGTACCCTGCGGCCGAAAAGCATTGCCAGCAACACAGCGACTGGCGCGACACGACACAAGTGGCTCAAGTTCGCCTTGATATCCGTCGGACTTGAAACGCGTATACAGCCCCTGAGTGACTACGCGAGGAACAGCGGTGCTTTGGGTAACGCTTCGAAGTCGCGCGGGTCACGCTGGACGATCAAGCGACCTCTCCAATTCTTGAGAATCCGGCGGAGACTGCAGAGGGAGTGCGATTACGGTGGCCGTGAGAAGCCACGCAAGGCGATGAACATTCGAAGGGAAAATTTTGTCCATGGCGGCGATCGATCAGGGTGTCGAGCAAGGCGAGAACAAATTGAAACCGCTTGCCAAGGAGTGAGATGACCGCTCTATCGAGAAGGTCAATCTCCTTGCGAATATCTTCCATGCCAAAACAGGACTCTGGTTCCATCTGATTTCTTACTACCATGAAGTGTGATTTCTTCATCGCAACGTTGTGACGAAGCAATTGCCGCCGTCATGAATGACCTATGCGTTTGTGGCGCCCGAAACGACCGACTTCGAACACCCTGGTATAGAACGCACGCGGTGACTTGCCTCGTTGAGCGTGTCACGTTGGGCATCGAGCTCTACGTCAGGGGCGGGGTGTTGGGGCTTGTCGAAACGACCGGCTTGTCAGCAACGCCAGCGGCACCCCGACAAGCACGATGTGGCTGAACCATTGCTCGGCAACCAAAGTAGCGGTGAAGTGAGGGAAAAGCGCAGGCCAGCGCAGTGGGAGCACCAAGAGGTACATCACGGCCCATAACGTCAGTCCATAGAGCACGCCTGAGGCCACGGGCTGCGCGGTTAACCATTCGATCCTGCGCGCGGCCGCCACGAACACCGCGACCATCACCCACATGATGGCAAAATGCAGCAGCAATCCAACTATCAGCGCAGGCAGACCCGCCTTCAACGCGCCCGGCCAGATCGCGGAAGCAATCCCGACGGGCACCGCCAGGGGGTTCTTTCCCGCGATAAGCACATAGGCCATGGCCGACAGTATGTCGAGCATACCGGCAAGCAGCGTTGCCCTGACAAGAAGGCCGGTTGGTTTTTCAGGTGTGCGTTGCATGATGATTCTCTTGTGGTGACATGGCCATTCGATGCAACCCGGGCTTCAGGCATACATCGGTATTCACGGTCCTAGCGCTGACTGACCAACAGCCGAACGCCGAGTAGCGCAAACCCTGCGGCGAAGCTCCGCCGCATCCACGTAAGCACGGCGGGGCGGGAGAGGACATGTGTGCGCATGAGCGCTGCGAAACATCCGTAGATAGCGAAAACCACCCACGTCATCGCCATGAAAACGGCGCTGAGCACGAGCATGCTCCGAATCGGCGACGGGTCGTTGGCTGGCACAAACTGCGGAAGAAATGCCAGGAAAAACATCGGAAGCTTGGGATTGAGAAGATTGAGCAGCACGGCGGAGGTGATGATTTTTGTCGTGCTTTGCCTCTCGCTTGAATCACGCACCTCCAGCATGCGTGCATCCCGGAGTGCGTGCCATGCCATGTAAAGCAGGTAGGCAGCGCCGATGATCTTGAGTACTTCAAACGCCAAGGCACTCGTGCGGAATACCGTCGCCAGGCCGAGTATCGCGGCAAGCATGTGCGGCACGATGCCGAGCGTACAGCCAAGCGCGGCGGTGAATCCGGCACGGGCACCATGCGACAGGCTGGTCGATATGGTGTAGATGGCGCCGGTTCCCGGCGATGCCACCACCAACAGCGATGTGAGGAGAAATGCCACACTCATGACGAAGGAAACTCCTGGGCGTCGCCATGGGTTACGGGCTGCACGCTTTGTGGTCGGTTCTGCGCGGGGTCGTAATAGAAGCGTTCATGCACAATCTTTCCGTCACTCCATTGCTGGAGCGCAACTTCATCCAGGGCCACGCGGTGTAAGCCGTTCGAGAACTCGAAGCGCCAGTTGATGGCTACTTGATCCGCGTGGATCAGTACTTGTATGGCGTGCCCGGTGATCGTGGTGAAAGTGTTCAATACGCGCTGTTCGTTCTCGATCAGCGCATCCAGGCCAACGCGCGGCGTCTGCTGGTTTTCCCAAACCATGGCGGCGGGGTGATAGAACCGCTGCAACGCTTCGATGAACCTCCCTTCTTCCACCATGGCAACAAACGCGTGGACAACAGATGGATCGAGCATGGTCGCTCCCTGATGCTTGGATTCCCAAATAGGACAAGGGCTTTGGTGGGTCGGCAGCCTAGGCTGTCGTTTTGTCCCCGTCACCGGGCCATGGCGACAGACCAAGGGGGAATCCCGCCACGCTCGCTACAACCGGCGTGCAATATCGCCAAACTTTACGGTTTCATCGACATAACAGGTCGTGCTTCCGTGTCGACAGCGGGGCGTATGCTGCTGATTACATTTGCAATTGCCGCTCCGTCCCTTAGTTCTTCCGTGGCGACTCGTGACTACGGACGCTTGACGTACAGGGTGAAATCGCCACGCTTGGCGCGAGGCGTGATCAGAAGGAGTAGCCGTGCGGGTCGCCATTCTTGCCTACGACGGGTGCATGGGTGCCGAGGTCCTTGGCCTGTCGGACGTGCTGCTCGTCGCCAATCGCATAAGCGGGTTGCGTGCTCCGGATGCGCCACCACCGTTCGCGGTATCAATCATTGGCACACATGCGGGTCAGATTCGCCTGGCGGGCGGTGCGCAGTTGTCCGTCACCGCGCCCGCACCATTCGACCTTCTGGTGGTCCCCGCGTTTGACTTCAACAACACCGAGGAAATTACCGCGACGCTTGCTAGCCTGAACGAGGAAAAAGCCCTGATTCGCCGGGCGGCCGAGCAGCGTCGGATTGCATCCATCTGCGGTGGAAGCCTGTTGCTGGCTGATGCGGGTGTTCTGGACGGGCGGCAAGCCACCACCGCATGGGCGCTTGCCGATGAAATGGCGAAGCGTTACCCCAAGGTGGAGGTCAAGCCCGACGCCGTGTTGCTGCGCGACGGCGAGATCATCACGTCGGGCGCGTTCACCGCCTATGGCGATCTGGCGCTGCAGCTGGTGCGCGACTGTGCCGGCAGCAGCCTGGCCCGTGCCGTCGGCAGATTCAGCCTTATTGACCACGGCCCTCGCAGCCAGGCCACGTATCTCGATCATCGCCTGAGCCACCGGCGACGAGAATCATTGGCCCGCGCGATCAGTGTGTGGTTTGAACCGCGTATCGCGGAGCGTTATCGGCTGGGCGCGTTAGCGGAAGCCTTCAACCTTTCCAGTCGAACGCTGTTGCGGAAGTTTCGCGCCGAAACAGGGCGCTCGCCGCTCGATCTTCTGCACGACCTTCGCGTAGAGAAGGCCAAGCTACTGCTCGAAACGACCACGCTCGGCATTGCCCAGGTGGCGGCGGAGGTGGGATATCTCGACGTGGCAACGTTTTCCAAATTGTTTGCGCGCCGCACGCAATTGACGCCTGCCGCATTCCGCAAACGCTTTCCCGGTGTCGACGTCACGGTGTTCTGATGCTGTGCTGCGATGGCGAGCCAGCCAAGCAATCTGGCCATCGTGCCCGCTGCCATCGCCAGCCACGATAGCTAACGTTACTGGCGACCTGCCTTTCATGAGCAAGCCGCATGAATACGATTACGTTGCCACCTTCGCCAACCCATGCGGGCACGCGCACCGGCACGCCGACACGGATCATGCCCCGTCATCGCCTTTTGCAATGGGGTATGCGGGCCCTTGGTGCAATCCGTCCGTCCTATGCAGCGAAGGTGATGGACCGGCTATGGTTCTCCGCACCCAGGTCGCGACCGCGCCCCAATGAACAGGCCACATTGGACGCTGGCAGGCGAACGTCACGGGATGTCCACGGAGGCAAGGTCACCGCGTGGGCTTGGGGCAACGAGGGCCCGACTATCCTGCTGATGCATGGCTGGGGCGGGCATGCCGGCCAGATGCACCCATTTGTCGAGCCACTTCGGATGGCGGGCTTTCGCGTCGTCGCCTTCGACGCACCGGCCCATGGTGCATCGGCAGCGAGTCGACATGGCGGGCGCCGAGTGACTTTCTTCGAGTTCGCCGATGCCCTGCAAGCCGTGACGTCGTGCGAGCCCAACCTGGTGGGCATCATTGCCCACTCAGGTGGATGCACCGCGGTGTCGCTGGCGCTTCGCGCGGGATGGAATGCGCCGGCCAACTTGGTGTTCATCGCACCCTTCGTCCAGCCAGCCGCAGCCATCCCCGGTTTCGCCCACGCTATCGGTGCGAATGCTCGAGTTGTCGCCGAATTCAGCGCGGGTGTGGAGTATTGGCTCGGGCACGCATGGTCGTATCTGGACATCACCACGTTAAGCGATGCCCACAAACAGCGCCGACTGCTCGTGGTGCATGACGAAGAAGACAAAGAGATTCCACTGCCACACGCGCGTTCAATGGCGGCGTCCTGGCCTTGCTCCCATTTGCTGGTGACGCAAGGGCTGGGGCATCGGCGTGTATTGCGCGATCCCAGAGTCGTGGAAAGCGTGCTCACCTTTCTTGGGCGTAGCGCGTCCGCACTCGTCAAAGAGCACGGCGGCTATCGGCCGCGTGACTCGCGCTCCACCCTTGATGCAGCCTACGAGGACTTCATTTCCCACGTATGTGCGGGGCGAAGTGCGAGGGCAGGGTGACTGGGGCGTATTCGGGGGGGATGAGGCGGACATCCTTTGACCGGAGCCGAGGCCGGGCGACCTGCCGACGCTGGGATGGAGATCCTTTGAGGAAGCTTCGTCGGTTGCTTCGGAGTTTTGCTTCACAAGACTCACATGCTCCAGGCGACCATGGGCTGAGCTATGGTTGGTCACGTGATTCACGGCTGTACACCGAGGAAGTTGCACAAGGTTTACTGCCTCGACTGCACAAAAGCTTCCGCGTCAGCGGCTCGGCGAAGACAGCACATTCCGGCGTCAACTGAAAACGCTACATCACCGGATTACCGCACAGCTCGCTGCAAGTAACGCAATCACTTAGCAGAGGGCGTAACGGAAATAGTCGGCCCGGCGGCTACAACGCTGGCACCCCCGCAGCTTTAGGTCTCACCTATAATTGCGCATTCTTGGTAATTAGGGGCTCTGTTGCGTCCACGAAAGCTGGACATTTCGCCTCATTTTGGGGCGCTTGGTCCAAGCTGCAGTTGCGAGACGCAGAAGGGCCTGGCGTTGCGTCCGATCTCGTGGTGCCGCAACGCCTCCGCAGGCTGTTGCGAGACATCCATCATCCAAGCGTTGCGCCTGCTGGTGGTGCTCCTAACGGACCAGCACCAGTGCCAGAATTGTAAGCCTCAGGGTGTGCCTGGCGATTAGGGACAGTTATCGGGGGTAATCTCGACCTGGCTGATGAATGACCCCTTTCGACGGCAGCCTCAACCGGTCGATGCAACAGCTTGCTGAAATCGTTCGGCCCGTGTTTCAAAGCCTGGCGTTTCTAGCGGTCGTTCGTTCAACTTTCTGGCAACCGCGTTGAGCTTGGCTTGGGTAATGTCCGTCACGTCCATGCCTTGGGGGAAATGCTGCCTCGGCAAGCCGTTGATGTTCTCGTTAGAGTCGCATTGCCACCCGAAGCAGATGCGGCGCGAGGACCGCGACTTGAGGTTGCCTTGGTCTTATTTGCACTCACGAAACACGGTTTGTCCGAATGGCTTTCACCTGACGAGCTTCGTCAACTGGATTGACTCGGCTGATAAGGCCGCAATGCAAGACGCTATGGAAACCATCCGAGAGCATCATCCCAATCAAGTTCTGTATGTCGAACGGACGTAACTCCAAGGCGCGTTCCGGGCCCATGACAATCCTCGCCGGACTCTGAACCCAAACAACCGATTGGTCACACAAGAATCAATCCGGGCTCATGGCGACTGACCTGCTTTATCGGACCAGCCCTCTCGCTCACAAGCGGTTTCCAAAAAAAAGTAATTGCGTGCGGCGACTTTCATAAGTCAGTTGCGCGGCAGCGCCATGCACAATCCAACGCTGGTGCATTGTGTGGAGAGGGGGCATGGTGGATGGATCGCGTCGGGACGTCATCAAGTGGATGCTGGCAGGCGCGGTCGCTGCGCCGTTTTCGATGGGGCCGGCCATGGCTGGCATGCCATCCGATAAAAAGGTCGTCCGGTCGCGTGCAGGTATAGAAGGGCAAAGAACGGCGGACCGTGGTGATGGGACTTACGTGAATCCCATCGTTGCTGGCGACCATCCCGATCCCACCATCCTCAAGGATGGCGGCGACTACTACATGACGTTCACCCCGTTCGATTCGTGTCCCGGTCTGGTGATCTGGCACTCCACGGACCTGGTGAACTGGACGCCAGTCACGGCAGCGTTGACCAAGCCGCTGGGCACCGTATTCGCAGTGGACCTATGCAAGCACGACGGTCGTTATTTCATCTACATCCCGGCCAGCGCCGGCGACCGGGGCTGGGCGCTGTACGTGATCTGGGCCGACCACATTCAGGGGCCATGGAGCGATCCGATCGACCTGCATGTCGAAGGTTGCATCGATCCCGGGCATATCGTGGGTGAGGACGGCAAGCGCTACCTGTTCGTCAACGGTATCCGCCGCGTGCGACTGACCGACGATGGACTTGCCGCGGACGGCAAGCTGGAGTCGGCCTACAGTGCCTGGCGCTATCCCGACGACTGGATCGTGGAGGACTTCGCCCCCGAGGGCCCCAAGCTGTTGCGACATGGCGAATGGTTCTATCTGGTGACTGCCGTGGGCGGCACCGCAGGCCCACCGACCAGCCACATGGTGATCGCTGCGCGCTCCCGCTCCATCCATGGCCCATGGGAGCATTGCCCGCACAACCCTCTGGTGCGCACCGCGAGTGCCGCCGAGCCGTGGTGGTCGCGCGGTCACGCGACATTGGTGGAAGGGCCCGCCGGCGATTGGTGGATGGTCTACCACGGCTACGAAAACGGCTTCCGCACGCTGGGGCGACAGACCCTGCTGGAGCCGATCGAGTGGACGACCGATGGCTGGTTCAAGGCTATGGGCGGCGACCTGTCCAAGCCTCTGCCCAAGCCGAAGGGCGGCGTGAGCGGGTCGAATGGCCTTGCCCTGTCGGACGACTTCAGCACTCGCAAGTTTGGCGTGCAGTGGAGCCTGTTCGACCCGAAGCCCGGGGAGATGAAACGAGTGAGCTACGAGGCAGGCGGCCTGCGCCTCGCTGCCAAGGATGGCTCGCCTGCCGACTGCTCGCCGTTCACGTGCCTGCCGGGAGATCGCAGCTACGTGGCCGAGGTTGCCCTCAGCCTGACTGGCGGCGCCGAGGGCGGCCTGCTGTTGTTCTACAACCGCAAGGCATTCGTCGGCATGGGCCTGTCGCAGCGCGAGCAGGTGCTGAAGACTTTCGAGTACGCCGAGGAGCAATCCTGGATGCGCGTACCGATGCAGGCATCCAGCCTGCGGATCCGCGTGACCAATCAGGATCATGTCGTGACGTACCACTATTCAGTCGACGACGGTAAAACCTGGCAGATGTGCGGCCTGCGCATGGAGGTTTCTGGAATCCACCACAACACCTTCGGTGGATTCCTCAGCCTAAAGATCGGTGTTTACAGCGCAGGCGAGGGCAGTGTGGTGGTGCGCGACTTCAAATACCGGGCCATCACTTGAAGCGGGACGCTTGCCTCAGCGACTGATCGTGGCGGCGTCTGGCGCCGGAGCAAGATCGATCTCGTACACCGGAACCGGCATGCCGCTGGGTCGCTGCAGAGATCCAATGGTCAGTCCCTCCGGGGTCTGGCGCCAGTTTGGGGGGCGGGAGGAGCCAAGTAGACGCACCGCCTGCACGCGGTCATTCGGCGTGATGCTTTTGATCACTGCAGAACCGCTCTCTGGCCAGGCCATCTCGATGGCGAAGAGTTTTCCGGGCTTCTGCGTGAAGCGGAAATCGGTGCTGGTGTAGACGGTGGGTCCCTTGTCTTCAGTGAACGAACCCGTGCGCGGCGCAGTGGGGCCCTCGCCGAAGACGCGCCACGGTTGGGTGTCGTAGATCGCCACGCCGTTCACGGCCAGCCATGCCCCCATCTCGCGCAATACGGCCTGTTCCTGCGGCGTGATGGTGCCATCCGGTTTGGGGCCGACATCCAGCAACAGGTTGCCGTTTTTGCTCACCACATCCGCGAGCAGGCGCACGATGTCCACTGCCGGGCGGTACGTGTCGTGTTCCACGTAGCCCCACGAGCCGTTGCTGATGCTGGTGTCGGTCTGCCAGTGCTGCGGGCGGATGGCGCCGAGCTGGCCGCGCTCCACGTTCAGCGTGGCACTGCCTTCGGGCAGGGCATTGACCTTGTAGTCAACTACAACGCCACCGCGCTTAGCGCCGGCGTTGTAGTAGTACGCCAGCCATTGCGCCAGTGCGTTGCGGAATGCCGGATGGCCCACCCACCAGTCGAGGTAGATCAGGTCCGGGTGGTAATAGGCCTCGAGTTCCGCGGTCCGGGCCATCCAGTCCCCGACCCAGGCATCTGAAACGTATGTCCAGTCCTGGGCGAGATCCTGGTCGCCGTTCAGCGCGATGTGCTGCTGCGCAGGACCGTAGAAATCGGCGTAGGCAGGGTCGTTCACATCCGAGTCGATCTCCCGCCCATGATCATAGAACCATGCATGTTCACCGCGATGGGTCGACAGGCCAAAGCGCAGGCCTTCAGCGTGGACTGCATGACCGAGCGCGGCCATCACGTCACGCTTCGGCCCCATCTGCACGGAAGTCCAGCGGGTGAGCCTGGAGTCGTACATGGCGAAGCCGTCGGTGTGTTCCGCCACGCCCACCACGTACCGCGCGCCGGCCTGCCTGAACAGCGTGGCCCACGCCTTCGGGTCCCAGTGTTCACCGCGAAAGCGCGGGATGAAGTCCTTCAACCCGAATTTCGCGAGACTGCCGTACGTGGCGATCTGGTGGTCATATTCAGGGCTCGCTCGGTCGTACATGTTGCGCGGATACCATTCGTTGGCGAAGGCTGGTACGGCATAAACGCCCCAGTGAACGAAAATGCCAAATTTGGCGTTGTCGAACCACGCCGGTTCCCGGTAATTTCGCAGTGATGCCCAATCGGGTCGGAACGGCCCCAGCGCGGCACCTTCCTCCACCTTGGCCACCAGCGCGGCCCGTGCCGGCGCATAGCCTTCTGTGGCTTTTTGCCAGATCAGATCGGCCTGTTGCGGCGTGATGGTGCCCGCCGTTGGCGCCGTGGCAGCCGCCGTGGCCTGCGAGGCCTGCGGCAGGGTTGCACACAGCAGGGTGAGGGCGGACAGGCAGCGTCGGGCCGGGTTGGGGCGACCGTGCATGTGTGGTTCCGAGGCGGTGAATGGCCCGGAAATCTAGCAGGGGAATGCCGGTTTCACGGCCAGATGTGGCAACCGCAAATGAAGAAACGTTATCCATGCCCATCAATTTCGTAATTGTGTGCCGCGACAGCGCAATTCAGCATGCGCCACCACCAAGCAGGCGTGAAGTTGTCTGGGCCAGAGAACCGGCTCGAAACAACTACCGGGTCGTGGGGGCTCGGGGATGCACAGCCTGCAGTTTCGGCCGATGGCTAATAACAAGAACGGGGAGAGGTTCGACCATGATCCAGACTGTGCACGGGGAAACCGCTGGTGCGACCCAGCATGCCTTGCCGTTGGCGCGTCTTTCCGCGGCCGTGGCGATCGCCATGGCACTGCTCTATGCGCCGCTGAATGCACATGCCCAGCTGGCAGCCGCCACCCCGGACCAGGCGCAGAGCCAGTCCGGCAACCAGGCCAAGTCCGCCGACGCCAAGGACAAGAAAAAGGTCGAAGAGGCCGGCGTCAAGGACGCCAAGAACCTTGATGGCGTCACCGTTACCGGTATCCGGGCCAGTCTTGAGACCGCGCAAGCGCTGAAGCAGAACGCCGACCAGATTGTCGACTCGGTCACCGCCGTGGACATCAATGCACTGCCGGACCGCAGCGTCACTGAAACCCTGCAGCGCATCAGCGGGGTCACCATCGACCACTTCCTTTCGGCGAACGACCCGGATCATCCGTCAGCCGAAGGCAGCAACGTGTCCATTCGCGGTCTCACGCAGGTGGAGTCGCTGCTGAACGGTCGCGACAGCTTCTCCTCCAACAGTGGTCGCGCGCTGAATTTCGAAGACGTGCCAGCAGAGCTGCTGGCTGGCGTGGATGTGTACAAGAACCCGTCGGCTGAACTGATCGAAGGCGGCATCGGCGGCACGGTCAATCTGCGCACCCGCCTGCCGTTTGATTTGCCGGGGCAGATGATCGGCTTCTCCTACGGCATCAACGAAGGCGACTTGTCGCAGAAGAGCAAGCCGTCGACTTCGTTCCTCTACAGCAACCACTGGAAGACGGAAAACTGGGGCGAGTTCGGTGCGCTGCTCGACGTTTCCTATTCGGAACTGGCCACCCGTACCGACGGCATCCAGCTCGAGCCGTTCACCATGCGCACCGATGACGCGGCCACGGCCGGCAGCGGCAAGGACACGGTGTACGTCCCGGGCGGCGCTGACTGGCGCACCCTGGATTTCAAGCGTCGTCGCATCGGCATTTCCGGCGCACTGCAGTGGCGCCCGACCAAGGACCTGGAGATCACGTCCCAGTTCATCCGCTCGCGTTACGACATGTCCTGGCTTGAGCATGGCGCGATCTTTAGCGACACCAGCCACGACATCGACCCGGCCAGCGGCACTACGTTCAACTACAACAATCAGGGCATTTTCCAGAGCGGCTGGCTGAGTTCCAATGCGTGGAACAACGGCCTGAGCAACGGCGGCGTGCGTTTCGATACGGACACGCGCTACCAGACACAGACCACCGTCACCACCGATTTCTCGAACAGCTTCAAGTACAACATCAACGATCACATGATGTTGACCGGTGACGTGCAGTTCGTGAAGTCCACCAGCGACGAGCTGGACTTCACCGTGTTCCAGGCAACCTATCTGCCGGGCATGTTCCTCAACACCACGGGTAGCGGCAGCATGCCGCTGGTGTCGGCCAGCCCCGCCGGCTACACCAGCAACCCCGCGAACTATTTCTGGTCCGCCGCGATGGATCATCGCGAGAACGAAGTGGGCATGGATCGCGCCTATCGCCTGGATCTTGAATACGACTTCCAGGACAGCAGCTGGTTGAAGTATTTCAAGGTCGGCCTACGCGCCACCGACCGCAACGAGGACAACACCAGCACGCCTTACAACTGGGGCGTGATCACCGACAGCTGGGCCTCGGTCAATACGCCGAGCACGGTGGCGAGCGTCAATTACTACCCGGCGAACGCCACGCTGTACTCGTACTCGAATTTCTTCCGCGGCAACGTGAAGATCCCGACCCCGTTGTACTTCCCCGGCAACTCGCTGGTGGAGAACTACGCGTCGGCTTACAACATTCTTCATCCGATGGGCGTGTCGTGGGGGTGGAGCCCGGTGCAGATCACGCCGGCGGACGAGAACAACCAAAGTGAGAAGACCAAGGCCGCCTATGGCATCCTGTACTTCGGCAACGACACCTGGCTGGGCATTCCGTTCGACGGCAACATCGGTCTGCGCCTGGTGCGCACCGACGTGGAGACCGACGGCGTCGTGCAGTATCCGAACCTCAGCAGCACCGGCGTGCCGGACGCCGACAAGGCTCTCTGGAACGGTGGTTACGCGCCGCTCAATACGCGTACCCATTACCAGGACGCACTGCCCAGCCTCAACCTGCGCTTCAAGCTGACCGACGACCTGCAGTGGCGCATTGCCGCCTCCAAGGCGATGTCGCGCCCCAGCTTCGCGGACATGCAGTCGTTTGTGCAGCTGGGTTATGTGCTCAATGCGGACAACACGCAGGTAGTGCAGTGGAACGGCTTGGCCGGCAACCCGTACCTCAAGCCGGAGCGCGCCACCCAGTACGACACCGCGCTGGAGTGGTATTTCTCCAACACCGGCATGCTGTACACCACGGTGTTCTACAAGGACATCCACAACTACATCGCGCAGGAAACCGCTCCGGAGGTCTACCAGGGTCAGGAGTTCGAGGTGACCCGTCCGTACAACACGGGTACCGGCACGCTGCGCGGCGCCGAAGTAGGCTACAACCAGTTCTTCGACTTCCTGCCGGGATGGATGAAGGGTTTTGGCGTGCAGGCCAACTTCACCTACGTGGACAGCCAGGGCGGCATCAACAGCGCCACCAATCCGTACACCAATGCCACGGTGACGGGCGTGGAGCTGCCGATGACCGGCATCTCCAAGCGCAGTTACAACTTCGTCGCGATGTACGAGAAGGGCGACTGGTCGGCACGCCTGGCATGGAACTGGCGCTCGCGCTACCTGTTGACCACCAGCGACGCGTCCACGCACCTGCCGACCTGGTCGGACAACTACGGCCAGCTGGACGCCTCGGTGTTTTACCGCCTGAACAAGAACATGCAGATCGGCCTGCAGTTGAACAATTTGAACAACGCCGTGGTTCGCACCCTGATGGGTCCGACCAGCTATGGCGACGGTGTGGTGGACTACAACCTGTACCACCGTGGTTGGTTCGTCGCCGACCGGCGCTACGAGCTCGTGTTCCGCGCCACCTTCTGATGATGGCAAGGCGCCATGGGGAAATCGTGTGTAGCCGGGCTCGCCGGCTACCTATGAGGAAGAGGTTGATTGCGGTGCTGGCGCTGTGCGCCTGCACCGCAACGCAGGCCAGCGATGGTGACCTGGCTTATCGCTACGACAGCGTGCGCATCGGTGGCGGCGGCTACGTCAGCGGCTTGGTGTTCCATCCCGCCGAACGCGGCCTGTATTACGCGCGCACCGATGTGGGTGGCGCCTATCGATGGGATCAGTCCAGCGGGCAGTGGGTATCGCTCACTGACTGGATCGAAGCCAAAGACACCAACCTGCTCGGCATCGACAGCCTGGCGCTGGACCCTTCCGACAAGGAATGGGTTTACCTCGCCGCCGGCACCTACACCACGCCTGCGGCTGGTCATGCCGCCGTGTTGCGCTCGCATGATCGCGGCGCCCATTTCGAACGCGCGGATCTTCCGTTCAAACTGGGCGGCAACGAGCTGGGTCGCGGCAATGGCGAGCGTCTGGCGGTGGATCCTCACGATGGTCGCGTGCTGTTCCTGGGGTCGCGCGACGCCGGGCTCTGGCGCAGCGACGATCACGGTGCGCATTGGTCGAAGGAAGGCGGTTTCCCCGTCGTGGCCACGTCGCCTGCGGCGACGGCGACCAACAGCTGGCGGCCCCAGTCCATCGGTATCGTGTTCGTGGTGTTCGAGCCTGGCAGTGGCAAGGCGGGCACGCCGACGCCGGTGCTGTATGCCGGCGTCTCTACGCGTGAGACCAGCCTGTTCCGTTCCAGCGATGGTGGCCACAGCTGGAGCGCCATCCCGGGACAGCCTGTCGGCTTGCGGCCCAGCCACATGCATCGCGCCAGCGACGGCAGCTATGTGTTGAGCTACGGCGACGAACCCGGTCCCGACACCATGAGCGATGGTGCCGTGTGGCGTTGGCAGCCCAAGGGCAACCGCTGGACGGACATCACGCCAGTTTCTTCCAGGAGCACGCCCTCGGGATTCGGTTGGGGCGATGTCGCGCTGGATCCGCACGACCCCAAGGTGCTTATCGCCAGCACGCACCATCGTTATGAGCCGCATGACCTGCTGTTCCGCAGCACCGACGGCGGCAGGCACTGGAACGAAATCTTCGCGCATTCGTCGTTTGATCACACCGATGCGCAGTGGACCCGTGCGCACACGCCACATTGGATGACCACGGTGGCGATCGACCCCTTTGATGCCGACCACGTGATGTTCGTCACCGGCTACGGCATCTGGGCATCGCGCGATATGCGCGGGTTCGACCGCGGCAACACCGTGCACTGGTGGTTCCAGGACCGCGGGCTGGAAGAGGTCGTGCCGCTGGGCCTGATCAGTCCACCGCAGGGCGCGCACCTGCTCAGCGCCGTGGGTGACCTGGATGGTTTTCGCCACGATGATCTCAACGTGGCGCCGCTGCAATTTTCGCCACCTCCACGCTATGCGAACGGCGAGAGCATCGATTTTGCACAACAACGCCCCGCGTTGATCGTGCGCAGCGGTCGCCTGCGCCAGCCGTTCGGATCCGCCGTGCGTGCCGCCTGGTCCGAGGATGGTGGCGACCACTGGCAGGTGTTCGCCAGCGAGCCACCAGAAGGCGAGGGCGCGGGAACCATGGCCGTTTCCGCCGATGGCGTGACGGTGTTGTGGGCACCGAGCGGCGCTCGGCACGTCTACCTCACGCGTGACCGGGGCCAGCACTGGGAGATCGTGCAAGGCCTGGGCGAGCGCATGAGTGTGCTTAGCGATCGTGTGGATGCCCGCGACTTCTATGCGTTCTCACCGCAGACTGGCGCCTTGTTCGGCAGCCACGATGGCGGCGCGAGTTTTGCACCGATCCAGGGTGAGTTTGGCAATGCCGCACATGGACGTGGTGCAGTGCAGTTGAAGGCCTCGCCTGCCGAAGCTGGCGTGCTCTGGCTCACGGCACACGACCTTCCACTGCTGCGCGGCGACGACCGTGGGCATCTGCTCGCGCGTTTGCCCGGGATCACCGGCGTCGATGCCTTTGGTTTCGGCAAGCCGACGGTCGGCGGCGATGAGCCCACCTTGTTCGTGGCCGGTCGGCGCGACGGGCTGCAGGGCATTTTCCGGTCCATCGACGGCGGCCGACAGTGGCAGCGCGTCGATGACGCCGCGCATCGCTACGGGCGCATCAGTCTGCTGGTTGGTGATCCGCGCGTCTTTGGGCGTTTCTATGCCGCGACCAGTGGACGCGGCCTGATCTATGGCGAACCCGCGGAGCCCACCCCTTGAAACATGTTCATGCAGGCGCCGCATTGGCGTTACTGATGTCGCTGCCCATGGTGGCCCAGGCCAAGCTCGAGTTGCCGTTGATGTTCTCGCAGAGTGCCGTGCTCCAGCGCGACATGCCAATGCATGTATGGGGTTGGTCCGCGCCCGGCGCGAAGGTCTCTGTGGGCTTCGATGGGGCGCACGCCACGGCGAAGGCAGATGCGAAGGGGCGCTGGGATGCAACGCTCCCCAGTCATGTGGCGGGTGGCCCGTTCGCGATGGACATCGACGACGGCAGCGAACATCAGGTGCTGCACGACATGCTAGTGGGCGATGTGTGGCTGTGTTCGGGACAGTCGAACATGGAGTTCACCATGACCGAGGTGCGCGACGCGGCCGCCGAGCAGGCAAGGGCGAGCGATCCGAGCATCCGTCATTTCAAGATCCCGCGCAGCTGGTCCCTGCACCCGCAGGACCGTCTGGAGGGTGGTACATGGGTTGCCGCCAGTCCGACCACGGTGGCTGATTTCTCTGCGGTCTGCTGGTTCTTTGCGCGCGACATGAAGACGCGCACCGGCGTGCCGCAGGGTTTGATCAACAGCAGCTGGGGTGGCAGCAGCGTGGAAGCATGGACCGATGCACATACGGGCCATGTGGACGTGTCAGCACTGTCAGTCACCGTCGGCAAGGACGATGCCGCCGAAGAGGCCAGGCTCGACCAGACGCGCCAGCGCCTGTCCCGCTGGCCCGCGTTGCAGGCGGACGTGCAGGATGCCGCCGGCAAGCCTGCATGGGCTGCGGAAATACTCGATACCACGGATTGGGCAGATATTCCCGTGCCCGCCTATTGGGAAACCGTCGGCTACTACGACATGGATGGCGTGGCCTGGTATCGCACCGAGTTCACCTTGAGTGCGACCGAAGCGGCCCAGGGCGTGACGCTGGGCCTGGGCGCCATCGATGACTCGGATCGCAGCTACGTCAATGGCCAGCTGGTCGGCGAAACCGTCAAACAATGGAACAAACCGCGAGTTTATGCGGTGCCGGCCAGTGCGCTGCACGCGGGCAGCAACAGCATTGCTGTGCGCGTGGACGACCTTGGCAACGGTGGCGGCATACATGGCGATGCCTCTGCGCTTTACGTGCAGACGTTCGACGGTGCGCGTCGCCCGCTCGCTGGCAACTGGCGCTTCCACACCGCCAAGGTGACCCTGGTGCCCACGCTGACACGCAACCTGACGCCCACGCTGCTGTACAACAGCATGATCCAGCCACTGCTGGGTTATCCATTGCGTGGTGTGGTTTGGTACCAGGGCGAAGCCAACGCATCAGCGCCGCAAGCCATGTCGTACCGGCAGCAATTCGGCGCGATGATCCAGGCGTGGCGCACGGCGTGGAATCAGCCGCAGCTGCCGTTCCTCTGGGTGCAGCTGGCAAACTTCAAGAGCGGCAGTGACACGCCCACGCAAAGCCCCTGGGCGGAACTGCGTGAATCGCAGTCTGCCGTGCTGTCGCTGCTGCACACTGGCCAGGCCGTCACGATTGATGTCGGCAATCCGGATGACATCCATCCGATCGATAAACAGGACGTGGGTCATCGCCTCGCGCTCGCCGCGCGTCGCGTGGTGCTGGGCGACAACATCGTGTCGTCCGGGCCCGTGTACCGCGATTGGCATGCCAATGGCGACCATGCCGTCGTTCGCTTCGACACTGCGGGATCAACGCTTGCGGTGCGCGGCGGAGGCGATGCCGTGGGCGGCTTCGAGGTGGCTGGCGCCGACGGGCATTACCAGCACGCGCAGGCGCGCATTGAAGGCGAAAACGTGGTGGTGACCAGCGACGCGGCTCCGCATCCGGCCTCCGTGCGTTACGGCTGGAGCGACAACCCGGTCGACGCCAACCTTATCAACGGCGATGGCCTGCCGGCATCGCCGTTCCGCACCATCGTGGTTCCCTGAGGATTCCCATGCGCACGACGCTTAGACGCCGCATTGCCCTGGTACTGGTTACCGCCCTGATCACGCTGGGCGTACAGGCTGGCGAGCTGCCGCGCATCGTCCATCAGGATGGCCATCATGCACTGCTGGTGGACGGCAAGCCGTACGTGGTTCTGGGCGGGCAGGTTAACAATTCCAGTGCATGGCCCGACGTGTTGCCGGAAGTCTGGCCAGCCGTCGAACGCATGCATGCCAACACGGTAGGTGTGCCGATCGCCTGGGAGCAGATCGAGCCGAAGGAAGGGCAGTTCGATTTCAGCTTCCTCGATACGCTGCTTACCCAGGCGCGTGACCACCACGTGCGCTTGGTACTGGTGTGGTTCGCTACCTGGAAGAACAACGGTCCCAGCTATGCGCCGTCGTGGGTGAAGCTGGACAACCAGCGCTTCCCGCGGCTGGTATCGAACACGGGGAAACTGCTCAACTCGCTCTCGCCGCATGCCGCGACCACGCTTGAGGCAGATCGCAAGGCATTCGTGCAATTGATGATGCACCTGCGAGCCACCGATGGCGACAAGCACACCGTCATCATGGTGCAGGTGGAGAACGAGGCGGGCACCTACCGCACCGACCGCGACCACTCGCCAGCGGCAAACAAGCTGTTTGCCGGCGCCGTGCCCGATGCGTTGCTCCACGCGACCGGCAAGAAGGCGGGCAGCTGGAGCCAGGTGTTCGGCAAGGACGCGGCGGAGTTCTTCCACGCGTGGTCCATCGCCCGTTTCATCGACCAGGTCGCCGCAGCAGGCAAGGCCGTCTACAACCTGCCGATGTACACCAATGCGGCATTGCGCGATCCGTTCCATCCGGGCTTGCCGGGCAGCTATGAATCCGGCGGTCCCACCGACAATGTTCTGGACATCTGGAAGGCTGGTGCGCCGTCGCTCGACCTGCTCGCGCCGGACATCTATCTGCCCGAGTATCCGCGCTACACCGCCGTGCTTGATCGCTACGCACGCAAAGACAACCCGCTGTTCGTGGCCGAGACCGGTCACGCGCTAGGCTACGCGCGCTATGTCTACGCCACGCTGGGGCATGGTGGTATCGGTTTCTCACCGTTCGGCATGGATTACACCAAGTACACCAACTACCCGCTTGGCGCGCGCAAGCTCGATGACGCCGCGGTGGATGCGTTCGGCGTGATCTACAGCGCGCTCGTGCCCATGGGTAGCGAAATCGCGACTGCCGGGCTGGCCGGCAAGTTGTGGGGCGCATCCGAGCCTGCTGACACGCACGAACAGACGCTGGATCTTGGCGACTGGAAGGTGAAGCTGGGCTACGGCCAGCTGCAGTTCGGCATGGATCCACCCAAGGGCAATGTCGACACCGATGGCGGCGCGATCGTGGCGCAGTTGGGCGAGAACGAATACCTCGTCACCGGGCACAACGTGCGCGTGACCTTCCAGCCGGGACGTCGCGGCACGGATGGACGCTTCCTGCTCGATCGCGTCGAGGAAGGCCATTACGAGAATGGCAAGTGGATCTTTCGGCGGCTGTGGAACGGCGACCAGACCGACTACGGCTTGAATTTCACCAGCTTGCCGCAGGTGCTGCGCGTCAGGCTGGCCACGTACTGAGGATGCTCATGCGCAAGACCATGCTTGCCCTGGCGCTGTGCGCGCTGGGGTTGTCCACTGCTGCGAGCTGCGGCGATGCCGTGCCCGCTGCCGACAATGCTGCCGTGGAGCAGCGCGTCGAGAGCCTGCTCGGCAAGTTGACTGTCGAGCAGAAGGTCGCCTTGCTGGGCGGCGTCGACAACTTCTATAGCCGTGACGTGCCGGCCATCGGGCTGCCGCGTCTGGCCATGTCCGATGGCCCGATCGGTGTGCGTGCACCAGGGCCGTCCACGGCGTATGCCGCAGGCATTGCCCTGGCGGCCAGCTGGGATCCGGCGCTGGCCGAGCGCGTGGGCACGGCGATGGGGCGCGATGCGCGAGCCCGCGGCGTGCACTTTCTGCTGGGCCCTGGCGTCAACATGTATCGCGCGCCGCAGAACGGTCGCAACATGGAGTACTACGGCGAGGATCCGCTGCTTGCCGGCGAGATCGCCGTAGGGCTGATCCATGGCGTGCAGGGGCAGGGCGTGGTTGCCACCATCAAGCACTTCGCCGCCAACAACTCCGAGTACGACCGCCGGCACCTGGACAGCCTGATCGACGAGCGCACACAGCGCGAGATCTACCTGCCGGCTTTCGAGATGGCCGTGAAGGAAGGCCAGGTCGGCGCGGTCATGAGCAGCTACAACCTGATCAATGGCGACTACCTGGCGGAGAACCGCCACATCGCGCACGACATCCTCAAGCAGGAATGGGGCTTCAACGGCCTGTACATGTCCGACTGGGAAGCCGCGCATGATGGCGTGAAGGCATTCAAGGCGGGGCTTGACCTGGAAATGCCGGCGCCTGACGCCATGAAGCCATCACTGATCGAGGCGGGCCTGCGCGATGGTTCGCTGTCCACCGCCGATCTGGACGACAAGACGCGCCGCCTGCTGCGTACCGCCGTGCGCTTTGGCTTCCTCGATCGTCCGCAGCGCGATTTCAACATTCCGCAGATGGATCCGTCCTCGGCGAGCGCAGCGCTGGAAGGCGCGCGCGAATCGCTGGTGCTGCTGAAGAACGATGCGAAGGTGCTGCCCCTGGATGCCTCGCACATGAAATCCGTTGCCGTGATCGGCCCCATGGCGTATCCGGGCGCGGCGAGTGCGGGCGGCAGCTCGCATATCGATACGTTCCGCACGCAGAGCATCCTGTCGGGCATCAGTGATCGCCTGGGTGGCAAGGTCAACGTGCTCTACAGTCGCGGCCTGCCCAGCACGTCCGACGTGTTCGGCAAGGAAGTATTCGTGACGGCGGATGGCAAGATCGGCCTGACGCGCGAAACTTTCGGCAACCCGGATTTTGCCGGCAAGCCGCTGGAGCGCACCGTCAATGCCAAGGTGGATCAATGGAAGCCGGAGCTGTGGACCACGCCAGCCACGGAGCGCCAGAGCATCCGCTGGTCCGGTCGTTTCGTGCCCGATCGCAGTGGCAAGTTCCTGTTCCTGACCGCAGCGGCAAGCAAGGACAGCTACACGCTGTATGTCGACGGCAAGCCGGTGATCCAGCAGCCGGTCTTCGAGGGCCAGGCGCCGCATTACGTGGTGCTGCCGATGACGGCTGGCAAGGCCGTGGACATTCGTCTCGACTATCGCCCCGACGTCAGTTACAGCCGCATGAGTCTCGGCGCCATCGCGGTGGATGCACTGATCCCCGAGGAAACCCGCAAGATGGCGGCGATGGCCGATGCTGCCGTGGTCGCGGTGGGTTTTGATGGTACCTCCGAAAGCGAGGCGTTCGACCGCAGCTTCCAGCTGCCCTGGGGGCAGGAGGCGCTGATCGAGGCCGTGGCCGCAGTGAACAAGCGCACCGTGGTCACGGTGACCTCTGGCGGCGCCTACGCCACCGATGGCTGGCTGGACCACGTGCCGGCACTGCTGCAGAACTGGTACCCGGGGCAGGAAGGCGGGCAGGCGATTGCCGAAGTGCTATTCGGCGACCGCTCGCCGGAAGGCAAGCTGCCGATGAGTTTCGAGCGTCGCTGGCAGGACAACCCGACGCACGACTTCTACGATGCGCACCCAGCACCCGATGGCCATCCCACCGTGCGTTATGGCGAAGGCGTGTTCCTGGGCTATCGCTGGTACACCAGCCATCCGCGCGAGGCGCAGCCGGTGTTCGCGTTCGGCCATGGCCTGTCGTACACCAACTTCGCCTTCAGCAAGCTCGCTCTTTCGGGCGTGGCCGCGAATGGCGATGTCACCGTGTCGTTCGATGTGCGCAACACCGGCTCGCGCGAAGGCGCTGAAGTGGCGCAGGTTTACGTAGGAGATCCGTCGGCGCGCGTAGCGCGCCCGGCCAAGGAGCTCAAAGCCTTCCGCAAGCTGCGACTGGCGCCCGGGCAAACCGAGCACGTCAGCCTGACGCTGGATCGCCGCGCCTTCGCCTGGTACGACGCCGGCAAGCATGACTGGCAGGTCGATCCGGGTCGCTTCGTTGTCTATGTGGGCGACGCGTCCGACCAGACGCCGCTGAGCGCGGACCTGGCCGTGGGCAAGTAACCGCGTGACATTTCCCGCGCCGGTGCGCTGGCGCGGGCATGCCGGTTATTTCGACCCCGAGAACTGGCGGTGCGCGGGCCGGGCCTGCAACCACGAAACAAAGGTTTCGCGCTGGACCATGATGGCCTCCCCGGGGCCGGCGCATGATCGGGCCAAGGATGGCCCGCATTTTTGGCGTTATCGGCTCGCGTAGAGCCTGGCAGTCGCCCGCATAGCTTACGAGCGCGCGTTCTCGATGAACTGCCGCGGGGTACAGTTGAATTCTCGACGGAACACTGCGTACATGTACTGCAGCGACGTGAAGCCGCTGCGTACTGCCACGTCGGCCAGCGGCCGGGTGGCGTCCTTGAGCATGCTGCGCGCCATTTCCAGCTTGTGCTCCAGGATGGTCTGGTGCACGGTGCGCTTCAGCTCACGCTTGAAGTGTTCTTCCAGCAACGTGCGCGAGATGCCGACGTAATCGGCAACCTGTTCGGTCTTGATGCCCAGGCAGGCGTACTGGCGGATGTAGTGGCAGGCGCGCATCACGTGCGGGCTCTTCATCGGCTTGTGCAGGCTGCTGGCCTGGATATTCAAGCCCACCGGCGGCACCAGCACGCGGGTGCCCGCAACCACGCCGCCATGCAGCATCTGGTGCAGCACCTGCGCAGCCATGCGGCCCATTTCCTCGGCACCCTGCGTCACCGAAGTCAACGGGATGCGGCTCAGCAACTGGGCCATGGGGTCGTTGTCGATGCCCACCACAGCAATCTGTTCCGGAACCGGTACGTCGGCCACCACGCAGGCCTGCAACAGCTGGCGAGCGCGCGCATCCGTCACCGCGATGATGCCGATGGGCTTGGGTAGCGACTTCACCCAGGCGGCCATGTCTTCCTGCGCACGCCCCCAGCCGCCAGCACTGGTCGACGAACCGCGGTAGACCAGGCCCTCCAGATGATCCGCCTCGATCATCCGCAGGAAGGCCGACTCACGTTCCTGCGCCCAGCGGTTGCCCGGATTGGGCGGCAGGCCGTAGAAGGCGAAACGCTGCAGGCCTTGCTCGATGAGGTGGTCATAGGCCAGCCGCACCAGCTTGACGTTGTCGGTCGCCACGTAGGGCGTCAACGTCGGGTATTGGCTGACATCCGCGTAAGAACCGCCAACGGCCACCACCGGAATGGGTATGTCGGCCAGGGTCTCGGCCACGGTGGGATCGTCGAAGTCGGCAATGATGCCGTCGCCGCGCCAGTGATGGATGCCTAGCGTGCGGCTGCGGAAGTCCTCTTCCAGGAAGAGGTCCCACTCCACGCGCGTGGATTTCAGGTACTGCCCGATGCCGGCAATGATCTGCCGGTCGTAAACCTTGTTCGCGTTGAAGAGAAGGGCGATGCGATGTGGAGACATGGTCTGGCGATACGGGCCGTGTCGGAAATAGCCCAGGGAAGCCGACGCTAGCAGTTCCGCTGGCACCGGGCATGACGCAACGCGACAGGGAAAAAAACGTGCCTCGCTGGCGGATTTCGCAATTGCGAGCCCCGCAGCCTGATTGCAGCATCCCGGCGGTATTCGGGGCAGCCGTATGGACGCCCCTTCCGGGCGCCAGGAGTTGCGACCGGTGTCGCCACTTTGCAGGCCCCGGGCCGGAACGCAAGCAAGTATGAAGATCACCGCCATCACCACTTTCATCGTGCCGCCGCGCTGGTTGTTTGTGCGCATCGACACGGACGCCGGCATCAGTGGCTGGGGCGAACCGATCGTGGAGGGCAGGGCGCATACGGTGGCCGCCGCCGTGGACGAGTTGTCCGATTACCTGATCGGCCAGGATCCGCGCCGGATCGAGGACCACTGGAACGTGATGTATCGGGGCGGCTTCTATCGCGGCGGCCCGATCCTTATGAGTGCGCTGGCCGGCATCGACCAGGCCCTGTGGGACATCAAGGGCAAGCAACTGGGCGTGCCCGTGCACGAACTGCTCGGCGGCCCAGTGCGCGAGCGCATCCGCACGTACTCGTGGATCGGTGGCGACCGGCCGGCTGACACCGCCCGCGCCGCAAAAGAGGCGGTGGCGCGCGGATTCACTGCCGTGAAAATGAACGGTACCGAGGAAATGCAGTACGTGGACACCTACGCCAAGGTGGAGCGCGTGCTGGAAAACGTACAAGCCGTGCGTGATGCGGTAGGCCCGGAAATCGGCTTGGGCTTGGATTTCCACGGTCGCGTGCACAAGCCCATGGCCAAGGTGCTGATGCGCGAGCTGCGTCCTTACAAGCTCATGTTCATCGAGGAGCCGGTGCTGTCCGAGCATCTGGAAGCCATCCCCGAACTGGCTGCGCTGTCGCCCGCGCCCATCGCCCTGGGTGAGCGCCTCTATTCGCGCTACGACTTCAAGCGCGTGCTGGAAACCGGTGGCGTGGACATCATCCAGCCCGATCCGTCTCACGCCGGCGGCATCACCGAAACATTGAAGATCGCTGCCATGGCCGAGGCCTACGACGTGGCGATCGCCCTGCATTGCCCGCTAGGGCCGATCGCGCTGGCCGCGAACCTGCAGATCGATGCGCTCTGCCACAACGCCTTCATCCAGGAGCAGAGCCTGGGCATCCACTACAACGCCGACAACGATCTGCTCGACTACGTGGTCGATCGCAGTGTCTTCGCCTATTTGGATGGCTATGTGGCCATTCCGAACGGTCCCGGCCTGGGCATCGAGATCGACCAGGCCTATGTGAGCGAGCGCGCCATGGTCGGGCATCGCTGGCGCAATCCGGTATGGCGCCATGCCGATGGCAGCGTGGCGGAATGGTGATGCGCGCGCCCATGAACCTGACGATTGGCATCGACGTGGGTACGCAGAGCGTCAAGCTTGTGGCCTACGACATGGATTCGCGCTGCGTCATCGCCGCGCATGGTCAGTCGATCGAATTGATCGCCGGCGAGGATGGCAGCCGCGAGCAGCTCGCCACCTGGTGGATCGATGCCGTGCGCACCTGCTTCGCCAAGCTGCCCCGGCAGCTGCGCGCGGAAATCGTCGCCATCGGCGTGTCGGGGCAGCAGCATGGCTTCGTGCCGCTGGATGCCGATGGCAACGTGCTTGCTCCGGTCAAGCTGTGGTGCGACACAAGCACGCAGCGCGAATGCGACGAGATCATGGCAACCGCCGGTGGAGCGCAACGCTGCGTGGCGCTGGGTGGCAACCCTATCTTGGCCGGCTATACGGCTTCCAAGCTGTCGTGGACGCGCAAGTATCGTCCGGAAGCCTACGCCAAGCTCGCGACCATCCTGCTGCCGCACGACTACGTGAACTTCTGGCTCACCGGTGAGCGGTGGATGGAATACGGCGACGCCTCGGGCACCGGCTGGCTGGATGTGCGCACACGCCAGTGGTCGATGCACATGCTCGATGCGACGGATGCCGATCGCGACCTGTCGGCCTGCCTGCCTCCGCTGGTGGCAGCCAACGCGAGTTTCACGATCAAGGACAGCATTGCCGAAGAACTGGGCCTGTCGCCCGGCGTGCGCGTTTCCGCCGGTGGCGGAGACAACATGATGGCCGCCATCGGCACCGGCAATGTGCGGCCCGGCGTACTTAGCATCAGCCTGGGCACGTCGGGCACGCTGTTTGCCCATGCGGACCATCCGGTGGTGGATGACAAGGCCCGCTGGGCGGCGTTCTGTTCGTCCACCGGCGGCTGGCTGCCGCTGATCTGCACCATGAACTGCACGCTTGCCACGGAAATGGTGGCCAAGGCGTTCGGCTTCAGTGCGCGCGATGGCGACACGGTGATGGCCGGCACACTGCCTGGTGCCGGTGGGCTGCTGATACTTCCGTTCTTCAACGGCGAGCGCACGCCGGACCTGCCGCATGCACGCGGCAGCCTGCATGGCATGAATCTGGGCAACGTGACGCGCGGCAATATCTACCGCGCCGCGATGGAAGGCGCGACCTATGCACTGCGCAGTGGTTACGACGCACTGCTGGCCACGGGTTTGCAGTTCGATGCGATCCGCCTCACCGGCGGCGGCAGTCACAGCGCCGCATGGCGACAGATGATTGCCGACGTGTTCGACCTGCCGGTGGAAGTGCCGCTACAGGCCGAAGGCGCCGCGCTTGGCGCGGCGTTGCAGGCGGCGTGGGCGAGTGACCATGCCCGCGGTTGCCGCGCGGATATCGCTGAGCTGGCGAGCGAGCACGTCGTTATCGCCACCGGACTGTCGACGCGCCCGGATCCGGCTAGCGTCGCCGCCTACCGGCAGCACTACCAGGGTTTTCTGCGCCACCTCGAGGTGGCCAGGTTGCTGCACGCCCATTCCCCGGTCACGGACACCGTGTGACGGCCAACCGGACCTGCATTATTTGCCCGACAAGGATTCCCACCACATGAGCACCCCCTTTATTGGCAAGCGCGAATATTTTCCCGGCATCGGACGCATCGCGTTCGAAGGTCCGGGCTCGGACAACCCGCTCGCGTTCAAGCACTACGACGCGGGCAAACTGATTCGCGGCAAGAGCATGGCCGAGCACTTGCGCTTCGCCGTTTGCTACTGGCATACGTTCTGCAATGCGGGCCACGATCCGTTTGGCCCCGGCACCCGCGTTTTCCCGTGGGATGCGGAAGCCACGGCGATGGCGTGCGCCGAAGCGAAGATGGATGCCGCCTTCGAGTTCTTCACCAAGCTTGGCGTGCCGTATTACTGCTTCCACGACATCGACATGGCGCCGGATGCGGATGACATCGACGAGTACGAAGCCAACCTCAGGCACATGGTCGCGCTTGCCAAGGAGCGCCAGCAGGCCACTGGCGTCAAGCTGCTGTGGGGCACGGCCAACCTGTTCAGCCATCCGCGCTACATGAATGGCGCGGCGACCAATCCGGATTTTGCCGTGGTGGCTCGTGCCGCCGTGCAGATCAAGGCCGCGCTGGACGCAACGGTGGCGCTGGGCGGCGAAAGCTATGTGTTCTGGGGCGGTCGCGAAGGCTATGCCTCGCTGCACAACACCCAGATGAAGCGCGAGCTGGATCACTTCGCGCGATTCCTCACGATGGCGCGCGACTACGGTCGCAGCATCGGCTTCAAGGGCAATTTCCTGATTGAGCCCAAGCCGATGGAGCCGATGAAACACCAGTACGACTTCGATTCCGCCACCGTGGCCGGCTTCCTCAAGGAGCATGGCCTGGAAAAGGACTTCAAGCTCAACATCGAGGCCAACCACGCCACGCTGTCTGGCCACACCTTCGAACACGACCTGCAGGTGGCCTCCGATCACGGCCTGCTCGGCAGCATCGATGCCAATCGCGGCAACGCACAGAACGGTTGGGATACCGACCAGTTCCCGACCGACCTCTACGACACGGTGGGTGCGATGCTGGTGGTGCTGCGCCAGGGTGGCCTGGCACCGGGCGGCTTGAACTTCGACGCCAAGGCACGTCGCGAATCCACCGATGCCGACGACCTGTTCCTGGCCCATATCGGCGGTATGGATGCATTTGCGCGCGGCCTCGAAGTGGCGCACGCGTTGCTGGACCAGTCGCCACTGGAAAAGTGGCGCGCGGACCGCTACGCCAGCTTCGACTATAGTGCTGGGCTCGATTTTGCTCAGGGCAAGCTGAGCCTTGCCAATCTGTACGACTACGCCGTCAAGCAGGGCGAGCCAGTGCGACAGAGTGGCAAGCAGGAGCGCTACGAGAACCTGATCAACCAGTATCTGCTGCGTTGACGGTAGCAAGGGGCAGGGCACACGGGGGTGTGCCTTGCCGGGGGACGACCGAAAACGACATGAGATACCGAAAGCATGAACAGCGTTGCGCTTGACAGCCCGACTGCCGCGAATCAGGCAGAAAACACCCGACTCATCGTGCAGATCAGCAGCGTCGCCACACTGGGCGGCTTCCTGTTCGGCTTCGACAGCGGCGTCATCAACGGCACTGTGGAAGGCCTGAAGCAGGCATTCCATTCCAGCTCGGCAGCCATCGGTTTCCAGGTGGCATCCATGCTGCTTGGCTGTGCTTTCGGTGCATTCTTCGCCGGGCGCGTTGCCGATGTCTGGGGGCGTCGTTCGGTGCTGATCGTCTCGGCGCTGCTGTTCCTGATTTCGGCGCTGGGCGCGGGTGCGGCAACCAGTGCAGCGCTCTTTGTGGCCGCTCGCATCACCGGCGGCTTTGCAGTGGGTGCCGCCAGCGTCATCGCACCTGCCTACATCGCCGAAGTAGCGCCTGCACGATATCGCGGCAGGCTGGCCACCATGCAGCAGATCGCCATCATCAGCGGCCTGTTCAGCGCGTTCCTGAGCAATTACCTGCTGGCCAGGGCCGCGGGCGGTTCCACCGGCACGCTCTGGCTGGACCGGGATGCATGGCGCTGGATGTTCTGGATGCAGGTGCTGCCTTCTTCGCTGTTTCTGGTGTCACTGCTGTTCATTCCCGAAAGCCCGCGTTTCCTGGTGGTGCGCAAGCGCGACAAGGAAGCTGCCGACGTGCTGGTGCGCCTGTACGGCGAGCGGGAGGCCCGCGCCAAACTAGCGGAGATCAGCGCCTCGCTTTCGCAGGACCGGCACAACCCCAAGTTCTCCGACCTTCTGGACAAGACCACGAAGCGAGTGCGCCCCATTGTGTGGGTAGCCATTGGCCTTGCTACTTTCCAGCAACTGGTGGGCATCAACGTGGTGTTCTACTACGGCGCTGTGCTGTGGCAGGCGGTCGGCTTCTCCGAGAATGATGCGCTGTTGATCAACGTGCTTTCCGGTGCACTCAGCATCGGCGCCTGCCTGGTCGCGGTGATGCTGGTTGACCGCGTGGGTCGCAAGCCGCTGCTGTGGGTGGGCTCGGCGGGCATGACCATCACACTGGCACTGGTGGCGTGGGCCTTCGCGCATGGCGGCATCGATGCCGGCGGCAAGCTCAGCCTGCCCGCCGGGCAGGGCACGCTCGCATTGGCAGCTGCCAATCTCTACGTGATCTTCTTCAACATGTCGTGGGGCCCGGTGATGTGGGTGATGCTGGGCGAGATGTTCCCCAACCAGATCCGTGGCTCGGGACTGGCTGTCGCAGGCGCTGCGCAGTGGGTGTCCAATTTCACCATTACCGTGACCTTCCCGATGCTGCTCACCAGTATCGGGCTTGCCGGCGCCTATGGCCTTTACGCCCTGGCAGCCGCGCTGTCGGTGGTATTCGTGGTGCGCTACGTGCAGGAAACGCGCGGCAAGGAACTCGAAGAGATGGAAGGCTGACATGCAGGCATCCAACACGGCATGGCTTGGCCTGGCACTCTCCCTCACCGCAGCCTTTTCCGCCGCCCAGGCTGCACCGGCGGTTGCGCTGGACCGCAACGGCGCATGGGTAAGCGTCGAGGCCTACGGCCCCAACGTGGTCCACATCACCATCGCCGCCGACAAAACGCAGGCATTGAAGGCGCCCGGCTACGGAATCCTTGCCGACCATGCTGACAGTTCGGCTTTCCATGAGATCCACAATGCGAACGGCGATACCTTTGCATCGCCGGGGCTGACCTTGCATCTGGATGCCGCGCCGGCACCACATGCGCCTGGCATCATGGAACGGTACTTTGCGCCAGACCTTGCGCCGGTCCGCCTGCAGGTGAAAAACGCCAAGGGTGCGACCGTCGTCAACATGACCGGCTGGGAGATGTATCCGCATGAGGTGGCCGGTGAATCCACCTATCAGGTAGGCGCGACGTTCTCGGCACCTGCGGATGAACACTACTACGGCATGGGCCAGAACCAGGGCAGCCTTGGCCCGCTCGACCTGCGAGGTCGCGTCATCGATTGCCGGCACTGGTACGACGCACCCAGCGGGGAAGCCGTGTGCGTGCCCTTCATGGTTTCGTCCAAGGGGTACGGCATCATCTGGGACAACCCGTCGGACACGCGATTTGTTGCTGGAATTCGCGGTCGCATGAGCTTTCAGTCGAATGTCGGCGAGCGCGTCAGCTTTTTCGTGGTGACGGGCGACACACCCGAAGCGATCTATTCGGCGTACGCGCGCGTAACGGGCAAGACGCCGATTCCGCCCAAGGCTGCCTTCGGCCTGATCCAGTCCAAGGCGCGTTACGACAGCCAGGCCGAGGTGCTGCGCGTTGCGCATACGTATCGCGAAAAGAACTATCCGCTCGACGTGATGGTGATCGATTGGTTCTACTGGACACACATGGGCCAGATGGACATCAACACCGCTGAATTTCCCGACCCTGACGGCATGAACAAGCAGCTTCATGATGCGGGCATGAAGTCGATCATCTCCATCTGGCCACGCTTTGAACGCTCGGGGCGCTATTTCAGCGAGCTTGATGCCAAGGGGTATTTCCTCAAGGACCGGAACGGCAAGACGGTCGACGGCCTGCCTTTCCGATCGGATCGCACCGGTGCATTGATCGACGCGACCAGTCCCGCTGCGCGTCAGTGGTTCTGGGAGCACGCCCGCGACAACATCCTCTCGCACGGTTTCGACTATCCGTGGCTTGACGAGACCGAGCCGGATCTGGTGCCGGACGGCTATTTCTTCTCGATCGGCTCCGGGGATCGCTACCACAACCTTTTTCCGCTGGTACATGTGGAAGGCGTTGCACAAGGCATGCGCGCATGGAAGCCCGATGAGCGCGTATTGATTCTCTCCCGTGCGGCCTATCTGGGATCGCAGCGCACCGGTGCGCTGTTCTGGTCGTCAGACATCGATCCCAGTTGGGAGGCGTTGCAGCGCCAGATTCCCACTGGACTCAACATGACAGCCTCCGGCATCGCGTACTGGGGCAACGACATCGGCGGTTGGCAGTATTTGCCTCAGACCACCAGCGCAACCAAGGCACCCCTGCTCGATCCCTCGGATGCGCGCGATACCGTGGGACAGAACAACGATTATCCGGAGCTACTCACGCGCTGGTTCGAATACGGGACGTTTCTGCCAACCCTGCGCCTCCATGGCGATCGCAAGCACACGGAAATCTGGGCATTCGGCCATCAAGCCGAGGCCATCATGGCGAAGTACGACAAACTCCGTTATCGCCTGATTCCGTATATCTATAGCCAGGCTAGGAAAACCTACGACACGGGCGCACCCTTCATGCGGCCGTTGTGGATGGATTTTCCCGGCGACTCCAATGTCGCCGACCTGGGTACGGAATACATGTTCGGGCCGGCTTTCCTGGTCGCGCCCATCACCGAGCAGGGCCAGACACAGAAGGACGTCTACCTTCCGGCTGGCAGTGACTGGTACAACTTTTGGACGAATGAAAAGCTGTCAGGCGGTCGCTGGGTCAAGGTGGCCGCACCCATCGACCAGATCCCCGTTTTTGTTCGCGCAGGATCCATCGTGCCGCTGGGCTCTGACATCCAGTCGACGGCGTCAAAGCAATCCATCAGTGAGATCCTTGTCTATCCAGGCAAGGACGCCGATTTTGCCCTCTACGATGATGACGGTACTTCGTACGGCTACGAGCTGGACAAGGGCAAAACGACGAAACTTCATTGGAACAACAGCTCCAGTGCGTTGAACGCTGTTGGTGGCGACGCGGCGTTCGACAAGATCGTCTCTGAACGTGCCAAGGTCATCGGCAGGTAGGTTGTATCGGCTCTCTGGCCATGTGGTCAGGCCTCACTCCCACAGATGAATGCGTGGAATGAGGCGATCGGGGATTGAGAGGCTGATGTTGCCAGATTGGCCGGCAGCATCAGTCATTTCGCGCGGCTCTTCCGATCGGAATTTCGCATGTATCGGAGACCGCATCAGGCTTCGCACCATGTCTGCTTCCGACCCAAAGCGTGCCATAGGGCAGGGCGATTAGCTCGTGTGATCGCGGGTATCAGGCCCGACACCTAGAACCGCAGGCCGCGCGTCAAATCGGCCAGATTGTCGCTTTGGAAAAGGCGCTCTCCGAGGCTTACTCGGCAACGTCGCCGAAGCGGAAGAAAGCACCCGCAGCGTCCAAAGACGCCACCAAGCACGATCAACGGGAATCGTCACCAAAGGCGCGTCGCTCCAGTCCTAAATAGGTTCGCCACCAAGGCGGCTCGAATACCTGATGTCAAAAGATGACGGAATAAGCGGAAATGACGCGATTAACGGTCTGGCGACAGAATTAAGAGGACTGCGACAACAGCCAAGCCAGCATCTCCGGCGGCCTCGGGGACCATCCATGATTTCGCATAATGTATACAGGTGCAAATACGAACGCCGAGACGGCGTGCGTATCCACCCCATGGCGGAGCGTCAGGAAGACGGCCGCGAGTGCAGCAGCCAGTTGAGCAAGCCGAAGCCACACCTTGCGAGCTTCCGGATTGCGTGCGCGCTCGGCCTCGATCAAGGGTAGCCAGTGCGCCACTTGGTCACCGGTGGCCTCGCACATGCGTGAAACGCTGTCTGCATCCGGGTGTGATCGACCGGTGCGCCACCCGCTAACGGCCTGCTTCGTAACGCGCAGCTTGGCCGCCAAATCCTTGTCCTGCTTGACGGAGCAGGCGTCGGCGTATTTGTCAAGCAATTTAATTGTGGCGTTCACGGTCTGAGACCCCTTGACTGGAGAGTACGAGGGTACTTTACTGCACCTCGAGTCTGAGAGTCTCGGACTGATAAGGGGCCATTTATGCACACCGTATTCCTCGCGGGAACCCTTCTAGGCGTCGTGCTCGGCGCGTACGCGACGTACATCGTCGCTGTGTTGATCGGCGTGGCTCGCGACTGCCGCGCCTCTCTGGCCGGGGTGAACGCATGACCGCCTTCCAGCTGGATCAGATCGTTTTTGCCGCCCGCGAGTGCGAGCGGCACATGGCTCTTGAGTCGACCTACGTTGCCGCCGAGATGTGGCTTGACGCTGCCGAGTGCGCGGAGCGTGCCGAGCAGGAAAGCGCCTATGCCTTCGATCTGGCGTGCCGCGCATGAGCCGCGTTTCGGGTTTGCCTGCAAACGCGATGACGGTCGAGCAGCGAGTTGGTGTTCAAGCGCTGCGTGAAGAGTTGGGGCAGGGCGCGATGGCGCGCGCACGCGCTTTCATGGCGGCACGCGAAGCCGCGCGAAGCGCAGTCCCCTCAGCTAACAGGGGACTAAAGTCCTCAGTGGTCGAGGTAAGGGAAGCTGCCAACGATGCGGCCCTTGCCATTGTGGATTTCCTGACGTTCACCGCCCCGCTGTCTGTGTTGGGCGACAACGTGCGCGACGGTGATTTCTGGACGCGCACCCGCGCTGAAGCGGTCAAGGGCTGTGAGACAAGCATTGAACTGCTGGCCCGCTACGTGTTGCAGGCGGTCGCAACGGACAGTGGATTGCAGCTTGAGCCCCAGGTGCGTGGCTTCCGCAATTTCTACGCCCACCACTGCCGCATCCTGACGGCATCCGGCGACACGTGCGGTTTTGTGGCGATCGGTGGCGAATCGCAGCGCGGCACGTTCTGCGTAGAACTCTCTGGCACGGGTTGTGCTCACGTCACGGCGTGGGCACACACCCGCGCCGTCGTCGAGGGGTGGGGCGCAAAACTGTCGCGCGTGGATTGCGCTCACGACGACAGGGAAGGGCGGTACACGCTGGACGATGTGAAGGATTGGCACGCCGCGGGCAAGTTCACCACGCGCGGTAGGCCCCCGGCCATTGGTTTCGCTGGCTACGCCGATGGTTCGGGCCAGACCGTCTACATCGGCAAGAACACCGGCAATCAGCAGCTGTGCGCGTACGAGAAAGGCAAGCAGCTCGGCGACCCAGAAAGCCCGTGGGTCCGCTTTGAAGCTCGCTTTGGTGCCAAGTACCGCGAAATCCCGTACGACATTCTCGATCGCCCATGGGAATACCTCGTGGGTCATTACCCTGTGCTTGAGTGGATCAGCCAGCACAGCACGCGCATGGAAACCAGCACGGCGAAGCTCGCCGCAACGATGGTCAGCGCGCTGCGTCACGCGAAACGCCAGTGTGGCCGCGTGGTTTACGCCATTGCCGAAGCGTTCCCTGAAACCTCTGAATTTGCCGATGCGATGGCAAAACTGCTCACGCGCAGAGAACTTCCCGCGTGGGTGATTTCAACCGGGCTGGGTGCATCCGTGCTCACGCCCATTCTTGGCTCGCACATGGGCCGCATTCTCAACGTTTAGACGTCCATAGGAGACGCATCATGACTCAGCAATCCATTATCCGTGCGACCAACAATGTTCGCCTTGTCAATGGCAAGAAAGACCCGAACGCACGCTACGGCTTCCAGACGTGCGGCCTGATGACGGGCGAGGGCATGTTCCGCGAGTTCGATCGCATGTTCTCGCCGGATCGAGGTGAGAAGGCGCTCCCGGCCGGTGACTACGCCGTCGAACCGAAGCCGGCCTACATCGACAGCAAGGGTAGCCTTCGCATTGGTTTCGATCTGGTGCCGGTAAAGGCTGCCGCACGCGCAGCGTGATATCGGGGTGTGCAGGGGGAATCGTTTATTTCCCCTGCGATCTTCGCCTTGAAAGCTTTTAGGAGGTGTCATGCAAGTGCAGTACGTGGTGTGTGACGCGGTGAACATTGACCCGCAGACGCAGCAATGCAGCCAGGTGCAGTACGTGCAGGCTCCGACGATGTTGCCGCCCTTGAGTGCTAGCTCAGGCGCGGCGATTGCAAGCGCCATTCTTGCGGTGTGGGCGCTGGCGTGGGTTTACAAACACTGCTGATAACTCAATCAACCTGCATGGGAAACAAAACAATGAAGCTGAACTTGTCCAAGGCCCTCGTGGCCGTTCGCAACAACAAGCTGATGCTGGCCTCGATGACGTTCGCTGCATCGGGTGCAGCTATGGCTGACGCCGGTAGCATCGACACCAGCACCGTGGTGGCGACCATCACCAGCGGCCTCGCTGCCATTGCCGCGATTGGTGCGGCGTTCCTCGGTTTCAAGTACCTCAAGAAGGTCTGGAATCGCCTGTAAGGCCGGCGGGGGAGGGCACACCTCCCCCTCCCTTCTTCGCCCCGTGAGGGCTTCGCTATGACCATTGTCGATTACGCCGGGTACTTCGTGCTGATCGCGTTCTTGGGGGCCGGATGGATTCTCTTCAACGGCAAATCGTCGTCGGACTGACGATGCTGCTTGCGACCGTGCTGTGCGCTCCTGTAGCGCGCGCTGCGTCGATGCCATCGGTTCAACCAATCGCCGTGCAGCCCATTGGATCTGCGCCGGGTAACGGCATCGTCACGCGCGTGACGTATCAGGTGGGCGGCGCAGCAAATGATGCCGGCGTCGCTGCGGCGGCGAACGAGGCCTCTTACGTCTCGCGTGCGGTCACGATGTCAGGTGGCACGGTGGGCGGCATCATCCGTGGCGGTGTGGCAGCGGGTTTGCGTTTTGCGGGTTGGGTCGGCCTCGCCATCTCGGCGTACCAGCTTTACAAGTGGTACACAGACCCGGGCACGGGCCAGCTCACCGCACCGGGTACAACGACGGTGGGCGCTTCCTGTCAGGCGGGCGGCTCATACTTCACGATTGGCGGCAACTTCCCAAGTTGCTCGGCAGTGGGCGCGGTAGCGCAGGAGGAGGCAGACTATCGAGCGCATTATCCCTACATGGTTTCGTATGTAGTGGAGCCCTGCACGCCACCTATTAATGGCGATTGCATGGCGCCATGGAAGGCCGTGCGAGATGACGGTTTTCAGGCTTCCGGCCAACTCGTGATTCACTGGTTTCAGGCCGGAGCAACCGGCAATCTTCATGATCCGGACTACACGGCGCAGCCTGTGCCGGTGACGGATCAGGACCTCGCCGGCCTTGCCGCGCAACACCCGGATTGGTGGCCGCAGCTGTTTACCGATCCGCAAACCGGCAACGTGGTTGTTAACCCGGACATTGCGCACGACATGGATGCGCTCAAACAGGAGCTTGCACCGAAGTACGGTGTAGACCCTCAGACACTCACGCCAACGCAGCCGGACCCGAACTACCCCACGCAACAAAGCTCGCCCAAACAAACGGATTTGCCGGCGTACTGCGGCTGGGCCGCTGCCGCGTGCGACTACTACAAGTGGGTTGAGGATCATTGGCCGAACAAGGACCCGAACACTTACAGCGATGGCGGTTGCGACGCGATGCCGCCGTGCTCGGGTGATCAGGTGATGTGCGGTGTGGCCCGCAACACCTGGGCATCGAAGTGCGCAGTGGGCGGCGACGGCTCCACTCCGCCCGAGGGCGGCAAGCATGTCGTCGGCGACATCGACAGCGGCAAGACCGTGGACGCGGGCGACACAAGCAAGTTGGACAGCAGCGGTCTCGGCTGGGGCAATGCATGCCCGTTCAATGATTTTACGGTTGAGGTGGCCGGCGTGAGCAAGACCATCTCGTTCACGCCAGTGTGTGATTACGGTCCATGGATGCGCGGTTTTGTGATGCTGCTCGCCGCGCTTGGCTGCGCGGGCATCCTCGGCGGCTTCAAGATCGGCAGCATTTTCGGAGGGTCATGACATGCCTCGGCTCATTGCGTGGCTGCTTGGCGTCATGGAGACGCGCATCGGCAGCATGATCATCTCGGGTCTCATGACCCTTGGTTTTAGCTTTACCTCGTACACGTTCACGATTGCGCCGCTGCGCAATTACATCAGCCAGGTCGCGGGCGGCGTTCCGGCCATGGGCCTGCAGGTGATGGGCTTCTTGGGCGTGGATGCGGCGATCACGATGCTGCTGTCGGCAGTGGCAGCGAAGTACACGATGAATGGCGTCAAGTCTGTGCTTGAGCGTCGGAGGCCTTCGTAATGTCGGGTTTGATGGAGTTGCGCACCGGATTGCCGGGTGCAGGCAAGACCCTCGGTGCCGTCGAGCACATGACGAATCTTCGCAAGACCATGCCTGAGCGACCGCTCTATCAGCATGGCATAACCGATCTGCGTGATGGCATTGCGATTCCCTTGGATGCAGATGGTGTCAGGGCGTGGCGCACCTTGCCTGCGGGCGCGATCGTTGTAGTGGACGAGTGTCAGAAGTTGATGCCGGCACGCCGTGGTGCTGCCGATTCGCCCGAGTGGATTAAGGATATGAGCGAGCACCGGCATGCTGGTGTCGATTTCATATTTATCACGCAGCATCCGAGCTTGATCGACCCATACGTCCGCAAGTTGGTTGATCGGCACATTCACACGGTTCGCGTGTTCGGTACCGAGTGGATCGAGCGATGGGAGTGGCCGATTTGTCAGGCCGACCCAAATGCTGCGGGCGTGAAAAAGCAGGCCGAAAATAAGTCGCGTCACAAATACAGCAAGGACGCGATGGCGGCTTACAAGTCGGCGGAGCTTCACACGGTGAAGCGTCGCGTGCCGAAGTTCATCTATATTGCCGGCGCGGTGCTCCTGGCACTGCCGCTGCTCGGCATGCTCGGCTATCAGGCCATGAAGCACGCCGGCAGCAAGGCCGGTGCGCAGGATGAAGCACCCGCAACTTCGTCTGGCATCGGGCCGTCAACCGCCGCGCTGAGCGGCCAGCAGAAACCGCTGCTTACGCCCGATGAGTGGGTCAAGCGCCAGATTCCGCGCGTCGCCGGCATCCCGTGGAGTGCCCCGGTGTTTGATGATCAGAAAGTGCAGGCACAGCCTGACCTGTTCTGTGTGAAGTTCGAGGGCGACCACGGCGAGGACAATTGCCGATGCTTGACGGAGCAGGGCACGCACGCCGAGGTGCCGCACGCGATGTGCAAGGCCTACGCGGAAGGCGGCGTCTATAACCCGTACCGCACGCCGATCAGCAAACAGCCGTCGCAAGCCATCGCGTCGCAAAGCAGCACCGGCAGTGTTCCGGTTGCGCAGCAACCGGTTCCTGCCGGTTCTGATGCCGACTCCGCGTCTTCCGCGACTTCTCATGAACGGGCGACGGCCACGGCGTACACGCCTCCTACGTATGGCCACTGGGACCCCAACTATTTCGGGGGCGGTCGTTCGGGCCGCTGATGGGGTGTAGGGGTGAAACCCCTACGGATACGCCTTTGACCTAGAAACCCATCCGGTTCGAATGGGTCACTGGCCTGCTCATATCAAAGTTCGATCATTCCCCATTGCCACCCGCCAAACCCGCTTTTGTTACCCTGTCCCGACAGGACAGGGGATGCGTGATGGATCATCTACTCGCCAACGCGGGCTTTCTTATCTCGGTGGCTGCGCTGATCTATGGGCTGTGGCGACAGCGCCAGAACGGGCCGGCCTCGCCGCCTAAGGCGAAGCCGAAGCCGAAACAGTCGTTTGAGCAATGGGCCGAGGAATCGCGGCGCAAGGTGTATGACGCGCGGCGTCGCAAGAATTGAGTCAGGCCTTTTTGCTGTACACCAGCCGCAGCCCGGGTTTTCCCTGAGGCCGAGCCTCTTGCGGTCGATCTTCGCTGGCCGCCCAGCGGGCGAACGCGGGGCCGTTGTGCGGCTTGAGCCTTGGGCCTCGCATCGACCCGTGCGGAGGGATTAGCGTGTCGCCACGCATTCGCCAACCCGTCCACGGGTCGGCGAAGTCAAAGTGACAGTTGACGTGATCTTGCAGAAGCCTGGCGATTTCGCGCAGCGTGACGATGCGGCCTGATGGCGTGGTGAACTGTTGCAGGGTGTCGTCGTATAGCCAGTCTAGGCGGGTACTGCGGCGGGACATGTGCGCTTTCCGTGCGTTTGGGAGAGCAGCCATGCGAGGGCCATGCCAGCGGCGGCCAGCGCCATAAGATTTCGCATAATGTATATTATGTCAAATTACCGACGTGGCCGTCGCCGCCTTGGCATGTTCTTTGCGATCCTTCGCAGTTTCTTGCGAATGGATGCTGGGTATGCGGTTTAGATGGACCTTCGACGTTGAAAAACAGGCACTTTCCTCGCCCATGGGCTGGAAAGTGACCGTCAAAGAAATCGCCACTTGGCTGCAAGATCGCGTCTATAACCGCCACGACCTCTCTGGACCATGGCATGGCTGGGTGGTCCGTGGCCGGTATCTCAAAGGCCCGCGCGGCCAAATTTGGACGCCAGAAACCCTTTCACATAAAACGCCCGACGAGCCATAAGAGCGCGGTTTGGCGGGTGGCGATGGGGAGTGATCGACCTTTGAGCTGAGCAGGCCAGTGACCCATTCGAGCCGGATGGGTTTCTAGGTCAACGGCGTATCCGTAGGGGTTTCACCCCTACACCCCGTCAGGCTCGGGCAGACATTACGTTGAGCACGAGTTGCCACGCTTTGTAGAGAGCGTAGGCACTGGCAAGCGCGCCAAGAATCGCGGCGACGCTTTCAGACACAAGGCCGAGTTCGGCCAAAACAGCAATAAGCGGCATCAGGGACCTCCTGTGGCGATTTGGTGTTCAGGCGGGTTGTAGTTCTGCGGAATCGTGGCCTTCGGCCAGTAGCCACCAGAGTCAGCCCCATCAGGCCCCGCCACGGCCTCCTGACTACCTACCGTGCCCGGCTCGCGCTCTCGCTGGTGATGGCGAGAGGCACCATCCAGCGGCTTACGGAAGGGGTTGTACGTGCCATCCCGTGCGATGGCGCGGCACACGCCGGCGTCTACCTCGTACTTGGTGCCCTGCTCCGTGTTGCACGTGCAGCGGCCATCGTCCACCGCGATGCAAAACAGATCGGGCACACCTTGCGGTGCCAACTGATCGTAGGCCGGTGCCGTCCACGGTTGACCTGGCACCCGTGGTTTCAACCACGCCACGTAGTCGCTGCGCCGTAGATCGTCGTCCGCATCTCTGCTTGCCGAGTGTGAAGCCTTTGCGCTCATGCTCGACCCGCCGCCCGTCGCTGCTGCGCCGGTCGTCTGGTCGCCCATGCTCTTGAAGGAGTGCTGGGCGTACCAGACTGCGCCACCGATCATCGGGACCAGCGCGAACGGGGCGTAGAAGTACCACGGAAGCCGCTTCTTGACCGTGTGCATCGTGGCGCTGGTGTAGAGCCCGAACACCTCTTTAGGATAGCGCCATGTCGGCGCAATGATGTAATCGCTGCCCTTCGCACAGTTCGACTCGAAGCGGTCCCACGTTTTCAGCAACGCCACGTTAAAGCCGAACTTGCGGCGCACGTGGATGTGCGGGTCAATCAACCCCTTGACGAAGCTGTCCAGCTGGTCATGCTTCTGACACACCAGCACGATGTCGTAGCCGTGGTGACGGTGGCGTGCCAGCGCGTCGATATGCGGAGGCACCTTTGCGCCCGCCGCACGCGAAGGCATGTAGTCGTAGCACTCATCCAACAGGATCACCGAGCCGTGAGGCAACAGCTGCCATTTCGGCATCTGTCGGCCTTGGTCGTCCTTGTCAGCAGGATCGAACTCGCGAAAATCGAACGGCAGCGGCTTGAAGCCTGCGGCCTCGTACTGCAACTCTTTGAAGCCCGCCGCGTACACTTCGCGGCCTTGCTTCACGAACTCCAAGCCCTTGGAGATTGCGAGCAAGGACTTGCCGTGACCCGGCTGGCCCGTGATGAGTTCAATCGCCATTAGAAGCCCACCTTGCCGACCATCAAGTTAGACGCGAGCTTCGTCGCACTCGCGGAGATCACCAGCACCATGAGCACGTCGAACTTGGTGTAGGTGATCAGGCTGTACGTCTCGGAGCTAACCGCGCCCGCGTACTGCATGAGCAGGCTACGCAGCTCAGGCATCACGTATTTGTACGTGATGAACGCGAGGCCGAGCGTGCCGAAGATACGGCCAAAAATGCCGCCGGACTTCAGCAGCATCGTGCTGATGAAGATGCCTATGAGCATCTTCAGATGTGACCACAACCAGCCTTTCAAGCCATCAAACATGTCACTTCTCTCCGAGAATGCGCAGCGCGAACCACACGCCCAGCAGCACGATCACGTAGCTCGCCTTGTTCAACACGTCGCACCACCAATCGGCTTGCAGCGTGAGATGGCCACCGAACTTGCCAAGGTCAAAATCCGGCAGGCGCGGGCATTGCCCGCCACCACCAAAGCCCGAGAAATCCAGCTTGTCCAGCACGTTTATCTCTTTCTTGAAGCCATCGCCGGGGGAGCTGCCAATATCGTCAAGACCGGGCACGGTCTTGTCGCTATCGTCGCCACCCTTGCCGGATTCTGCGCAGCGCAGCAGCCACGCCTGACGCGCGATCAGGCCGAGTGCCGCGCTACCCTCCACCATTGGCGCGGTCGTGCAGTCACCGCCGCCGCTGGCCGTGGTGCCATCGTCTTTTTTCTGATCGTCGGGCTTGTCGCCCTTGCCATCGACATCACCGGGCCCCTTGCCTGGATTCGCATCGGAACCGGTGTTGTTGTAGTTGTTGACCGTCGTGTTATCGATCGGACCGTTACCGGTCTGCGACGTGTACTTGTCGCTTGCAGCGATCTGCGACGACGGATCCGTGATAGGCGGGTTGGGCGGTGTAGGTGCGGGGTTCCCCGCGCACAAGGTCGTGTCGCCGCCCGAGGCGCACGCGCCCTGGTCGCCCTTTTTCGGCAGCGTCAAGCACACCTGCTCGCCTGCACTGTTCAGCGCGCACGCCTTGCCCGCCGCCGTATCGACGCAACTACCGCCACCGCACAACTTGCGCTGCTGCTCGTCTACCGGTGGCGGCTCCGTCGCAGCGACAGGCCCCACGCCGCACGTCTCGCCCGTGGGATGCATCTTGCCCGCGCCAATGCTCGACGTGCCGCGCGTGATGTGGTTAACCGTCCACGTTTCCTTACCCGGCGATGGCGCATACGAGCAACCGGCAAGGCACAGAGTCATATTTCCGGGCGTCGTTGTCTGATACGCCGGACGCGCCTTGCACATGCCGCTCAGGTCGCCGTCAAACGCCCACTGAGGACCATACCAGCCCTGCACAACACCATTCCTCAGCTGCCACCACTGGAACATGTAGCGCTGCGACGCAGGAACGCTTGTACCCGCATCACGGACCTTGCACGTGGTAGTAAAGCCGTTCTGGTTCATGGACGGATTTTTCGCGAGGCCATCCTCACACCCCGCCTTCGCTTCATCGTACGTTGCCGCAAAGGATGTGACGGGCCATGCCGCCGCCAACAGCAACAGCAGGACCATCAATCGCCGGAGAATGCGAGCCACATCGCCCCCAAGAAAGCCACGATGACGAAATACCCCGCGTACGCTGCAATGCCCACGACCGCCTCCCGAGGAAAGGACGGCGGGATTGCCCCGCCGTCGTGTGTTGCTGTTGCTCTTGGCTTACTTGCCCATCGCGCGGCGGATGAGGCTCCACGCGACGATCAGCACCAGTGCACCGGCCATCGCGCCAACCACCGCCACGATCTGCGGGTTCGTGCCCGCGATCGCGCTCACCACCGGGCCACTGATGTCGGCGTCGGCAGCAAACGCCGGAGCGGCAATGAAGCCGCCCGACAGGGTGGCCACAATAGCCAAGGTCTTGCTCTTGAGGTTCTTCAGGTTCATCACAGTCTTCCTTTCAATGCATGTCGTATAAGCCGCCCGCAGTAGCCCAAGGCCCAGCACACCGCAATCGCTCCCGCGATAGCTGAACCTTGCGCCGCGGTGAGGGGCGGAAGCCCACCGGGTGTATCGACCCAATGCGGGTCACTGCACTGCCCCGTGCTTTGGTCAATCGCTTCGCCGGGGCAGTACAGGTAAGGCATTACGCGGTCGCCGCAGCGCGCGTCTTCGGCATCGGCACGAATTCGCGTTCGATCTGCAAGCGCCCGTCGCGGTCCAGGTACATGCCGCCCGCCTTCACCTGGAAGTCGCCAGGGGGCAGGAAGTGCGATTGGCGGTTAGGATCGAAGTACTGCTGGAACTCTTCCACGCGGCCTTCGCCCTTGACGATGCCGCACGTCTGAAAACCGTGCTTCTTGCTGCTGTCTTTCTTGTCTTCATGCACGCGCACTTCGTCATAAGCGCGGAGAATCGTGTACTGCGGACGGTTGTTGGTCATATCGCCTCCCAGGGCGTCTACACGGCTACAGAAAATTGGACGTCCGGCGAATAGCCGAGTTGTTCGCGGACGATGGTTCGAAGGGTTTGAAGGTCAGGGGCTACGCCCTTAAATCGGCGCGGTATGTCAGCGCGGAAAACACGGTCTTTGAGGAAGGCCCAAACATCAGGACCCAGGGCAGCCACCAAAAGGTAAAGCGACGCGCCGGACTGGTTAGCCATGACTTTCACCATCGCTTTCGCATGAGCGTCCACCGTGCGCGCAATGCGCTCCGGCTTGTTCTCTGCCGCCGTTTCCGGAAGCAGTTCCGCGAGCAGCGCGTAAGAGCCGCGCAGATAGCCCAGCGGGTCCGTCAAAATTTCCAGCGGCAGGACGCAATCATTCGCCCACAAGCGCAACTCGCAGCGCACCCACGGGGAATCAGGGTCTTTCAACTGCTTGCCCTTCTCGTAAAGGTTCAGCAGCTTGCGGCCACGCTTGCCCACGTACACAGAACAGCCTTTGCCTTTGCCGTGGTCATCCCAAAAGCTGGTCTCAGCAGGACGGCCCGTGCGTGCGTTGAACTTGCCCTCTTTCGCCCAGGTATCGACCTCGCGAATGTCGCGAAAAATCGCGCCTTCGAAGTCGTCGAATGCGATATCGACGCGCGAGATATGCGCCATCAAGCGCCGCGCCTGCACTTGCGTGCAAAACCAGTCGTCGACGAGCTGACAGCCAGCGCCGGAGAGCGACACGCACATGCCGCCGTTCTTGCTGCCCAGGCCGACACGACCCACGACCTTGCCATCAGGCCCGAAGATATAGGCCGACTCGGTGTAGAACTGAAACCACTTGGCCTCAACCGCGCCCACAATCAGCGGCGCTTTCGGGTACAGCCATGCAACCACGTCCGCCACTGTGACAAGCCCGTGACGCTCCGTCTGATCCGCCTGGAAAACAAGCGAGAGATAGTCAATGCCAAGAGCAAAGCCCCGCCGAATTGGGGACTGAGGGTTTAGGCCCGTATTACTATCGGGCCTATGAGCGGCGCGCGCAGTTGCGCACGCCTTATCCGTCACAAACTCACGACGACGCGGACGCTGGGCATTCAAAGCTCGCCCTCCCCTGCTCCGAGCGCTTCCAGCGCGCACGCAGCCTTGCCGAGCACGAACATGCCGCCCGCTCGCGAACCCTCGCGGAACAGACGGTCGGCATCGTCCAGGTACACCTGAACTCGCTCGATGGTGTCCAGATAGGGAACGTCCTCAATCTCAATGCCTGAGACTGGCGGCAGCGGAGCCAGGATCATGCCGTCACCCGGAAGACCTTCGGTAAGGCGGATCACAGCTGCACCCCCTGCTTGGCGCACTGCTCAAAAAACACAGCAATCACGTCGCGATACAACTCGGCCTGGTCGCCCGCCCGCGCTACTGCGTCGCGGCGATAGAACGACAAGACCGCGGCAAGGCGGGATGCCTGCTCCGGCGTCAGCGTCAAAATCACATCGGCTTGAGGAATGCGGTTCATGCCGTCACCCCGGCCAGAGAGGCGCGGCAGTCGCGAGCCACGCCGATCAACACAGCGACGATGTACGTCGCGTAAGCGCCGAGCACGACTCCTAGAAGGGTTCCTGCGAGAAAGACGGTATGCATGAATGGCCCCTTGAGGTGTCCCGAGACCCGAGACATGGGCGCATGTATAGTGTCCCGGGACACGCAACGTCAAGAGACTCGGGACATGAACTCGACAATTAATTTGCTTGACAAATACAAGAAAGCCTGCTCCATCGCATCAGACAACGCTTGCGCGGTCGCGCTTGGTGTATCGCGTCAGGCTGTCAGCAAGTGGCGTCACGGGGAAAATCACCCGGAGGCGGATACCGTCGAGCGGATGTGCGAAGAAATTGGAGAGCCGACAGCACGATGGCTACCCCTTATCGAGTCCGAGCGAGCACGCACCCCGAGCGCGAAAAAGGCATGGCTTCGGCTTGCTCAAATAGCCGCAGGCGTGACGCTCGTGGTTGGCCTAGGGGGCGTCGCAACCTCCCCTACTCATGCTCAGGATGCGGCATTTTCTGCGCGTAATCCGAGCCATGTATATATTATGTAAAATTCCAGAATCGCCGTCGCCGCAATGGCACTGTCGTCACCCGGTTAACCGTGTCACCTACCCAGTTAACCATGTCACTCCGCGTTACCGTGTCGCGTTTTGGTGAAATTGAAGTCCTCCGCGTGACCAATCCAGACCACGGGTCTCCGAGTGGTGTGTCATTACGAACGATCTTCTGATTGGAGAGCAGATTGCCTGACATATGGCGATCCGCTTAACCATGTCACCCAGCTAACCATGTCATCGATTTATAGGTCCGCAGCGTCTATCTGACCGACTGTCCTGTAGCTTCGATCACCAATGCTATTCGTCACGCCGGGGCTTTGTGGACCGCTTGGAGATGCGGGCGCTCGTTGGCAGGTCTTTCCGTTGACCACGATTGCCTGGAGCATTGGAGGCAGGAGATTTCCTCCGTTTCACCGGTGCGGTCGATGAAACCTCCGAGAGCGTCTTTTCTAAGGCTGTGATTTGCCCGGATTGGCGTGCGACTTCCTGTTCTAAACCGCGGAGCTCGGCAATAGTCGAGTCATGCCGGCCCTGTATTCCGGTGATCGCATCTCGATGCGCTCGTTCAGCCGCCTCGTGCCGCTGTTGCCATTGCTTGGATTCTTGCCGAGCACGATCAACCTCCTGGTGAGAATGATCTTCGATGGCTCGAATGTGAGCCTCTTGGCGTTCACGTTCGGCTTGCAGCGCGACTTGGCTGTCTTCTAATCGAGCCCGTAACGCCTGAATTTCCATCAGTTGGCGATCGCCGGATTCCTGTAGACGATCACGTTGCTGCACAAGATCGGCCCGCAATGCATGACTGTCCTGCAACTGGCCGTCTAGGTTGCTGCAGACATGTTCGGCGAGATCTCGGGCGGCCGCTGCCTGCGCGACGCTGGTTTCAGCGGCCTGTAGCCGCCTTTCCCAATGCTCGCGCTCCTGGGCCAATTGAGCCTGCGCCGCCGACAGGGTGGCACGTTCGTTGGCGAAACGACTGTCCAGAGCACTCGCGGCGTGGTCGGAGGCGAGGCGCCACAACTCGATCATCGCCTGCCCCACCGAACTCGGCACCTCCGGGAGCGTGCTGAGTTGTCGCAACCGTTCGCCCAGCTGGCCGCGCCAGGCATCGAGCAAGCGCGTGATGGTGTTGGGCGAGCCGGTACCGAGCGCGGCGCGCACCTTCTCGACGGTCGGGTTCTCGCCGATTGCCAGAATGGCGTCCGCCGCCGCGTTGACCTGGTCTTGGGTGATGCCGCGTGCCCTGAAAAGGTCTCCTCGATCCGCGCCCTGCCCGCTTGGTTTCGTACTCGCGATAAGTGATGATTATCGCCAGTACGCGCCCTATTTCGTAATATACACTACATATTATGAAGCATAAATCCACCTTGCCGACCCTGACTGCACCCGCGGCCAGCCTGGTATTGCCGGAACAACTGGCCCAGCAAGCGGCCGACGCCGTGCGCGAACTGCTGGCCGAAGCGGCCGCGGCCAACACCACCCGTAGTTACGCCGCCGCCCTGCGCTACTGGGCCGGCTGGCACCAGGCGCGTTTCGGTTTCGAATTGGCGCTGCCGGTGAGCGAGGCGGTGGTGATCCAGTTCCTGGTCGACCATATCCAGCGCAAAAACAAGGCCGGCCTGGTCAGCGAGCTGCCGCCAGCGATCGACCAGGCGCTGGTCGCGGCAGGCCTCAAGGCCAAGCTCGGGCCACTCAAGCTCGCCACCGTGACCCAGCGCGTGGCCGTGCTGTCGACGGCGCACAAGCTCAAGCGACTGACCAATCCGTGCGAACTAGCGAGCGTCCGTACGCTGCTGAGCCGCGCCCGTCGCGCGGCGGTGAAGCGTGGCGAGCGGCCGACCAAGAAGACGGCCATCACGCGCCAGGAACTGGAAGCCATGCTGGCCACCTGCGACGACTCGCTGGAAGGCCTCCGCGACCGCGCCCTGCTTTGCTTTGGCTTCGCCAGCGGCGGCCGCCGGCGCAGCGAGATCGCCGCGGCCGACCTGCGCGATCTACGCAAGACCGTCGAGGACGCTTACATCTACCGGCTGGAGTTTTCGAAGACCCAGCAGGCGGGTGTGACGGTGGATTCGACCCCGGACAAGCCGATCCTCGGGCGCAGCGCCCAGGCGCTATCCGCCTGGCTGGAGGCAGCAAAAATCTCCGAGGGAGCAATCTTCCGACGAATCTGGAAAGACCGTGTCGGCCCCGCCCTACTCCCGGGCTCGGTCGCGACGATCGTCAAACGCCGGGCCGCGCTGGCGGGGCTGGAGGGGAACTTTGGGGCGCACAGTCTGCGCTCGGGCTTTGTTACCGAAGCGGGCCGACAAGGCGTGCCGTTGCCTGCCGTGATGGCGATGACCGAACACCGATCCGTGGCCAGCGTAATTGGATACTTTCAAGCAGGCGCAGCAGAGGAGAACCCGGCGGCTCGTCTGCTGAAGTAACGGCGCTGATGGCCGCGTGTGGTTGAGATCGCCTGTTTCTAGAAGCTCATGCCGGGCTGGATGGAGTCCGATGCGAGGGCGATGCTGGGACTAGTGGGCTGCGGCGGATTCGGACGGACCGTTGGCAACTACTTAAGCCTGATCCTTGTGCCAGGCCCTCTCGAAATCTTTAGGAACGTCTAGCTCTGAATCTTCATCAAAGGTGAGTTCTGGGGGAAGCTCCCGCCAGAATGACTCGATGGCAGCAGCAAACGTGTCTATGTGCTCATCCGTGACCAGCATATCCGCGTCATCGGAAAAGCCCCAGTCATAAGTATGCTTGCGCAGAAACTCCGGGAAATGCTGTCGAAGGTCATCCAGCGACTGGCCTTCACCATGTTTGAAGACGTTTACGACCAAGCGCATGGCATCCATGCGCGGAAAGCTGTCAAATTGGCGAACATCCAATCCCAATGCCCGCAAGAGCTGCTCAAGCTTGATGCTGTCCAACTTCCATAGGGCGCGCCGAGTGTGATCACCGATAACCAGCCGCGGCCATCGAAGTTCCCGGATTAGAAAGCGCCGAAAGCTCTTGTCCCAGTGGTGATACATGCCCGCCACGACGCTCAGCCGTGTTCGATCATGCATATCGCTCAAAAGTTGATAGAACTGCACTCCGTGGTCACGGGCAGCCTCGGCAAGGTCCCCTGGGTCGTGCCATTCGGGGTCGAAACTCTCGCCGCTTCGATCCCAATGCTCCTGCTCTGCTGATTCGGCCTCGGCTTCGATGTTGGCAAATTGGGATAGGAGTCTTGCCTGGGCCTGCTCGACGTAGAACCGGTGCTCGGCGATCAAGCTCTCTCGTTCCGAATCCGCCAATTGGAATGCGCTGCACACGTGGTCACTCATGCTGGTTGGGAGGCCACGGGTTCGGCGCCGAGCCAGCGCACTAGCGAACGAACGCCCTCGACATCCGCGCATACTGCTTCAAGCGGCTCGCTTTCCAGTCGGACTTGAATTGAAAGCCAGGCCTGTTCGGACTTCTCGGAAAGCCCGATGTGTGGCTCGATGGCTCCGCCCCTCCACAGCCAAATCTGGTGCGCCTGCAACTTCTGGACCAGGGCGGCTATTGGAGCTTTAGCGTCGTCACGGCGGGCCAAGAGCTCAAATGCCTTTGAGGCCGAGCCCTGAATGCCACCGCAGGGCAACCCGTCTTTAAGCGAAATTAACCCTGCATCCGACATCTGCTGAAGAACGGCCTTGCAGGTTGTGAGATCAGCATCTTCCGCCTGTAGCAGGCCATGCTTCACAGCCTGTCGAAACGCAAAATCAAGATCCACAATCGCACACGCGGGCAAGCCAAGTGCTGACAAGATCTCCATAGACTTGCGGGTGTCCGATGCCCCGGTCATGGGCACGATGGCTAAGGACGACTGCCCCATGGTCTTGCCGGTGATCACCTGGAACAGCGTAGGCAGCAAACGAAGTTCGGTCTTGCCTTCCGTGAGCAAAACCCTGTCGGCGAACAGCACTTGAGAAGAATTAGTAAGGCTGAAAAGTTGGTGGAGTTGGTGCGTTGGATCCTTCACCAGCCGCTCCACGACGGACTGCATGCGTGGCCGTGCCACTGTGCCGTCAGGGTGCTTCTTGGTCATCAGTAGGGCGTTCTTCGCGTCCTTGGCCAGAATCATCTGGGCTGAGTGGGTCGAGAAAACAACCTGATACCCAACGTTGGACAAGGCACGCAGTGCCTCCCGAACCTGCTCCACCGCAAAGGGGTGCATGAATAGTTCGGGCTCATCGACCAAGAGCAGGGTGGCGCCGCCTGCAGCCGCCCCTCCGCGCTTTAGATCGGCTAAGTGGCGCACCATGGCCATCTGAATGGCGCGTTGAGCTCCATGCCCAAAGGCGCCAAAGGCACGACCCCGTCCATCGCCTTCGTAGACCTTGACTGTTCCAGCCTTGATAAGGTCATTGAAAATGGGAACCGGAAAGTCCAGCTTGATGCTGATACCGGGAAATAGGTCCGAGATCTTGCGGTTAATCGATTCGTCGATGCGGCCCAGCTCTTCGAAGCGCTCGCCGCCTTCCGCCGAAATCATTCCCAAGATAGCAGCCAAATGAGGCGTCAAGGCTTGCTCATGTTGGTCCTGGATGGCGGTCAACATCGAGGCTAACAGCTTCCCGATGGTGGTGGTGGTCTTGGCTTTACTGGCATCCTCTTCGGCGTTCTCCATCGCCCCGATGCGGATAGGGTCTGGGAACAGGGCTGAAATGGCGTTATCAATCCCAGTCGGATTGGGTTGGGGCTCAGAAGAGCGCGTGTTGACCTCATTGTTCCGTAGACCTGAACGCACCCCGGTAGAAATCAATGATGTCCGCACCTTCATTTGGCCATTTGCTTTGACTGCGCCGGCCAAGAACGGCCACCATGAGACCTCATTTCGTCGACGTAAATGCCAATGCCACCATCACACATGCCCATTGCAAGCTTGCGTTCTTTCTCCGTGTACCAAAGCGTGACCAAGCCACCTCTTTCGTCAAAGGAAGGCTGACTAAAGGCGCGCCCTGTAACAACGACGTCTAAGTCGTTCCATTTCTCTGCATCGATGTAAAACGTGTCGGGCAATGCAAGCTTGGCGCACTCGTTACCAGCCACCAACAGCGCTGCCCATGCGGGCTGCCCTGCGTGCAAAGCCAGCCTACCCTTCACGGTGCACTCTTTCCCCGCAACACATGCTTCGAAGTGACGGCCTGCACCACGATGGGATGGTGAGGCGCAACCCAGAAGACCCTGAACTGCAAGAACACCTAAGATCAACAGCCGGACTGACATGACACTCCCGAGCCTCCTTGGTTTTGATTCCAACGATCAATAGTTGATCTAACAGCGGCTGCTTCTCTGGAATTGAGGGGGGCACCATCAATTTGCAAAACCCTATATCCCACATCAGTCCTCTCGATGGAAAATGCTCCTCGCCCTGAAATCATGTATGCCGGCCGCCTTGTCGCGCCTGCCAGCCTTCCATCTTCCGGTCCCGGAAGGGGGACGATTCCAGCGGGATGTGTATGCCCGCCACTCTCATCGGCCCCTAGCTTTGAGATGTCGAATCCCGCGACTGTACGAGTAGTTCCATCGCTGCATTTCGCACACACTTGGTCGGTGAGACTCTTGGCGGCTGTTCCACTAGGCGACGCACTAAATCCCTGTTCTTTGCTTCCTGACAAGTCCAGTCTTGTGCCATCTGACAACTGCCCGCTGCGAGATGCTGACCTGACTTGGTTGTTCGTGGCTTGCTGCTGAGCCGACTGCCCCGGTTGCCTTGTTGTCCCACTTTCAGTTCTCGGTGAGTCATAGCAAATATGCGTCCCCGTTGGACAGGCAGCCTTGCCGTCTGGATCAAAATTTCTGTAGGGGTTGGATCGAAGGACAGAGTCACGCCACGCTCGAGGCCTTTGACGACCGGCTATAAGCCCCTAGGAGATGAAGCCGCCTGGATTGAATGCGACCACCGTTTCGCCGCACCACCATTAGCCGTGTCATCTTGTTCAAAAATACCGCTTAGCCATGTCACCTTTTACGGCACGCCCTCGAGAACAGGCCGCGACAACAATGCAACTCTTTGATTATTTGGAGAAACCAACCTCTTTAACTTGCGTGACAGAGTTAACCGGATGGCGACACCTGTTTGACGCGCAACTTCCTGTTCGAGACGGCGTACCTCATCTCTAGTCGAGTCATGTCGGATTTGCATCGCGATGAAAGCATCTCGATGCGCTCGCTCGGCAGCCTTATGTCGCTGCTGCCATTGCTTGGCATCTTGTGATGTCGTCAGCGTCCTGCGGAGCAACCCCGTGCCGCAGCACGACCGCCCGGACCTTTCGAAATATCGTTAGAACATCGCTCATGGGATCGCCCTGCGAATTTCACTCGCGCTCTGTAGAGAGAGACGCTTCTCGAACGACATTCGGACATCCGGCTTTGTGCGTCGCAGCACCATCATGCCTCACCAGACCAACCCTAGCTCAGCGCATGGCTGACGTGAAACCCGTGAGTTTCTGTCGCACCGACTGTAGCGACCGCAAGTATCGGAGCCCCCAAGCCAGACATTTCGACAGTCAACGCCTTGAGGGATCAGGCAACTAGACCACGGGACCGCCATCCACGCCCCTCTTCATAAGCTAAAGCGACGCCCGTTCCAGAAACTTGCTGATCTCGTGAGAATAGGCCCCGGGATGCGAGAACCGGAACATGTGGCCGGTGCGCGGCATGATGACTTCCTGTGAACCCTTGATGCCCTTCAAGAGGATCCCCGCGGCCTCTTTGCCGATCAGGTGGTCTTCCTCGGGAGTCAGGATCAGCGTGGGGACGTCGATCTTTTTCAGCAACGCCGTATAGTCCGCCTTCTCGATCGAGCGCATGCGATTGACGTAGGCCTTGTGGGGCGTCTCCTTCACAAAGAAAGCGCGGCTCTTTTCGGCTGACCAGGGGATCTCCCCCTCCTTGTCAAACGACGAAGCCAATTGCGCTGCGTGGACCCTAAGGGTCGTCTGCCGGTAAAAAGGCCCGGGAAAGAAGGGTGCCAGCGCTGCCAACGCCTTGAGCAAGGGCGATGTGATGGGGCTCTTGGCAAAACCACCAGAGATCACCAAGCCCTTGAGGCCTTTCGGCTGCCGCGTCGCAAACGCGATCGAGGAGACCGCGCCGTACGAATCGCCCACCATCACGTAGCTATCGAGGTCTTTCACCTGGTCCGCAATGAAGTCAGCCAGGGTTTCCAGTTCACGCACGTCGTCCGGCAATCGCAGTGTACGCATGGCGTGACCCTGCAAGTGAGTCAACTGGTCAAGCTTCCACGGAGCCCCTGCGAAGCAAGGGATCATGACCAAGGTGGGTTCTGTTTTCATGGGCTGCGTCTCGCGCATTGAATGAACGACGAGCAGACTCTAGGAACGCCGGCGCTTTCGATCCAATGGCATTTGCGCACCATGTCGATGCACAAAATGCATGATCCCTCGATGGCTCCAGCGGCAGCAGACCCCTGCCGCTCCTAATCGGCGATCATCATGTCCGTAATCCAACGAACAATCGGTTCGTTGGCACGTCCGCGGGCTCGCATGACAAGCACCTCCCACGAGGGCAACGCCAAAGGCAGCTCAAATAGGCTCAACTGCGCGGTCTCCTGCATCCGAAGAGCAACCCGCTCGGCGATGACGGCAATCGATTGCGAAGCGCCGACCATGAACGGAACGGCGAGAAAGCTGGAGCAAGTGGCGCTCACTTTGCGGGTATGACCGAGGGCCTCCAGCGCATCGTCGACGGCGCCACGGGTATCGCCACGCGGTGAAACCAAGATGTGCGGCAGACGGATGAAGTCCTCCAGTTCCATGTGCAGCTTCCTCCCCCGCTTGACCAGAGCCGGGTGCCCCTTGCGCGCTATACCTACGAAGCGCTCCTTATGGACAAGCTGGCAATCAAGCCGCTGCGGGATCTGGGCAAAAGAGCCTGACCCCAGCGCAATGTCGAGATCACCGGCGTCCAACATGCGCACGGCGGATTCGATATCGGCCGGCCGAAGCCTCAGCACCACGCCCGGCGCAGCAGCCTGAATTCTGGCCAGGACTGGGGCAATGACGCTCATTACGGCGAGGTCGGTGGCCGCCACCGAGAGGATTGCCTGCAAGCGACTGGGGTCGAATGGGCCACGTGGACTGGCGACGAGCCTGACCGACTCGAGCACCGCCGCTACTCTCGGCATCAACTCGATGGCCAGTGGCGTCGGTGCAATCCCTCGAGGGTTACGCACGAATAGCTGATCGGCAAAAGCCATGCGCAGTCTCGACAAGGCGTGGCTGGTTGCGGACTGGGACAAATGCAATCGTTCGGCTGCCCTGCCAACATGCCTTTCGATCCAGAGTGCCTCCAATACAACCAGAAGATTGAGATCGAATCGTGTTAGATCCAGGGGCTTCATAGTGCATTGGCCTCTTCGCTCATCCATTGATGTTCGGGAGTTCCGTAGCCCGCATGCTCGGGGGCAGCGTCGAAATAGAAGCGCCCGGCGCCTCTCCGCGCTCCAAAATGTTTCATGCGCAAGGTTGCGTGCCAACTACTGCTGCATGTCATGGATGGCAACTAAAGCCGCTCCGATTAGGATGCGATTAAACGACATCGCCATCAAAATCGGACGTCAGCTATACCGACGATAGCACGGGCTAATCGCCCTGCCCTGCAATCGCCTTTTGGGCGCAGGGTCGAATTGCTTTACCACCTAAATAGTTCCCACACTAGCCTTTTACGTCGCAGGCATGGCATAGGCGTTGACGCACACTGGGTGTATTCTCCGTTCACCAAACACCCCATCTCCACGACGACAGGGGTCGCGCCAGGCGGGGTTGCGGGTGGGTCCCGAGCGAATTGATACGCGTACCATTTTGCAGCATCGCGTCAAGCCCATTTGTCGGCTCGTCGCACGACGGTGGCGCTGAGGAGACGGAATTCGCGACGTCATTACATCACGAAGCGCGCAACGAACGGACATAGATCGCGCGAAGCCATGCACTTAGAGTGAGCAACCTCGAGACTGCCTCTCGCTGAGCCAGGAGCATGCCGTGGACGATCAACCTCGCCAATTTCGCAATGCCCTTTCGCGCATCCTATTCGGCACACGCTGGGTGATGGTGCCATTCTATTTCGGCCTGATGATGACGATATTCGCTCTGCTGGTAGTATTTCTGCGCGAGCTGATCTTCAACCTCCGGCATTTGCTTGAGCTTACGCCAAGCGCCGCTATCTTGATGGCCTTGGCGCTGATTGATTTGACCTTGGTGGCCAATCTACTACTGATCGTCACGCTGGCCGGCTACGAGAATTTCGTCGACCGTATTGATTCGGCCAGCGAAATCCGTCCATCCTGGATGGGCAAGGTGGACTTCACAGACATGAAGATGAAGCTGATGGGTTCCATCATCGCCATCTCAGCCATCGCCCTGCTACGGGCCTTCATGAAGATGGAAGATGGCGAGAGCTTTGAAAGAGGCACGCTGATCTGGATGGCGATCATCCATGTCACGCTATTGCTTTCGGCCATCGCACTAGCGGTTTCTGATCGCGTTTCGTCACTGACCACGCGGCGGCAAGGGATAGAGGGCGACTGAGCGTGGCGCGCATCGTCAGTTGAAGAGGACCCAAGATGGTCATCTCCGTATCGCGCACCATACGATGCGACTTTGCTCCAATCCGCGAGCAACGCAGACGTCGCTAGGCCGTCAATAGTCCACCGCGTCGCGACTAATGGGACAGGTCATGCAATGACCACCGCCGCGCCCTCGACCCAGTTCTGCACCGACAATCGTGATCACTTCGATTCCGGCCTTGCGCAGTAAGGTGTTCGTGTAGGTGTTGCGATCGTAAGCATAGACGACTCCCGGCGAAGCGCACACCAGGTTGGCACCACTATCCCATTGGGTGCGCTCGCGTTGGTAGTCGCTGCCACCAGCCTCGATCACACGCAATTTATGGAGGCCAAGCGATTCAGCTACCACATCAACGAAGGGCTTCTCTTCTTTGTGAAGTTCGACGCCACTAGGGTGACTGCTCGGCCGGTAGGAGAATGCACGCGTTTTTACCAGAAAGTCCGGCGCCACCAGCACGCAATCGCGATCAGCAAAGGTGAACACCGTATCCAAGTGCATCGCTGCTCGAATCTTTGGCATCGCCGCCACAATTACCCGCTGTGCGGCGCCCTTCTTGAACAAAGTAGCGGCCAGCTGACTGATGGCTTGACGCGAAGTACGCTCACTCATCCCGATTAACACGACGCCCTTCCCGATAGGCATCACGTCGCCGCCCTCTAGCGTGGCGAGCCCATGATCCTCAGTCGGATCGCCCCACCATACGTTGACCTTTCCCGCAAAGTTGGGATGAAACTTGTAGATGGCGGTCGTGAGAATGGTTTCTTCGTGACGCGCAGGCCAGTACAGTGGGTTGAGAGTTACCCCGCCGTAGATCCAGCAGGTAGTGTCTCGTGTGTACAAGGTATTCGGGAGCGGCGGCAGCAGATATTCGGTGACACCCGCCGCCTCTTTGACGACAGCCAATGCTTTGCCTCCGACATCTTCAGGAAAGTCGTGTGTCGACAAGCCGCCAAGCAGCGTTTCGGCGAGTTTCCGATGCTCCAATCCTTCCAGGTAGCTGCGCAGCTCGTCCATGAAGCCAAGTCCAACCTGGTTAGGAACGACCTGATTGTCCAGAATCCATTTCTTCCCTTCCGGAGCCGCCACGGTCTCGGCCAGCAGATTGTGCATTTCCAGCACGTCAATGCCCCGATCACGCATCTTGTTGACAAAGTCGAAGTGGTCTCGCTTGGCGTTGTCCACCCAGAGAACATCATCAAAGAGCAGTTCATCGCAGTTGCTTGGTGTCAATCGTGAATGTGCGAGCCCCGGTGCGCATACCATCACCTTGCGCAGCTGCCCAACCTCTGAATACACACCGAATTCACCTGCATTCCCACTCGTCATGACGTTCTCCGCTCTCACAGAAAAAAAGAATGCTTAAATCGTGATGTATCCCGTCGCGATCCAGTAGACACCCACGAACGCCCCTATGACCGCGAGGGCAAAGATGACCTTGTCAGATACCTTGAGGAAGACTGGCTTGCCCTGCTCGCGCTGACTCCAGAAATAGAGTGCCGTGCCTGGCGCATACAGAACCGCCGACAAGACGATGTACCTTATGCCTCCCGCATAAAGCAGGAAGGCGGTATAGATCGTGGCGATAACGGCAACGATGAGATCGCGCCTTTTATCGCTTGGCTGCACGTCGTACGTCTCGCCCCGCGTAGTGAGTTGAAGTCCGTAGCCAGCCACCAGAAAGAATGGGATGAGGCTCATGGCACTCGTCAAATTCAACATCAGCGAAAAAGCGTCTCTCGACCAATAGGTAGTGATGACAATCAGCTGGACGACAATATTGGTCAACCAAAGCGCTGCTGCGGGAACCTTGTTCTTGTTTTCCCTGGCGAAGACCGAGGGCATGTCGTTGGTCTTCGCAGCCGTGAACAGCACTTCCGCGCAAATCAGCGACCAAGCAAGGTAGGCACCCAGGACTGATACAAGCAACCCGATGCTGACGAAGACTGCGCCCCATCGCCCCACTACCGCCTCGAGCACCGCGGCCATTGAGGGCTGGCGCATGCCTGCAACATCGATGCGTGGCAAGACGGCATAGGGAAGCAGCGTCACCAGAACCATCAGCGTTGTCACGACAATGAAGCCACCAATGGTGGCAGTGCCGACGTCTGAGCGCTTCTTCGCATAGCGGGAGTACACGCTCGCCCCCTCGATGCCGAGAAACACAAAGACTGTAACCATCATGGTGGCGCGAACCTGCTCGAAGATGCCCCCTTGCAGTCCACCCCCATATAGGTTGCTGCTGAACTTGTTCCCCTGGAAGGCGAAGATCAGGATCACGATGAATGTCAGGATCGGAATGATCTTAGCCACCGTGACCACGCTATTGATGAACGCGGCCTGCTGAATGCCCCGGAGTATCATGAAATGAAATAGCCAGATGCCAATAGAGGCCACCACGATGGCGATGACGGTGTTGCCATCGCCGAACACCGGAAAGAACGCGCCCAAGGTTGACTTGATAAGCACCCAATAGGACACATTGCCAATGCAACTGCCGATCCAGTATCCAAAAGCGGATAAAAAGCCGGGATAGTCGCCGAAGCCGGCCTTTGCATAGGCATACACACCAGCATCGAGATCAGGTTTTCGTTGTGCGAGCAGCTGGAACACCCTTGCCAGCATGTACATGCCGGTGCCAGCGATAAGCCAGGCAATGAGCGCACCCAGGGGGCCCGTAGCATTGGCGAAGGTGCGTGGTAGCGAGAAAATGCCCGCGCCGACCATTCCCCCTACCACCATCGCGGTTAGTTGTAACCGCGACATTTTCCTTTCTGTCGTAGCCATGCCCGCTCCCTCTTGTGGATCGGCATTCCAGACATGCGGCGCAAGATTGCGCCACCAAGCTTCTTTACCTAACGCAGTTGATCGACTAAGCCGCTTCTCGCAGCACCACCAAATTTAGGGCGCGAAAATGCTCCGTCATGGTAAGAAGATCTTTGGAGCTTGGATATTAGTAGAAATACTGGTTGGAGGCTGGGCGTAGCGCAACGGCGAAGACAGCAAAAGCCATTGCTTCTATGCGTCTCGCAGGGCGCTCGCTCGGGCGCCCTGTTGGCAATCACGGCAGTACTCGCTGGAGCGTTGACAACAACCTGTCACAATTGAAACCAAGACATGGGAGACTTCGCCTGGGCCATCACGCATTCTTCATGTGCCCAGCCGCAAAAACCACCCGTGTAGTTGGCATCTGTGATCGGCCCAGTTCCGCCTACTACTCCGGAAGCCACCATCAGCTATTCAAGGATGTTTTGGGCAGCTTCATTGTTTCGATTGCCGCTTTGATTTGTGTCTGACTAGTCCTTTGCTCGACCCCATAGGTCGACCCGCAATAGAGCACTGTCAATCCATCTATAAATCAGGTGAGACAATGAACGGATTCATCTCCACTATCACGGCTTCCCGCGATCGTTTGCGCTCGCGTTGCTCTGTTGCGCTCATGCTATTGATCGTCAACCTGGCACCGCAGACGGTGTGTGTCGTTTTTGCGAGCGAATCCACTCTCGCGACAAGCCATGCCGCAAGCAATGTCTCGCAGGCCAGGCAGCTGCTAGGTGATGGTAAGTACACGGAGGCGTATGACCTCCTTTCGCCCTTGGCTGACGCCGACCGTGGCGACCCTGACTTCGACTACGTATTCGGGCAGGCGGCACTCGGCTCCGGGCACGCCGAGCAGGCAAAGGATCTGTTCCAGGCAAGTATTGCTGCGCAACGTGATGCGCCATCGGTGCATCTCGCACTTGGGCGCGCTTACTACGCCCTTGGGCGATTCGCAGAGGCGAAGATCGAATTCGAGACGGTGCTGCGTTTCGAAAATCTGCCGCCTGATTTGCTAAGCCAGGTCAAGATCTACAATGAAGCAGCCAAGCAGTCTGTGGAAGAAGGCAAGCGCCTGACAGGTTTCGGCTATCTGGAAACAGGCATAGGTGTCTACGATGTGCACGACACGATCGGGACGCAGACATTTGGCGGTAGCGATCGCAAGGATACCTTCTACAATCTTCGCGTTGGCGGCGGACTTAACTACGCACTCGACGACGGTTACTCGCTCACCGGAACACTCGACTATCGCTTCCGCTACTACGACAACAACAACAGCCGCGACGACTCCGATCTTCGCTGGAACTTCGGGGGAAGCCGCTCGTTCGGCGACAATAACCTGGGCATCGGCATCAGGGGCCGTGTGAGCTACAGGGGTAGCGGCAATTATCGCAACGACGCAGGCATCTACGGGAACTACCTGCATCGCCTCGATGCCGCCAATCAGCTGAGCTTCGAGCTGCTCTACTCTCGGCGTTGGTTTCCGGGAGAGCCAGTCGTCACCTGGACCCGCACGACCGCCCAGGGCTCGGCTGGCTGGATTCATTCGTTCATGGATGGCCGTGCAAGCCTGACGATCGACGGGCGTTACGGGCGCTATGTTTCAACCAACCTGCCCGATGGAAACTCCGACCTCTACGGCGCATCGGCCACGTTGGATTTCGCGTTCAGTGACAAGGTGGACTGGGGTATCTATTACTGGTGGGAGCACAATGCATACGACATGGAGGCGCTCCATTTTCACCCCACTGCGCTCGACAATGTGATCCTGGCCCAGCGCAACGACAACCTGCACGAGGCGGGAACCTATCTTACGTGGGAGTTTGCCCCGAGCTGGACATTGAGACCCCAGATTGTGTGGCTCCACGACAAGAGCAATGCAGACATCGGGTTCAACTACAGCTCGACTGAGATCCTTGTCAACGTGCGAAAAGGCTTCTGAAACATCGGATAGCTCTTTCACTAGCGAGCTACCCGCGGCTGTGTGACGCCATCAGCCTGGCCCGACGATAAATCTGTCCTTCGAAGCTTCACACCTTCCGTCGAGACGCCCATGAACGACGTACCTCCGAAACGGCGCGCCACGAAGCCACCTTCCTACCTGGATGCGCTGATCCCGTTACTTGCACTGGTCGGTTTGGTGGGGGCGTCCGTGGCGCTCTTTGGCCTCACGGCGGTCGATGGCCCGCTACAGGTCGCCATAACCCTCAGCACGATGATCGTCATTCTGATCATCTTCAAGAATGGGCATGCGTGGGAAGAAGTACAAGAATCCGGTCGCAAAGGCATTGCGTCCATTGTTGGCGCGATCTTTATCCTGCTTGCAGTGGGCGCGCTGATCGGTACGTGGAACATGTCGGGAACCATTCCCACGCTGGTCTATTACGGCATCAAATTGATCACGCCGGCATGGTTCTACCCGATCACCTTTCTGGTGTGCACGGGCACTTCGCTGAGTATCGGCAGCTCATGGACCACCGCCGGCACTGTCGGAGTGGGCCTGGTTGGGCTCGCCCATGTCACCGGACTATCCCCGGCGATCACCGCTGGAGCAATCATTTCCGGCGCCTATGTCGGCGACAAAGTCTCGCCCTTGTCAGAGAGTACCGTGCTTGCGGCTCAATTGAGCGATGTGGATCTTTACGTGCATATTCGCTCGCAGGCATGGACCACGATACCTGCCGGCTTGTTCGCCCTGGCCGTCTTTACGGTGTTTGGCCTCAACAACAGCGGCGGCTTCGACAGCTCGATAACCCATGCCGAGCTCAACAAGCTCGATACACTGTTTTCCATTACCCCGTGGAACCTCATTCCGCTGGCGTTTCTGCTTGGAATGTCGATTCGCAAAGTACCCGCGTCGCTTGCGATCATGAGCTCAGCCCTGTTGGCCGGCATCATGGCGGCCTTCCTTCAACCGCAGGCCATCGCACGTTTCATCGGAGAACCGGGTACACCTGCGCCGATTATCGCCATCAAAGGTATATGGCTGGCCATGGCCAATGGCTTTCGGGCCAATTCCGGCATCCCGCAGATAGACCAGTTGTTGTCTCGCGGCGGCATGGAGAGCATGTTACCGACCATCTGGCTGATCATCGCGGCAGTCACTTTTGGCATCCTGGCCGACGATTTCGGAATGCTCGGCAAGTTAATCACTCCGGTCCTTCGGCGCGCCAAGACCGTGGGTCGCCTGTTCTTCGCCGTCGTGCTCACCGCCATTGGGCTCAACATCGTTGCTGGCGACCAATATATAGCGCTTCTGCTGCCAAGCCGGTTGTTCAAGACGGAGTTCTCCGAGCGAGGATTGGCTCCCGAAAACCTGTCCCGCTCTGTAGGTGATGCCGGTATCGTGACGTCCCCCTTGGTGCCATGGAATTCCTGCGGGGCCTACATGGCGGCGGTGCTCGGTGTATCAACGCTAGCCTACTTGCCTTTCGCCTTATTCAATATGGCCGCGCCCGTTTGCACATTGCTGCTTGGCATCACGGGCTTCAAGATTCGCCACCTCCCGGGCGGTCCGGTCGCAGCCACTCTCAAGCCTCTCTCAAACGATCCATCACCGCCGGATGAATAGCATCGCTAACCGACATGGATAGCAAGCCGCGGCGGTCGTTCGCCAAGGCTTTCCCCGCAATGTGTCGCAGCAGCTCGCATCGTGCAGGTGCGCACACCCGTTCTTTCGTAGGGTGTGCGGCACCAAAGGTAGTGGCCACCCTCCAATGCGTCATCGCCGGTGAGCGAGCCAAAACGCCTGGATCGAAGGCTTCGGAGCCCTTGCCGACCCGGCAAGCGCCAAAAGGATTTGATCCTCGAGGCAGTCATCCTGGCAGATCAACCACCCTCCAGGCGTACATGGACTGCGATGCCCCCCGACCGCCTCGCCGAGCCGACGGACGCCCGGACTCCCAGGCGCATACAAAAAGTTGCGCCCGATGACAGGCCAGAGCACCATAAGCCCCCGGCACACCAAGGACTGGAAAGCGCCAGCGCCGTGCCAAACGGGGAATCGTTGATTCGCTCCATCCGGCGGCTGCGCCAGTTCGGCTTATTTGGCGATTTCATTCACCGTCGGAACTACTCCGGGACGACCACGCTTTCCGGACGCTTTGCTGCGCCAGATCAAAGCAAGACATTTTGAAAGCCTGTCGATCGAGTTCGGCGTCCACGCATGGCGTCGGAAAAAACGATCTTTGGCCCCTGCACTTCAAATGCCACCCATTGCACCTGCGACAACACCCGCTGCGAGGCGGTGACGCTATGGATTACCTAGTAAACGTAACCAATGGTTCGACTACCGGGAGAAATGGAATGAGAAATGCATTTGCACCGCCTGTCATTGCGGTTCTCGCAGTTGTGACACTGTTCTGCACCAACGGAGTACACGCGCAACACTACTCCTATCAAGAACGGTTCAACTATCTGCACAAAATGGAAGACATGAATAAAACGATACTCGACGTCAAGCAGCGAGATCCGGCCAATAAGGGGCAAATGGCACTCATGCAACAAATCGAGGAAAAGGTGCAGCGGAGCATCGATGAAATGGAGAAGCGAATAACGGTGCACTGATCCATTTCCGCGATCCCGGCAGAGCCAGTGCAATGAAAGACAGCGCGATTCTTCAGTGCCGGGCAAAACCAGGCGTCTCTGGTTCGCTCTGCGGCGCATCGCCTCCGCCGAGTGCCGTGTAGAGGTTTACGCGGTCTTGTAATGCGGTGGCGCGGAGCTGCAACAACGTCTGTTCGGCGGCAAAGTGATTGCGTTGGGCATCGAGCACTTCCAGATAAGTTGTCAGGCCGACCTCGTAACGGTCTTGGGCAGTGGTACTCAGTGCCGCTTGTACATCGACGGTGCGCGCTTGCGCTCGAATCTGCTCAGCATTGTGTTGCGCGGCACTGAGTCCGTCGGCTACTTCGCGGAAGGCATTCTGCACGGTGGACTGATACGACATCTCAAGTTCGTCACGTTGACCTTGAGCCAGATCGACCTGCGCCCGGCGGCGGCCCCAGTCCAGCAGCGGTAATGCTGCGCCAACGCCAAATGACCAAAGGTGGTTGGGGCCCGAGAACAGGTTGGATAGCTCGTCTGAGGCGTACCCTGCGCCGCCGGTCAGCGCAATGGTCGGGAAATACAATGCACGCGCGGCCCCAATATTGGCGTTGGCGGCGCGCAGGCGCTGTTCCGCCATGCGAATGTCAGGGCGATCGTTGAGCAGATCGGATGGAAGACCAGGATCGAGCGCCGTCAGCTGAGTGACATCCTCGATAGGCAACCCCGGTTGCAATGGATCCGGCAAGGGCGTGCCGACCAGCCACTGCAGCAAATGCAGGGCCTGCTCGCGGCTTCGCTTCAGTTGGGCCAGTTGGGTTTCAGCCTGCGTAACCAGCGCATAGGACTGGTGATAGTCAATGGAGGAGGTCAGCCCTGCATCCATGCGCAGCTGCGCCAACTCCAGCGTCTGCCGCCGGCTATCCAGTGAGCTTTGGGCCAGTACGATGCCCTCCTCGCTTGATCGCAGCGCGTAATAGCTGGCGGCAACGTTGGCAATCAACGATAGCCGGAAGGCGCGCTGCGCCTCTTCCGTGGCAAGGTACTGGCGACGCGCCGATTCGCTGAGGTTGGCTACGCGACCCCAAAAATCCAGTTCGAAGGAAGGTATCGCCACCTGGGCGGCGTAGCTGTCGACCGTAACCCGCGGCGCGTCTTCGGCCGGACTAACGGTAGTGCGCAAGCGTTGCGCGGAAGCACCGACATCGACGCTCGGCAGGCGTTGACTGCGTTGAATGCGAAACTGTGCCCTCGCCTGCTCGATCCGTGCGGTGGCGGCGCCGAGATCACGGTTGTGTTCGAGTGCTTGTCCAATCAGTTCGCGTAGTACCGGGTCGTGGAAGAAATCCTGCCAGGCGAGGTCTTGTGCACGCACGCCAGTGGCACCCGATGTGCGATATCCATTCGGTACTGCTGCCGGTGGCGGCTGGTAATGAGGCGCAAGATTGCAGCCCGCCAGTAGCAGCACCACGCTCAGAAGCAGCGCCCCCTTACTCATAGCCGGCCTCGGGTGCGGCCGTTTTGGGAACATCACTGCGCGCCGCGCGTCGCCGCAACAAGAAGTAGAACAACGGAGTGAAGAAGATGCCGAAGGCCGTGGCGGTAAACATGCTGCCCAGCACACCAGTGCCCACGGCCTGTCTGCTCGCTGCGCCGGCACCACTTGCAAACGCCAATGGCAACATGCCGACGATGAAGGTCAGGCTGGTCATCAGGATGGGACGCAAGCGTAGACGCGTCGCTGCGAGTACTGCCTCCGTTGTCGGTATGCCGCGAGCTTCTTCGTCGAGGCCAAACTGCACAATCAGGATCGCGTTCTTCGCCGCCAGTCCAATGATGGTGATCAGACCGACATTAAAATACACGTCGGCCGACATGCCACGCGCAGCCGTAAGCAATACCGCGCCGAAGATGCCAAATGGCACCACCAGTAAAACGGCCACGGGGGTACTCCAACTCTCATACAGCGCTGCCAGCAACAAGAAAGCCACCAGCAGCGCCAACCCAAGCAGTAGCCCAACCTGCCCCGCGGCCTCCTGCTCCTCACGCGCAGTGCCGGTCCATTCGTAGCGCATGCCGGGTGGCAGCACTTCGGCCGCGATGCGCTCCATCTCGCGCATGCCTGTGCCGCTGGAGCGGCCCGCCGCAGCCTGACCCGACACCGTCGTCGACAGGAATCCGTTGTATCGCTCCACCTGCTGCTCACCCACTGTCCAATGCGCACGAGAGAACGCGGAGAACGGCACCGACTGCCCGTTGCTTCCCATCACACGCAGGTCGGCCACGTCCTCGGCGCGCATGCGTTGCGATGCCTCCCCCTGCACGAAGACACGAAGCACATTGCCCTGGCGAATGAAGTCATTGACGTAGGACGAACCGAACATGATCCCCAGCGTCTGGTTGATCTGTGAGAGTGGCACGCCGAGTGCGCGGGCTTTTGTGCGGTCAATGTCCAGATAAAGTTGCGGTGCCAGCGGCAGGCCTTCGGGTCGCACACCGGTAACCAATGAACTCGCCGCGGCACGCTGCACCATGGCCATGGCGACGGCCTGCAGGGCGCGCGTGCCGTTGCCGCCACGATCTTCCACCTTCATGGTGAAGCCGGAGGCATTGCCCAGAGACTGGATCGGCGGTGGGTTCAGTACGAAGATCTGCGCTTGCGGAATTCGCGCCAGTATCACGTTCAGGCGTTGCGCGAGTTCCAGTGAGCTATGCCCCCTGCCGCGCTCGCCCCATGGCCTCAGGTTGACGAAGGACATCGCCATGCTCTGTCCTTGCCCGAAGAAACTGAAGCCGATGACGCTGGAGACGCTGAGCACTTCGGGTTGCTGCAGGAGAATCGCTTCGGCCTGCCTCACCGCATCTCGCGTTAGTGGCGCGGTCGAACCGGGGGCGCCGTTGTAGGCGACAAACAGGTTGCCCTGATCTTCGTCCGGAAGAAAGCTGCCCGGAAGTCGCGAGTAGCCGAGTGCAGTTACCCCTGTTACCAGTACGAATAGACCCATCCACAGCCAGGGACGCCGCAGAATCTTCTCCACCACGTTGACATAGGCGCGCGTGCTTCGGTCCAGTCCGCGATTAATGACGTCAAACAGTTGCCTGATCAGCGCCGGCCCCTGCCCTGCGGGCCCAGCCGGGCGAAGCGTCGCGCCGCAAATCGCCGGCGCCAGAGTCAGTGACAGAATCGTCGACACGACCAACGACACGCTCAGCGTTATCGCGAACTGTCGATAGATGCCGCCCGCCGAGCCAGGGAAAAAGCCCATGGGAATGAATACGGCCAGCAACACCAGCGTGGTGGCGATGATCGCGCCCGTCAGCTGGCTCATGGCCTTGACGGTGGCCTCGCGAGCGGGCAACTGATCGTCGCGCATGATGCGCTCGACGTTCTCGACGATAACGATCGCGTCGTCGTTGAGAATGCCGATCGCCACCACCATCGCAAATAGCGACAACAGATTGATGGATGCACCAAAAGCCATCAGGCCAAGGCATGTGCCGATCAAGGAAATAGGAACGACCAGCGTCGGCAGCAACATCGCCCGCCAACTCTGCAAGAACAGCAGCACCACGATCGACACCAGCACCATCGCCTCGATCATGGTGCGCAGCACACCCCGTACCGATTCGCTTATAAATGGTGTGGAATCGAACGGCACACTCCACTGGATATCGGATGGAAAGGACGCTTGCAGTGCCTGCATGCGCTGTCGCACCGCGTTGGCAGTGGCCAGTGCGTTTGCACCGGAAGCCAGCGAAATCGCCATGCCGGCAGCGGGCCTGCCGTTGAGCGTCATGTCCAGCCCGTAGGAGTCGTTGCCCAGTTCAACGTCAGCAACATCGCCCAGCCGCACCGTCGCGCCACCGGGTGTGGCACGCACAATCACCTGCCTGAATTGTTCGGCATTGGTGAATCGCCCGCGCGTGATGATCTGCGCTGTCGATTCCGTGTTCGGCGCAAGAGGCTGCAAGCCAAGACCACCGCCCGCCGTCTGCGAATTTTGTTCGCGAATGGCGGCTATCACCTCACCGGGCGACAGGCCGTAGCTGACCAGTTTTTCGCGATCCAGCCAGACACGCATGGCATAGCTTGAGCCAAACAACGAGACGTCACCGACGCCGTGCAAGCGGCGCAGTTCCTCAACGATATTGTTGGAAGCAAAATCACCCAGTTCCAGCGCACTGCGCTTGCCATTCTGCGAACTCAGGGTAACCAGCATCAGGAACCCGGTGGTTGATTGGGTGACCTGCAAGCCCCGTTGCCGCACCTCTTCCGGCAGGCGAGTCTCTACGCGTGCCAGCCGGTCCTGGACCTGCGAGCGGGCGCGATCCAGATCGGTGCCACTGCGAAACGTCACGCGGATCTGTGCCGTTCCGTTGGAACGGCTGGTTGAACTCAGAAAGAGGAAATCGTCGACACCATTGAGCTCATTCTCAATGAGTGAGGTCACCGTGCGATCTACCGTCTGCGCATCGGCGCCAATGAAGGTGGCGGAAATACTCAGGGATGGTGGTGCGACATCGGGGTATTGCTCCACCGGCAGCGAATAAAGCGCAATCACTCCAAACAGGATGGCAAACAGCGCCACGACCCAGGCGAACACTGGCCGGTAGACAAAGAACCCGCTCATGAGTCGGGCGCCGCTTTCACTGGCTGTGCGGTCACGTGCTGGCCGGGGCGCACCTTGTGCCAGCCATCCACGATCACCTTTTCTCCCGAGGCGAGCCCCGACTGCACCACCCATCGCCCATCGGCCTGACCGGCCAACGTGACTGGCTGGCGCATCGCCACGCCCTCGGCGTTGACGATCATGACGCTCGCCTCATCCTCCCCAATGGCGATGGCCCGTTCCGGCAAACTGATTCCGTCACGCATGACGCCAGCCGCGAGAATGCCTCGCACGAACTGGCCTGGCAGCAAATGGCGGCCTGGATTCTCAAAGCGCGCGCGCAGCATGCGGCTTCCGGTGGAAGGATCGACCGCCTTTTCAGTGAAGTCGACTTCGCCTTGCACGGGATAGCGCGAACCGTCCTCGAGCAACAACGTCACACGCATGTGTTTGCTGTCGCCTGGATCGATCCGGCCACTGGCAATGCCACTTTGCAACTCGCTCATCGTGGCATTGGACGGATGAAACGTGACGAAGACCGAATCGAGCTGATCCACCTGGGTCATCAAGGTGGCTGAAGCCGCGCTCATAAGCGCACCTTCACTGACCAGGGCGCGGCCGACGCGGCCGGCGATCGGGGCGCGCACTGTGGCGTAGCTCAGCTGCAGCGTAGCGCGATCAACCGCGGCCTGCGCTTCAAGCAGGGCTGCATCAGCCTGCTGGAACGAGGCTTGCGCCGTTTCGTACTCCTGCACACTTACAGCCTTGCGCTGCACGAGCGAAGACAGTCGTGAGCGCAGCCCGGCAGTTTGGGCACGCCCCGCCTGAGCCGAAGCGAGCGAGGCACGCGCCTGCTGCAATCGCGCCTGCAGGTCGCGCGGATCGATCTGGAACAGCTGCGCGCCAGCTGCCACGTCGGTTCCCTCGACGTAGAGCTGTCGCTGGACTATGCCGTCGGCGCGTGCGCGCACCTCTGCTGACCGCACGGCTTCCACCCTGCCCGGCAGCTCGATAAGGTTGGGCACCGGCCCCGTGTGCACCTCCTCCACAGAAACTGTGGGGGCAAACATGCCTGCCCTTTCACGCCCCGATTCATCATCACGTCCGCAAGCAGTCAGTAACGTGAATCCGCAGCAGAGAACAGCGCGAAGCATGCGCGAGCCTGCGGGCATGGTGGGGCTAAAAGTTCGGGGGCGATCCGACTGATACACGGCCGCTTGAACAGCACGCGTGCCCGAGCGGCATCGACGCCTGGACGCTAGCCAAGGAAGGAACCCTATCCAGTTGCAGATGGTCACATTGCCCCCGGGACTCCCGGCTCAACCTATGCGACGCGCGCTGCCTTGCCAGGCTCGCTGCCTGCACGCCCAAGCATTCATGCCCTTCAGAAAGACGTTGTGCAGACGCAGATGACGTGACGGTCATTGAGTTGATACAAAGAGTCGTCATGGTCCCGTGAAAATGCTGCCGAGGTGGAGAGAAAGTTTTGCTCTGGCCTTCGGCGTATCCACACTGATTTACATGCCATTCGCGCCAGCGGCCTCACTATTCAGCACATGGGTCATCAGCACGACTTGCTTGGAGATTTGTGGTGTTTCTATCTCTGCCCCACCGGGTGCACGCCAACCGCCGGCACGGCAGTGCAAACCATCCGTACCATGGGCCTTGAAGCGCCTTAACCCCGGGGACTTTCATGAAAACTCAATTCATCGCTGGCAAAACCATTCTGTCGTCATGCACGCAAAGGAAATTACTTCGATTGCTGTGGCTTCCATTGCTCGCCGCGGTCGTATGCGCGCCCTTGTCGAAGACAGCCTGTGCAGGAACTCTTGAGGCAGCCAATGCGCCGGCACCCTCGGCAGCATCCCATGGCACGGCCTCCGTCGACACACCAAAGCTTGAGCAATACCATTGGCAACTCGTCGATGCCACTGACAAGGCCGGGAAGCGTATCGATACGCTATTTGTCCAGCCCGACAAGCCCCTGCAGCTGGATTTCACAGCCAACAGTATCTACGTCAGCAACAGCTGCAATCGCATGAGCGGAAGCTTCACCGCCAAGGGTGACCAGCTACGAATAAATCCGATGGCCAGCACCCTGATGGCCTGCGTCAACCCTTCGTTGTCGGCGCTGGACAAGGCAATTGCGCAGCGCCTGGAGGGGCGACTCGCGTTTTCCGTGAAAGCGGGCGAGCCATCACCGCAACTTCGGCTGGTGACCCGGTCAGGCGACACGCTGAGCTTTGCCGGACATGCCACGGCAGAGACGCGGTACGGTGGACCTGGCGAAACTGTGTTTCTGGAAGTTGCGGCCCAGACCGTGCCATGCAAACCCGGCGACACCACCCACGCTTCGTGCCTGCAAGTGCGTGAGAGACACTACGACGAACACGGACTGCAAGTCGGACAACCCGGCCCTTGGAAACCCATGACGGAAACCATCGAGGGCTATATGCACGAGCCCGGTATCCGCAACGTGCTGCGGGTGAAGCGCTATCGCATCGCCAACGCGCCTGCCGGTACACCGCCCTTTGCCTTCGTGCTGGATCTGATCGTCGAATCGGAGAAAGTAAGTCCGTAGCGCCTTACATAGGGAGCGGTCGAAAAATTGAGGGTGCGGTGCGCCGGCGCAAACTCAACTCGTCGGAGCGACTTCGTCCGTATCGCCCAGGCTGCCATTCTTTGAAAGCAAGATGGCGATTGGGCGGGTTCCGGGAAACTCAGAAAGCGCCATGGCGATACAAGCCGTGATCGGCACCGCACAGAATGCCCCGGTGACGCCCCACAGTGCGCTCCACACGGCAAGGCTAACCAGTATCGCGAATGGACTCAGGTTCAAGGAGCTTCCCATGAGGTAGGGATCAAGGAAGTTGCCAATAAGGAACTGCGGTACACATAGTGCGAGAGCCACTTTGGCCGCCGATTCAAACTCTCCGAACTGGACAATGGCAAAGATCGAAGGAAACAGCACGCCAAGAAAAGTGCCCAGATACGGCACATAATTCAGCAAGGCAATGAGAATGGCCCATAAGGCGGCGAACTCCAGTCCGAACAGCGCCATGATCGCCCAGCTGATCACGCCAAGAAGCACGCTAGCGAAGGTCTTGAGCGCGAGATAAGTACCGATACGCTGATTGATATCGGCGATGGCGCTCTGCAAGCGCGAGGCCCCCGGGTATTCCTTCTCGATCATCGAAATCTTGTGATGCAGATTGAATTGCTCAATCAGCAGGAACACCGCATACAACAAGATAACGATCAGGCCACTCATGATGGAGGTGATCGAAACCACGGTGGAGCTTATCAGTCGCTGGACGTTGATCTGACCGATGATGTCGCGACGAAGCGTGGCCCAGGTCGGCTCCGACTCACCTCCCAGGCGCACAAACCACTTCTGGATGAGCCCTATGAGGCTGGCCTGATATTGAGGCCCCAACGTCGCCATGCGGCTGATGTTGCCAATGATGAGTGAGGCGATGCCAACCAGGGCCAGGCCAATCAATAGAATCGCCAACGTGTAATGCAGCTTTACTGGTATCCGCGGGCCAAGACCAGGGATACGCTGCGTTTGTCGCGCAACGCCCACGATCACATAGACCACCAGGACGCTGATGATGATGGGCTCGAAAATTTGGCGACCGACGTGCAGCACCCATCCTACGGCTAGGAAGAAGATGCTTCCTCTGACTAGGGATGGAAATCGTCTGCTCATTCGGGCGCGGCGCAAGCTGCCTGCAGTGTGCGTATCTATCAGCTTCCTGGAAGCCGGGTGAACGCGGAATGTGACTTCTCAATCCCTCCACCAAAAAGTAGAAGACAAATAATGAAGTGATTGTGAAATGCGGAGTGCGCAGAACCACCTGGCTCACACTGCCGTTGGATGCGACCCATCGCCTGACCAAGGTCGCTGGGTGCGAAGCGTACCTGCCGGCCATGCCTGGCGCAGCGAGGGATCATGTCGTGTTCCATTCGCATCGCGGCGATGAGCGATCCACAAAGGTAGCGCACGTGCACCATCGTCAGTGCCATTGACAGTTCCGGCGCATACCCAATGGTCATTTCTGCACCTGCAACAACCACACGGACTTACCCGCTGATTTCTGCTTCTATGGCGAGAGCAGTCTGACCTGAGCGGCCTGCACCACCGAGACCGCAGTGCCAATGACATGGCGCGAGGTGCCGGGACTGCGGGCGGCTTGAAAGCAGCCGCAAGAAAGTCGACGCTTCACTCTAAATCGTTGAAATCGAAGACTTAAGGCACACACTGCTGAGCAACGGGAGAGCCTGGATAATGGCCGCCACCCTTGCGCGCGACCACCCCCTGTACGATACGCCCAGGCGCAGGCCCATCTCCCCACATGCCTTGCGTCTGAAAGCGAAACCGCCCGAAGGCTCTTCGCTGGTCAACCCTTCCCCATCTCGACCACCACGACGTCAACGCTCATGGAACCCTATCGATTCGGCGATATCGCAGCATTCGTTGCCGCGGTAAGGTCCGGCAGCTTTACTGCCGCCGCCACAGGCCTCGGGCTCACTCGCTCGGCAGTAGGCAAGAGCATCGTGCGGCTGGAAAGCCAGCTGGGTGTGCGACTACTCCATCGCACCACGCGCAAGTTGAGCCTCACCGACGAAGGGGCCACCGTCTATGATCGCTGGCGGCAGATTCTGGAAGAGCTGGAAGATGTCGACGCCACCATGGCACTTCGGCGCAGCCGACCCACCGGCACGCTCAGGCTCATGGCCCCACCCTCGTTCGGCCAACGCCACATCCTGCCGTTGATCCATGCCTACCTGAAGCAGTGGCCGGAAGTGCGTACGGAGTTGTGGTTCACGGATCGTTTTGTGAGCCTCATCGAAGAAGGGTTTGATGTTGCCGTCCGCATTGGCGCACCCAAGGACGACTCCCTGATCCTGACGCGCACTGTGGCGTGGCAGCAGTTCATCGTTTGCGCATCACCCGAGTACCTGTCCCAACGCGGCGCACCGCAGACTCCGCGCGATCTGGATCGCCACGACACCATTGTTTACATCCGGGGCGAGCGCCCCATTCCGTGGCGCCTGCAATCGGAGGATGGCCCCTTCCTCTACGAAGGCCCAGGCAGGATGAGTGTCGACAATTCCGAAGCCATCCGTGAGTCAGCCCTGGCGGGATTCGGGCTTGCCTATCTTGCCAATTACGTCATTGGTGACGACCTGCGTGCCGGCAGGCTGGTGGAAGTATTGGAGGCCTGCCGTCCACCACCGGACCCGATACGACTGGTCTACCCCAGCAAACGACATCTCACGCCACGCACCCGCGCGTTTATCGACTTTCTGGTCGAGCAATGGGAGGCAGGTGCGCCGTGGGAAACGGGTGGCACGCCTCCTCGATAAGCACAGGCGGCTTCGTCGCCAGTCGCCATCTCCCGGCCATTGGGGACTCGCAGGACCATGTGAGGGGCGCTTCAAGCGATTTATCGCTGATCACAATTCCATAACACTGACGCCCCTCGCCGAACCCCGCAAGCCCAGGCAATGACTGCTTCTGTTTTAACCGCGCGGCAACTGCAATGCGCTGACCGCATGGCCACGCATCGGCCATACCACTCCGGCAAGCCGGGCACAGCCACCGGCTGATATCTCCCCAAACACACCTGTGAAGCACGACGCGGAAACGTAGTCGCCGCACGAACGTGCGCGCCCTTTGCGCGAGCCCTATCACTGCATCGCCTTTTCCGGGGACCGCGTGCCGCCCGCCGAGCCGATGCGCCCTAACGCACGACACCTGCCGTGCCTCTACTCCCCAGAGAACTTTCACCATGCAAACTCATTCCCGCTTGATAGTCATTGCCTGCGCCGCCGCCACGCTACTGATGCTGGTTGGATGCCGCACCACCGTCGATGCACACTGGTCGAACACCGACGACACGGTCGATTACTGGAAGAAGGCCATGCCGAAACTTCCGGTTGAAGTGCGCGGCGCCCTGCCGGAGGCCACTAACCAGCAGATCGCCCAGGCCATTCCGAACGCAGGTTCGCCGAATACCAGCTCCGCAGCACCGCGCCTCGTCGTGGAAGTGGGTAGCGCAGCCAAGCCGAGCGATGATGCTTACTGCGCCAAGTCCCCCGAAGCCACCGGTACGGGCGGCCCACAGACGACCATCACCCTCGCCGTCTGCGATGGCTCGCGCCTCGTCGTCACGTCGAGCAAGGCGTTCGATCCCACCAAAACGCCGGTGTCCGAGCTTCCCAAGCAAGTGGACAGCCTGAAGAAGCTCGCACTTATCGGTATCGCACGTAGCCGCACCGACGAGTACCAGATCCAGGGCTGATCGACACGGTTAGCCCCGCGATAGCGCAGGGCTAACCAACACGCTCCGCTGCGCAGACGGATGCCCGCTGCCAGCGGAACGCATTTTGGCGACTCGCCTCCCAACCGACGCCCCGCGGCATGCTTTGCGCTGCCGCCCCTGCTCCGCCCATCTAACACTTTTCGCGCCGCAGGGCTTGATGAACTCGTTGCTTATCGATCGCCTTATGACGCGATCACGCGCCCGCCTGACTTTGTTTCTTGCTGGTGAGCGGCAGGCATGGATCTTTGTATTCAAGTGCCTGGCAGCGCTCTATCTCACCGCCTGGCTATCCATGTTGCTTGAGTTGCAACAGCCAGCCACAGCGATGATCACCGTTTCCATCGTGATGCATCCGCAGCGCGGCATGGTGCTCGCCAAGAGCTTCTATCGCGCCATAGGAACGGTCGCCGGCAGCCTCTTCGCGCTCTTGCTGATGGCGGTCGTTCCGCAGCAGCCCGAGCTGCTCATATTGTGCCTGTCCTTGTGGGTAGCCTTATGCTCAGGTGGCGCCGTACTCCATCGCAATTTCAGGTCTTACGGCTTTGTATTGGCCGGCTATACCGCAGCGGTGGTGGCCCTGGCGGCATTCAATGACCCCTACCGGGTCTTCGATACCGCGATGCTCCGCGTGAGCGAGGTGATGATCGGCATCATCGTCGCCGCGCTGGTCAGCGACATCGTGTGGCCTGAGAGCTTGCGCGCCGTCTTGCAGCGCACCGAACGCGAACACTACGAGGACTTCATCGCTTTCGCACGCGAAAGCATGCTCGGCAGCATTCCTCGCGCGGAGCTAGAAAAGGCTCATCTGCGTTGCGTGCTCGCAGCCGTGCAACTGGAGGATCTACGCGCCTCGGTGATCTTCGAAGATCCCCAAACGCGCGTCCGCAGTAGTCGCATGCGTCTATTGAATCTACGTTACATGGCCGCGGCCACCAGCTTTCAGTCCCTGCATCACCTGATCAACAGACTGGAACGGAATCACCACGGACGCACCGCGAAGGCATTGATCGAGCTCTACACACCTGTCGGCGAGGCGCTCACATCATCCGGTGCTCTGGCGCCGCGACCACTCGCCGCTCGACTCGATGCTTGCGAAGAACGACTCCAGTCATTGGCGACACAACTGCGCGCGACCTTGCGCCAGGATCCGGACCTTCTGCTGGAGTTCGATAGCGGCGCCACGCTACTACGCCGCTTCGCCGGCGAATTACGCGACTTCGCGGCACTCGAGGCTACGCTGCGCGAGACCCAAGGGCGACTCCGTGGCACGACAGAGCGCGTCGCCTTCAAGCGCCCCAATGACAAGATGCCCGCCCTGATCGCGGCAGCGCGAACGTTCCTTACCATGCTTGGCCTTGGCGTGCTCTGGCAGGCAACCAACTGGCCTTCAGGCACCACGGCCATGCTGCTGGCGACGCTGTTCAGCGGGCTACTCGCCACCAGCACGGCGCCTATGGCAGTCACTACCAACACGATGATCGGTTTCGCACTTGGCGTCGTCGCCTCGTATGCCTCCTCGTTCTGGCTGCTGCCGGGCAGCGACGGCTTCATCATGCTCATGCTGGCCACCGCGCCCTTGCTGATGATTGGCCCCTACCTGACCACTCGTAACTCCACTCTGCCTGGCATAGGCGCAGCCTACACGCTGGGTTTCGTGCTCACCCTCGCCCTGAAGAATCCGATGGTGTACGACCCGGAGCACTTCATCAACGAAGCGCTGGCCTCGCTGTTTGGCGTAATGACCACAGGCATGGCCTTTATGCTGGTGCCCGCGGTGCATGGCACCCGTTGGCTGTGGAAACGCCAGATGCAGCGATTGCGTCGACAGGTACAACTGGCAGCAACCGCCCCCATGCATGGCCTGCTCTACGCCTTCGAAAGCGGCAACCGCGATCTTTTTCACCAGATCGTCCAGCACACCCGGCCCGGCAGCGCACAATCACGCAGTCTGATGGGCTGGGGCCTGGCGATACACGACTGCGGTCGCACCCTGATCGAGCTTCGGGGAGACATACAGCACGTGTCTTTGCCGGCTGCTGTGCGCATCTCGGTGGAGCAGGCGGTGCAAGCTTTGGCTCGGCTGTACGACGCCCCGAGCAGGGCACGATGGAAAGAAGCCGACTGGTCGGTGGATCATGCTATCGCACTGGCATCCCAGGCGTTGCCGCGGGCACGCGCCAGTTGCCAGCCAGCCCTGTCTCATCTTCTGCAGCTACGCAGCGCATTGCGTGACGATGACTCCGCCCTCGCGCCGTACATGGCCAAGCCCGCAAATCATTCAGTCGCCTTGTAAGCACGACAAAAGACGAAAGATGTAATCAGCGTTGGCCGAGAAGCGCAGCTGTGACATCGGCGTCATTCGCGCCGGCCGCGCGTGGGATGCGATTTTTCGCGCTTTCGCCTTGTTGCCTCGCCTGAGCCGCGCGTACTTGACCAGCTCCCCTGTTCGCTTTCGCCATCGAACGGAGCACCATCGCCAGCTCGACCCAGGAATCTGTCGATGGTCTCGTCACTCCTGATCTCTGCCAGATGAAGCCTGATGTTTTCTCCAGACTCGATGGGTATGAATGTCTCCTTGCGCACGCCGTAACCCGCGTACCTACCTTCAAACGATTCTTTCAAGAACTCGGACTGATAGTCGAACTGGGGCTGTTCGTCCTTCTCGAGAACCCTAAGCATTAACGCTATCGATGCCTTTGCTTCCTTCGCTACCGTGTCGCGCAGAGCAATCTTTAGTTGCTCCGACTCCTTTTCAATGGCAGCCAAGCGTTCCTGAGAGTAATCGACATCGATGTTTGGGAGAGCCCTATTTTCGCTTGACGACCTTGCCTCGTTCCCGGCTAGCGAACGGGGAGATCCCTTGGATTCTCTCGGCCCCTTTTCCTTGGCGGCAAAACCCGAGCCGAACGGATCGGCATTGACCTTTGGAAATGTGCTGTTTCCGTCGCGAAGCAACTCTTCAAACAATATCTTCTCGACGTCTTCGGCCTTCGACCTGATGATCAATGCCATCAAGGCTCTAGTCACCGCATTGCCTTTGACGTAACTGGAAATGAGGTGATGAACGGTATCTTTGATCCAGACACCGAATATTTCCTTAACCTCCGAATGAAGAGAGTCAAGCAATCCCTCTTTGCGGAATCTTTCGTTAAATACGATGCTTGGTATCGCGAGGACATTGGCTAACGATCGACTAATCAATGTGATCAGCGCGCTTGTTTCGTCTTCGAGCTTTTCACGCACCGGATCCGCCCTGTATGCGGGCCACCCCTCTTCGGACCACTCATCTCCAGGCGATGCCTCCCCCAGAAGCTTCTCATCAAGCTGCTCCTCGCCAGACGGCTCCGCTTTGCGCAAATCCGCCACCGCACTGACTTTGCGCAAGTGAGCGTCTATTCTTTCGGCCGCCTCTTCGTTGAGCGCATTTTGAATCCTGAAGTAGGCGGTAGAAAATACGTCAGTACCTTCGAGAACTTCCGCATCCTGGTCTGCAGTCCAGTTCAGTGACTGCTGATCCATGAAGTCAGCAATTTCTCCAGAGGTTAGCGATATATTCAGCTGAGAATAGATCTGATCATCCGAGTACTGGTGCTTTCCCCTTTCGGTGCTGACGGAAAGCATTGACGCTTTCGGCTCGAAACTCCAGCCATCACCAAACCCCTCATCCGCCATGGCAAGGGCTGAAACCAACTCACCTTCGTTTTCTGTTCGCGCGCTCTTTGCCGCAGCCTTGTAATGCTTATAAAGATTGCTTGCAGCGGATCGATGGATGGTGCCGCCTATGTTTGCGATCAAGAGCGGCGGCGTCGTCACTTCAAGCTCGTTCTCGGAATCGGTCTCAAGCCTGAAAGGGATGCTAAATAGGTCGCCCAGCAGCTCGGAGCGCCCAAGCTCGTTGTGCGAATCGATATCGATGTCGCCACGCTTGATGTTGTAGGTGGCGAACTCATATTCAAAGCCAATGCTCCGATGGGCATCCATGATCTTTCCGCTGCCAAGATGGCCACACAAGAAGCCCTGATAGCGTTTTTGCGCTTCCGTGACGCCCTTGGCATCACTGACGCCTTCGCCATGCGCATTTTTGAATACATCAATCATGCCTGGGTCGGCCGCCTGACCTAGCAAATCCGTCAGGAACTCGCCTATTTGGCTGTCGCGGACAAAGCGTTGAACGGGCAGATCTGATCCAGCCAAATCATTCGTCGTGATGGATGGGTCGGGACTTCTCAGCTGGCCACCAAGGCTACTTAGTGATTTCGCCCCCATCTGGTCCGCCTCCTTTTCCAAGCGGACGTCGTCATTGATAGCCACGCCTCCTTTCATCTGCTTGATGGGCCTGACCCTGCCTTGCTTCTGTTGCATCACATGCCAGGCCTCATGGGGCAGATGTTGGTCTTGCCCTGGGCCAAGATAGATGTCACTTCCCTGCGCATAGGCCAAGGCATTCAACTGAGCTGGCTTGGCAGAATGGCGATGCACCACAACGTCGCCCATATCCATCCCAGACAGAGATTCAATACGCCTACGCAACGGCAATGGCAGGCCGTCCGGTTTTGATCGATGCGCCACCTTTTGTAACTGGGTGAGACGACTGTGCTGGGCGCGCTGCCGTGGGCTGCCATCAATTTTTCGCTGCATCGGGTGCAGCATGGCGTCACCCACATGGGGCGGCTCTTGATCGAGGTTAAACTTGTCCTGATGCGTTGAATCGCTCAGCTTCACGTTCAAGAAGCCCTCAGCGTACGTACATCGTGAAGTGTTGTTGTGACCTACTCATCAGCGCTTTTGGGGAGGCCGGCAGCGCTGCAACGTCCACGTCACTGCCTCGATCAACCTATGGTGTCTTTCCACTGCGGGTGATGAAAGGGTAGCGCCCAGTGACCTTGCCGGAGACCCTGCAGCATCGTTTGATAATCCTGATATTGCCCCCACCCAAGCGCACTTTGGATGGGATCTGCGGGGTTCCTCGCTTGTGGAGCCGTCGTCTGCAGATAGGTGGCGTAATCCTGAATGATGGCGCCCTGCTGCTCTCTGCTGAAATCCCTCAACGGCGTACCCGGTCCAATGGGCCCATAGAAATAGTCGGGATCAACTCCCTGCGGCGCCACAGCCCGCGTTGCATTTCTCCCCCACTGCAACTCGATCCACGACAGGATCCCCTGCTTCTGCTCCTGCGCGATATGCAAAAGCTCATGCATCAAGATGGCTTGTCTGTCCACATGCGCCCCTTGATTTCCCGGGTTCGTAAAAGGCCGATCAGCATGAATCGTATGCGCCGCTGTAAACGCGCCACCGGGGCCGGCGGTGATTCCAGCAATGGCGGAGTTCTCCAAAAGGGATACGTCGGCCAGATTCATACTGTCTCCAAAGATTTCGCGCGCAAGCTGCTTCTCAGCATCGGACAGTCCCCGAACATCGCTCAATGGTGTACCTACAATCGTCGTGAGCACCCCAATGAGCTCACGCACGTTGGCGATGTCCAAAATTCTGGTGAGCACACCAAGGCCCCAGTTCGCCAAGGGTGCTTGCTCCTGCATCAGGCCAACGCCTCCCGCCGTAGCGGGGCGATGGATGGCGAAGTAAATGGCTTTCACAAGGTCGATCGTTAGATGATGAGCCAAGTCCAGTACCCGCGCGGGAACGCGGTAAACACTTCCCGCTGCAAAATTAAAAAGACTAACCGCCGATTTCTTTACCCAGCTCCAGATAGATAACTGGCGCACCTGGTGCTGCCCGACATTTCTGCCTTGCTCACTTGAAGCTTTTGGCGCATTGACGCTTTCTTTTTCGGCCACCGCCCCCATGGCATCCGCCTCGCGCTCCAGGGTGACATCATCATTGATGTGGACACCACCTTGCGTCAGGAACGACGACCTTACCCGGCCCTGCTTTTGCTGTGCGACGTGCCAAGCCTCGTGCGGTAGATGTCGATCTTCCCCTGGGCCAAGGTGAATCGCATTACCCTGCGCGTAGGCATGCGCACTGAATTGGGCCGGGCTGGTGGAATTGCGATGCACCACGACATCTGCCATGTCCACGCCCGACAGGGCCTCGATGCCAGCGCGCAACTGCGGTGGCAAGCCATTGGATTGCTCTGCCGCCGGGTAAGCGCGAAGTTGCGCCAGAGTAGCGCTCTGCGATATTTGCTTTGGACTTCCGTCAATCCATCGTTGCAACACGCTCGACGGGGCCGGCTGGGTTCTCTCCTTATCGATCAAGTCCACTTCGTTACACTGAACCGCCACGGCCTGGCGCATCAGATGACCCTCCAGAGCAACGAACGTTGACGCATGAAAAGTGAACGACATGGCTTACAACATCAACAGGTGCGCCTGGGCGAATTGTTCACGCAAGCTCACCCTTGATCCAAAAGGGCAACACCCCCGCACGCTACTTACCTCCGCTTTTCCTTGACGGCGGAGCCTTGCTCTTCGATTTCTCCGCGCCCTTCAGCTGTGTGATGTGAGCTGCCTCTCCCGCCTGCCTTGGCGTATCGGCGACCCTTCGCTGCATCAGCCCGGCACCTTCGTTCCGCCCCGCGGCCGGCTCGCCACTTTTGCCCTGTGTCATCTCATGCATTTTCATGGCTTCTCCACGCGTGGTTTGAGCATGTGGTAACCAATGATGGCTATCAGCACCACCAGTATCAGCCCTAGCAAGGCGTTGCCTTGTCGGAGCTGCCTGAGCCTGGGATCGCCAGCCAGCAATAGCGCACCAAGAATCAGAAACGCGATGGCGCCCAGCAGCAGACCCAGCGGATACGCCAGACCCACCTGCCGGAATCGGCAGCTGGACTGGTAGATCACAAAGGCGACCAGCCATACCAGCAGCAGTGCTTCGGCGGCCATGCGCAGCGGCCAGCGGTATTCGCAAATCCACGCATTCAATTGCTCTGCTCGTGGAATGCGTTGCAGAAAGCTGCCGCGAATGCGCCCGGCGGTCATACGCCCAGCAGGCGTATCCAGACTCGGTGCAGCCCAGAAGCCGGCGCCGCCAAAGTTATCGGAGGCATACGCCAGATCTTCGTAGAGCTCCGGCTCAGAGGAGGCGCCCGTGGAAAGGACAGGGATCAACCGGTGAAGCAGTATCCGACATTCTTCCTCGTCGATCTTCTTGTCCCGATCAATCATCGTCAACACTTCGCGCATGCTGTGCTCAGTGGGTTGTTTTAGCAGCACGAGGTAACGTAGGGTCAGGTTGGTGCTGCTGCGCGCGCGAGCGTTCTCGCTGGCGATGGTGCCACCGCGCGGATCGACCGACTCGGCAAGTCGCAGATAATCGGTCATCTGGTCGACTTGCCAGATGCCGCCCGGCGCCGTCAGATCTTCGTCTCGCACCACGATATTGAGCACGTAATGGCGATCGCGTCGGCGCAGTTCGGCGATTAGCTCCCGGATCTGGCGGTCGAGATAGCGCTTGAATTCGCGGCGAAGATCATCATCCGCCGGTATTTTGTCCAGATATAACGTCAACCCGTTGCCATAACGCTCAACGTCGGCAAACCCCGGCACCCAGGCATGACTACGTGACGCCAGATCATCGAGCGGTGTGTCAATGAACCTCGCAGCCTGCACGGCCAGCCGCTGCGCCATGGCCGTGATCTCTTCGTCGTTGGCACTTTTCAAGAATCGCCAATCATTGTGATAGAGCGTGTAATCCAATGCAGCGCGATGCGTATGTGCTTCGCGGATGAAGTCCGTGCTCTGCTGTTCCTTCCACTTCGGCTCAACCAGGTCGCCGTTATCCTTAAACCATAGTGCGAACACATTGATGCGCGAGACCAGACTGAAGTCCAAAGGCACTGGTTTTTTCCCGTTGTGCCAGTAGGGGTAGAAGCCGTAGATCTCGCCGGTGAGCGGCCGTACACAACCGCAACCCTTGCCGCTCCATTGTGGTGCCGGCCATGGGAGCAGCGAGTGTGATTGCTTGGCCTTCTGGATCAGAACATCGCGCATCGCTCGACTCATCAGCCATTGAGGCAGCTCTTTCCATGGCAGCGGATTGGGTGGCGAGTTGACGGCCTTCCCCGGAAGCTCGTCCCATTTCGGCGGACAAGCACTTTCCTCGTCCGAAGGCGGAGCCAACTTGTTCTTGTTCGCCGTGGCGATGATCAGGTCCGCTGAGAAACGGCAGAGCCGGGTATCGAGTGCAGCTTTGAACAACTCCTCCCCTGGATATTCCACCCCAAGCAGCGGCTTCAGCAGGCGCTGGAATTGCGCGTTGACATCGGCCTCGGTCGCTTCATCCACGGGCTGATCCACATCGTTCACGGGGGGACTCTGCGACGTCGAATCGTCTTTCGATGCATCGTCTTTACCAGGGTCGTTCTTGCCGGCCGCAGCGTCTGTGCTGACATCTACGGGCGTGGCATCGACCGTCATCTGTTTGAGCTCGATCAGTACATCTTTGTCAGTGAAAATGTCCTCGGTGAGCATGTAAACATCCATGGCCGATTCGGACGGAAACGGTGCCGCCAAGGTGTCGGACAGCGGCAGCGTGGTCAGCGACTTTGGCGCGGGCGGCTCTATTGCCTTTGGCGCCGGTGTCGGTGGTTGTGGCGGTTTCGGCTTTGGCGCGGGTTTAGGCGAAGGCACTGGCGCCGGCTGCCAAGGTGCAACGATCGACACCCTGTACGTTTGCTGCGCAGTGCAGTCGTGTTGATCGCGCACACCTGCCACGAACACAGTGATCAACGGCAATGGACTCGGCTCACCCGACAGTTCACCGGCAGCACTGACCGAAAACCCCGGGGGCAAGCTGCCGGCACGGTAGGTATAGGGCGGCTCGCCCCCGGTGGCGCGCAAGGTGTACTGGTACGGCTGGCCGACGGTGCCGTTAGGCAAATTTACGACGCCATTACCGAGTTGAAGAAATTGCATGTCGGCACACGACGCCGCCTTTGCCGTCCAAGGCACGAACCCCAAAAGAATCAGCGCCACCCACCCGCCGCGCCTGACGGCATGTCGCAAGGAAGCGAGAAGATGCACGAGCGGCCTCATCCCACCGTCCTCCCTTCCTTGCTCAACTCCTTGGCCAATGCGATACGCAAATGCGCGGCACCAATTTGCGTCGCACCGCTGCGTGCCGCCTGCAGCACCGCAAAGCGCAGCACGTTCACGATCGCACCACCCGATAAAACATGCCGCTCGGCGATGGTCTCCAGGTCGACGCCGGGTGCTACGCGCTCTGCTTGTGGCAGCAGGCCACGCCAAAGTCGCAGGCGCTGCTCAGCATCCGGCATCGGGAAATACACCATCGACTGAAACCGGCGCGCAAACGCCTCGTCGATATTGCCGCGAAGGTTGCTGGCCAGGATCACGACGCCCGGGAAATCCTCGACACGTTGAAGCAGATAGGCGATTTCCTGGTTGGCATGCCGGTCGTTGCTGTTCTGCACGGCGGCGCGCTTTCCGAACAACGCATCGGCTTCATCGAAAAACAATACCCAGCGCCGGTTTTGCGCCTGGTCGAACACGCGCGCCAGATTTTTCTCGGTTTCACCGATGTATTTGGACACCACCATCGACAGGTCGATGCGATAGACATCCACACCAACGCTTTGACCCAGCAGGGTCGCCGTGAGCGTTTTGCCGGTGCCGGGCGGGCCGTAGAACAGGCTTCGATAGCCGGGCTTGACCGCGCGAGCCAGTCCCCAGTCGTGCATGAGCTCGGCGCCCTGCCGCATCCAGGTCTGAATCACCATGATTTCATCCATGACATCGGGCGTAAGCACCAGATCCGACCAGTCCAGGTCGGTAGTGATGCGCTTGGCCGGGAACTGGATGTTGTAGTCGGGCTTGTGCCACACACCCGTCTGCAGGCGTTGCAGCATTTCGGCACCTACGCTCAGCGCACCACTGAGCTGAGGCTCATTGCCGGCCGCTTCGCAATCGAGGCGAAGAATGTCGCGCGCAATGAATGGATGCTGGGCATCGAACAGATCCAGAAGCGCAATACGTCCGGCAAGATGCTCTCCGGCAACGAGAAATGCGGCGGTCTCGCCGGTAGGCAGAAAACCGCCGTGACGCTGCGCTTTCCAGCCACCAAATTCGGTGAAGCCACGATCCAGATTCTGATTACGCACGAATAACAGATCAAGGGCGCCGGGGCGTAAATGAGGAGCCAATGCCAACGCCAGCACGGCGCGCTCGATCGGCTTGAGGCCGAGTTCTTCTACAAGCTCAGCCAATGCGCTTTCTGCTGGCAACAACGGCGGCGGCGGCGCGGCGCCGAAGCCCTCCGGGTGTTGCTGGAAATGTTGTTCCAGTCGCAGATTGAGCACGGCGCCCAGCCAGTCGAGCTCCTGGCTCAGGGCTGTGGCGTGCAATGCGTAGCGATCATCAACGCCAGTCGACATGAATGGCCCCTTTCATCCACGGCAACTTGATCGTCCCGTAACTCCACGGCAGCCGGTCCAGCAGCAGATCGAACGGGCCGGGCTGCACCTTTAAGCGCCAGTGCTCGCCCTCGAGCGCTTCGTGCTCGACCAGTCGGCCAATGCGGCGCAAAAAGGTCTGGCGCAACCCATCAGGCGACGTACCACCCAGCGCACGCCAATGCGCAATCACACCCTGCAGAAGGCTGTCGAGCATCGGCGTGATGTCATCCAGCGGCTTGGCAGGCGGCACGAGCTCGTCCATCGGTACGCCGCACAACAGCTTGTTGAGCACCCATTCGTGCTCCTCAGTATCGGTATGCCCATCGCCCAGATAGACCAGGCAATGCACAGCTCGGTCACGCGCAGCTTCGTCGACAAAGGCATCCCCTTGAAGCAGACCGAGCATGTCGAACAGCCGCGGCGTGTAGTTGGCGAGCAACACAAGCCCGGCATTGGCGACGTAAATCGCCTCGTTATCCGGATGATCGTCGGCAGGCGACACCGTGCCGTCACCGTTGCGGCTATGACGGACCTTCGGCCGCTCGCCCTGCGCGGCCGATGCGCTTCCGGACGGTGACAAGGCGGACTCGCGAAGATGCTGCGTGGCGTGCCCCGGGGATTCATCCGCCAATGCGAGCAAGGCACTATTCCACACCTGCTGCCAAGCAACGTGATCCTGTGGCACTCGATCGGTCTCGCTGAGGTAGGCGAGGCTGTAGTCGACCAAATAGATCTGCAGATCTGACAAGCCCAACCCCGCCGCTCGCACCATCGAATCCGACTGATGCACGAGCGCGAACTGACGAAGCGATTCGTGCCAGGTCGCAGAGAGAAGCATATGGTCGCCGCCACCATTGGACGCACCCGTGCCATCAGCGGATGCATGCAATGGATAGAGACGTTGGCGTTGTGCTTCAGATGCCTTGCCAAACAATCGCGACTGCACACCAAGTAGAAGACTTCGCTGCAGTCCGCTGGACGCCCACGCCGAAGATGCGAGATCTAGCCAGGCACCCAATCGCGATGTTTCATTGGCGCCAAGCTGCGTCAGCAAGCTACTGCCCAACGCGGTAAGCAACCTCTGTACCCGCGCCACGCCCAAGGCACTGCCACCCTGCCCCCACAACGCCTGCAGACCCGCGACACGCCAGGCCTGTCGCACCTGGCCAAGTTGGTAAGCACTTAATCGCCCTTGCGCGCGCAATGGCTCCAGCACCGTGTCGTCCAGAAGCTCCAGCGCGTGCGCGAGATCGCCATGCCGCAACGCCAGCAAGGCGTGCAAGCCGTGGTGCGGCGTGATGTGACTTAGCCGACGCAGAGTGCGATCGGCGTGTGGCAAACGCAGGAGCGCCGGCCACAGACGCGGCCCGGTTTGCTTCGTCAAACGAGCCAGCCAGTCGGCCATGCCGCTGCCAGTGAGTGGCGACATGGACCAGTGCAGTCTCCCATGCTCGAGGTAATACAGAAAATGATCGAGATCGCGGTCTTCTACACGGCTGGTAGTCTGCGTGATCTGATAGGTGGCTGGCGCAATCACACCATTCGGTCGCAAGCGCCGAAGCGCGGTATCCAAGGCGAGTTCCAGCCGCACCGCCCAACCGTCGGCGTCGGTATCGGGTGGTACATCACCGAGGTCAATCTCCAGCTGATCGATGCGCCACACTTCGCCACGCGCCGATAGCCTGTCGAACACAGTCTCCAGTATTTGCGCACCGGGGCCGTGCAAAAAATCGCTCATGCTCTGCTGAGCCAGCACGGGCTGTCGATCGGTGCTTTGGCAAGTCCATTGCAGCGTTTCGATTACATGACGACTCATGCGCCGCCCTCCGGGCCATTGCCGCCGGCCTCAAGGTGTCGCCACAGCAACCAGCGAAGCATGCGGGTCCAGTCTTCCAATCTGCGCGCCGCCTCCTCTTGCCCACCACTGGGTGCAAGCATCGCGGCGCAATGAGCTTGCTTGGCTTTCAGCCATGCCGCATAGCTGTGCTCAAAGCGCAGCATGGCCTTGGCATCCAGCCACAAGGTTTGCAGGCGAAGATGTGCAGGCGCGTTGAGCGCCAAGGTCTCTTTGGCTACACGACGGAACGATGCATCGCGCCCGCGTGCTGTCCACGCGGGGAAAACGGCAGTCAACCGGTAATGATAGAAATCGTCGGGTATGTCCGGATCGCTGCTCGTCAACGGTCGCAACAAGACATGCTCGACCACGTGCATACCCTCGCACTCGAGCTGCAATCGGCATGCAAATTCATGCAGGCAAATAGCTGCCGCTTCCGACGAACCACGCCGGAAGCGCAACCTCAGCCGCCAACACGCCTGCTTGTCATCACTGCCCAGCCATATCGAGTCCGTATCGATATGCCGATAGCGGTCCGCCTGCGCCGCACTTCGCAGCAGCGCTGGTGGCATGGAACGCAGATCAAGCCCCGAAAAATGCAACGCCAGCGCCTGCGCCGCACTCGCCAGGTCAGGCCCCATACTGTCGACTACCCGGCGACGGCGCGGGCTCCACAATGCGGGCGGCGTTGTCTCGGAGGGCAACTCACTCGTGGTATCCGGAATGACGCCTTCGTCAGCCAACCCGACATGCGCCTCTCGCAACGCAGTCATCAGCAAACGGCTGTGGCAGTACTTGAAAGCCAGCAGCAAGCTCACGCGCTGCTGCAGGGCCGAGGTGTTGCCACGCCGCCCCAGGGAACGCCGGCTATAGTCGATCGCGCCGTAGCGATCGCGCGTCAGCGAGGCAATGCGCCGAAGCATGGTCCGCTTCTGCTCGAACAGATGGACTGACCACGCCTCCGCGCCAAAATACCAACCAAATGGCCGGATGCTGCCCTGCCAACAACCCTCACCGTAGAGAGCCAGCAAATGATCGAGCACGCGCCCGCGCCGATCGAGCACGGCATCGGCCGGAGCAAACACGGTGTCTCGAACGCGCTCGCCATCGATCGCATAGAGTGCTTCGAGGCCCGGCATCTGCTCGTCGCCCAATACTTCCCAGGCGTAACTTGAGCGCGGCTTGGGGCCAACGGTATAGAGCGCGCGCAAGTAGTGAGTCTGTGCGTTGCCATGGGCCAGCCACTGCTCGAGCAATGCCAAAAGGGCGCGGAACTGCGAGGTGTCCGCTGCATCCACGGCATTGACCATCAGGTCGAAGCGCTCGCGATAGATACGCGGCAAATGACGGAACAGCGATACGTACGCATCCGGCGGTAGGTAGTGACCCTGCGGGCGCTCCAGCGGGGAACCCGCTACGTCAGGCGGACTGTCTGCGGCAGCGCGCCCACCGGTGTTGCGTCGCAGGTCGTCCAGACGATGCAACAAGGTGTGCTCGACCACCGCGATGGGGTTATTACGTCGCTTGACCTGCCAGTCCTGCATGGCGTCATGTTGATCTGGCCAACGCAGGCGCAATACCCAGCCGTCGCCACGGCGGGGCAGCGCACCGCCGGAACTATCCATACCATCCGCCTTGAGGCTGATTCCCCTGACTTCGGCCACACCCTCTACGGTCAGCGCAATGCGCGCGAGGTCGCCAAAGTACACGCGACTGTCCAGATCACGCTCGAGGCTGGCGGTATCAATCCACCCTTGGCGCATGGACGGGCCGTTCAAAAGATCAGCCAGCGACGGATCGTCATGTCGTGCCTGCATACGCTGCATGAGCGAAAGATGGCGCGGCGCCGCATCAATATGGTCGGCGCACTTCGCCACCAGTTCCGCCAGGATGTCCTCCGGCGCCCGCGTGCCATCGATGTTCACGTCGATCTGCAACATGCACCAACGTGGCTTCAGCACCACCGGCAAAGCATCCAGATCCTCACCGAGATTGCGCTGTGCCCAGTAGGCACGCGCGGCAGCGGCGGTGGCCCCCTCCGCCTGAGCGGTGGTCACCTCCATACTCATATGCCACAAGCCATTGCCGGCAGGCATTTGTGCGTGCGCCTGCAGTGCGCCCGGCACCCGGTCAAGCAGCCAGCGCATGTAGTCCATGCCGGTGCAAGCGCGGCTTGGCAGGATCTCCTCAGCGGCGTGCAGGCCGAGGCGACGGTAGTGAACGCGATTGTCCGGCGACGTAAGCAAATCCAGCAACGGTTGCTGCGCACCGAACAAGTCCTCAGTGAGCGCGAAGCACAACGCATCAAGCAGCGTAACGCCGGGGTCGTGGTGGTTGTAGTCAGTCCACGTCTCGCCACTGAGTGCCTGAAGCCACGTCAACGCCCTTGCGCGCAGCGCCTCGTAGGCGAACGGATCGTCGCCGCGATGCCGCTCGATCTGCGCAGGCACGGGAGGATCGATGGGCGTGAATGCCGCGGAAGGAATCATCATGGGCTCAACCATGCCGCTCTCGACCCGGGCGTTCATTTCTGCCCCTTATCCATGTGCGGGTCGAACCACAGCTGGGTGACATGCGCGGTGATGCTTATGCCGCGGCCATAGTCACAGCCAGTACGGATCTGCAGCCGATACGTCGCGTTGCGGCCGCTACTGCCGAGCCAACGTAATTGCAGGCGATCGCAGCGACGTGCGTAGAACGCACTGGTGCTGCGAATGCCACGCTTGCGATTGAGAAGATTGAGGACACCCAGCGTGGGGTTGTAGGTATTGAGTGCGACCGCATGCATCAGCGCAAAGCGCCCTTTGCCTTGATGACCGGCGCCGGCCGTCACCTCAAACGCCTGGCAACCATCCAGATCATCGGTGAGGTCATGCCACTCACCATCGGCCGGCAAGGGCACCGCCGTAGCCGGCGTGTAACTGCCACGACGGCCTTTGCTGCGCAACGCCCCGTCGACATCGAGTTCCGCGTCAGGATTGGCATTACGGATGCCGATGCGCCCTTCCGGGTCCAGGCACAACAAGGGCGGCGACGTGTCAGCCTGACCATCCTTAGACTCGCGATTGACTCGAAACAGTAATTGCCCTTGCGCGCCACCAAACAGCACCGACCATAACGGGGACTGCGAGTCATGATCGCGGAAGAAACTCAGCAGTGCCTCGTAACCCGATGCCGCATATATTTCGAACCCGCGCTCGACCGTCTTGCGGAAACCCTCGTCGCTCATGTTGAGCATCGAGTCGATCAGGTCGGCAAAATGCTCCTGCGTCGGTAGAGCACCGTCACTGAAATAATCTCGCAGCGACTCCCGGTTGCGAATGGTCATGGCGCGCCCTGCGCAGGCTCGTCTTCCGGCACGCTGCGCACGATAAAAGTGCCGCCAATTTCAAGCTTGCCCACACCCGTCGCTTCTGCGCCATGGGTCGGCGGCGCGCCAATCACCTCGATCAGATGCCGCGCAGTTGGCAGCGCCAGGCTCCATGGCTGCACCGGACATACCTGTCGCACAGGCGTACCGTCGCTGGTGCGGGCAGTGTCCAGCAGTTGGTAGGTGTTATTGTCGGTGCGCACGATGTGCAGCAGCGACAGGGCGCAAACCACATCGACGTCCTCGAGTTCGCGAAGCCGCGCCTCAATAGCCTCCGCGCGCACGTCCCAGTTGAAGATCGCGCGGCAACCGTTCGCATGCCACGGCGACAGAAATTCGACAATCGCCTGATTGATGCGAATCATCGCCGCCCCAGGATGAACCCCGCGCGTCAGGCGCAGCGCGCAACGCACCTGAATCCGCTCGTAGACCGCATTGCGCACCACAATATGCAGACCCGGCACGCTACGGTCACGCAGATGAGCGGTCATTTGCTCGAGCACGGCCGCGTCGAAGCGCGGCGCCTCGGTGCTATGGAACAACACGCCTTGGCGCGGCGCCGGCACCACGACAACCAGCACACCTCCAGGCTCGCCGGCGACCTCCGCGCCGCCCGCTTCGCCATTCACAAAGCACTTCACCTTGGCCAGTGCGGGGAATGCATCCAGTAGTAAACGCTCGTAGTCCCATGGTGTGCTGGCGCGATCCTTATGGCGCAATCGCTCAGCACTACGCACGCGCAACATGTCGCCCGCCTCGGGCTGACTCAAACCGAACGACGGACCCATCTGCCGAATAGAACGCAGGCCACCGATAGCGTGGAGCGGCGTGCGGATGGTGGCGGGTGGCAGCGGCGTGCTCGCCTCGCCCGGGCTGCGTGGATTGACGCGCCGGGCTGTGATTGCCTGCGTGTAGACGCCGTACAACCCCGCCAACCGTTCAAGCACACCATTCGCACTGAGGCGCAGCCAAAACAGGCCACCCGGCATCTCGGTACAGTTGCGCGTCATGCCTTCCGGCAAATCGAGCACCACCACGCCGTTGCGCAGAAGACCCAGGGTGGCATCCGACAACACACGATCGGTTTCGAGCGTACGCCACCCTTTCTCGCACCACGCTGCCCATCGGGGCCTGGGTAGTGCTGCTTGCCAGCATTCTGCCGCACTCTCGGAGCGCAAATGGAAGTACAGGCTCAATGCGCCAACTGGCTCCGAGCCCGACAAGCCCACGTACAAGTTGCCGTCAAAAAAATAGCGCGGCAGTAACGGCACGCCATCCATGCCGGGCCGAGCGCGCGGTGTGCCATAGCCAAACGGATATAAGTGGAACAACTGGCCGGACCATGACTCTTCCGCGATTTGCTTGAGCGATATCCGTTGACTGGCGATGTAATCGATCGAGACTTGCTCGACAGTCGGCGTGTAAGGCTCCTGCGGCAACGGCATGGCCAGCTTGGCGCGCTTCAGGCGTGCATTGATGGTCAGCGCCTCGGACAGCAGGCGCGGATACAGCGCGTGGCCAAACGCGGCATTGGGTGCAGACAGCTCCAGCCTGAAAAAGCTGTTGCGTGTGCCGGTGCCATAGGCCAACGGCTCCTGCCCCCGCGGTTGCGGGCGATGGTAGAGCGCGAGATCCGTCTCCGGCAGCACCAGGCTCATGGTGTCGCACACATGACGTTCGCCGCGGAACAACTTCAGATTGTCGCCAGTCCCGCCTCGCCACTGACCGTCGCGCAAGACCTCCGGCCTCACCTGGAAACCCTCGGTCGACCACTCGCCGGGATAGCCGTGGTAGTGCGCGGCAAATCCACCCTCATCATCCGGTACCTGGCCCCAACGCAGATTGAGGCGGAGCGCACGCAGAGACTTGCCGGCCAACTCGTCATTACCGAACAGGCAATAGGCGCCACGCGCCGGAAGCGGGCCAAACGGCTGGAACGGCTTGCCTGCATCGAGCCGACCCAACTGGTTGTACAGCACGATATCGCGCACCCCGGTGACGTTCACAGAGAGCACCACGTCGTGCAGGATCACCTGCTGCAGCAGGCTGTAGGCATACAACCGCGTGCGATTCTGAAGAGTCAGCCGCAGCATCGGCTGTGCTGGCCATGCCTGCCCGTGGATGGCGGGTTTGCACGGCACTATCGGCGGGCGCTCCAGGCCCAGGTGCATCGACAATTCGATGCAGCCACCCCAGCCAAATCCCTCGCTATCGCGCCGCCGCGCAGCCACGTCACTCAGCGACAGCCAACCACCCGTTACGCTGAACTCAGCCAACCATGCGTCACGGAAAACGCGCTCGAAAATCAACCCACGATCCGGCAGGCCGTGGTCGGCGTCGTGACCATCGTCGTGCTCGTGCGGATAAATCAGAATCAACGGATCGTCGATTTCAACCCCTTTGTCCCTCTTGCAACCTGGAAAGCCGGCGGCATGTTTGCGCAACGCAGTAACATCGAGGGGATGCAATAATTCGTTGCTGGCAATCAGCCATACGGCGAACAAGCGACCCAGGCTCTGGCGGAACGAATCGCCGTCATCGGCAGCCAGGCAATGCGCAATCAGATAACACAGGCGAACATCGCCTTCCTCGCGTGGCGCTCGCGCCCAGACTGACACAGCAAGCTGTTCCGCGCTGGGTAAGCTCCCCTGCCCACCACGAATCGGATGATGCCGCGCCTCGGCAAGGTCGAGCTGCTTGAACACATCCCCAAGCCAGACCGCATTGCGACCTTTGCCTGAGAGTCGCAACAACTTGGCCAACTGGTCGTCATCGTTGGCTGGATGCGACAGGCGCAACAACAGGCGCACCCGGCGATCGCCCTCCTTCAATGCAAGCATCGGCGAGGCAATGGCAAAACCCAGCGTTGCGTTCTCCGCATCAGAGGCCGAACCCTTCGCTTGCCCGCCGAGCAAGGGCCACCATTCAGGGTCCTCCGCGTAGGCCGCATCGGGCTGCATCAAGGGGATCTCCTGCGACAGCACGCGCGTGGCGTAGCCGAACTGCCGCTCGGGGGAGATCAGCGCGTCACGCTCCAGTCGCAGGCTGTAGAGGGCCTCGACCTGGTTGTCGGTTACTTCCAACGCATGCTCGGCGGCAAACTCTATCGCCTGGCCATTGCTGTCCTTGCCACCCATAAAACGCGCACCACGCGCGACCTGCACCGGCGCGGCAAAGCGCGGATCGCGCTCGAAGCGCAGATACACCTGCTCGTGCCTCGGCTTGCGCGGCTGCATGCGCAGCAACTCGAGATAATAGAAATCAGTGAGACGCTCGGGGAACCGATTCACTACCGCGCGCGAGTCCTGATACAGCTGCAGTGCCGTCAGCAGCAACCCCATCGCCGGCTCATGCTTGCCGCTGGCAAGGCTTGATGGCAATTGCGAAAGCGCCAGAGGCCGAAGGCGCGCGATGGTAACGCCAAGGGAACCCCATAGTCGCCGCAGCAATTGCTTGCGTTGTGCAGGGTCGGTCGGCGCCATCGCCACCACCCCTGTCTGGGAGCTTAGACGCCACGCCGGGTCCAGTTGCCTTGCTTCGGCAGGGTCCAGCCCAAAGCAGTTCACCGCATCGCGCAGCAAATCGCGCAGGCTGCTTCCAATCGCGGCCATCATCGCCTGCAACACCTGCACTGCCATCGGCGTGTCATGCCTGGCCAGCCATTGGCACCAACCATTGAAGCGAAACAGCAATTGGCGAACGCGCCACCATAAGTGCCGCTCATCCGCCCATGGCCAGGCTTCAGCGAATCCTTCCTGGGCGCTGGCCAGCGGAAACGAGGCGATATCCGACAGCAGCACGCTTTCGTCACGCAGCAGTGCTTCATCCCAGCAGCCGGCGTTCGAGCCGTCATCGCTTGCGAACCGCAATTGTGCGGCGTAGCCGAGCGTCAGGCGAACTCGCTCGGCCAACGTGAACTCCTCCGGCACGATATAGCCAGGGCGGAGCGCGTCGGCGAGGCGTTGATCCTGTTGGGTGCCAGCATTCATGGGGACGAAAGCCGCTTAGGCCTCCACTGGGTTAGTAGCCTGATGCAAATAGAACGGGTAGACGAGGTTGTGACGCGTATTGGTGGTGCGAATGGTGTAGTCGATCAGGATCTCCAGTCGGCCCGTCAAAGCATCCGCAAGCTGGGCGTCCATGCTGTTCAAGCTGATGCGCGGCTCGTAGAACAGAATGGCCTTGCGGATCATCTCCTTGATTTCAGTCACCGTTTGTTCGCTGGCCTCTTCGAACACCATGCGTCGCAGGCCACAGCCATAGTTCGGCAACATCACTCGCTCGCCTGGCTGCGTCGACAAGAGGATGCGAAGGCTTTCGGCGACATCCTCGTTATCGGTCACCATCACCGCCTCCTTGGTGCGAGGGTCGAAACGCGGCGGAAAACTCCAGCCCCTTCCCAGAAAGTCCGCCATCGTCAGCCCCCGATCATGACGGTGGGACAACCCATCACGATGCTGCCGCCGTGCGCCGTGGTATCGCCAATGCGTGCTGCCGGCATACCGCCGATCATCACCGTGGCCGACCCTTTTACGATGGAATCGGGCGGGCCAACGCAGGTCGCAAGGTTGCCGACCACCGCCGCTGGCAGCTTCGCTATCAGCACATTCGGCACACAGGGACCGAGAATCGGGCCGCCCACATGCGGCACCGGCGGCAAGCCCGGCGTCACCATCGGGCATGTGTGCATATCGGTCAGTCGGGCGGCTGGTGGCATGGAAATTCCTTGGTTAGAGCCTGCTAGGGCCTCAGTTGATCATCACCATTGCGCCCTTCACCGTGGTTTGACCGGCAGCGGACAGCTCGGCGGTGGCCGAGCCCTTGCCTGTGAACCCCACTTGCGCTTCGCAGGTGACGTTCATGCCGGCAGCCTTCAGATCGGTGGTGGCCTTGATATTGACCGCCGCGTTGGCGGTGATCGTCACGTTGCCTTGCGCGGTGAGCTTGATGTCGGACTGGCTTGTCAGGGCGATGCCGGCGCTGGACAGTTTGACGCTGTTGTTGTGCTGGTCCTGCACGGTGATCGACTGGTTCTTGTCATCGAGCACCATCTGGTTCTTGCCCGGCGTGATCACCGTGATAATTTTGTCCTCCTCGTTGAACTCGATCTTGTGCAGGCAGCGAGTAACGATGGCCTTGGTGTTGTTCTTCGCCTCAATCGTGTACGGCGGCTTGCGCGAGCTGCTGTAAAGCGAACCCAGCACCACCGGGTGACTGGGGTCGTCATTCAAATAGCCGAGCAATACTTCATCACCGACTTCCGGCAGAAAGAACGCACCAAACGCACTCGATGCATAGAACTGCAACAGGCGCGCCCACACTCCCTGCGTCTGCGCCTGCAACACGGGCACGTTGACCTGGATGCGCTGCTCGCCCTCCGGATCGCCATCGAGCTTCATCACTACGCCGATCTGCAGGCCACTCACGCCAGGCAACAACCCACCATTGAGCGGCGCCACCACGTCTTCGCGCTCAACGTGCCACTCCGGCCGCAGGCCAAATTCCACATGTGTGGTCCAGTTGCCGCTGGTGATGTCGTGCTCAACCGCCGACACATACACCGAACCCTTGAAACGCGTACCGACCCCGCTGACCTCAATCACGCTGTCTGGCATGGCGGCGGAGCTGCCGCGAAAACTCATGCGCCCACGAATGCGCCCCAGCGCTGCCTTCAGCTGCGCTGCCTTGGCCCAATCGGTCAAGCTAGCCATGGGTTGAGTCGCACCCGTCTGCAACAGGAACGTGGAAGGGCTGGCGACCTGCGCCAACGCTGACCCGGTGAGGTCACCCTGCCGGTTGAGCGTGGTCGGACTGGCCGAATTGCCTTGCATCACTGCTTGCTGTTTGGGGTCCCATGAAACCGCCTGCACCGCGGTGTACTGATTGCGCGCGTCGATATCCGCCTCGAAGGCGATCAGGTCGCTACCCCAGGTAACCGACAGCACGGCGGAGCCTGAAGTATTCGGAGCCTTAACGCTTACCGCGCCGCCGTCGACGTTCACCAGCAGGCCATTGGCATCTGCGCGCGCAAGCATGAAATCCCAATCGCTGCAGTAGAACTGAACCAGCTCGTCGTACTGCGTGGTGGTGCTGGTCACATCGGCCGATAGCCCGTGATTGCCGATCAAGGTGGAGATGATGTCGCTATCCTTGGTCTGCAGGTAGTTGGCGTTACTGCGCCCGATGGTCATCTTGGTTGCCTTGTCGCGGCACTCGATGATCAAGCGCGAATTCGTGTCGCCGTCGATCTTTACGCTGTGCCGCACCACGATGCCTTTGAACACGGGCGCTTCGTCTTCGTCATAACCTGCGTTGATCGTTATGTCGGCACCCGGCGCGAAGGTTGCGGCATCACTCAAGGCGAAGTCACCGGTAGTCATATCGCCATCAACCAGCACAATCTCCGCCCAGGGGATGCGATTGACGGCACGCCGCACCGTCACCGACACGATCGGCAACGTAGTGAGCACCTGACCGCTCGCACTGACCGTCACGCGGATCGGGCCATTCGTGTTGGCATTGGGAGACTCAGCCATCGCTCAACCCAGCGGTGGAAAGTGAAGCGTCAGGCCCGGCTTGAGCGCGCGGAACCCATGCAGGCCATTGAAGCGGGCCACATCGACGTAATACCGGCTGTCGCCGTAGATGCGATGGCACAACAGCGGCAGCGTGTCGCCCTCCGTCACGATCACCGAGTGACTGAGATCGGGGGATGACATGTCCGCCTCCAATATCGCCTCTTGCGGGTTCTTGAAGCCCTGGAAGGTCATCTTCGCCTTGGCGCGCAGCGGTGCGCCGCTTGGGCGAAAAAGCGTGTAGTCGATATTGAACGCGGTAAGTCGCCCATAGAAAGCGAGCCGCCCCCACAACACCCGCACCACATTGGGCTGATGTTGCTGGCCCTTATAGGTATAGACGATGTCGTTTAACGCATTGAGCTGATCCTCCACCTCAGCCGGCAGATTTAGGTTGGAGGGCACCGGCACCACGCCGGTGCCGTCGAACACGGTCGAGAAATCCAGCGTGCCCGGCTGTATGTGCGAAAAATTCCGTCCGGTGCCGATGTCACCCATCGGCACGCAGCCACCGAATCGCGTCTTACGCGACAAGGTGAGCTCAGACGGGTTGATCAACAGCGAAATCGAGTTGCCATTGGGCGTCGGCGTATTGCCCTTGGTATCGCAAGCGGTGATTTTCAGCTGGGATTTCCCAGTGGAGAGGCTATCTGGCATTTATCGCTCCCGCATCCGGTCACGTTCGGACGCCAACAGCGCACGAAGGCGCCGGCGCTCTTCAATGCCACCAGGGCCGTCCTTGCCGCAGCAGTCGTCGTCTTCGTTATCGTCGTCTTCCGATAACGGTTCACCGCCGCGGCCCACGCCTTGGCCCACGTTGGACTTGATCACCATCTGGCGAATTTCGATCGTCACGATTCGGCCTCAACCACTTCGTCGTATTTCCTGATAGGCGAGCTCGATGGTCTCCAGTGCCACCTCATTCTTGGTGGACTGGAAACTATCGATCTCCCACCGCACCGGATAAGCGCGGGTGAACGACCAGGTGCGTAACGGATTGCCCTTGGCATCGAGCAGCTTCACCGTCACCGGCGCAAGCTTGATCTTCACCGACAGCCCGGCTTCCAAGGTGTGTTTGCACCAACCCACCAGTGGTGAATTGATCGATGCGACACCTCGTTTCAGGGTCAACCGCTTCTGTTTAACCCCAGTGGGCAATTGATGCATGAAGCGGTTTTCGCCACCTTCGCGCAGCTCGTCCACTTCCATGCTCAACTCCAGCCCTGACACCTCCTGGAACGAACAGTCCACGCTCGATGATTCGCTGCCGATGCTGACGGTGAACTGGAACGCTGCGGGAAGCAGCTGCCCCAGCGTGTCCTCCACCACCTGCTTGGCGGGCCAGGCGGCGGGATTATCCATTGGCGATAGTCAGGCCTTCGTGCGCGATCTCAATGGTTTCAATCGACACCTCGTTGCCTTGCGCCTTCAGGTCGGTGCCGGTGATTTTGGTCGGCCAGGCATTAGCCAGCGTCCAAACCATGGTCGGGTTACCGGATTCGTCGAGCAGGCTGATCGTGACCGGCACGCGCTGGATCGTGTTCATCTTTATCTTGTTGAACCAATCCCAGAACTTGTTATCGCCCTTGAACACGCCCTTCTTCATGGTCACGTTGCTGTACTTCTTCAGCCCCGGCATCTTGATCGTCGCATGCACCGGGCTGTCGCCATGGCGATACTCGATTGGCTGCGCTTCGACATCGAGCCCGGATACCTCTTCAAACGACATCACGGCCGAATCCCACTTCACCTGAAAGTAGAACTTGGGCATCGGCCATACGTTGGTTGACTGCTGCGAACCGTCGTCTGCCATACGATTTCTCCGTCAGTACAAGGTGAGGCGATACGCGGCGGGCGCCGAGCGACGCCCGCGCTACGTCACGATTTCTGCATCTGCTGCTGGAAGGTGATTTCGATAAATTCAGCGGGACGCACCATGGCCACCAACACGGTGACGCGCAGGATACCCTCGAGAATATCGTCCGGCGTCATGGTTTCAGCCAGACCGCAGTACACGCCAAATGCATCTTCCGGCACAGCACCGGCCAGGCCACCGCGTTTCCAGATGCTGGTGAGGAAGTTCTGGATCATGCTCTTGATGGTGACCCAGGTATTGGCCACGTTCGGCTCGAACACCAACGCCTTGGCGGCGAGCTTGCAAGATTCCTCCAGCATGATCATGGTGCGACGCACGTTGATGTAGCGCCAATCCAGACTGTTGCCATCCAGCGTGCGTGCGCCCCAGACCAGTACGCCTTCACCGATGAACGAGCGAATCGCGTTGATCGACTTACCTTGAGTGGTGACGTTGAGATCTTCCTGATCCACTGCAGAAATAGTCACAGCCGGCGACACCACGCCCGACAGGCTGACATTGGCCGGTGCCTTCCATACGCCACGACTATTGTCGACCATGGTGTAGATGCCAGCCATCGCTGCGCTGGGCGGCATCAGATTCAACTTGCCTTTGATCAGATCCATCACCGTGTTGAACAGCGGACTGATGGTGCTGAGCGTCTTGTGGAGCAGCGCCTTGTTGGCCAGGATCGCGTCCGGTGTCGGGGCGGGATCGACCTTGCTCCAATCTTTGGCGATATCGGCAATGGCCTGAATCTGCTCCTTGTCCTTGAGTGACGCACCATCCGGGGCTGTCTCGGGCAAGCCAAGCTCATTGCGCAGCAGCAGTTGCAGCACATCGGCGGAGGCGATGTTCTCGAAGTTCAACTCCTTCTCACCAACCACCGTAGTGTTCAACCACGGGTAATACGCTGCGGCGAAATTGAGGAAGTTGATGCCCAGGCCGTTGCGGAACCGGTCGATCGGATCGCCATCAGGGTCATTGCGCGACTTGTCGCCTCCCCAGATATCGAGGATCGCCACGCGGTTCTTCATCTTGTCGCCACAATGCTGCAGCATGGCTTGCTGCAAGCTGATGCACGGGTCCTTATCCAGCATGACCGCTTCCGGTATCAGCACCATGGTCGGCTCTTGCTCTTTGAGCAGTTCGTCGATGCCTCGGGTGAATTTGTCCGGATCCAGGTCTGACTCGTAGTCGCCGACCGAGACGATGTAGCAAGGGCCGCCACCGTTCTGGAAGAAGTGGCGCATGGCGTTGTACAGGCCGTAACGGCCGCCATCCTTGCCGGCCGGTTGCTGGAATATGTAATCAGTGACCTTGTTGTCCTTACCCGCCGCCTTGAAATCCGTCAGAACAGCAGGGTTGGTATTTTCGACGATGTTGAAGCGCGGATTGGGCCCGAAACCGAAGTACTGGTGATACTCGGCCATCGAGCTGATGCGCCAGGGCTTGAACGAAAGTGGCTTGCTGCGATTGTCAGCGATCTCGGTGTGGCCGATGAATGCGGGCACGGCGGTAGCCACTTCCACCACCGAGTTGGGAAACGCATTCTTCTCGACGATATAGACACCCGGTGTCTTCATTGCACCCATCGGTGGGCTCCTGTCAGTGGGTTAGCTGTGAACAAAAATTTCCGACACGGCCGTCATCTCGCCGTGTACGGACTCGCGCCACAAGCGCTGCGGCGCAGCGCCCGGCAACCTTGAAATAAGCACGCGCTCGCGGTCATCCGTCACGTCACGCAGTTGAAAGCGCTGAGATGGCCGCTCTCGCAAGGCAATAGGCGAGGTCGATTGCACAACCAGTGCGGATCGCCCATCCGGCAGGCGCTCCGTGGAGGGAGCCGTGAAGTCCACCTCGCCACGCTGATCGACAATCGACAGCGTGCGGCCACGCCAATCACCTACCAGCAGGTACTTCCAGATGGTGCTGCGGCTTTGCAGGCACAGTCGATACGGCGTGCCAAGGGCCGCCTCCCACGTAGCGAAATCGTCACTCTCCGTGCCATTAAGTGGCAAGGCCACGGTTGTCAGTGGCGCCATTGGCGTTGGCAAGATGTGTAAAAGCGGCACCGCTCGAGTGCCATCGTCCAGGGCTTCTGGCGGTGTGCAGATGACGCCGGTGTAGTACACACAGGCGGCATCGGACGAACGCACGTCGAAGCGCAGCGTGCGAGGCTTACCCTCATCCAAGCGCTCGCTCCACATGCCCCGCAACTCGGACTCGGCAACGTGGATGCTCAGGCCACGCCCATCGGCACGCCACAGCATGGCAAATCGCTCAAGAAACACCGAGGTATCCGCATGCGGCCTAAACACCAGATGGCGTGCACCGCCGTCGGCAAAATAGTCATGCCGCACGTCGACCGTGGCAAAAGAGCGATACCGTTGCATGGTCACCCCTCCCGCCCGATACCGTTGCCATCCATGGCCGCGTTCATGGCGTCGCCTCGGTTTCGGTCTGGCGAATCAGCGGATCGCGACCGCGCGCCGTGCCCGCATCAAGCGTGATCATCCGCACCCGAAACAGCGCAGACGGCAGATAGCGCCCCCCGTGGATGCTCCACAGGCTGTGCATCTCATGACTGCTGAGGTTTTCCATGTTGAGCGCCATTCTCTCCAGGCGCGCATCCATGTCGGGTGTGTTCTGGTGATCGAATACGGGGTTGCCTTGAAAGAACGCAATCGCGCCGGAAAGGAACTTCAGCGCCTCGGGGTAATGATTGCCGCTGAAATTGGCCGCACACATCACCAGCAGATTGAGGTACACGGGCGGCGCGTTCTTTAAAATGCCGTTGCTGTAGGTCATGGGTACCGAAGTAGCGCGATGCGCCACCGTGTCACGCTCCACGCCGCTCAAGAACAGCACCATCTTATTCGCGACCTGACTCACGGGCGCGCCGCCCAGCTCCTGCAAGTTGCAGACAACCACCGCGTCCTCGACCACGTCGAATTGCCGGCGGAAGTGGCCGTTGAGGTGCGACGCAAGCTGTTCGAGCACCCGATCAATCACTGGCCCGCCCCTTTGGTCTTCATGACACAGCCTCTTCCACGCAGGCTCCAGGCCTGGCGTGAAAGGTCTGGCTACGTTACGCCGCCATGTCAGCGAGGCCTATCAGCAATCTGCTGATATTCATTTCCGTTTTGCTGAGGCGGGAGGCCGCATGGACAACACAGATGCACTATGCCGAGGGCGAGCAAGCAGATGGCCAGCCTGGACCGGGCTTGTTCCGTTCGTACAAGCACAGACGCCGAAGGGTCGCCGCTCACGCCAACGGCATCCCTGGCAAGCGCGCACACAGCGCCAATGTGGCAATGTTTCCCAGGCGTTTCCTGCAACGTCATCCAACGGCGCGGCGCACCGTCGATCGCGTCGCACCCGTGATTCGGGGAACACTCAGCGGTGGGCGGTCGCTGTGCCGCCCCATCACTTCAGCAAGAAGGAGCTGCCCGAAAACTCAATCTTCTCAGATGTGCTGTCAGTCGATTTCTGGCGATGTTGCCATTCCCGCGCAGGCGTTTCGGCGAAATCACCCTCAAACAGCCAGCTGTCGTCCAGGGTTTGAAAATCCTCGTTTATCCAAGTGACATCCCGCTTGCCGGCATCTCCAAGGTTTATATCCGCGCACACCCTGGCGCTCCTGTCCGTGGCCCAGGCAGATGTCGCCTCGTTGAGCATAGGCCAGCGCATTGAGCTGCGCTGGCTGGGTTGAATTGCGATGCACCCACACATCGCTGAGCGCAACGCCTGACATGGACTCCTTGCTCGCGCGCAAACCCAGCCACCACTTCGAACAAGCGTCGACTCGACGCATGCGCTTCCGGCAACGTGACGTTCACTCAAGCGCGGCCATACCTTGCTTGACGGCATAGCGGGTCAGTTCGGCCACACTGCGAATATTCAGCTTACGAAACACGTGCGCGCGATGCGTGGCCACAGTCTTGGCACTGATATGAAGGCGATCCGCCACCTGCTGAGTGGAAAGGCCTTCCGCAAAAAGCCGAGTAACTTCGCGCTCGCGCCACGTCAGGGGTGGCGGCGTCCAGCCGTCCTGGCCATTGCCGACCTCACGACAGGCGCTCAGAATGGGGGCCATCAGCTCCGCGCTCAGGAAAATCTGCCCGTTGAAGGCGTGGCGAATGGCTCGCGCCAGTTCGTCGCAGCAGTTCTCTTTCAGCACGTAACCTGAAGCCCCCGCCTCCATCGCCATCAGCACTTGTCCGGGCTGTGCGCTGGCCGAAAGACACAGCACCCTGCTCGGTAACCGTTCGCTGCGCACACGCCGGGCCACTTCGATGCCATTCATCACGGGCATCGTGACATCCGCAACCACCACGTCCGGATTCAGGCTGCGAGCGAGCCGCAGCAGGTCCACGCCGTGACCGGCATGCCCAAGCAGCTCCAGGTCTGGTTCGCGCTGCAATAGCGCCACCAGACCTTCGCGTAACATTAGATGATCGTCACCGAGAATCACCCGCACCTTCATCGCGAAGCCTTCCGGCCGGGAAGCCGAACGACACGCCTGCCCTTCCAACGCTTTTCAGCGAAATCACCCGGCCAACGGATGCACGCACGCACCCCGGCGCCAGGAGCTGCTTGCAGGTCAAACGCGGCATCTGCATGGGCCAGCCGCTCAGGCATCGCACCCAGACCCCAGCCGCCACGTCGGCTATGGCGTTGGTAGATGGTCACAGGATCAAAACCCGGGCCGTCGTCACTCACCGAAAGCTCAAAGCCATGGGCCGTTGCCCTCAACACCAATTGCGCATTCGCATCGGGTGCGTGCTTGCAGGTATTGAGAAGTAACTCCTGCGTCGCCTGCAAAACAATAATGGCCACCGGCTTCGGCGGGTCGAAAACCGAATCATCACAATCGAGGTGCAGCGCCAGTCCTGTAAATGAGGAAAGCCGACGCCCCAAATGGATCAGCGATGCAGCCAGCGGCATCGGCCTCGCTGCCGCCGTACCGCATTCCCATTCCTGCAGCACTTGCCGGGTACCTCGCAGCGCCTCGCTTACGAGTTCGCGAATGCCGCAAAGCGTTTGCATGCTGGTGTGGAATGGCGCCTGTTTGGCTAGATCAAGCTCGAGCAGCGCCAACGCCATCCATTGCGCAGGGCCGTCGTGCAGGCGTTGCATCAGGCGCGTGGCAACCTGCGCAGCCGCGGCATGCGATGTCGCACGACGCAACGGCACAACATCATCGCGATCAATGGATTCATGAGTTCGCAATGTCTCCGATTTCATTCGTGCGCCACCCGCTGCATCGACTCAATCAAAGTCCCACGACTGACGCATTGCGCCAGCGCCCCATGCGACACGGAGGAAACGATACGACACACCACGACATGCAGGGTCAGCGCAGAATCCGATAGCACTTACCCACCACGCTCTTCCGCTGCTTGATGTCGATGGCCACTTTGCGCACGCCATCATCCAGGTGATCGAGTCGCCACACTCAAGTAGAGAGTGCCGACGGGCATCACCATGGTGTACGGATAGAGCGCCTGGCAATTCCCCCCGGATATACCAGCACTCATGTTCGCACCGAAAGTTGTCGTGTAGCAATCAAGTTGGTGACGAAAGGCAATCGCCTCCGGCTGTATTGCGTAAGTTCTTGGGTCCGCAGCATCAACTTTCACATGGGCGTCACACATGGCCAGCGCGCAAGCAGGGTCGCCACACGGACGATCCAACGAGGATTTTTCGTCCTCGAGCTGACACTTCACCGATACAGGGTGACCACGTAGCGGCAACGTCGCACCTGCCTCCCTTGAGACCATTCATCAGTCCTGCAACCGCCGTGCATGCATACCGCGCAAAGGGCATCACCCGTCCGGAAAGAAGTTCTACGCGTCGCAACCATGCGATTGCCGGCAGCAGCGACATGGCTCATCGAGCCACCAACGCAATCAAGCAGCTGTCATGCCCGCGCCCCTGTGCGCGCGGCAAATCCAACCGTGCCACATGTAACGCAAGGCACCTCTTCGGTGAGTAGTGCTGGATCGATCGAAGCGTCGAACGAACAGCGGCGCACCCTCAAGAATTCACGCCGCCATGACCCGCGCGCTGAAACTATTGCCGCCTCGGCCGTAAGGGGTTGCCGAGAATCACCGCAGCACTGATCCGATCGCCAACTTCATCTGCAAGCCCAGCAGAAAGGGGCGGGCTTATGCGTCGCGAAAGCCTGGACGCACCTGATCCAGCCGAGCCACAGCCATCCGGCGTAGTCGCCGTGTGCGTGCTCCGCGCACCCCATCAAGCTCTTCTGCTTGCTCTCCCATCGTTCATTCGAACATAGGGGTTGTCAGTCATGCAGCTCACTTACCCGGGTGTTTATGTCGAAGAAATTTCGAGTGGCGTGCATGCCATTATTGGCGTCGCCACGTCGATTGCGGCGTTTGTTGGCTACACGTCGAGCGGACCCGACAACCAAGCCGTGGAGCTATTCAGCTTTGCGGACTTCCAGCGCAATTTCGGTGGGCTCGCAGCAGACAGTGAGTTGTCGTATGCCGTGCAGCAGTTCTTTGCCAACGGCGGCACGACTGCGTTTGTCGTGCGGGTGCCGCGAGATGGTGCAGTGCCGGCCTCCATCGTGATACCGGACCTTGCCAGCGCCACCACGCCCCTGCTGAAGATCCAAGCGGCCAGCACGGGAAACTGGGGCAACAGCATCGCCATGACGGTGGACTACGTTGGGCTGTCAACAGCTGACAAGAATGCATTCAACCTTACCGTGCTCAACACCAGCACCGGTGTCTCCGAGAGCTTCCTCAACGTCACAACGGATTCGACTCTGGCAAATTATGTCCTGGCGGTCGTCAATGACCCAGATACGGGATCGCGCCTTATCCAGGTGGTGTCCGTTGCAGGGCCGGCCAGGGCGCCTCGAACCGGACTGGTCTCCGGCTCCATCGACCCAGCCGCCATCCTCACCGCCCTGACAGCACCAAACGCGGTGGCTGCGTTTACCGTCGCCATCGATGGTGGCACCGCCATTCCGGTGTCGCTTCTCGGCACCAGCGATCCAAGGCCGGCGTCTCTAGTCGAGGTTACTCGCACACTGTCTTCCAATACGGCACGCGCACTGCAGCAAAGCTATCCGGGCGCACAAGTCATCGTTACCCCAGTAAAGAGCGACCTGAGCGCCACAACGATCGACGCGCTGAGCATCGTTGTTCAAATACCAAATAAGCCCGATGCCGCGATCGCATTCAGCAAGCCAGCATCAACCACTATCATCGATGCATCGGCATTATTGAAGCTCGCTTCAGGCGCCTTAACGATCGATAACGTCGGGGCATACTGGCTGGGTGGCACGTCAACAACCACCCCATTCAAAATCACCATCACGCCTGCCGACGACACAGGTAAAAAGCTGCCGTCGAGCATTGAGCTGATAGGACAGCAGTTGCCCGGTACCGGCATCTACGCACTCGACAAAGTGGACCTGTTCAACCTGCTTTGCATACCCGACTTGACGCGAGCCCAGGCCGGCAACCCCGTAAAAGCTGATATTGGTGACACTGACCTCAACGCCGCCTACGCCGAGGCCATGGTCTATTGCAAGAAGCGCCGCGCATTTCTGTTGCTGGATTCGCCACCGGATGTTGTTGACGTCGCTTCGGCAATCAATTGGCGCACCAACCGGCTGACCGTTCACGACCTTAACGGCGCGGTGTATTTCCCGCGCCTGCGCCTTGCCGACCCCCTGAATCAAAACCAGCTGCGAAGCTTTGCACCATGTGGCGTGGTCGCAGGCGTCTACGCTACTGAAGACGGCAATCGCGGTGTATGGAAAGCACCGGCGGGCATCGAGACCGTCATGTCCGGCGTGCAGAAGCTCACCTACAACCTCAGCAACGATGAGCAAGGCGTACTCAATCCGATCGCCCTCAATTGCTTCCGCACCTTCCCCATCTACGGCGCGGTGATATGGGGCGCACGCACGCTGGTTGGATCAGACGCGGAAGCATCCGAATGGAAATACGTGCCCGTACGCCGCTTCGCCCTATTCCTGGAGGAAAGCCTCTATCGAGGCTTGCAATGGGCAGTCTTTGAACCGAATGCGGAACCGCTGTGGGCCCAGATACGTATGAACGTCACCTCGTTCATGCAGAACCTGTTCCTGCAACACGCCTTTCAGGGGAAGACGCCAGCGCAGGCGTACTACGTGATGTGCGATAGCTCCACCACGACGCAAGCCGATATCAACGCCGGCATCGTGAACATCCAGGTTGGTTTCGCACCCCTCGTACCCGCTGAGTTTGTTGTCATCCAGTTGCAGCAGATGGCGGGACAAGTAGCGGTATAGGCCTGAAGCCAACGGCATGAACGGAGACTATGGTCATGGCGCAGTTCACCCAGAATTCCCAACGCTTCGATCCGTACAAGAACTTCAAGTTTCGTGTGAAGTGGGATGGCCAGTATGTCGCCGGCATGAGCAAGGTCGGCGGACTCAAGCGCACCACGGAAGTGGTGAAACACCGCGAGGGTGGCGACCCCAGCACCAGTCGAAAATCGCCCGGACGCACTGAGTTCGATGCCATCACCATGGACCGGGGCGTCACCCATGACACGGCGTTCGAGGCCTGGGCGCGCAAGGTGTGGAATTTCGGTGCGGGACTGGGCGCCGAATCGTCGCTGAAGGATTTCCGCAAGGATCTGATTCTTGAGTTCTACAACGAAGCCGGCCAACTGGCCCTGGCATACAAGATCTATCGCTGCTGGGTTTCCGAGTATCAGGCCCTGCCCGATCTTGATGCGAATGCCAATGCCGTGGCGATCCAGCACCTTAAGCTGGAGAACGAAGGCTGGGAGCGCGACACCTCCGTGCCCGAGCCTAGCGAGCCGAGCTTTACCTGATTCATCCAGTACTGGGCGCGTCATACCGGCTATGACGGTAGCGATGCGCCCTGCAACGCGGGGTCGTTCGCACTGATAGTCCAGAAGCGCACTCGCTTACGGGAGTGTTACGGTGAATGCAGCCGATCTACTTGCGATCTGGGAGGACGGGAGGCGGATGCCTGCCTTGCGCCGCGCACGGCTGCTGTCAACCCTGAGCCCGAGCACGACACCGCAGACGGCACCATCTATCGGCGAAACCAATGCCCACCTCCTGAATATTCGGCGCTCTCTGTTTGGCTCGGCTATCGCCGGCATTGCCACCTGCCCTTCGTGCGGGTCAAAGCTGGACGTCACCATGCATGTCGAGGATTTTCTCGTCACGTACCATGACCAGGAGCGCCCGAATAGTGTCCGTGCCCTGGAGATCAACGGGAAAGTTCTGCACTTTCGCCTGCCTACCCTTGAAGACCTGGAAGCGGTGGACGAAAGCCTCTCTCCGGCGGACGCACAAGCGAAGCTCCTGTGTGCTTGCGTGCATGACATCGATCTCGAAGAGGCCACGCAACTCACGGAACCACTGCTCGCCGAAATGGCGCGCATGGACCCCCTTGCGGAGCCGAGACTTGCGCTGACGTGCCAGGCATGCGGACATCCGTTCACCCTCGCGTTTGACATTGCTGCGTTTCTTTGGCGCGAGATCGAAGGTTGGATCGCGCGCCTCCTGGGTGACGTGCACACCATCGCCAGCGCTTACGGCTGGTCGGAGAATGAGATTCTTTTGCTGTCACCCACACGGAGGCAGGTCTATCTCGACCTGATCTGTGGGTGAGTCATTATCTGGAGCGACTGGTGGCACAGAGCCGTGGCGAGCTGCCGACGGTGCAACCGCGCCTGCCCGGCCGCTATGAGCCTATGGCGGGTCACGAGATGTCAAACCCGAATGGCGCTGCGCTCGACGCAGATGTGGCTGCTGCGCCGGCTACCGGCACCCAGCACCAGCCGCCAGGTGGAGTGAGCGAGCCTGACTTCCCGAGGGCCTCTCGCCACTCAAATCCACTGTTCTCCGACGCGACTCATGACGCGTATCACGCCGCCCCCTTACCCGGCGATCTCTCGCGTGATGGCATGCCACCGACTGTTTCATCAGCACATTCGCCGCTTCGGCATGAGGTGATATGGGAATCCAGCGAAGGCTCAGTAGACCCAGGCAACCATCACCAAGTGCACAACTATCCAGCGCACCCCGCCACATCGGGCGCCATCACCGACAAGCCACTTCCTGCCGATTCGCTGACGATCCGGCAAGCGATACCCCTTTCGCCTGACATGCCACTGCCACTGCGTATGCAGTCAGCCAGGACCGCCGCTGAGTCCGCACGCACCGTCGAGAAGAATGAAACGGTGGTGCACGTAACGATCGGACGTGTGGATGTTCGCGCGGTAGCGCCGGCAGCGCCAAAACCGTCGCCGCGCCACGAACTGCCGCGCCGAACCCTTGATGACTACTTGCGCGGCACCACCAAGCGATGAGCACGGATCTCGCCATTGCCGGCGTCACCGCGACCCTGCGCTATCTGTTGCATCAGGGCATCGTGGATCATGTGAATCTCGGTGCACAAGGTCCGGTCGCGGTCACTGCAAAAGCCCCGGACCTTATCGACACCGATCAAAAGAACCTGCCCGATCAGCTCAACCTGTTCATGTATCACGTGACGCCGAATGCCGGCTGGCGCAATGCCAACCTGCCCAGCCGCGACAACGTCGGCAATCGCATCAACAATCCCGTGTTGGCTGTTGATCTCTACTACCTGATCACCGCCTACAGTCAGCAGGAGCTCTATGCCGACGTATTGCTTGGGTACGCGGCGCAGTATCTGCATGAAGTGCCCATACTCACCCAGCAATCGATCCATAACGCGTTGTCGCCAGCGCCACCGGAAGTGAGCTTCATGACGCCGGCCGATCTGCTGCAACAAATCGAGCAGATCAAGATTGTTCCGCATGTGATGGACACGGAGGAAATGTCCAAGCTGTGGATGGCCTTGCAGACCACCTACCGGCCTTCGATGGCTTACCACGTTTCAGTGGTGCTCATTGAGGATCCGCAACCGGTCACGTCTGCACTGCCCGTACTGACGATCGGCAAAGATGCCGCCGGCGTCATGGTCAATGCCGACATGCTGCCACCCTTGCCCACCTTGACGGCAGCGACACCTCCCGCCAAACAGTCTTCGGTTCGCCTCAAAGAATTGCTGACGCTCTCGGGCTTTCATCTCGCCGATGGGCCGGCAACCGTGGTGCTTACCAACACCACGACCTCTGAGCAGACGTCATTGGCTGCCGTCGCCCCCAATGCATCCACGCTCACAGTGCAGCTGCCCACGCCCGCCGCCGCCCCCGACTCACTGCGCGCGGGGCTGTACAACGTTCAAGCCCTTGTCGGTACCGGTGTGGACCAGCGCGCAACAAATGTGTTGCCACTAGCACTGGCACCATCGATCGAAACGATGATGACAGCAGGCCCTGTCAACGCCAAGGTACTGACACTGACCTGCGCACCCAAGGTGTGGCAAGACCAGGAGGTCAGCGCACTGATCGGCAGCCAGCAAGTGTTTCCGGCCCAGTGGGTGGGCGACTCGACCGACACACTGATCTTCACCTTTGACGCCACGCTGTTCAGCGCCGTCAACAAGCCTTGGATACGCCTGCGCGTCGACGGCCTCGACAGCATCCTCGTGAACAACACCGTCACTCCGCCCGTGTTTGATTCAAGCCAGGTGGTGCCGCCATGACGGTACTCACGCGCTCCGAACACTGGCTGACGGAGAACCAGCAAGCCCTGTCATCCGCGCTTGCTGTGCTCCGCGCCACCCTGCGCGGGGAGTCCGACACGCCGCCGGTGGATCCGCTTTCGGTACCGAGTCTCGCTCGTCTGGCCCGCGTGTTCAGGCTGTCACATTTTGAAGCGAGCGTGCTCCTGCTCTGTGCGGCGCAGGAGCTGGATGGCTCAATCGGGCCCGCTTGCGCAAAGCGCCAAGACAACAATGCGCAGCCATGGCCAAGCTTTGGCTTGGCGCTATCGCTGCTGCCGGACGGCCACTGGTCCGCACTCGGCCCGAGCGCAGCGCTACGCCACGAATGCTTGATTGAACTGGAAAGCGCAGACAGTGTCGTCACCAGCCGCATACGTATCACCGAGCCGGTACTGCACCACCTGCTCGGCCTGGTCGAGATCGACGAAGCCCTGGTGCCACTGGTGAGGTCATCGCCCCCTGTGGATGCCCTCGCGCCCAATCACGCCGAGACTTTGCACCGCTTCGCCCATCGCTGGCCTGGCGAGCTTGAGGATGGCGGCGCGTTGCCTGCATTGGAGCTCATTGGCGCTGATGCGACAGAGCTGCGCGCTGCAGCCATGCATTTGTGCACCAACGCCGACCTGGAACTGGTCTGCGTCGCCGCGTGCGACTTGTCGGCCGTGCCGGAGTTGCTTGACGTGCAGCTGCGCAGATTGCAGCGCGACCTCAAGCTGATGAATGGCTGCTTGTTGCTGGATGTCGGCGACAGCCACGACAAACTGCCCCATATCGTCGAGCGGATCGACCGAGGGCCCATCCTTATCGTTCGGCATCCGGTGCGTGAATGGCTGCCGCGTCGGCCACACTTGATTTCGCTCAAGCCGCCCGAGGGCGAAGACCGTCGACGCATGTGGCTCGATGCATTGCACGACATCCCCTTGCACGCCGGCGCCCTGGAGCGCGCGATGGGGCAGTTCCGCTTGTCGCCCACCGCACTGCGACGCGTTGCGCAGCAGCTGCGCGAAAGCATCAGCGAGTCCGAAGCCGGCATCGAGGCGGCGGGATCGGATGCCATGACGAGAGATCTTGCGGAGCTACTCTGGCTCCAATGCCGTGAGGAAAGCGCCGTGATTCTCGCCGGCCTGGCAGAGCCCGTTCCTGTACGGGCACGTTGGGACGATCTTGTCCTGCCGGAGACGCAGACCAGCTTGTTGCAAGGCCTGGTTTCGCACCTGCAGAACCGCACACAGGTCTTCGATGACTGGGGCTTCGCCGAACACAGCGCGCGCGGCCTGGGCGCCACCGCATTGTTCTGTGGAGCCAGCGGCACGGGAAAGACCATGGCGGCGGAAATCGTCGCTGGCGCCCTGCAGCTGGATCTGTGGCGCATCGATCTATCCCAGATCGTAAGCAAATGGATTGGCGAAACCGAGAAGAACCTCTCGCAGATCTTCGACGCCGCCGACGCAGGCGGCGCCGTGCTCCTGTTCGATGAGGCGGACGCACTGTTCGGCAAGCGCAGCGAGGTCAAGGACAGCCACGACCGCTACGCCAACCTGGAGATCAGTTATCTGCTGCAGCGCATGGAAAGCTATCGCGGCCTGGCCATTCTCACCACAAACAACGAAGGCTCGCTGGACCAGGCGTTTCTGCGCCGACTTCGCGTCATCGTGCAATTCCCCTTCCCTGATGCACACATGCGTGAGCGCATCTGGCAACGCATCTTTCCTGCGCAGACGCCACTCGACGGCGTGCGTGCCGACAAGCTCGCGCGCCTGCAGTTTTCTGGCGGAACAATCCGGAATGTCGCGCTCACTGCTGCTTTCCTCGCGGCAAGCGAAGGTAAGTCCGTTGCCATGCCGCATTTGCGCGCGGCGGCCGAGATCGAGTCGGCCAAGATCAAGAGACCCTTCAGCCGCAATGAGACCGGAGACTGGGTATGAGCGTAACCACCGTTCGCATCCATATCGACGAGCTGGTTCTGCACGGATTCGAAGCTGCCAGTCGGCACGCCATCGCCGACGCCGTGCAAGCAGAGCTGCAGCAGCGATTTGCGGCTTCCTGGTCGTCGAAGGCGACGGCGATGATGACCCAGGGCGGCGCGATCGATCGCCTGGTCGCACCTTCAGTGACGCTCTCTTCCCAGGCCCGGCGCGATGGCAAGGCTATCGGGGCCGCCATCCATCGAAGTGTCGCGACCATGCGCGGAGGGCGCCCATGAGCTTTTCGGGCTCGCCACAACTCATCAAGGGCGGCATCGTAATGCTCGACGCCGACAGCGGCGCCATGCTGCGTGTCATTTCCCTTCAATACAACCCCGACAGCATTACGCGCACACTGCAGGCCCAGTCGGTAGCCACGCAAGAACACAACCGCTCCGAACCATTGCGTCTGAAGGGACCACCCATCGAGACGTTCAAACTCGATGCCGAGTTGGATGCCACCGATCAGCTTGAATTTCCCGACCAGAACCAGACGGCCGTGCAAGTAGGCCTGCTGCCGCAACTGGCCGTATTGGAAACCATCATCTATCCATCCAGCCAGACCCTGCTCGCCAATCATGCGCTGGCACAATCCGGGGTGCTGGAAATTGCACCCATGGAGGCACCCCTGACGCTGTTCGTATGGAACAGCAGCCGCATCGTGCCTGTGCGACTGACCGACTTCAGCGTCACCGAGGAGGCCTTCGATCCTTCGCTGCATCCAATTCGCGCCAAAGTGTCGCTCGGCATGCGCGTGCTGTCCGTGGATGATTTTCCCTTCGATCACCGCGGCACCAGTCTCTACATGGTGTACCAGCAGCAGAAGGAAAACCTGGCACGTAAAGGTCCGGCGGCAACACTGTCCGCGCTTGGCCTGGGGAGTCTCTCGTGAGCAGCGTGCCGAACACGTCGAACAGCTTGATGAGTATGCTGGCCCCGCTCGGCCTTCCGGCGCAGGCATACCCGCAGAACAGTCGGTATTACGGCGTGGCAGCCAAGCAGGTAACCACGGAAACTGGCCTTACCGTCACATGCCTGACCCGCCGCGTTGTGCCGCAACCCACAGCCTTTGCCACGCTGCAACTTATCACCGTGCGCGAAGGCGACAGGCTAGACCGACTTGCGGCGCAATACCTTGGCGATCCGTTGCTGTTTTGGCGCCTGTGCGATGCCAATGGCGTGTTGCGGCCGGATGAACTCACCGACACCGCGGGCGAGACCTTGCGCATCACCTTGCCGGCGGGTATTCCGGGAGCGACCAGTGCTTAAGGGCGTGCATCTCACCTTGATGATCGGGCCGGGCATACCCATGCCGGTTCCCGAAAGCGTGCTCGATGCCCTGGTGAGCGTAGAGGTTGTTGCCAACTCAGGCAACGAGCCCAGCGGCTTCGAGCTGGTATTCACGCTAAGCAACAACTCCCCACTGCAAACCTTGTTTCTGCTGGTTGGCGGCGGCGCCATTCCGTTCACGCGCGTGGTCATTGTGGTGACGGTCGCGGGCAACTCCGAAGTCATCATGGATGGCGTGATGACCGATCACCAGTTCAGCCCCGGCACGGCAGACGGACACAGCACGCTCACCGTCAAAGGCACGGATCTGGCGAACATCATGAGCATCATCGACTTCTCCGGCATCCCCTACCCCGCGATGCCGCGCGAAGCACGGGTAGCCCTGGTGGTAGCAAAGTATGCGGTGCTTGGCCTGGTGCCGATGGTGATCCCCAGCATTCTGCTCGACGTGCCACTGCCCATCCAGACCATTCCGCGCCAGCAAGGCAAGGACCTGGCCTATGTCCGGCAACTGGCCGACGAGGTGGGTTACATCTTCTGCATCGAGCCGAGCTCGACGCCTGGCATGAGTTACGCCTACTGGGGCCCCGAGATTCGCGTTGGACAGCCGCAGCCGGCACTCAACCTCAACATGGATGCAGAGACCAACATCGAGCAGATCAGTTTCCGCTTTGACAAGAACGCCAAGGTGATGCCGGTCGTGATGGTGCAGGAGCCGTTTACCAAGGTTCCCATTCCGATTCCCATCCCTGACATCACGCCACTGAATCCGCCGCTTGGCTTGATTCCGCCCATTCCGCCGCAGATCGATCTGCTCAAGGGCAATGCCAAGTATTCCGTCTTGCAAGGCATTGTGATCGCACTCACCAAGGCGGCGAAATCATCCGACTGCGTATTTGGCGATGGCACGTTGGACGTCTTGCGCTACGGGCAGCCACTCAAGGCTCGGCGCCTGGTGGGTGTGCGCGGCGTAGGCCCTGCATTCGACGGACTGCATTACGTCAAGAAGGTGACCCACAAGATCAAACGCGGGGAGTACAAGCAAAGCTTTTCATTAGTGCGCAATGGATTGCTTTCCACGTTCTCAAACATACCGGTGTAAGCGACATGGCCGAGACAGAGACATCTGGTGGCATGACTGCGCTTGGTTCAGGGCGCTACTACGGCAAATACCGTGGCACCGTCGTCAACAACGTCGACCCGATGCAGATCGGTCGCATCATGGCCCTGGTGCCGGATGTGTCCGGCTTTTTGCCGACGTCGTGGGCCATGCCGTGCTTGCCCTGGGGCGGCATTCAGACGGGTGCATTTTGCGTACCCATTGTTGGCGCAGGCGTGTGGATCGAGTTCGAGCAAGGTGACCCGGACTATCCCATCTGGACGGGGTGTTACTGGGGCAGCGCGGCCGAAGTGCCTGCAGCGGCCCTGCTATCACCACCGCCTGTACCGGCGATCACCATGCAAACCCCGTTGCAGAACAGCCTCTCCATCTCCGATCTGCCCGGACCCACGGGCGGGATCATGATCAAGAGCATGACCGGCGCATCCATCACGGTAAACGAGACCGGCATCATCATCCAGAACGGACAAGGCGCATCGATTGCCATGGTGGGGCCATCGGTGACGATCAATGAAGGTGCATTGGTGGTGATTTAGAACGACGGCGAGCAGCCAGCAGCGGATTGGACAGGAGAATACGCATGCCCGGATTCCTGTTGCATCAAGGCGCGGTGGTGACCTGCACGCACGGCGGCATGGCACAGCCAACGGTGCCGAACCCGCGCGTGCTGGTCAGTGGCATGCCCACCACCACCATAGCCGGCCCGTATGTCATCGCCGGCTGCGCATTCCCGCCACCACCGGCAGGCAACGGCCCTTGCGTTACGGCGCAATTTGTCACCAGCGCGCTGCGCATCACCAGTAACGGACAACCACTGCTACTACTCGATAGCCAGGCGCTTTGCGTGCCGACCGCAACACCCCTGATCGTCGTAAGCACCCAAGTCAGAGCCACCGGGATGTGATGCCATGAGCGGAAACATCGCCTTTCCCTACCACTTCGATGTGCGCGGCCGCACCGCCACAACCGATGACGACACGCACCTGCGCGACATGATCGAGCAAGTGCTGATGACCTGTGCCGGCGAGCGCGTCAACATTCCCAGCTTTGGGTGTAGCGTACCGCAACTGCTGTTCGGCCCCGCCTCAGACACGGTAGCCGCCACGGTGCAGTTTCTGATTCAGGGTGCGCTTCAGCGCTGGATGGCACAGGAAATCCTTCTGCAGAATCTCACCGTAACCGCGCAGGACGATGAGCTGGTCATCGACATCGTCTACCTCAACCGGCTGACGCAGGAACAACGCACGGCCAGCTTTACGTCGCCGGTGCCATCGCCATGACCATGTATATGTGCTGCGACCAGAATCGCCGCACGCTGGTGCGCGGCAGCGGCTTGAATGGCATCGACTGGCTGGACGTGGTGGATCTGGAGGCACCTACACCGCTATTGCGGCAGCGCCAACTTCGCGTGGGTTTCATCAACAACCCGCCACCGACCGGGCTGACACCCGCCAATTTCACCATCACCGGCGGTGAGCGCATTGTCGGCATCGTGGTCGATCAGGTGACTTACGACGGCACCGTCGCCGTACTGCACCTCAGTGCGTATGGCGACTTTTCTTCCTATTCGCTGCATATTGTCGACTCCAGCGGCAATCCCTTGACTGGGCTCGACCCTCTGTTGGCAAGCATCACCTTCAACTTCAAGGTGGAGTGCCCAACCGATATCGATTGCCAACAAACGGAGTGCTGTCGACCTCCGGCCGAGCCCTTGCCGCCCATCGACTACATGGCCAAGGACTACGCCACATTTCGCCAGCAAATGCTCGATCGCATGAGCGTCACGGCGCCGAGCTGGACCGAGCGTGGCGAGGCTGATCCCGGCGTTGCACTGGTCGAGGTGCTGGCGTATGTCGCCGATCATTTGAGCTATCAGCAAGACGCCATTGCCACAGAGGCCTACCTTGGCACCGCGCGACGCCGCGTTTCTGTGCGTCGACATGCCAAGCTGGTGGACTATGCGATGCATGACGGATGCAACGCGCGCGCGTGGATCGTGCTGACCGTAGCGTCGACCGCGGATGGCAAAACCCTGTCCGGCCCTCAGGCGAGCAGCTTTCCACCTCAGCCGGGCAGCCTGCTGGTAACGAAGGTAACGAACGACGCGGTGATCGATCTACCCCATCGCAACGCGGCGCTTTCGACGGCGCCAACGTGCTTCGAAACCATGCACGACCTGACGCTGTACAGCGAACTCAACAGCCTCGACTTCTATACGTGGGGCGACACCCGTTGCTGCCTGCCGAAAGGCAGCACTTGCGCCACCCTGCTCGCACCTTCCACCAACATCGACCTGCGTGGCCGCGTATTGCTGGTACAGGAGATGCGCAGCCCAACCACCAGTCTCGCCGCCGATGCCGATACTTCTCACCGACAGGCGCTGCGTGTGGTCACCCAGGACCCGCTGCCAGGACAGCCAGCAAAGACCGACCCGGTCACCGGTACGTCGATCATCGATATCACCTGGGGTAACGCCGATGCGCTGACCTTCCCCCTGTGCATCTCGTCGGTAACCGACACCGAGCATGGCGGTGTGCCGCTGGACAACGTGAGTATCGCCTGGGGCAATGTCGTGCTCGCGGATCATGGATTGAGTCAAAGCGTGGAAAGCCTTGGCGCCATGCCAGAGCCTTCGCTATACGCCGTTGCCGCCTGTGCAGGCGATCCTTGCCAACCATCGCCCCCCAACGCCATCCCTGCCCGCTTCAACCCCGCGCTGGCGCAGTGGCCGCTCACGCAACAAGGGCAAGTGATCGTTGATAGCGTGTTCGAGGGCGAGCCAGAGGCGGCGCTATTGCCCTTTGACCCCACGGCGGCAGCCAGTGCCGCCATGCAATGGGACATCGCCAATACCGTTCCGGCCATCGCGCTTGCCAGCTCAGGAGCCGGCGGCACCGAACTTTGGACGGCGCGTCACGACTTATTGGAAAGCCACCCCACGTCACCGGATTTCGTGGTCGAGATCGACAGCGACATGCTGGCGCGCCTGCGCTTTGGCGACGACGAGTATGGGTCGCGGCCTGTCGCTGGCGACACGTTCTCCGCCGCGTATCGGGTGGGCAACGGCGCAGCCGGGTTGGTAGGCGCTGGCAGCATCGCCAACATCGTGGCGCCCCTGACCGGCGCGTTGCCGCCTGGCGTTCAAACCGTCACCAACCCTATGCCCGCCTTGGGTGGCGTTGAGCCGGAAACCATTGAGAGCGTCCGCCAGGCGGCACCCGCAGCCTTTCTGGTGCAGGAGCGCGCGGTGACTCCGGCGGATTACGCCGCCGTCTCATTGCGCAATCCGTTGGTGTCCGCAGCGTCGGCCGATTTCCGCTGGACTGGCAGCTGGTACACCGTGTTCGACACAGTCGATCGCCCGAATGGCCTGACCGTGGACTTGCCCTTCACCACCTCCATGAGGTCCTGGCTGGAACGCTATCGCGTGATCGGCCACGATCTTCAGGTCAATGCACCAAGCATGGTGCCGCTGCGCATCGATATGCAGGTATGTGTGCAATCGCCATGGTTCCGCGCCGATATCGAGCGCGAGCTTCGATTGCTCTTCGGCATGGGAACGCTAGCGGACGGTACGGACGCATTCTTCAATCCCAATCAGCACACCTTTGGCGAAACGCTTTATCTAAGTGCTCTCTATGCACTCGCTCAGTCCGTCCCCGGTGTGGATGCCGTCGACATCACGCGATTCGAGCGGCTCTATCAACCAAGCAACGACGGGTTGGAACGGTGGAAGTTGACGTTCGCGCAAACGGAAATACCGCGCTGCGACAATGATCCGAGCTATCCGAGCCACGGCGTGTTGAACCTGATGGTGCGAGGTGGCCAATGAGCGCCTTGTCGACGACACCGTGCGGCGCCTGCGCGGGCGTGACCGCATCAACACCGTCGGGCATCAGCAATCGACCAGGCCTGCCCTCGATCTCCGTGCGCATCGGCACGTACACCACATTCTTGCGCAGCATGCTGGCTGGCTTGTCCGATACCGACCGCCCAGCCCTGGTGCCGCTGACCGCACGCACCAGCGATGACTTCTCCGTGGCGGTGCTGGATGCATTCGCCATCGTGGCCGACATCCACACGTTCTATCAGCAACAGTTCGCGCAGGAGTCGTATCTGCGCACGGCGACGGAGCGCCGCTCCGTTCTCGAACTGGCGCGCCTGATCGGCTACGAGCTCAGCCCTGGCGTGGCAGCGCATACCACGCTCGCTTTCGGCATGGATACCACGGCAGGCTCGCCGACCACGTTGAGTCTGCCGAGCGGTACTTTGGTTCAAAGTACGCCGGGGCCGGGGCAGCAAGCGCAAGCTTTCGAATCCATCGAAGCGATGACCGCGCAGGCTGCTTTCAGTGCACTGACTGTGCGACTAACGGAAACCGCGATTCCCCACAAAGGCGATGCGGAGATCTGGCTGCAGGGCACCTCATTGAGCCTCAAGCCTGGCGACCCGCTGGTGCTGGTGGGTAGCGAGAAGGTGCTTGACCCAAAGAGCGACCACTGGGATTTCCGGCGCATTGCCTCGGTGGATAGCGACGCCAAACGCGGCATCACGCACCTCACCCTGGAAATACCCGTAGCGCCTACGCCGCCGGAAGTGCCTGCCGCGCTGCCACGCGTCTATGCGCTACGGCGACAAGCATCGCTATTCGGATACAACGCGCCTGCATGGGCCAGCTTGCCTGTAGCCCTGCGCATCGGCGAACGCGATCCCAGCAACTGGAGCCACTTCATCCAAGGCATCTACGCCGACCAAACCCAATGGGCCGATGCGCTACTGGCGGCAGGAACCACGCACATCTACCTCGACGCGGTGTATTCACAAATTACCAATGCATCGTGGATCGTGCTCGCCGAGGAGGGCGCCAACGTCAAGCCCCCGGCCCAGCTCTACCAGGTGACTGATACTGCCGACACCAACATGGCCGCCTATGCGCTGACCGGACGCGTCACGCGCCTCGGCATTGCAGGAAAACACATCGACTGGTTTTCGCCTCGCAAGGCCGCGGCCTACGTACAGAGCGAGCTGATTCCGCTGGCTGAACGCCCTCTGGTCGACCCGCTGGATACCGGAACGATTCAACTGAGCAGCCGGGTCGCCGGACTTGTGGCCGGGCAGTCCATCATCGTCGCCGGCAAGCGCGCGCGGGTGACCGTGCCATCGGCGGTGACGCTGAGCCTGGAGGCACTGGATTCGTCAAGCGCGCGAACGCTTGTGTCCGGTGAACAGCTATTCGTGATGAGTCTCGGTGCCAAAGCGACCAACGGTTCGCGTGCCTACACACTGCAGACCATGGACGGGTTTACCGGCACGGTGACCACGGACGACACGCAACTGCCGTGGACGCCACCCGCCGATGCGGACCCGGTACTTGCCGACCTCACCACGATTGCTGATACGTACGACGCGGACGACATGCTGCACACCTACATCGACGTGGCCACCGCATTGACGCACGCCTTCGATCGCGCCTCGGTCATCGTCTACGCCAATGTCGCCTCCGCCACCGCCGGACAGACCGTGCAAGAGCTTTTGGGCAATGGTGACGCATCGACGCCATTCCAGAGTTTCACACTGAAACAACCACCACTGACCTATGTCGCAGCGGCGACACCAAGCGGCATCAAGTCAACGCTCAGGGTTTTTTGCAACGATGTCGAATGGTCATTCGTCGACACGCTGTATGCCCAAGGCCCGCGTACCAATGTTTTTACGACACGTCGCGACGATGCGGGCAATACACGCGTATTGTTTGGCGATGGTGTGACCTACGGTGCGCGGCTGGCCACCGGCTCCATGAATGTGCGGGCGATCTATCGCACCGGCATCGGCAGTGGTGGCAATGTCGATGCGGGTCAGGTCAACGTGCTGCTGAGCCGGCCGCTTGGCTTGAAGTCAGTCACCAATCCGTTACCGGCCATCGACGGTGCCGACGCGGAACCGCAGGAACAGGCACGCGCCAATGCTCCACTGAGCGTCTCGACCCTGGGTCGCGCGGTATCCATCAAGGACTACGAAAACTTCGCGCGCGGCTTTGCCGGCATCACCAAGGCGTTGGCGACATGGACATGGGATGGCTCCGTGCGCGGCGTGGTGCTGACGCTGGCCGGCATTGATGGCGCCAAGGTGCCATCGGATGGCCAGCTCGCCGGCAACCTCGCCGCGGCCCTGGCGAATTTTGGCGATGTCACCTTGCCGATCAGCCTGCAAAGCTACACGCCCATCACTTTCCAACTTGGCATCAACATCCTGCCGGTGGATCCCACCGCACTGACTGACACGCAGAAGGCAGTGACCCATGCATTGCGGTCAGCCTTCAGTTTTCAGGCGCGCGACTTCGGCCAATGGGTCAGCTTGTCAGAGGTACTGGAGGTGGCTCAGAACGTGGCTGGTGTCCAGGCCGTACAGATCACCCAGCTCTATCGCAGCGGTGACACACCCGGGCTCAATCCGTTGCTGGTAGCGGCAGCAGCACCATCGGGCGGACAAGCTGCCGCGCCGGCCGAACTGCTGACGCTCGACCCAGGGCCTCTCGCCAACATGGGAGCGATGAACTGATGTTCGACATCGAAACAGTCTATGCCCTGCTGCCGGCGTGGACGCGTTCGCGTGACGCGTTGCAGGGCGGTGCGCTCAAGGACTTTCTGTCGGTGATTGTCGATCAGGTAGCGACGCTGGAGGAGGACCTCGCACAGAACTACGACAACCTGTTTATCGAGACTTGTGCACCCTGGGTGGTGCCCTATATCGGGGATCTGGTGCAGGCGACGCCGCTGACGGACGAGACACGTATCGCTCTTTCCACCACCATCGCAGCGTTGACCACCGACCTGGTCGGTCCGACTTTTCTCCCCGGCATCGGCTTGCGCTCGCGTGCGGATGTCGCCAAGACCATCTATTACCGGCGTCGCAAGACCACCCTGCCCATGCTGGAGCAGCTCTCGTCCGATGTGACCGGCTGGGCAGCACATGTACGCGAATTCTTCGTGACACTGGCCTGGACACAGTGCGTACGCAACCACGTGCGGCTCGACAGCTTCTACGCGCCGGACCTGCGTGGCATTCCCGACATCGATCGGATCAACGGCCCCTTCGATACCGCGCCGCGCGTGGTGGATGTACGCACACCGCGCCAACTCGAAGGCTGGCATAACATCCCGAACGTCGGCATCTTCCTGTGGCGGCTTTTCAGCTCCCCGCTTTACCAAGCCACCGCACGACCGGATACCAGCAGCGGAGGCAGCGGCTTTCATGTCAGCGCACTAGGCCAGGACGCACCGATGTTCACTCGCTGGCAATCCAGCCTGGATGCCACGCTGCCCAGCGCCGAACCGCTGCTGCCCGGCCCCATTCGCCCCGCGGCGTTCTACGACGATCTCACTCAGTACGCGGCCGCCGGAAGCACCGCACCGTACTCGCAATACTACGGACGTTTCGGGCTGGACTTGCCCACGCCCGGCGTGCCCGCCGGCAGCTTCTTTATCGTGGCGGATGGCACGGCAGTGCCTATTGCGCAGATTCAAAGCATGAATCTTTCGCAATGGCGACAGCCGCCTGCGAACATGGTCGGCGTTGACGTTGCGCTCGGTCGATTGAGTTTCGGCACGGCATGGGCGGCAGCGGGCCTTTCCGGGCCGAAGCAGGTACGCGTCAGTAGCTTCCGTGGTTTTCCGGCAAACCTGGGCGGCGGCGGTTATGACCGGCAGAACTGGCTGCTCAATCGCACCATGCCGGGCCTGCAAGTGTTCACCGTTGGCACCGGCGGCACCTACGCTACGATTTCGGCAGCCCTGACCGCTGCGGCCGGCGTCAAGGAGGTGCTGATCTCGATTCAGGACAGCGCCACTTATGCGGAATCAATTGATATCGAACCGGTCGATGCCGGCACAGTGACCATTGAGGCCGCCGACCAGCATTGGCCACACCTGCAAGGCTCAGTAACCATCAACGGCGCACACCCGACATCGACGGTCTCGCTATCGGGACTGCTGATCGAAGGCGCCGTGCAGATTGCCGACAGCCTGTTGCGCTTACGGCTCATCCACACGACGCTCGTGCCTGGCCTTGCCATCGACGTTGCGCCGCCGTCGCCAGTGCTGCCCAGCCTGGTCGCAGAGAACGCAGATACGCCAGTCGATATCGAACTTGTCTTCAGCGTCAGCGGTTCCGTGCAAATGGCGCCGCTGGAAAACAGCCGCCTGTGGGTGCTCGACAGCATCATCGACGGTGTGAATGGACCAGCCGTGACTGGACTGAGTGGCACACCCAACTGGGGACCACCCGTCTGGATCGAGCGCAGCACGCTGGTGGGCACGAGTTCTTTCCGTCAGCTGCTTACGGCAACCGAAGCACTGTTTACCGGCGTGGTGTCGACGCTGCATCGACAGCAAGGCTGCGTGCGCTTCAGTTTCGTGCCAGATGGGTCTAGCACCCCACGTCGCTATCGCTGTCAGCCCGACCTCGAAATCAGCAATGAAGTCGACAAGGCCACCGGCAGCGGCCCGCCGCTTTCAGATGCACAAGTCAAAGCCATCCACGACCACGTCGTGTCATGGCTGCTGCCTTCTTTCACCCAACGCAACTACGGACAACCTGCCTATTTGCAGCTGCATTTGCATGCGCCACGACAGATTCGTCAAGGCGCGCAAGACGGCTCCGAAATGGGCGCCTATAGCCACCTCAAGCAACCGCAAGCGCTGAAAAACCTGCAAATCAGACTGCAGGAGTATCTGCCCTTCGGCCGCGAGGCAGCACCCCTGTTCGTTACCTGAGCGGAGAACCGTTATGGCCGGGGACTATTCCCGCATCGCGAATGGGCTCTACAAGCACTACGCCGAGGTGCTGATGCAGCAAGGTCGGGTCCACCTGGACGCCGACTGGAACAGCATGGCGCACTTCGCAGCGCGACGCTGGGATACGCAGGCGGCCGATACCTTCGGGCCCGCGGCCGTGCCAACACTGACCACGCCCAACGGCTTCAAGATCACAGCCACGAGCAGTGGCACCGATCTGGCCGTCGGCGTTGGCCGCTGCTACGTCGATGGCATCCAGGCCGAGCTGTTCAACGGGGAGACCGTCAATGGTCAGCCGGTGACGTATCTCAACCAACCCTTCTACCCCAACCCACCGGCCATCAGCGGTAGCGGCCTGGTGTACCTGGACGTGTGGAAGCGTGAGGTCACCTACATCGAGGACCCGGATCTACTGGATGTCGCGCTAGGTGGCGTGGACACCACCACCCGCATCCAGACGGTTTGGCAGGTCAAACTGCTCTCAAGCGCCTCAGCGGGAGGCGTCCAGCTTTCGTGCAGCACGAACCTCAACGGACTGCTCCCGCCATCCGCCGGACAGATCTCCAGCCAGGCCGTCGCGCCGGTGGCGCCGACCGATCCGTGCATTCTGCCGGACCAGGGTGGCTATCGTGGCATCGAGAATCGCCTGTACCGGGTAGAGATTCATACCGCCGGCGACATCAACACTGCGCGCTGGAAATGGTCGCGAGAAAACGCCTCGATCGTCAGTCGCATCACCGGCATTACCAATGCCGCCACGAGTTGCAAGATCACGGTCGATCGCATCGGGCGCGACGCGGTGTTGCGCTTTGAGGCCAATGACTGGGTGGAGATCATTGATGATGCCACCGAGCTGGCGGGCCTGCCCGGGACGATGGCTCAGATCGTCGGCCCACCGGATGAGACGACCCGAAGCATCACCCTGGATCGGCCGTTACCGGCAGGCTTCAACGCGGCCGCCCCCTCGCGCCATACACGCCTCATTCGCTGGGACCAGTCCCAGGGTGTCGACAGCAATGGCCTGCTGCCCATCGCAGCGGGATGGATGGATCTCGAAGATGGTGTACAGGTTGAGCTGACCCTGGACGGCACAGTCACCAACGGACAATTCCACACTGCCGATCATTGGTGTTTTGCGGCGCGCACCATCAACGCCTCAGTGCAAACCCTGACCAAGGCGCCGCCACTTGCCATTCATCACCATTACGCTGTGCTGGCCAGCTATACGACTTCAGGCAGCACCGTGTCAGTCGGCAGTGACTGTCGCGTGCCATGGCCCCCGAATGTGCCTTCTGAAACCGGATGCGGCTGCACCGTGTGCGTGGATGCGACGGACCACAACGCCGGCACCGCAACCATTGAAATGGCCATCGAGAAAGTCAGGAGTGCCGGTGGGCGCATCTGCCTGGGGCCGGGCGTGTTCCACCTTAGCGCAACACTGATGATGGAGAGCCTGAGTGCCGTGACCCTTTACGGACAAGGCCCATCCACCGTGCTGCTGTTTGCGGGAGACGGGCCGGCCATACAAATTGCCACGAGCCTCGGGCTGAGCATTGAGGAACTCAACGTGTTAGCCGTTGCGGTTGCCCCCGGCACCAACAACGCAACGCTGGCGACTGGCGCTTCAGCATCCGCAAGCATCCCCGTGGCCATCGGCATTCTGTTGCGCAACTCAGCGGAGATTGCCATCGAACGCTGCGGTGTTCTGGCCGTGTCGTCCGCCGCCAATCGAACCGTGGCGGGAGCGCCTGCACCTGCGCCAACACCCGCCCCTGCGCCCGCGCCCGTGAGCGAACTGGAAAATGTGACCCTTGCTTATCAGGCCCCACTCGCCAGCTCATTCAATCCCGGCAGCATGGCGATTGCGCTGGATGGATTCCTGCTGGAAGTGCTGATTCGCGACAACGTCTTGGTGGCAGATCTGGGTGTCGGCAAGCTTGGCCTGCTCCTCAACAACGCGGCAGCCGGTGCTGCCATCGCCAAAGGTGCAACCCTGGCGGTCGTTCGCGACATCCTGATCCTGGGTGACCTTGAGATCATCGACAACTGGATGCCGTGTGCCCTTGCCGGTATTGGTATCGCCGACATCAACAGCAGCACCGCATTGAGCGCGTTTCTGCTTGAGATATCCCTGTCGGCAAACCGCATCCTGGGTTGCCGTACGGCCGGTATCGGCATTGAAGGTGTAGCCCTGCCCGATGCCGTGGTGCGCATTGAGCGGAACCATGTTGACGTACAAAGCATCGGCATTGTTTGCGGCACGGATGGGCTGGTCGTCTCCGACAACTTCATCACGCAGGCGATGAGTGGCACGAACGCGTCGACACTCGGCAAAGTCAACGTGCAGTCGCCACCTGCCGCAATTCAGATCGGCTCGGTTCCCGGCGGCAAGCTGCCAGTAACCGAGGCACACGTCAGTCGCAATCACATCACGCTTTTCGGCGGCCCAGGCATTCAGGTGACGGGCACCGTGCTGATCAGCTCCATCATCGAAAACTCGATCACCGAAGTCACTGGACAGGGCATTTTGGCCGTAGGCTCAGGCACGCCCGCGGAAATCATCATCCGCAACAATGAAGTTTTGGCCGTGCTGGAACCACCCACGCCATCGCAGAATATTTCCGGCAACAACCTCACCGGCAGCTTCGCCAGGGATTATCTCAAAGTCGACATCAGCCGCCAGGCGGCTACGGTTGTCATTGCGGGCATCGAAGTCGTCGGCATTCCTACCACGGTAATCCAGAACAACACCGTTGGCCTGATCGGCAACATCGCCAACCAGCCGATCCCGGCGGCTGGCATTCTTCTGCAAAAGGTGCAGGCGGCCACGGTGTCGGGCAATGACATCGCCGACATCGGGGTGCCCGGCTCGCTGGATCAATCAAGCTATGGCATCGCAGTGGCATCCAACTTCGCCCAGTTGATCACCTCGGGCAATCTGGTCCGTCAAAACAGCATAGACACCACGAAAACCGGACGCTTCACTGCGCTGTTCGTCAATGACGCCAAGGGCGCCGGTGAAATGCACACAGCTGAAGGCAACATCATGTCCGGCAACAGCTCCGTCCCGCTGGTCAATATCGGACACGGCGGTCACTGCGGGTTTAGCGGAAACGTCTGCAACCAGTTCAACACTCAGCAAGGTGGCGAACCGGCCATTCAATTGAACTGTGATAGCGCCATCGTCGGAAATAATCGCATTGTCTGCGCCGGCGCCCTTACGGACATGGCCATCACCGTTGGCACCGGCGACCCCAAGGCGCCGTATCCAGCCACCGTACTTGGCAATATCGTCAGCCATGGCATTACCCTCAATACCGCGCCGCTTGCTGCACCATGGGCTCCACTAAACGTCATCGCTTGAGCAAGATCACCCGTTTTTCATTGGAGCGAATTCCATGCAGATCGTGTCCTTGTCCAACGAAACCACACTAGCCGACCTTGCTTCACGCATTTACGGACTGAAGGCAAAAGACCCACGACTGACCCAGGCGAGCGCGGCATTGACCGCCGCCAACCCGGGGCTCAGCGCAGATATCAGCAAGCTTCCAACCGGCACTCCCATTGTCGTGCCACCGTTGTCGGACCTGACCATCACCGCGGCAAACAACATCAACCCTCAGCGCGAGGCGCTTCTGACCATACTTAATCAACTCGGGAGGTCGGTAAAACAGGCATCCGTCGCGCAATTGGCCGGTGTCACCGAGGGATCCGGTCAAACCCAATCAGCGACGCGCACCACTGCCATCCAGACATTGAATGACGACCTCGGCGCGTTCATCAAACTTCACAGCTGAGCATCATTGAGCAGCGGGGCAGCGCTCGATGGGCAAGCCCCGCAGGAGCGCCTGATGAATCGCGCCCTGCACGGCCAAGGGCGACATGAGTCTCGGTGGCAACCCTTCAATCAGCAAAGGCGGTTGGGTTGGTGGGTTTCAATATGTCGGGCCAACCGCCGGTTGGCGCATTGAGCTGCTTGACGACCCGAAGGTCGCGCGCCGCACTGCCGGTGACCGGCCCGACCGTGGGATCTCGCAAGGCCAATGTCAGCAGGAAGTCGCGTTCCTTGTTCACATCGTTATGCTTGGCGCCGGGGAAGGTAGCACTCAGCTCGGCGCCCGTGGCCATGGCCCATTCGAATGCGAAAACCTGGCCCTCGGTTTTCAGCGGACTGAGCACGTGCATGCCAGCATGGAGCTTGCGGGTGAATCCCTCCGACAAGGCAATATCGATTTGTGACACCGGATGCTTGGCCTTGTCTGCCGACGTCGGATCAATGTCGGTCTTGAGATGCACAGTGAGCTTTTGGACCTTCGACCAGAACGGCACCGACTTGTCGAGACGCACGCCGCCGTAATCAGGCTGTGGCACTGTCCAGTCGGTCGGGGTACCAAGTAGCTGGACGTAGACCACATGCAGATTGAGCGCCAGTGCCCAGCTGGATCTCAGCTCTTCATACGCAAACTTGACGCTCTTCTCCGCAACCGATCGGGCTGGAGTCTTCTGGGTGCCGGCCGGAGTGAAGGTCTCAAAGCTTGGCGGCACCGTCGGTGGCGTGACCGGGAAAGCGCTGGCGTTAGTCGGTTCCAGGACGCGCCAAAAGATCACCTCGTAATGTGCCGCGTTGGCGAGTTTCTTGTCCGGCTCCTGCTCCTTGAATCCGGTAGCACCCATGTAAATATTATCTTTTACATCGTCATTGCCCGCATGCATGCTTTCGTGCATAAGCAAATCAGCTGAGCGATGCTGATCAGGATCGTCTATGGCCCACGAAATGAGACGAATGACATCATGGAAGTCGGACAGTCCACCCCGACCGACCTCGCCTGAATAACCGGAGCGATCGGTCAGGATCTTGTTATCCGCATGCAACTTGTTCATCCATTTGCGGGCTTCAGCGCATTTTGCCTTCACCGTGGCAACAGTCCCCTTGCCGAACACCTGCTCGATACTCGTGTCGTGGGCATGGGTGGCGATCGCATTGAAGGCTGCATCTGCATGGGCAACCAATTTGGCGATGTTGGCGGCATCCGCGGTGGCCGGCCGTGGCGCGATATCCATCGACGCCGGGTCACCCAACTTCCGATCAGGGAATAACGCGACGATCGCCTCGGCATGCCTGGCCAGCTGTTCCGCGACCGGCAGTGCGTTGAAATCAGCCTCCGACAATTTGCCGCGGCGACTGGTCAGCACCTTGGTTCGCTCGGCGGGCGTAAGCTCGGCCATGGCAAGATCAACCAACCGCTGCGCACCCGCCCTGTCTGCCGGCAGGTTTGTGGTAGTGGCAAGCAGCGCGCGAACATTGGGCGGAATACGCCGAAGCTGCATGACCGGTGCTGGAGTCGCGATGCCTTGCGGTAGCGCGTCGAGCAGCGCCTCACTGGATTGGCCGCGCACCACCCTATCCGCCACCTCGTCGGCATGCTTTTCGTAGACATCCCCTGCCCGCCCCATGCCACCGGCAACTATCACCCCGTTGCGCTGCTGAATCACATGAGCGGCTTCGTGAGCTGCCGTATGCAGGCTTGGTGTTCGTGCGAAAGTCACGGTCGATCCATGGGTAAACGCCTCCGCGCCTACGGCCAACGCAGTCGCTGTGGCCGCTCGCCCCGTGTGCACGCGAACGCGAGAGAGATCGTGATGACCGAACGACTTTTGAATGGTGGCCAGGAAAGGAAATGGTTCACCAGATGGTTCGGCATTGAACTGGGTTTGTCGCTCTCTGCGCGCGTGCTGCGCGCCCAACGAATCATGGTGTGCTCTCGCAACCTGTTCGCGATGGCCTGGCGAAGCTGTAATGGGAATTCGCGACACATCGAATCCGAAACCTGAAGAAGCGGCGCCAGGCCCTTCACCATCCATCCCGGCAGGCGCGATCGCTCGCTGTTCTCCACGAGGACTCTTCGCCGCAGCCGCAAGTTGCCCGGGAGCTTGCACATGCACCGATGTGCGCTTGAGCAGATTGCTCGGACCCGGCAACCGCTGTGCCGCCGTTCCGCTCGCAGCTTTAGGCTGGATCCATTGGCGCGCACTCATGACTGCGGCCTCCCAGAGAATGCCGGCGCGACCCCTCGAGTGAGTATACGTCGGATCCTCGCAGGCCAGCCCACGCCACGCAGGAGCCCGGACTCACTTTTCCGAAAGCCCGCTCATCGCGATGCAGCCGATATGAAGAAGGGGTGAAGGGCACACCCTTCACGCGTGAGCCGAGCTGCCAGACATCGACCTCATGCACCATGCCTTGACCTCAGCGCAGGCACATTGGCGGCCGACCATGGGGGCCGCATGCAGCCGTCATCATTGCTTCAAACCGCAAGCGCACGATGTGGCGGAACATCAGGGAATGTCAGCTCACGAATCGCGATCCGGTGCTGGTGGTATTCCTCCAAGCTCAATGCGGAGTGGCCGTTCCTGTTGATGCTGCGCGAAGCTGGCCGCCATGCGGCCTCGCAGTTTCTCGATGAACATGGCTCGAAACTTGGTCGTACCGCCACCCTCGATATCGACGCGTTCTCCTATGATCTCTGACGCCATCGGCCTCATCGGCATGCTCGTGTCACTGGTGCTGCTCACCGGACTCGCCTTCCGAGGATGGAGCGTGCTGGTATTGGCGCCGCTGACCGCACTGGTGGCCGCCCTGTTCTCCGGCTATCCGCTACTGGCGAGCTGGACGCAGCTGTTCATGGTTGGCACGGCAGATTTCCTGGGGCGCTTTTTCCCCTTGTTTTTGCTTGGCGCCATCTTTGGCAAGTTGATGAACGACAGCGGCTCGGTCCGCGCCATAGCCGACGCCATGATTCGCTGGCTGGGCGAGGAGCGCGCCATGCTCGCCGTGGTTCTCGCAGGCGCCATGGTCACCTACGGTGGCGTCAGCCTGTTTGTCGCTTTCTTCGTGCTGGTGCCCATGGCCACTGAGCTGTTTCGCGCGGCCAACGTGCCCCGACGGCTCATGCCGGCAACGATCGTGCTTGGCACGTGCTCGTTCACCATGTCCGCACTGCCGGGCACACCCGCCATCCAGAACGCGATACCCATGCCCTTTTTTGGCACCACCCCGTTTGCGGCGCCTGGCCTGGGGTTGATCGCCGCCGCCATCATGTTTGCGCTGGGCATGCTCTGGTTGTCGTACGAACGCAGGAACGCGCAAAGCAAAGGCGAGGGCTTTAGCGGCATCACTGCGCTCGATACACCATCCGAGACGGAATCCAACCGTTCCCGCGGCGCGCTGGCCGACGAGTTCGATCTCGCCGAGGCCCGGGAGTCCGAACCCGCCAGGGCCACACCATCAGCGCTCGCTGCCTTTGCTCCACTACTGGTAGTCACGGCGGTCAATCTGGTGATGTCCATGCTGGTACTGCCACGCATGGATCTGGGGTATCTGGCTGAACCGAAGTGGGGGGCGACCTTCGTGGCCGCCGTGGCTGGCGTGTGGTCGGTTATCGTGGCGTTGGCTGCCGCCATTCTGGTGCTGATCGTGCTGCATCGCGCTCGCCTGCCCAGCCTGCGCGAAAGCGTGGATGCGGGCGCGCATGCCGCGGTCATACCCGCACTCAGCGTGGCCTGCCTTGCCGGCTTCGGCAGTGTGATCGCCGCCCTGCCTGCGTTTCACTTCATACGCGAACAGGTGCTGGCCGTACCAGGTGGACCCGTCGTCTCGCTCGCCATCGCCACCAATGTACTTGCAGGCCTCACCGGCTCGGCATCCGGCGGACTCACCATCGCACTGGATGCGATGGGCGCCATCTACAAGGCAGCGGCAGAGGCGGCCGGTATCGATCCATCGCTCTTGCATCGGGTGGCGGCAATTGGTTCGGGCACGCTCGACGTATTGCCTCATAACGGCGCCATCGTGACCTTACTGGCGCTGTGCGGCACCACGCACAGGGAAAGCTATCGCACCATCGTCGCTGTGGGCATCGCGCCATCCATCGTAGCGTTGCTCATCATCATTCCACTGGGTGCCCTGTTTGGCTCATTCTGATTTGAGTGACGCTCATGGCCGGGGATCCCGCAACTCAACCTTCACTGCTCATTCGGCGCCCTGAGATCCTGCAGCACGGTGGGCAGTAGCTCCGCCACGGTGGGGTGAATGTGCACCGCATGGGTCACGGTGGTGTACGGCGTTTGCGCATACATGGTGTCCAGAAGGCTGTGAATGGCTTCATCGCCATTGACACCAAGGATGGCAGCACCGAGCAGTTGCTTACTCCCTCTGTCGACGATGACTTTCATGAAACCCGTCGATTCGCCGCGCTCCACGGCGCGGCCCACGCGTGCCATGGGTCGCACACCGACGCAGATGTCGCGCCCCTGCCGCATAGCCTCCTGCTCCGACAAGCCAACACGACCCAGCGGCGGATCGATAAACAGCGCATAGGCCGGAATGCGATCGGAAATGCGTCGCGGCTCGTTATCCAGCAGGTTCGCGGCAACGATCTCGTAGTCGTTGTAAGAGGTATGAGTGAATGCGCCCTTGCCGTTGCAGTCGCCCATGGCCCAGATGCCTTCCACATTGGTACGGCACTGGTCGTCTACGACGATGTAACCGCGCTCGTCCTTTTGCACGCCAGCCTTCTCGAGACCTAATGCATCCGTATTGGGCTGACGTCCCATGGCGGCAAGCAAGTGCGTGCCACGCACCTCCATGCGCGGGTCGGCACACTTTGCAATGATGCAAACGTCGCCTGGCTTGCCTTGAAACTCAATGCATTCGGCACCCAGGTGCAATGCAATGCCTTCCGCCTGCAGTATGTCGACCACGGCAGCCGCGATGTCTGGATCCTCGCGAGGAAGCAGCCGCTCACTACGCTCGACAATGCTTACCTCCGCGCCGAAGCGGCGAAACATCTGCCCGAACTCAAGCCCGATATAACTGCCACCGACAATCACCAGATGCTCGGGAAGCTCGCGCAGATCCATCATGCCGACATTGGTGAGATACGGCACGGTGTCGGCGCCTGGAAAATTCGGAGCCATCGCACGGCCACCCACATTAAGGAAAATTTCGTTGGCCTCGATCAGCGTATCGCCCACACGTAGCTGGCGCGGTGATTCAAACGAAGCATGACCACGCAACAGACTGACATTCGGCATGTTTTCCAACCACTTCTCCACGCCAGCTCGAGATTGCCCCGATATGCCGCGCGTGCGCTCCCATACGCGCTCCATGTCCACCTTGATGACGCCGTCATGTCGCACGCCATACTCCGCGGCGCGGCCACTCATATGGGCCACATAGGCACTCGCCACCATCGACTTGGTGGGGATGCACCCGGTGTTGACGCAGGTACCACCGACGAGCTTTCGCTCGATCACCGCCACTTTTCGACCGGAACGACCCAGCCGTTCCGCCAGCGACGGCCCCGCCTGCCCCGCCCCTACCACCACCGCGTCGAATTGCCGGGCCACTGACTCACCTCAGTAAAGAGTGTCGGGAAAAGGCTCCGCTACATCACCTGCCGCACCAGGCCTTTCGCATCACTTGGTCTGCTGATCGGCATTGACCTTACTCATGTAGACGCTCAGGCCATCAACGTCACTTTCGGCGATGGGCGCCCCGTAGACCGTTCTCATCTTGTTGATCTCGGCCTTCCACTCTGGCTGGGTAAGCGCAGGCTGCTTCAACACCATATCGGCGGAATGACAGATGAGGCACTGCCCAGCCTTGTCTGAACCGGGCCCCGGCGGGAACACCGCGTCGCTGGCCGGCAAATCGACCGCCACCGAATGAATGGCGATGGAAGGGGTGTGGGGTGGTTGAGCCCAGGCCAGTCCCATTGCCACGGAAGCCAAAACCATGGGAGCAACAAGTGTCCGCTTGGGTTTCATATCAGCCAACCTTCACCTTGACCGACTCGATGACATTGCGCATGTAGCCACCGGGATTCCAGTTGGCCGCAATTGGTTGCTCCACGCCGCTGCTGTTGACGGCCTTGACCATGAGCGTGTCTTCGCCGTGCGATGCGGGTGTGTAGTGCGCATGCCAGCGACGAAAGCTGTACTTGCCAATATCTTGTTCCAGCGTGGCCTCTGCCCAGCGCGCACCGCCATCACTGGACCAAAGTACTTTTGCCACACCGGTATCTCCACCGAAAGCGATGCCGCGCATCTGCACTGGGTGACCGGGTAGCACACGGTCGCCATCCCTCAGATTGGTAAAGAACGAACGCGGCACCATGCGATTGATCGGCACACTTTTGAATCCCGTCTGACCTGGTGTGACACTCGCATGAGGTGTATCGGGAATGAGGTAGGCCTTGGCCATCCAGAAGTTGTCGTCGGGCTTGTCCAGAACCTCGATGTCGTTGAGCATCTTCACCCAATAGGTGGAGTACCAGCCTGGCACCACCAGCCGTAGGGGGAACCCATTGAGCAACGGCAGCTGCTCACCGTTCATGCCATAGGCCACCATGACCTCGCCGTCCCTCGCATGATCGACGTCCAGCGACTTGATAAAGTCGGGCGTCGCCTGAACCACCCCGCTATCGAGTCCATTGAAGCGCACCTGCACCGCACCGGCATCCACCCCTGCACGATCCAGAATGTCCTTCAGGCGCACACCGGTCCATCGTGCACAGCCCATGGCGCCGTTAGCCCACTGCCCACCGGCGACCCGCGGACTGAACAGACCTCGGGAATTCCCGGAGCATTGATTGACGGCGGCGAGCTCCACCGGCTCGAATTCCTTCATCAACTGCTCGACACTGAGCGACAACGGTTTTCCAACCTTGCCCCGCACCACCAGGCGGAAGCTCGCTGCATCAATCTGGGTGGGTATGTAGGCAAGGTGCCAACGCACAAAAAAACGATCATTGGGCGTAAAGACTCCGTGGTCAAACACGTCGAACGGCGTCTCGAGCAACGGCGGGCGTGTCCTCAGCAAAATCATCTCGCCCTTCTGGGGAAAGGCTCGACTGAGTTCGCGCTCGCCATTGGCGAATGGCAAACGCGCGGTCGCTGCCTCCGCCCTCAGTGCCCGAGCTCCACCGATTGCGCCGACGGAACCAGCCAGGCCGGCGATTTGCAGGAAGCGACGCCGGGAGATGTCGCTGGTGCTCCACTTCTGCCCCATTGAGGTAACCCCTCGGTGTTGGCCAATTCATGTCCTATGGACCACATCACCCGGTCGGCCAGGCGACAAATCATACGTGTAGTAACTGCCCCTGCTCGTCCAAAACACGTGAAACCGCTGCACCAGCAGTCATGGCAGCGAGGCAAAGCCATCATCCAAATACTGAATGATGGCCATCGCATCATTTAATTGGTGAATGACTGAGCCAACTTCTATCGTGTGACGATCAACGCACATCACCGCGCAACTGACTGGATATGCAACGTGTTTGATCGACTCTTTGACAACGCTGTGGACGTGCACGGCAACCGATTGTGCCTGGCCGTGCGGAACGGTCGCTTCGTGGAAATCGGCTCCCATGGCAATGCGTCGCTCGCCACCGAGGTGATCGACCTGAAGGGGCATCTGGTCCTGCCAGGACTCGTCGACGGGCATATCCATCTCGACAAGAGCTTCGTCGGCGACCGGTGGCATCCGCATGTACCTGCATCCTCGCTGCGGGAACGACTGACTGCCGAAAAACGGGCGCTGGCCGTTGCACGCCCGATGGTGGAACGCGCCGACGCACTGATTGCCCAGGCCGCTGCATTTGGCACGATGACCATGCGATGCCATGTTGACGTAGATGCCACCACTGGCCTTTCGCACCTCCATGCGGTGATGGACGCGCGTGACAAGTGGCGTGATGTGGTTGATATCGAGCTTGTCGCATTCCCGCAGGCGGGCGTGGTGTCTTGCCCCGGGACCGCCGACATACTCGATGCCGCCCTACAGGAAGGGGCCAACGTTATCGGTGGCATCGACCCCACGACGCTCGACGGGAACGCGGACGCCCAGCTCGACATCATCTTCGACATTGCCGAACGTCGCGGCGTCAAGATCGACATTCATCTGCACGAACCCGCCAGGCAAGGCATCGAACAACTGTTGCGCATTGCGCAACGAACGACCGCCGCAGGCCTGCAGGGGCGGGTTGCGGTCAGCCATGCCTATGCGCTTGGCGAGGTGCCGACGGATGTCGTCGAGCGCACAGCGCACGCGCTGGCGAACGCGGACATCGCCCTCATGACGAATGCGCCCGGTGACCGCCCCTTCCCTCCCATCTTGCAGCTGCGCGCGGCGGGTGTGCGCGTATTCGCAGGCAGCGACAATATCCGCGACGCGTGGTGGCCCTACGGCAATGGCGACATGCTTCAGCGGGCCATGTTGATCGGCTATCGCTCCGGGTTCTATACCGACGAAGAGTTACGGGTTGCCCTGGATATGGCCACCCAGGCCGGAGCATCCGTGATTGGCAAAGCGGACTACGGATTGACGGCGGGCGGCGAAGCAAACTTTCTTATCGTGAACGCACTCCATGGCGCCGCGGCGGTAGCAGGCGCTCCTGCAGAACGCACCATCGTTCGGCGGGGCGAATTCTGGACGCCGACTGCCTGACGCAAACCATTGGCCCAATCGCCGATCCCTTTTCGAAGTTTTGACGGGCACTCCGTTAGCTTGCGCAAGGGTACCTATTCAGCGGTCCGTTCGGGGGAGCCCGGCGATGCGAGGGCACGCCACGCGCCAAGGGTTAGTGTCTGGCCTTCTGCTATGCATGGCCTTGTCACCTTGCGCAACAGATATCACTTCAGGCCTGGCTGACCACCCATCCATCAAGCTGATTCTGGACGGCAAGCCCGCCTACCGACTGGACCTGCCAGCGTTGGCAGCGATGTCACGAACCACTGTCAGTGCCGCTGCCAAAGAGGGCGAGCGGCCAAGCGTCTGGCAGGGCGTATCACTCCAAGAGATAGTGGAGCGCACCTGCGTGGCGTCGGGCGACGCACTGCATGGGCGAGCCATGACAAGAATCGTGCGTGTCACTGGCGCAGATGGCTATCAGGTGGTTTTCAGCGCCGCCGAACTTGCGCCTGACTTTGAACATGTCGAAGTGATCGTGGCGGACACCCGGGATGGGAAACCGCTTGCGCAAGACGGCCCCTTCAAGCTGATTGTGCCCAAAGACAAGCGCGCAGATCGCTGGGTGAATCGCGTCACGACCATCGAGGTCGGAGACGGCGCGACGCCGTGAGTCTCCAATGGTTCACGCCCGAAACGAACCACGCAATACGCTCAACACTTGCCAGACTTGCCGCTCAGCCTCACCCGAGCCCGCAACTGATCCATGACGCACCCATGGAGCGACCGCCCTCAGTCACGAAAGCGCTCAAACATCCGGGACAGCTCAGTGCCAAGCTCCTTCACCATCGGGTCCGCATTGGGCCGATGGTGAAGAGCAATATCCATCGCGTGGATCGCAGGCAACCCATGCTTTCGCGCCAGGATCACGTGGTCCGCCGTTGCAGCCCGCGCGGGCACGAGGCTGACGCCAAGACCGCCTGCGACAGCGGACTGGACGCCGAACAGACTGGAGCTGGTGAAACTGATGCGCCAATCGCGCCCCTGGCTCTCTAGCGCCCTGACCATTTCCTCCCGATATAAGCCACGCGGCGGGAATGTCACCAGCGGCAGCGGGTCGAGAGCAATGGCGGGATGACGGGCACTATCGATCCACACAAGTGTTTCCGGCCATCGCGCCACCGCCTCGCGACTGTTGCGGCGTTGCTTGATGATGACCAAGTCCAGTTCGCCGTGATCGTAACCATGTGTGAGGTCGCGACTCAGGCCAGTCGTGACTTCCAGCTTCACGTGGGGGTGCTTTCGGCTGAAGCGAGCGAGAAGCTGCGTGGTTCGCCCAGCCACGAAATCCTCTGGCACGCCGAGCCGCAAGGTCATTGCCTCGGCGGCGCCGGAGAGCGCGTCCAGCATTTCATGATTGAGTGAAAGCATGCGACGCGCGTAGGCAAGCAGTTTTTCACCCTGATCCGTGGGGCGCACATCGCGACCGCCACGCACCAACAACGGGTACCCAGCCATCTCTTCCAGACGACGCACCTTCTGACTCACTGTCGATTGCGTCGAGTGCAAACGCGCCGATGCCGCCGTAAAGCTGCCGCAATCGGCAACCGTCATGAGCGTGCGCAACAGATCCAGGTCGAACAGCAATCTATTCGATTTTTCACTGGCAGCCATTTGAATATTTGACTTCTAAATGCACCATCCCACTTCTAACATGCCGAAACCTGCCGAACAACGACTTGTACGCACTGACGGCTTCTTCCAGGCCGTCATCGCCCCCGGCACCGCCTGAGGAATCCCCGTCCAATGCAGAAGCCTCTCTCCCTCGCCGCGACGGCGCTGCTTGCCGTGTCGTCACCTGCGTTTGCCGCCACCTCCCAAGGAGATGTGATCATCCGGCACGCGACCGTGGTCGACGTCGAGCACGCCAAAACCATTCCCAATCAGGCGGTAGTGCTTCGTGGTGGCGATATCGTCGCCGTAGGCGCTGACGGCGAGACAGCGAAGAGCTGGAAGGCCGGACTGACGATTGAAGGCAAGGATCGCTACGTCATCCCGGGCTTATGGGACATGCATGTGCATTTCGGTGGCGGCCCCGACCTGGTGGAGGAGAACAAAGCCTTACTGCCACTTTACGTTGCGCATGGCATCACTACGGTGCGCGACTGCTCCGGCGACCTGCCCAATGAAGTGCTTGAATGGCGTAGCGACATTGCCAAGGGCGCGCTGTTTGGCCCGCAGCTGTTTACCTCGGGTGCAAAGATCGAGGGCATTCACCCCGTGTGGAAGGGCACGATCGAAGTCGGTAGCGAGGCCGATGTGGACGCCGCCTTCGGCAAGCTTCAGAAGGACCGGGTGGACTTCGTCAAGATCACCGACAGCACGCTCGATCCCCAGCTCTTTCTCTACGCTGTCGCTGAAGCGAAGCGGCTCGGCATCCGTTCGTCGGGCCACATTCCCATGGCCATCACCGTCGAACAGGCAGTCGATGCCGGCATCAGCTCGATCGAACACATCGACTACGCCTACAAGGCTGGCGTAAAGAATGAAGCATCCATCGCGGCGGACTTTGCCGCGGGGCACATCACTCGCGCAGAAGCCAACCACCGGCTCGACGAGGGATTCGACAAGGCGACGGCCATGGCTGCCTATCGACGCTTCGCTGAAAAGGGTGTGTTTGTCACCCCTACTCTCAATGGCGGCCGGATTCTCGACTTTCTCGATACCGATACTCACGCCAACGATCCGTACCTGGCGTATATCGGCCCCAAGTTACGCAAGACCTACGACTGGCGCATCGAACGCGCAAGCAAGGCAACGCCCGAGCAGATTGCCGCGCGGCACGCACATTACCAACACCTGGCGGCGGTGCTGCCGATGCTGCAACAAGCAGGCGTGACCATCATGGCGGGGACGGATGCGGGCTTTCTCAACTCGTTCAACTACCCGGGCATCGGGCTTCACGAGGAACTGAGCCTGTTCGTGCAAAACGGCCTGACACCAGCACAGGCCCTGGCATCGGCAACGCGCTCCGGCCCAGCATGGTTCGGCAAACTCGACCGCTACGGCGCGATTGCCGAAGGCACGGCAGCGGACCTGGTGTTGCTCAAGCGCAATCCACTGGAAGACATCCAGGCCACTCGCGACATCGACACGGTGATCCTGCGCGGCCACGTCTACAACCGTAAAGCACTGGACGCCATGCTCGAGAAAACCAAAGCCCAGGTCGCCTCCCGGGGCCGGAATAGCGCGTCATAGCACCCCGATCAGGAGCGACACACTTGATTCGAGCGGGCCAGCCTACCGCATCACTGCAGTGATCGAACGGCTCGCGCATGCACCCAGCGGCGCTCCAGGTGATAAGCAATGGCGATCTCTACGACGATGGCGGCTGCGGCCAGTAAGCCGATGATCATGGGCGTCATGGTCAGTCCTCCCGAACCCTGATAATGCGAACGACGGGTCAGCTACTGCTGATCAGTCAAGCGTCAGCCTCGTTCAGCAGTGTGACTGGCAGGTGGCGATGAGGTTACTTCGCGAGGAAACGCCTGCAGGCGTACGTATCTGATTCAGCTTGTGTTTCAAGCTATTCGCATGATTTCGCGATGCCGCGCGTCGCAAATACCTGCTCACCACCCAACCCGGAAAGCTTCACTGCCGCACGACCCGCCCCATGCGAGGCTCGCTGTTCCTTGCTGCTTCAACTTCAACGATCGGTAGAAGCAGCTTGTCCAACAAGTAAAACCTCACGGCGCCGCAAATAGTCGACACTTCTTCCTTGCGTTGTCCCCTTCAACCATCAAGGACTTTCATGGACTACCGGCAACTAGGCGCATCGGGTTTCAGGGTTCCCGTGTTGAGTTTTGGCACAGGCACGTTTGGCGGCAAGGGCGAGCTGTTCAGCGCCTGGGGCAACACGGGCGTAGCGGAAGCCAAGCGACTTGTCGACATTTGCCTCGACGCCGGCCTCACCATGTTCGACAGTGCCGATGTCTATTCCGATGGCACCGCCGAGTCTGTGCTGGGTGAAGCCATCAAGGGGCGTCGCGACAAGGTGCTCATTTCCACCAAGGCTACCTTCCGCTCCGGCGAAGGTCCCAACGACGTCGGCTCCTCGCGCTTCCACCTGATCAATGCTTGCGACGCGGCGCTTAAACGTCTGGGCACCGACTACATCGACCTCTTCCAGCTGCATGGCTTCGACGCCATGACGCCGATCGAAGAGACGCTATCCACCCTCGACGACTTGATACGCAGCGGCAAGATCCGCTACGTGGGCGTCTCCAATTTCTCAGGCTGGCACCTGATGAAGTCGCTCGCGGTAGCGGATCGCCATGGCTACCCGCGCTACGTGGCCAACCAGACCTACTACTCGCTGATCGGTCGCGACTATGAGTGGGAACTGATGCCGCTGGGTCTCGACCAGGGCATCGGCGCCGTCGCCTGGAGTCCGCTCGGCTGGGGTCGCCTCACCGGCAAGCTGCGCCGCGGCGCTCCCCTGCCCGCCCAAAGCCGACTGCATAAGACCGCCGACATTGGGCCGCCTGTTGCCGAGGAATATCTCTATCGCGTGATCGACGCACTGGACGAAGTGGCCGCCGAAACCGGCAAAAGCGTGCCACAAATTGCGCTGAACTGGCTGCTGCAGCGCCCTACCGTTTCCACCGTGGTGATTGGCGCACGCAACGAGGAACAGTTGCTACAGAATCTCGGCGCGGTTGGCTGGAACCTCAGTCGCGAACACATTGCGCGACTCGACGCGGCCAGTCAGGTGACGCCGGCGTATCCGTATTGGCATCAGCGCATCTTTGAAGAGCGCAATCCGTCGCCGGTGTAAGCGCCACCCGGATTAGATCAAGCCCAGCACGGATAGTGCCGGGCTCGATCTTGGCGAGCATACGGAAGGCTCAGGGCGCGCTGAGCGCCTGATCCACCATGGCCTGCGCTTCTTCCAGCAACTGCTGCAGGTGAGCTTCGTCCTTGAAGCTCTCCGCGTAGATCTTGTAGATGTCTTCGGTACCCGAGGGACGCGCGGCAAACCAGCCGTTGGCGGACGCCACCTTGATGCCACCGATCGATGCATGATTGCCCGGCGCGCGATCGAGCACGCTTTCGATCTTTTCGCCGGCAAGCTGAGTGCTCTTCACCTGCTGCGGCGACAGCTTGGAGAGCCGCGCCTTCTGCTCCACATTGGCGGGCGCATCGACACGCTCAGACAGCGGGCTACCAAGCGCATCGGTCATCTGACGGTACAGCTCACCCGGATCGCGGTTGGTGCGCGCGGTGATTTCTGCCGCCATCAGCGCGGCGGCGATGCCATCCTTGTCGGTGCTCCACACGGTGCCATCCTTGCGCAGAAAGGAAGCGCCGGCGCTTTCTTCGCCGCCAAACCCCAGTGAGCCGTCGAACAAGCCATCGACGAACCACTTGAAGCCCACCGGCACTTCGTACAGACGGCGACCAAGACGCTTGGCCACGCGATCGATCATTGCCGTACTCACCAGCGTCTTGCCGACCGCCGCATCGCTCTTCCACTGCGGACGATGCTGGTACAGGTAGTCCACCAGCACGGAGAGATAGTGATTGGGCAACATCAGGCCGCTGCTGCGCGTGACGATGCCGTGGCGGTCGTGATCGGTGTCGCAGGCAAACGCCACGTCGTAGCTGCCCTTGAGGCCGATCAGGCGCTGCATGGCATGAGACGACGACGGATCCATGCGGATCTTGCCGTCCCAATCCACGCTCATAAAGCGGAAAGTGAAATCCACCACATCGCTGACCACGGTCAGGTCGATGCGGTAACGCTCGGCAATAGGCGCCCAATAGTGCACGCCGGCACCACCCAGCGGATCCACACCGAGATGCACGCCGCTGCCTCGGATGGCATCGAAGTCAATCACATGGGCCAGATCGCTCACATAGGCCGCGACAAAGTCGTGTTCGCGCGTGGTGGACGCGCGCATGGCCTGAGCGAAGGGCACGCGGCGCACTTCGCGCAGACCACCTTCAATCAGTGCATTGGCGCGCTTCTGGATCCAGCCGGTGACATCGGTATCTGCAGGGCCACCATTAGGCGGGTTGTACTTGAAGCCACCACCATCCGGTGGATTGTGCGACGGCGTCACCACGATGCCATCGGCGAGGCCGCTGTCGCGACCACGGTTGTAGGTAAGAATGGCGTGGGAAATCGCCGGCGTGGGCGTGTATTCGCCGCCTTTCGCCACCAGGGTCTGCACGCCGTTGGCGGCCAGCACTTCCAGTGCGCTTTCAAACGCGGGCTGTGACAGCGCATGCGTATCGATGCCGATATAGAGCGGGCCATCGATACCCTGCTCGGCACGGTATTCGCAGATCGCCTGGGTAATCGCCAGCACGTGCCATTCATTGAAGCTGCGCTCGAACGAACTGCCACGATGGCCCGACGTGCCAAATGCCACGCGCTGGCTGGCGACACCCGGTTCAGGCTTCAAATCGATATAGGCGTCACGCAGCCGGGCAACATCGACCAGCATCGTTTCGGGGGCCGGCTTTCCGGCAAGCGGGCTGAGTCGGTTGCTCATGCAGTCACTTGTTCAATGGGTGGAGGAAAACGGTGTATTGACGGATGCCACACTCAGGGCTGTCAAGCTCAGCGCAGTTGGCTGTCCTTGCTGCCACGGCGGTTGTAGCCGCTGAAGGCCGCCTCGTCATCATGCGCCGTTTGGCACGCCACACACAGGCGCACACCGGGCACCGCCTCACGCCGCGCAGCAGGAATGACTGCGTCACACTCTTCGCAGTGCGTGAGCCCCGGCCCCTTCTTCAGCTGGCTGCGCGCACGCTTGACCGCATCTTCCACGGTTGCGTCGATCTGATCTTGTACGGCGCCGTCGCCGGCCCAGCCCGTTGCCATGGTCGCCTCCCGCATACAGTGGCGATGCGCCCGTGGGCGCCAAAGGCATGCCCTCGGCAGGGGCATGTTCAACCACTATGGAGGCAGGAGCACCTTTTTCACACCCCACGCGAAATGGGCGTTCAGTTAAGGCAATACTGATTAAGTATCGCCTTAAAGACGCTTGCTCAGAAAGTAACGCGCGCCACCCACCGGGTGGTCAGGAATTTCCCCGAACACCGCATAGCCCTGCTTCTCGTAGAAGCCACGGGCCTGGAACGCAAAGGTATCGAGCCAGGCGCCGATGCAGCCGCGCTCACGCGCGATGTCCTCGGCGCGGCGCAGCACAGCGCTGCCCACGTTATGGCCACGCATGGACTCAGGCACGACGAGCAGGTCGACGTGCAGCCAATCGAGCGCCGTTTCGCCCCACAAGCCACCCACCGTGTGGCCACTTTCATCCTGCAGCGCGATCACCAGCGGGCGAATGTCGAGATCCGGCACCCTGTCACGGTTGTAGGCCTGCAGCGGAGCCGCGATGGCGTCCCGATCCGCGCCCGTCGGCTCCTCGATGCTGTGCAGTCGATATTCCATGACACGTTCCATAGCAGGGCCCGGCAGTGTAACCGGGTGCCATGGGCTCGCATGCCCCCTCAACGGGACGAGGCTCGCGTCAGCGCGGCGTGCCCTTGCTGGGCGACGCCTGCGGCGCAGGCAACGGGGCGATCTGGGCCACTTCCGCGGTGCCGTCGAAACCGCCGCCCAGCGCCTCGATCAGGCGAACGGAAATATCCGCCTGCTGACTCTCAAGCAATGCAAGCCGCTGCTGGGCTGCCAGCAGTTGCTGCCGACTGGTGAGTGGCGTGAGCGGCCCCCTCAGGCCACCCTGGTACGCCTTGAGGGCATCGTCCCAACTCTTCTGGGCATCATCCACCGAGCGTTTCTCCAGCACGATCTGCTGGCGAATCGAGGTGAGCGCAGACACCTCATCGGCCACATCGTTGATCGCACCAATCAGCAGCCCGTTGTAGCGCGCCACCAGTGCATCGTAGTCGGCGTCCGCCATGGCCAGGTGAGCACGACGCCGGCCACCGTCAAAGATGGGCAGGCTAAGTGCCGGCGCGAATGCATAGGTGCGAGCCGGCAACTGCAGCACGTTGGTGCTGGCACCCACGGCCACGAAGCCAGCCATGGCGGTCAGGCTGACGTTCGGCAGAAATTCCTTCTTGGCGGCCTTGATGTCCTTGTTGGCGGCCTCGATTTCCCATCGCGCAGCCACCAGGTCGGCGCGGCGACCCAACAGGTCGACCGGCAGCTTGTCGGGCAACACCGTTTCACCGCGGTCCGCGAGATGGGGCCGCTCGATGGCGAGACCGCGATCCGGCCCCTGCCCCAGCAACACAGACAGGCTGCTGCGTGCCGCGTCGATGGCGCGATCCGCCGCCACCTTCTGTTGCTCGGCACCGGCCAGCTGTGAATCCGCAAAATGTTCCTGCTGTGGCGTATCGAGACCGCCCTCGACACGGCGACGCGTCACCTCCAGCGTCTTGGTGGCGCGATCCAGTTCGGCGATGGCGACATCCTGCAAGGCAAATGCGTAGCTCAGACGCACGTAAGCACGTGCCACGTTGACCGACAGTTCGATGCGGGCGGCGTAAGCGTCGATCTCGGCGGCACGGCTGCGCCCAAGCGCAGCCTCCCATGCCGCTCGCTTGCCACCCCAAAGATCGAGATCCCACGAGAAGCCTGCCGTGATCGACTTGCTCCAGGCGAACGTGCCCAGCGCATAGATGGGATAGATGGGATCCTTTTCGGACAGTCGCGCACCGGTCATCGACACATCAAGCTGCGCCTGTGGCTGGCGCCCGGCGTTCAGGCCTTGGGCGACGGCCTGCGCCTGTCGTGCACGTGCCTGCGCCTGATCCAGACTGGGATTGTTCTTCAATGCCTCTTCGATCAGCGCCGTGAGTTGCGGATCGCCATAACTCACCCACCAGTCCTGCGAAGGCCAAGCGGTGGCACTCAGCTGCGCATCTTCCAGGCTGCGCTCGGACGTGAGGCTGACCGGGTCCTTCATGCTGCCGGTGGTATGCAGCCCACGACTGGTGACACAGCCAGTCAGAACGAGACAGAGTGCAATGGCTGCGGAGAGTGCGGAAGAGCGCATGACAGGGATTGTCCAGAAGAAAAAAACGGGCGTCGGTCGGTGCGCGAACTTCAGAACCTTGCGCTGACTACTGGCGGATGGACAGGCCATCCATGTGCGGCGTGAAGACACCTTTGGAGTGATTATATTGCCGCACCCGCCATGACGCACCGCAAAATCGGCAAACAGGCCGGCACGTTGAGCACGACCTATGTCCAATTGCATGCGCCACGTGAATACACGTCGACATGCTTGGCCTGCATGGCCGCCATGCTTACGCTGTGCTCACAACCCGCTTATTGACGCTGGTTTCGACAGATCATCCACAGGAGTGCCCCATGCCCCGCATCGCGTTCGCGACCGTCGTCTCCACCGACAACAACTACCTGCATCACGTCCACGCAGGGCACTTCCCACTGGACACCGACGAGCCGGCCAAGCTGGGCGGACAAGGCGCGGGGCCGGCGCCGTTCGACTATTACCTGGCCTCGCTCGCAGCGTGCACCGCCATCACGTTGCGCATGTACGCGCAACACAAGGGTTGGGATCTGGGGGAGTTTCGTGCGGAGCTGCAGCTCGAGCGTGACGACAACGGCCGCTTGCACGTTCATCGCACCCTGCACTCGAACCAGGCACTCACTGACGAGCAATGGCAGCGCCTGCTCGAGATCGTTACCAACACACCGGTGACCAAGGCCATGCGTGAAGGTGTCGAGATCACCAGTCAGCGTGGCTAATCACCTCGCGGCACAAGGCTGGAGGGATCAACGGCGGCGCCGCTGCGCCTACCTCATATAACAGCCATCACCGAGCCAGCCGGCAAGTATCGCAAGTACCTGCCGTTGCTGACAATGCGACTTCTTTCACCCGAACGTCACCTTCTTTCGTGAGACAGTGCCATGCGCGATATGAGGTCGCGCCCGGCAATGGATGTCTGATGGTCAGTGCAGCCCCGTGGTCGCAATGACACAACGGCAACGTAACGTACCGATGTTGGCGCTCATGAGCACCCAAGCCGGGCCACAGACCTGGCAGTGCTGCTCGACAAGTGTCTTTTGTTCGTTTGCACAAAGACCGGCCTACGCGAGCCGGAGCAAGTCAGGACAACCAAGGGGGAAAGACCATCATGGGGGAAGCTAAGGCGCTGCGCGCCTGGGCCAGCCAGCTGGCCGTCGGCGCTGCTTACGCACTGTGCTATGCATGGCTTCGCGAGGTTTCCGTATCGCATTGGAACCTGCCGGCGGGATTGCGCGTAGCCACCCTTTTGCTGGTCCCTTATCGCTACTGGCCCGCCATGCTGCTGGGCGAGCTTGTTCCTGTCGGTTTCCACGCCTGGCACTGTCAGGACGATTTTGGGTGGCGCTGGGCCTTGGTTGCGGCCATACCGCCTACCTGGCCACTCGCCGCCGTGGTGGCCTGGGCACGCCATCACGCAAGACTTTTCCTTGGCGGGCAGCAGGTCAATCTGACCATGTTGCTTGGGGTCATTCTCGCCGGCGCCGCGCTTACCGCCACTGACAATGCCCTGGTGCTGGCCGCAGTGCGCATGCCGCCAGGCGAAGCGCTGCCGGAGATCAATGCACACGTCATCTTCGGTTACTTCCTGGGCAATTACCTGGGTGCACTGGCTATTGCACCCACCGCCGTCGCGCTGAACCTCAAGCTCACCGCAAATACCGGCAAAGCAAACAGGGAGCCGCTATGGCGATGCCCGCTCGTGCGCGACTGCCTGATCGGCGTAGTCACCTCCCTGCTCGTACTCATGGGCCTGGTATTCAGCAGCCAGGGCGACAGCATGCAAGTGTTTCGCATTGCCATGTTCCTGCCCGTGGTGTGGCTGACCGCGCGACACGGCTGGCAAGGCGCCGCTCTGGGCGGCACGCTGGCAAGTTTCGCTGTCACGCTGACTTCATCGATCGTGCGTGACCCCGCCGTGATGCAAGCCCAGGCATTGATTGCCTTCGCCATTACTACGCTGCTGATGCTTGGATCGCGCATTGCGCATCAGGCGCATAGCGACCAATCGAACCGCGTTGACGTGCTGCGGGGGTTTCAGCTCGCCCAGCAAGGGCTCTATCTCGAAGAACTGCGTCTGCGTCAGGCAGCAGATGCGCTCGAGCACATTGGGCACAACATCCGCGAAAACCACAATCGACTATTGGACCGTCTTCGCCACGTGTTGCCATCGAACGAAGAGCGCACCTATGCAAAACAGGTGGCGCAAGCACAGCACGAGATGCATCGCCTCGCCAATGCACTCTACCCGCGCGGCTGGCGCGAGCGTGGCGTGCCGGCGACGTTGCGCGAAGGCCCATTCGCCCAGGCCATTCACATGGCGGGCGCCACTTATCAATGCGAGCTATCCGGCCGCGGCTTGAGCCAATTGGCGCCCGATGTGCACATGGCGCTGTATCGCCTCGCCTGCGAAGTATTGGTCTACGTTATGTCCCGTGGCCCCACACGTCATGTGCAGCTGCGCTTGCGTGGCGGCCTGACCCGCGGCAGGCGCTGGGTCGTGATGCGACTCACCGGCGAACTCGCCACCCTCAGCGAGGCCATGCATGATCCCGAAGGGCCGCTCGCACCCGGTGGAGAGCCCTGGAAACAAGCGATGACCCTGCTTGGCGCCAGCGGGCTTGGTATCTCCAGCATTCGTGATCGCACGCACATTTACGGCGGCGACGTGCACCTGCGCAATCAATCACACAGTGTCAGCGTGACCCTGTTGCTGCACGATTCGCTACGCAGTGCGGTAGTTTCACGGGGCGCCTCCAAGTAGAAGCGCCCCTCCCCTTCTCATTGTTGTTTAGTTGATACGGGAACTGCACTCAATCGGGTCTTTGCACTCGCCATTGGCGACGTACACGCCCACCGCACCGCCCGCCATCGGCGCCACCAGCACGTTCACTGACGCGTCGTGATAAACGACTTCACCCTTGGTGCCAGCTGCAGCGACCTGCGGCTCCTGGGGAGTGGCAACGCGCGCTGCGTCGGCACCCACCGGCAAGGTAAGGAAGTTGCCATTCGACTCCGCAAAAGCGGCGCGCACATGTCCGCCAAGATCATTGATCTGCACGTACCGGATACCGCTGCGTTCAAACACATAGACATGCCAATGCGGGCTGGCGCTCACATCCGTGGCATTCGGCCACGATTGACCCAGCCCGGTAGACGGCAGGCCGCCGCCGGCCAGGGCCTGAGTCGACACCGAGGTCGCTAGCAAAAGACCCAGGGCTGCAAAACGCCAAAACCGCCTATTCGATACATGCTGCATGTGCTTTCCCTCCATAGCTCCATTGTGTATCCCTGGATGCCTCAGGCATCCAACCCTTTGAACGCAACAACGCCGACCCATGCGACATCGGGCCGGCGGCCCACTGAATGTGCCTTATCCCCGACACCCAGCGTAAGTGCCCGACTCCCCTCACTGATCACGCCGGGACCACACCCCACGGAGTGATCATGACGACGACATCGTCCCCATGACGTTTCCGACAAACCTCCCCTCACAGTCATGTCGAGCCAGCCAGCACTTCCGACCACGATGACCGAGATCCGGATCACCGCACACGGTGGACCGGAAACTTTGCAGCCGTTCACAGCCGCCGTTCCCAAGCCCGCCCCGGGAGAACTACTGGTTCGCGTCGCCGCTGCCGGCGTGAATCGGCCAGACGTTTTGCAGCGCGCCGGACATTACCCGCCGCCGCCCGGCGTCAGCCCCATTCCGGGGCTCGAGGTTGCAGGTACGGTGGCGGCACTGGGCGAAGGTGTCGTTGGTTTCGCCCTGGGCGACGCCGTGTGCGCCTTGACCAACGGCGGCGGTTACGCCGAGTACTGCAGCATTCCCTTCGGGCAAGTGCTACCCACCCCCAAGGGACTGACGATGGTGCAGGCGGCAGCCATCCCCGAAACGTTTTTTACGGTATGGGTCAACCTGTTCGAGATGGGGCGAGCCCACCGGGGAGAGATTGCACTGATCCACGGCGGCACCAGCGGCATTGGCACGACAGCACTGATGTTGTGTCGCGAGTTTGGCATCCGCGCTTTCGCCACGGCCGGCGGCGCGGAAAAGTGCGAGGCGATCCGGGAGCTGGGTGGCGAGCCCATCAACTACCGGCACGAAGCGTTTGCGGAAGTCGTGCTTGCCAAAACCGATCGCCATGGCGCCGACGTCATTCTCGACATCATGGGCGCGAACTATTTCGAGGACAACCTCACTGCGCTGGCTCGCGACGGGCGCCTGCTGATCATCGGCTTTCTGGGCGGCGCCGTGGCCCAGCAAGTCAATTTGCAGGCTATCGCCATCAAGCGCGCCGTTGTAACCGGCTCGACTCTGCGTAGCCGCACCCGTCGCGAGAAAGCGGCCATCGCGGAATCGCTACACACTCATGTATGGCCCGCACTGACGGAAGGACGTTGTGTGCCGATCATCCACGCGGTTTATCCGCTGGCGCGCGCGGCAGACGCACATCGGGAAATGGAGTCCAGTCAGCACATTGGCAAAATTGTGCTGGAGGTCAGTCACAGGCAATCACCCTAGCCGGCCATCGCGCGCGGCAAGGTCATCGTTTCACTGGCGACTTTTAGTAGACCACTGCCTCGAGATGTGCAGCCGTAGGCAAGGGCGTGCGTCCACGGGTGGTTTCCACCATTTCTTCCATCTGGCGGCGAGCTTCCCTGATCTGCATTTCACCGGCCGGGTGGCGACGCAGCTGCGCACGAAGCAGCTCTACTTCCTGCTGCAGCAGCGCGTTCTGCTCCAGCAGCTCATCGCAAGCTCGCGAGAGCAGGTCGCTTTCTCTATCCCATTCCATAGCAGGCACCACCGTCTTGCCGTGGGATAACCAAGCTGCATCCAGTACCGTTAAGCCAGCGTGACCCTTTGGCTAAGATTTTCGCGCCGCCTTGATGTTTGACAGGTGTACGCTCCCTTCATGGTCAAATCGCACACCGAACTCGACCAGATGCTGGACGCCCTGGATGCGTCCATTCCCCGGCTGGTGCAAAACAAGCCCAGGGCCGACGACTTCTGGGCCAGCTTCATGAGCATGGCCAATGCCATTCAGGATCGCGCCGGCCCGAACGACCACGGCTGGGTGTGTGACCGCCTGGACGCCATCCAGGTCAAGCATCACCTGATGCCGCCAGCGGACCAGATCTAGGGATGCCCTGATTAAATCCCCGTGCCCGTCACCGCACGGTAGGCGCGCAACGCACAGTCACGCCGTCGAAGGCAGGCTGGTTGCCTGTCGAGGCGGCGGGGCGAAGCGTTGCGCGCCTACCGTGCGGGCCCAACAGTTTGAAGGTAAATGAAGGGGTGACATCCAGAAGGCCCACAGGCGGCGGCGCGCGACTTGAACAGACGGCCAGTCTGCCCCGCGTCACGCACCACCGCCTGTAGGCCTTCTGGATGTCATGCCGGGCACGGGGATTTAATCAGGGCATCCCTAGGTCGGCAACCGCACGGTCGTTTCAATGCCAGACCAGCACAGGTATATCGCAGCTCAGCATGACCTTGTGCGTCACGCTGCCGAGCAGGATGCGCTCCAGGCCCTGGAACCCGCGCGACCCCATCACGATCAGGTCGCACTGATGCTTGGCGGCTGTCGCCACGATGGCCACATAGGGGCGCAGGTCAAACACATACTCCGTTTCGCAGGAGACTCCGGCAGCGGCGGCACGCCTGCTGACCTCATCGAGAAATTCCTGCGCGCGCTTTTTTGAGACATCGGTGTAACAGCCACGCGACTGAAGCAGCTCGGAGACATAGCTCACCGTATTCAGCGGTGGAAGCACGTGAACGCCATAGACCTTGGCCTGCAACTGACTTGCCAGCTGGATACCGGCATCTACCGCCCTCAATGCATGCTCAGAACCATCCACCGGCAGAAGAATGTTCTTGAACATTTCGTTGCCTCCCTTGGCTTCCTGGCTCAAGTGTAGTCCCGCCATGTCGGCGTGACGTACACGATAAGCGCCACCTCGCGAGTGCGACAGCCAGGGCAGTCACCCCGTGGCAGATTGACGCCGACACCCCTCAAGGCGCCGCTGGGCTTCTAATCTCCAATGACAGGGCCGCATCCGTGACAGGTCATACACAGAACCTGCGCAACGCTACGGGGCGGCATTCATGTCCCGCCTCAATCCGCCGCCCAGACGGCCTTCAGCGAGGGTCCCATGTACAAGCACATTCTCATTCCCACCGATGGCTCCGAACTTTCTTTGCGCGCAGCCAAAGCCGGCATCGAACTGGCCAAGTTGTGCAAAGCAAAGGTAACCGCCATCCAGGTGGTCGCGCCCTACCAAGCCATCGCCTATATGGGCTCACTGCTCGCGGCCACCGAGTACGCCTACAACGAACAAGCCCAGACCAATGCCGAGCATTACCTGGACGAGGTAAAAGCCATGGCTGCCGCAGAGGGCGTTGCCTTCGACAGCGAGATCCTCTCCAACGACCAGCCGTGGGAGGCCATCGTCAAAACGGTTGCCGCCAAACAGTGCGACCTGATCGTGATGGGGTCGAATGGCCGGCGCGGCATGACACGGCTATTGCTTGGCAGCGAAACCCACAAGGTGTTGCTGCGCAGCGAAGTGCCTGTGCTGGTGTGTCACTGACACCAGCCATCCAGACGCTCGATTGACAGGCTCAGTCGCCATGAACGCTTCTTCCGCCGTTACCTCGCCACCGCCCGGCGCGCCCACCGATGTACTCGCACTGGTGTCGTCATGCTCCCCGTGGAGCCCTGCCACTCATGTCGCCGTTGCGCTGGCGGCGGATTTTGGTGCCCTTCTGACCGGCTGTTACGTGGATCCATCATTGCGCACGCAGCAAGGCGGCGAGGCCGAACCATCCGTGCTAGCACTGCTAATGGACCTGCCTCACGAAAACTCCAGGGAACGTGAGGATTTCCATGAACTGGCGCGGCGAGCCGGCGTGCCTCATGCCTTGTGGACAGCCACGCGCACGGGCATCGCACGCACGCTTCGGCAGCTCGGCGCATGGCACGACCTTGCCGTCATTGAGCGCGACATGGTGAACGAGGGTGACGCCTTCGATGTGCTGAGCGAGGCACTACTGACTTGCCGCACCACCTGCCTGCTGCTCCCACCCGCATGGCAGGGCCAGCTGCGCCCCACCCGCGTGGTCATCACATGGAATGGCAGCATCGAGTCGGCACGAGCCATTCATGCCGCACTTCCCTTCGCCCGACTGGCGGAGGAGGTCTGGTTGATCGATGGTGAAACGCCAGAGTACGACGATGACCAGGAACGCGCCCCGCATGTCGATCCGCAAACCTGGCTTGCCCATCACGGCATCAAGGCGCGCACTCGCCGCATACACACCACCCCGCATGAAGCGGGGGCCGCGCTGCTGCAGGAAGTCCATCAAATGCGGGCCGACCTGCTGGTGATGGGTGCCTATGGTCGCTCCCGGGTGCGCGAACGCGTACTGGGTGGCGCCACCCGACACATTCTTCAGAACGCCAGCGTGCCGGTATTGATGCGGCACTAGCTGGACTGATCGCGCGCTTACCAGACCCTGGCGACCACTGCGCAGGTCGCGACAAGGATTGCTTCATGCACCCAACGATGTTCTACAGCTGCCATGGCGCGGCCAAGCAAGTCACAGGCTCATGCCATCTCGTTCGCTGCGGCGAACGGCAAGTTCTGATCGACTGCGGCATGTTCCAGGGCACCCGTGAGGAAGAACAAGCCAATAGCGAGCCGTTCGGATTCGACCCGGCAAACGTCGACGCTCTGCTGCTGACGCACGCACACCTGGATCACTGCGGCCGCATTCCGCGCCTGGTGCGGCAAGGTTTTCGCGGCCCCATCCTGGCGACAGCCGCCACCCGCGACCTGGCACGCATCGTCCTGCTCGACGCCGCGCGCATCCAGGAAGAAGACGCTGCACGCGCGGAACGCAGCGGGCGACGGCGCGGCGACGCTGCGTCACAACCCATCTCGACGCTCGATGACGCCTTTAGCGCACTGGAGCGATTCGCCGATCCCGTCGCCTATGGCGAAACGGTGAAGGTGGCGCCAGGCATCGAGGCTCAGTTTCTCGATGCCGGACACATCCTCGGCTCGGCCAGCATTCTGCTGACGCTGAACGACGGGCAGGAAACTCGTCGCATCGTATTGTCAGGCGACCTGGGCAGCCCCGGCCGCCCCATTCTGCGCGACCCCACACCCGCGCCGGCGGCAGACTACGTGGTCATGGAAAGCACTTATGGCGACCGTGATCACCGCGCCCTGCCCGACTCCGTCGATGAACTGTACGAAGCGATAAACGACACCCTGCGTCGCGGCGGCAACGTGATCATCCCCACTTTCGCGCTGGAGCGTACCCAGGAGGTGCTTTACTACCTGCACCAGGGCATTCGCCAGCAACGCATCCCGCCGCACACACCCGTGTTTCTCGATTCGCCCATGGCGATCTCCGTGACCGAAATGTTCCGACGCCACCCGGAATGCTTCGACGATGAGTTCACCGAAGTACTGCGTCACGACGACCCTTTCGCTATCCCCAACTTGCGCTTTTCCCGCGAAACGTCGGATTCGATGGCCATCAACCGGATTGAAGGCGGCGCCATCATTATGGCCGGCTCGGGCATGTGCAATGGCGGGCGTATACGTCATCACTTGCGCCATAACCTCTGGCGCGGAAAAAGCAGCGTCGTCTTCGTAGGCTATGCCGCCGAAGGCACACTGGCCCGCCGCATCGTCAACGGCGCCAAGCGAGTGCAGATTTTTGGCGAAGACATCGCGGTCAACGCCCGCATCTGGACCATCAACGGCTTTTCAGCCCACGCGGGCCGCGCCGAACTGATGGACTGGCTGGGCAATCAGCCACGACGCGGAGTTTTTCTTGTGCATGGCGAATATGAGCGCGGCATGCAGTCACTGGAAGAACATATGGCGTCGCAAGGCATCCCGGTTCGCGTGCCTGGCAAAGGTGAGCCGATACTTCTGGATTGAACGCAAGGCCCCAGCCTCCGCAATCAAAGTCCGGGGCTCAGCCTTCTTTATCCAGCCGCAGATCGTTGAACTTGCGTCGCTCGATCAACGCGATCACCTTGCCATGTTCGTCACGGCGAAAGATCAGCAGATTGCGTTCGTCGTCGCTGCTCATGAACACATCCTTCGCGATGGGCTCCAGCACATGAGGCTGACCGCCAGGGCGAGTGGCACATTGAAGCGCGCCATGATCATCGGTGATGGTCCACGCCCGTTGGGGGCCATAGCGAAACGTGCCGACGTAGTCGCCAGGCACAAGACCAGGCACATCGAGCTTCGGTGGCGGCGTGGGTATCGTCACGTCCTGATAGCCAGCCACCTTCCATGCATCACCCTGCTTCACAAACGTAAGCAACGACTGGTACCGCACCACGAGGTTCTGGCCAAATATGGTTTCCCGCTCGTACTCCTCGACCTGGAGCAAGGCGGTATTGCCGTATTGCCACGCGTGCGCGTTGCGCAGCTCGATGCTGCCGGAGAAACCGGTGGGAAAGGGGTGCAGCGATGCTACTGAATCCGCCTTGTTGGCGATCCTGCCAAACTCGTCGATGATCACGGCGTCTTCGGTCAGCGCCTTTTGCCAGGCAATCTTGTCGCCGACAGGCAAGGCATCAACCAGGTTCTGCGTGGTCTTCAGTAATTGATCGCGCAGGGCAGCCGACGCTTCGGCGGCATGTGCGGGCGCGAGGCAAGCCGTCAACGCGGCACCAGCCAGGAAGCAAGCAAGCGACGACATACGCATGGCGACACCTCCTCAGGGTGGACAGAGCATGCCTTCGTTCTTGCCTGCCCACCCGTGCATGAAGTCATTGTTCGCCAGGATCCATCTCAAACCGGGATGCCTTATCCATTGCCCGTCGTTCCCGCGAAAGCGGGAATGACGTTTGGTTCTATGGGCAACTTTTAACCTTCAAATAGGCTCTAATGGAAATCCCGCGAACGGGTATCCAGCGACCCCAGCAACTCGCTCAGATCATGCAATCGGTGAGCGATAAGGTGACTTACCCCATCCGCCTGCTCCCAGCGACCATCCACGCCCAGCAAGCGCGACTCGAGGAAGATGCGCCGCTGACGCTCGGCGACGTGACTCCACACCACCACATTGATGGGGCCGAACTCGTCTTCGATGGTGATGAAGGTGACGCCGCTGGCGGTTTGCGGCCGTTGACGCTGTGTCACCAGCCCGGCAGCACGCACCAAGCTGGCATGCGGCCGACTATGCAGGCTGCGTGAGTCCATGCATCGCGCCGCGCGCAAGCGTGCGCGAATCTGCTGCAACGGATGCGGCCCCAAGCTGAGCCCCATGCGCGCGTAGTCGGCCAGCGTACTCTCGCCCTGCGACGGTGGCGGCAAAGCCACATCTTCTTCTTTCGGGCTGGCATGGCCGAACAACGGTAGCTGTACCTCGATGCCTGCCATCGCCCAGCGCGCGCGATGGCGATGACCGACCAGCCCGCGTAGTGCGTCGGCTTCTGCCAGGGCTTCCTGGTGATGACGATTGAGGCCCGCACGCGCGCACAAATCAGCCACGTCCTCGAAAGGCCGCTGCGCACGCACTACCACCAACTGCTCCATCACTTGTTGTTGGCAACCACGCACCTGCCGAAACCCCAGCCGCAGCGCAAAGCCGCCGCGTGATAACGGATCAGGCTCGAGCGTGTTGTCCCAATCGCTGTGGCGCACATCCACCGGCCGCACCTTGATGCCGTGACGCTGTGTGTCCTGCACGATCTGGCTGGGGCCGTAGAAGCCCATCGGCTGCGCATTGAGCAGCGCACAGATGAAAGCCGCGCGGTAATGACATTTGAGCCAGCAGCTGGCGTACACCAGCAAGGCAAAACTCGCCGCATGGCTTTCAGGAAAACCATAGGACCCGAAGCCCTTGATCTGCTCAAACAGGCGTGCGGCGAAATCTGGCGTAAACCCGTTCTTCAGCATGCCGGCCATCAATCGTTGGCGATGGATCTCCATGTCGCCATTGCGCCGCCATGCCGCCATGGAACGGCGCAACTGATCCGCCTCGCCCGGCGTGTAATCGGCAGCCTCAATGGCCAGCTTCATTACCTGTTCCTGGAACAGCGGCACACCCAGGGTGCGCTCAAACACGCTACGCAACTTCTCCGAGGGATAAGTGACATCCTCCTCGCCACGCTTGCGACGCAGGTACGGATGCACCATGTCGCCCTGAATGGGACCGGGCCGCACGATGGCCACCTGGATCACCAGGTCGTAGAAATTTTCTGGCCGATGCCGCGGCAACATCGCCATCTGCGCACGTGATTCGATCTGGAACACGCCAATGGTGTCGGCACGCTGGATAAGGTCGTAGGTGGGTCTATCGTCCGGCGGAATCGATGCCAGCGTTTCTCCCACCCCGTGATGCTGCTTCAGCAGGTCGAGGCATTTGCGGATACAGGTGAGCATACCCAACGCCAGGCAATCCACCTTGAGCAGGCGCATGGTGTCCAGATCATCCTTGTCCCACTGGATGATGGTGCGATCAGGCATCGAGGCATTTTCGACCGGCACCAGATGCGACAGCGGCTGGTCGGAGATGACGAAGCCACCGACGTGCTGCGACAGATGGCGCGGGAAACCGATCAGCTCCGCAGTAAGCATGAGCACACGGCGCAATAGCGGGCTCTCAGGATCAAAGCCGCGCTCCCGCAGGCGATCGTCTACCGGATCGTCACCATCCTGCCAGGCAAAGGTGCGCGACAGCAGGTCGATCTGATCGGACGGCAAGCCGAGGGCACGCGCCACGTCGCGCACGGCGCTGCGGCCGCGATAGCTGATCACCGTAGCGGCCAACGCGGCACGCTCGCGGCCGTACTTCTCGTAAATGTGCTGAATGACCTCTTCGCGCCGCTCGTGTTCGAAATCGATATCGATATCCGGTGGCTCGTTGCGCTCGGCGGAGATGAAGCGCTCGACCAGCAGCGTGGTCGTGGCGGGGTCCACTGCGGTCACGCCGAGTGCGTAGCAGACCGCCGAATTCGCCGCCGACCCACGCCCCTGACAGAGGATGTCCTTGCTGCGGGCGTACGCCACGATCTCCTGTACGGTGAGGAAGTACGACTCGTATTCAAGCTGCTCGACCAGCGCCAACTCGTGCTCGATCTGCTCCCGCACCTTGCGCGGCTCGCCCTGCGGCCAACGCCAGCGGACACCCTCCTCTGTCAATTGTCGCAGCCAGGTGGTCGGCGTATATCCCGCAGGCACCAGCTCAGCGGGATAGCGGTATTTGAGGTCGGTCATCACAAAATGGCAGCGCTCGGCGATGCGCACGCTTTCGGCCATCAGCTCCACGGGATAGATCGCCGACAAAGCCTCACGTGTGCGCAGATGCCGCTCGCCATTGGGAAACAGCAGATCGCCAGCCTCGGCCACGGTGCGGTGATAACGGGTCGCCGTCATCACATCCTGCAGGGCGCGCCGCCGACGTACATGCATGTGCACATCGCCGGTCGCCACCATCGGCAACCCCAGCGATTTGGCGAGCGCACGCAATGCATCGAGGCGGCGCGCATCATTCGGACCATGATGCAGTTCGACTGCAAGCCAGAGCCGCTCATGGAACAGCGATTGCAACCATGAACCATCCGCCGGTTGTGGCTCAGCCTGCGGCAACCATAAGGCCAGCGTACCGGGTAAACCACCGGAAAAATCCTCACGCATCACGCGATACGAACCTTTTTCGGCAACGCGCCGGCCACGCGTAATGAGCGCGCACAACGCCGTGTAGCCCTCCAGGTTTTCGCACAGCAGCGCCAGTTTCGGACCGTCTTCGATCTGGAATTCAGCTCCAACGATCAGCGGCAAACCGGTGTCACGTGATGCTTCATAGGCGCGCACGATGCCAGCCAACGAACACTCGTCAGTGATGGCCAGCGCGCGATAGCCACATGCCTTCGCCCGCTCGAACAGCTCGCGCGCACTCGATGCGCCACGCTGGAACGAGAAATTCGACAGGCAATGCAGCTCAGCATAGTCAGGCATAGACATGCTTCCTCCGCTACTCCGCCGCTACTCCGCCGCCCCTCTCCGTCATTCCCGCGAAAGCGGGAATCCAGTGCCTTTGTTTTTGAGGCAAAAGTCGCTGGATGACCAGCTTTGCTGTTGTAAAGCGCCTCCCGCTTTCGCGGGAATGACGATTTCCTTGAAGACGCGTGCGAGTCATGTGAGTCATGCGAACCATCCATGCAGCATCCAGCCATCTTGCTCACCCGGCGCACAGAACACCCACGCGCACTGCCCCTGCGAGGTGCGCACCACGTAATAGTCACGCCGCATGTCGCCGCCATCCCACCAGCCGGTTTCGATGCGCTCGGGGCCGGCAAGCACTTCAGGTGGCGGACCGCGCAAGGGGTGTGGTGTGTCCAGCAGCCAGGTCGGGCGCGGCAACGTCTCGGGCGTGGTCGCTGCCTTCACATGCAACACATCGGATTGCGCTTTTTCAGGCCGCGGATCGACCGTGCGATGCAGATGCTGGATGGCCTGTTCGCCCAGCCGCGCACGCAGGCGTTCACGTAATTGCTCCAGCGGCACGGCATTCACCGGACGCGTATCGAACAGGTCACGGCCGGCCGGCACGAACGGTGGCAGCTCGCGCGCCACCAGCCGCATCGCCATGACGGGCTGCGGCAACTCGATGCGTTCGAGGCGCCCACGCGCGCAATCGAACAGCAAGGTGGCATCGCGCGCGGCGGTAAGCATGCCGACCGTTACGCGGGTGGGTGGCCCGCTGCGATGCTCCAGCTCCAGTTCGAAACGCTGCACGCCACCGTCGCGGCCGGCGAGATAGGCCGCCAGATCACTGGTAAGGCGACGAAGTGGAAACACCAGTGCCTCGACGTGCTCGATCTCGTGCGTCCACTCCATGCGCTGCTCAAACGCATCAGGCGGGCGATAGCTATCGATCGGTGTTGGCGCCTCACCGGTCAGTCGATCAAGCTGCGCCACCAGCTCCGCGCCGAAGCGGCGTTGCAGGCCCGCACGCGGTAGGCGGAACACCTGCCCCAGTGTGCGTATGCCCATCGAAGGCAGCCCTTGCGTGGCTTCGATCGGCAGGCGCGCACGCGCCATAGGTACGGGTGACAGTGCGTCACGCAGGATGTCCGGCGACATCACCGCAAGACCGTCATGCACGCCCGCCAGCACATAGGCGGCATGCGGTGTCGGCGCAAGCGCGATGCGATGCCGAAAACCGAGTTCCTGCAGATCCTCCCGCAGCAACGATTCAAAACGCGGCCATGGCCCGAACAGGTTAAGGCTGCGACTGACTTCCAATACCACCGCATGCGCATACAAGCCGACCTCGGCGCTATAGCGATACGCCCATGCTGCGAGCAATCGATGCCAACGCGCCTCGTCTTCCACATCGTGCTCGATCATCGCGAACTGCTGCAGCAAAGCCTGCGCCGCGACAAGCCGTTGTCCACGATAGATGCCCGCCGCGCGCGCCTGTGCATTGGCGGCGTGCACGATGCGCGCCTGTGCAGGGCCACTCACCAGCACCAGCGGCTCACCCGATGGCGGCCGTCGCCGGAGGACACCATCCAGCGCCAGTTGCGGCAGCAATATGCAAGCCCAGAGCATAGTGGCGCTCCGTCACGACCAGCCGGAAGCCAGCGGCACCGCGCTCACCGGCGGGTTGCCACCACGGCATTTGCGCACGCGCACCTGCCACGTGGGCGTGCTTTCCAGCTCCAGTCGCAAAGCCGCCGGCGAAGCCTGTACCGCATGGCGGCGATCACGAAACACAAAGGCCAGCGCCTTGCCGGTATCGGCCGCCACCTGCAGGCGGCGCAGGGAGCGATCATCCGCGTGCATGGGCCACGCCAGCACTGCAGCGCAGCTGGCCGAACGCAGGCATTGCTCGGCGGCCCACAGCACGTCGCGCTCATTCGCCCGCACGATATCCACGCGCGACATCACCACGCCGCGCGCCTCCCATCCCGCCACGTAAGGCACGTATGGCGGCGCGATCACCATCACCGTGCGCTCTTCGCGCGTCAGGCGTGCCAATGTGGGCAACACCAGTTGCAGCTCACCCACGCCATCGGCGGGCAGCAGGATTTCAGTCATCGCATGCTCGGGCCAGCCACCGGTCGGCAACATGGCGTCGAGCGTCGGCCAACCCGTCGGCTGGCTGCTCGATGGCAATGGAGCGGCTCGCCCTTGCCAGACCTGGCGACTGTGAATCAGCGAATCGAGGGCAAGAACCTGACCCATGGCGTGCCTCGCCTCTTAGCGCAGGGTACGAAGACAGCGTGTGACGACGCCCCAGACGCTGAGCGTCTCGCCCTCGCGGAACACGATGGGCTTGAAGTGCGCGTTCTCCGGCAGCAACGCGATGTGCCCATCCACCCTGCCCAGGCGCTTGATGGTCAGCTCGTTGTTGACCACGGCCACCACGATATCGCCCTGCCGTGGCGACAACGCGCGATCCACCAGCACCTCGTCACCGTCGAAGATGCCGGCGCCGATCATCGACCAGCCCGACACACGAATGATGAAAGTGCTCGGCTCGTGGCCTGGCAGCACCAGGTGTTCGTTGAGATCGACCACCTCATCGACGTCATCCTCCGCCATCGAAGGCACGCCGGCAGGCACGCGGCTGAGAAACGCGGTGAGCGCCACCGTGGAAGGCGTCAGCGACACGGGGCGCGGCGCCTCCAGCGTGGTGTTGCTGCGATACGCCTCCAGGTAGGCCAGCACGGTGGGCACCTGGCTTTCAGGCACACGGACGCGCTGACTGGGCTCACCAGCCGGTCGACCGGCTCCCGGGCGACGTCCACCGTGTTCTATAGGAGACATGAGCAATCTTGATTGTCGGGACGGTAATCAAGATACCACGCCGCCGCTCTCATTTCCTGAGATACAACGCCGAATTTCACTTACATCCGAAGATGGCAGGGAACTTAAGAAATGAATAAAATCAGCCACTTGACGAGCCCGCATCGTAGACCCGCCCTTTCCACCGGGAGCGCACACCACGCCAGTAGCGAATGGCCGAGCTCCACGTCATGCCGAGGTACAAACCCGCCCCCAACGGCAGCAACAAGGTCCACCACAGGGGCATCCGGTAGTACCGCAGCATGGGCAAGTAGCCCAGCATCATGGCCACCAGGGCAAGCCAGGCGAACGGCCAGGCATGAGGCACCCCCAACAGCACCAACGGCGCACCATAAGCCAGCAGGAACAGCGCGGTGACCACCAGCAGCAGCGCGGTTGAATAACCCAGCTGGGTGAACGCCGAGCGAGCCACCATGCGATGGATCGAAGCGAAGCTGCCATAGGGCCGCAGGCTCACAACGTCACGACTCAGCCCGATCCATGTACGCCCACCTGCCCGCTTGACCAACTTCGCCAGCGCGCAATCGTCGATCAACGCATCATGCAGGCTGGCGAATGCGCCGATGCGATCCAGCATGTCCGTGTCCACCAGAATGCAGCCACCGGCACCCGCTGCCACCAGCGTGGAACGCGAGTTGGAAATGGCGAACGGATAAAGCAGCTTGAAGTAGTAGACGAAGGCGGGTAGCAGCAGGCGATCCCAGAAGCTGGTGCGGCGCAGGTCCGCCATGATCGAGACGAACTGCCGCCGCTCGCGCTGCTTGTGACTTAGCAAGGTCGAAAGCATGCCAGGGCGCAGCTCGATGTCCGCATCCAGCAGCAAGGTCAGTGGCGTGCGCACATACCGCCTGCCCTGCTCCAGTGCCCATAGCTTGCCGGCCCAGCCATCCGGCAAGGGCGCGCCGGAAATCACTCGAATGTTTGGAAAGGTGCTCGCTATCGCTGCCGTATCATCGATCGACTGATCGTCGATCACGATGATCTGCAGGCCCGGGCCCTGGGCCTGTAACCCGTGCAGCGTCGTGCCGATCACATCAGCTTCGTTGCGCGCAGGGATCAACACGGTGATGTCGTCGAAGCGCACGCTCAACGACAGGTCCGCCTCGAGATGCTCGCGCGTGCTCCACGGTCGCCACGGCACAAGCAACACCCCCAGCCACATCACGGCCGGAGCAATGGCACAAAGAATCAGCCACATGGACAAGGCCCCTTCAAGACCCGCGACACACCCCACCGTCATTCCCGCCTACGCGGGAATGACGGCAAGGGAAATCCGTGGGCCAGTAGATGCATTTAGGCGCTCAGCGCCCAACGTCCACTTCCGTGGTCGAGCTGCGACGCTGGATAGCGCTCACCGGAATATGGATGGCCGTAGCATCAGCGCGATCGCCGTAGAGCACCGGCAGGTCGGGAGCCATGGCGCCTTCGGTGCGCGGACCGAACGTCGCCACGCGCGCCGCCTTCAGCGGATGAGCGAACGTATCGTTCACCGCGCTTCCCTCGAACCCGCAGTGGGCCATGCAGTTATCGCACTTGGGATTGATGCCGACGCCGTACTTGTCCCAGTCCGTACCTTCCATCAGCTCCTTGTAGGAGCTGGCATAGCCTTCATCCACCAACAGATAGCACGGTTTCTGCCAACCGAAGACGTTGTAGGTAGGGTTGGACCACGGTGTGCACTGGTAATTCTGGTTACCCGCAATGAAATCGAGGAACATCGACGACTGGTTGAACACCCATTTACTCTTGCGCTGCTTGCCGATACGAAAGATGTCGCGGAACAGATTCTTGCTCTCGGTGCGCCCAAGAAACACATCCTGACGCGGTGCATGCTGGTAGCTGTAGCCGGGCGAGACGGTGATGCCTTCGATGCCCAGCGACATGGCGAAATCAAAGAACTCGGCAATCTCTTCCGGGTTCTCGTTGTTGAACAGCGTGCAATTGATGGTGACGCGGAAGCCACGCGACAGGGCCAGCTTGATCGCCGTCACCGCCTTGTCGAACACACCTTCCATGCACACCGACGCGTCATGGCGTTTCTCCAGGCCGTCCAGATGAATCGACCAGGTGAAATACGGCGAGGGCATGTATTCATCGATGTGCTTGGGTAGCAGCACCGCGTTCGTACACAGGTAAACGAATTTCTCTCGCGCAATGATGCCCTGCACGATCTGCGGCAGATCCTTGTGGATAAGCGGCTCGCCACCGGGAATGGACACCACTGGCGCGTCGCATTCGTCCACCGCGCGAAGCGCATCCTCCACGCTCATGCGCTTCTGCAGAATTTCCTTGGGGTAATCAATCTTGCCGCATCCGGCGCAAGCCAGATTGCACTGGAATAATGGCTCCAACATCATCGCCAACGGATAACGCGCCTGACCACTCATCTTTTTGCCGATGATGTAGCTCGCGATCTTGACCTGCTGAATCAGAGGAATGCCCAAAGGATTCTCCTCGCCGCATCTCGCCGGATTCTTCGATCCGACCTGTGCGGGTATCAGGGTGACGAATATCTATCTTGTGAACCCGAGTATAGCCACCTGCAGCACGCCACCCCGTTCAGGACGGCAGCGCGGCAAACGACTGAAATACGTGCGCATGTTCCCGACGCAGGCAATCCCACTCGATCTTGAACCAGGGCGTAAACCGCTCCGGGTGCGTCTCGATCTCGCGATCAAGCGCATCGGGTGAAACATAACGCAGCGCGGCAATTTCATTCATGTTGGCAACAGGTGCCGCATCACTGCGACCGGTATACACCCAGCAAAGCTCGTTCTCGGCGCCTTCCGCATCGAATTGCGCCTGATACTGGAACTTGAACCGAAACTGGAACTCGCATGGCATGCCAAGCTCTTCACCCAGCCGGCGATGAATAGCCTTTTCCATGGTTTCGCCGCGCCGCGGATGACTACAACAGGTGTTGGACCAAAACTCGGGCCACAAGCGCTTGCATGACGCGCGCTGCTGCAGCAGCAGCTCGCCCGCCGTATTGAACACGAACAATGAAAAGGCGCGATGCAGAATGCCCTGCCCGCTATGCGCAGACGCCTTGTCCAGAAAACCGGTTTCCTGATCGTGCTCGTCCACCAGCACCAACGGTTCGTCATGAAAGGAGACTTCGCTCCTCGACCAAGCACCCTCGTAATAGTCCTGTTCGCGGCTAGCCAAGGTTCAACCTCTCTTCCGGCGGACACATATGAAAGCCCATCATCACGTCTTCATCACATTCATGATGAAAGAGGCCAAGCCATGACAGGTATGCGTTGTCAGCCTAGCAAGGTTGGTCGCGGGGGTGTAGTCCCCGAGGTAACAGCGGACTCTCCTGATCAGTGGATCACACCACCCGTACCTAGCGTCTGCTCAGGAAATTTCGTGCGAGTCCATGTAGTACTGCCACCCAGAAGACTGATGCCGATATAGCCGCGAAGCATCAGGTGATCGTTATCGCGCAGGCGAACCTGACATTGATATGTCTTGCCGTTTTCCGAGTTGTAGACGCGGCCATCCACCCACATGTGACGGTCAGGGTCATAACGCAGCCCCCATAGCATTCGCAAACCTGTCAGCGGCTGCACGCGCAATGCCGGATCCGGGTTGTTGCGGTCGGTCACTATGCTGCCGTTGAGCTCAGGTCCATCCTCCGGGCCATAGGTGTCATGCAATTGCCAGACAATGCGTCCTTCGTATTGGTCACCCCTGCGTTCGATGCGAATGATGGCGTCACGGCTCTGAACCAGCCAATCACCTTCGATGGTCATGGTTTCCGGCGTGCCCTGGCCTTGTGCCTGCATCGCTGCTGCGCAGCCAACCAGACACAGCAGAACGATGCCTGCGAGAAACCTGCTCAACCTTCTGGCGCGTTGTCGCAACATGAGGCAAGAGTCACCCGTTTTGGCCAAGGCATTCGCCAAGCGCATGCGTTAGCGTTAATGTCCTCAGGAGGATGCGACCGAACCCGAGTTCATGCCGACTTATCCTGCCCTCGCAACGCTTTGGTCATGGCTAGGCACCGGGCTTGGCCTGTCCGCGGCGGCGTACGCCTGCCTTAGCTTATGGGCGTGGTTCCGGTGCGATCGCGCGGCCAAGCATCAGCAGCCGGACGTGAACGATCAGACAAACCGCCCGGTCAGCGTACTCAAGCCGCTGCATGGCGCTGAGCCACGCCTCTATGAAAACCTGCGCAGTTTCTGCCAGCAACAACACGCCTGTCATGAACTGCTGTTCGGCGTGCACGATCCAGCCGACCCTGCCATTACCGTCGTGCAACGGCTTCAGCAGGAGTTTCCGGAACGACACATCACTCTGGTCATCGATCAACGGGTTCACGGCGACAACCTCAAGGTTGGCAATCTGATCAACCTGTTCGCCCACGCCCGTTATGACTGGCTGGTGCTGGCCGACAGCGACATCCATGTGCCGCCCGATTACCTCACGCGAGTCACTGCACCCCTGGCGTCACCCGATGTCGGCATTGTCACCTGCCTGTATCACGGTCTCGCGCAACGCGCATGGAGTTCACGCCTGGGCCGACTGTTCATTGACGACTGGTTTGCGCCCTCCGTCCGCTTGGCGCATGTGTTTGGCTCCACCCGTTTCGCCTTCGGCTCGACCATTGCCTTGCGCCGCGACACCCTGATCGCCATCGGTGGCTTTGAAGCACTGCGCAACACACTTGCCGACGATTACTGGCTAGGGGAATTCAGTCGTCGACTGGGCCTGCGCACGGAACTGTCACCCTTGGTGGTGGGCACCGAGGTCAGCGAAACCGACCTATCCAGCCTGTGGACGCATGAACTGCGCTGGCTGCGCACCATCCGAGCCATCTCGCCGGCAGGTTTCGCCATGAGTTTCATCTGCTTCACGTGGCCGGTGCTGGTGCTGGCGCTGTGCCTGTCCCCCACGCTACCCACCTTCGTCATCGCAGCGCTTGGCGCTGGTGCTCGCATTGCGCGCTATGGGGTCTCGTGGCGGAGCACCGCAAGATCTTCACCTCGACTCGACATTTGGCTCACCCCTTTTCGCGACGCCCTGTTGCTGGTGGAATGGGCGGGCGCACTGATCCGCTGGCGGGTCGAGTGGCGCGGCCAGGTGCTGCATGCACGTGACCATGCGCCGTCGCGCTGACCTTGAGAACGACGTTTTAAGTGCAGTGAACCACTCGTTGCGTACACGCAGGAGCCTGGCAATCTCATGAAGACGCTTTTTCTGCAGGCGCCGTCGTTTGACGGTTTTGATGGTGGCGCGGGATCTCGTTATCAGGCCAAACGCGAGATCAAAAGTTTCTGGTATCCCACCTGGCTGGCACAGCCGGCCGCACTGATACCCGGCTCGCGCGTACTGGACGCACCGGTGGAAGAGCTCTCGGTGGAGGACACACTGAGCCTTGCCGCCGTCTACGATCTGGTGATCATTCATACCAGTACGCCGTCGTTCCCCACCGACGCCAAGTTCGCCGAGCTGCTGAAGGCCCGGCGCTCCGACATCCTCATCGGGATGGTCGGCGCCAAGGTGGCGGTGGAGCCCACCGAATCGCTGCAGGCATCGCCCGCCATCGATTTCGTTTGTCGCGAGGAGTTCGATTACACCTGCAAAGAAGTCGCCGAAGGCCGCCCGCTATCCGACATCGCCGGCCTCAGCTACAAGCTTGCCGATGGCAGCGTGCAGCACAATCCGTCACGCGCAACCATCGAGAACATGGACGACCTGCCCTTTGTCGCCCCCATCTACAAGCGCGACCTGAAGATAGAGCGCTATTTCATCGGCTACCTCAAGCACCCCTACGTCTCAATCTATACCGGGCGCGGCTGTCGATCCAAGTGCACGTTCTGCCTGTGGCCACAAACCGTGGGCGGCCATCGCTACCGTGTCCGCTCGGCGGCCAACGTGCTGGCCGAGGCAAAGTGGATTAAAGAGAACATGCCCGAAGTCCGCGAACTGATGTTCGATGACGACACGTTTACCGACAGCTCCAACATGGAGCGCGTGCACGAAATCGCTCGTGGACTGCATGCGATGGGCTGGACCTGGAGCTGCAACGCCAAGGCCAACGTGCCTTACGAGTCGCTGAAGATCATGAAAGAGCATGGCCTGCGCCTGCTGCTGGTGGGTTACGAGTCGGGCGACGACCAGATTCTGCACAACATCAAGAAAGGCTTGCGCACGGATATCGCGCGCACCTTCACCGAGAACTGCCGCAAGCTCGGCATTACCGTGCATGGCACCTTCATCCTCGGCCTGCCGGGCGAAACCAAGGAAACCATTGCCCGCACCATCGAGTACGCCAAGGAGATCAACCCGCACACCATCCAGGTGTCGCTGGCCGCCCCCTACCCCGGCACCACGCTGTACAAGCAGGCCATCGAAAACGGCTGGCTTGAACCGAATACGGCGACGCACCTGGTCAACGACAAGGGCGTGCAATTGGCGATGATCAGTTACCCGCACCTGTCCAAGGAAGATATTTTCCACGGCGTGGAAACCTTCTACCGCAGCTTCTATTTCCGACCCTCCAAGATCTGGGAGATCGTGAAAGAGATGCTCGGCAGCTGGGAAATGACCAAGCGACGATTGCGCGAGGGCGTGGAATTCTTCCGCTTCCTGCATGCGCACGAGGCGTAAACCAGCGGCGCGCGGAACCCCATGAACGCATCACCGGACACCGCGCGCCCGCGCCTGATCGTCACCGCCGATGATTTCGGCCTGCACGAAGCCGTGAACCTCGCGGTCGAACGCGGCTATTGCGATGGCGTATTACGCGCGGCCAGCCTGATGGTGACCGCGCCTGCCGCGGGTGACGCTGTTGCACGTGCGCGACGCCTTCCGGGCTTGGCCGTGGGCCTTCACCTTGTGTTGGCCGATGGCGTCGCGGCACTACCACCATCGCAGATACCGGATCTGGTCGATGCTGAGGGCCACTTCAGCAGTCACATGGCGCGTGATGGCGTTCGCTTCTTCTTCCTGCCCCAGGTACGTCGCCAGCTGGCAATGGAAATCCGCGCGCAGTTCAACGCGTTTGCGGCCACCGGCCTGCCCCTTGACCACGTGAATGCGCACAAGCATTTTCACCTGCACCCCACCGTGCTCTCACTGATGCTATCCATTGGCCGCGATTACGGCCTGCGTGCCGTACGTCTCCCCGCTGAGCCCGGCATGGGGCCGTGGCTGCAACCCTGGTTGGCGTTGATGCGCTGGCGTCTCCGGCGTGCCGGCGTGCGCTGCAATGACCACGTATTCGGCATCCGGCATACCGGCGGCATGGATGAGGCCGCCTTGCTCGATGTCGTGCGTCAGCTGCCAGATGGCTTGAGCGAGCTATATATGCACCCGGCCACCCATGGCAAACTCACGCCCGCCATGGCCGACTACCGGCACACGGACGAACTGGCGGCCTTGTTGTCGCCGCGTGTACACCAGGCCATCGCTGAGCATTGCCTGCTCTGCCATGGCTTCAGCGATCCAGCAGCCGCATGAAGTATTTTTTCTATCTCACCGGCCTTGTCGGCCTCACCGTTGCCATCGTGCTGGTGGTGCACCAGGACTGGGCCGCCATTCGCAGCGCTTTTGATCACGCGGGCTGGGCGCTGCTGTGGCTGCTGCCATTCCATGCGTTTCCTTTGCTGCTTGACGTGATGGGCTGGCGCGCGCTGCTCAAGCCAAGCGACCCGCAGCGACGGGCCGATGTACCGTTCCTGTTCTGGGTCGCCACGGTTCGAGAGGCCTGCAACCGCCTGCTTCCGGTGGCCAACGTCGGTGGCGAAATCGTTGGGATTCGCCTGGTGAAATGGCGCGGCCTCGACGGCGCCGCCGTCGCCGCAAGCGTGGTGATGGAGGTACTGCTGACGCTGATCAGCCAGTACGTGTTCGCCGCACTCGGCATTCTTTTGCTGGTAGGCCTGTCCCAGCACATCGGTACGCTCAACTCGATCCTGGGCGCCCTGGCAGCCAGCTTGCCGCTACCGATCGCGCTGCTCTACCTGCTGCGGCATGGCCAGCTTTTTTCGCGTCTGGAAGCATTCGCCGTCAAGCTGCTCAATGGTCCGTCACGCTTTACGGAATTGCTCGACGGCTCGCGGCTCGATCACGAAGTTCGCGCCCTGTACGGCCAGCCATTGCGACTCACCGTGGCGTGCCTGTGGCAGATTCTCGGCTTTCTGGCAGGCAGCTTCGAAAGCTGGCTGGCGCTGCAGTTGCTGGGCTTCCCCATCACGGTATGGGACGCCATTGCCATCGAGGCCGCCACCCAGGCGGTGCGGCACATCATTTTCTTCGTGCCGGCTGGACTGGGCGTACAGGAAGGCGGGTTGGTACTGTTTGGTAGCGTCATCGGGCTACCTGCGGATGCAGCCATCGCCTTGTCATTGGTCAAGCGTGCGCGTGAGGTAGGCTTTGGCGTGCCCGCGCTGTTGTCGTGGCAATGGGCGGAGGCGCATCGCCTGCGCCGGCGCTGGCTGGCAACGCATAACTCCTCGCTGCCTGAGGCCACCGACAGCAAGCTTTCGTGACGCAGGGGCGCCTAATGAAAGACCTTCCCCATTCCTCACAACGACCATCACCGTCATCCCCGCTTGACCAGCCTTCGGCTGTTGAACAGCGCCTCGCGGGGATGACGGTGATGTGATAGCAAAGCCGCAGAGAATTTCGAGCAGGTCCTCAGCGAGGTGAACGATGACGCATGACGCCGTAGCCGCCGCCGATCACACCATGCGTCACTGGGCGAGCACCGAGCCCGGCCATATCAAGATCGGCTCGGAGGCACACAAGCGTCTTTTCTGCCGCATGCTGCTGGATACGCACAACCCGTACAAACCAGCTGTCATCGAATGGCCCACCCTGAGTGCGGACGCACTGCACCGCATCACGTCGCTGCCCATCTGGGATATCGCCGTACAAACCGAAGGCAAGGCCAAGCTGCGCGTTGCCACCTATACCAACACTGTGAACGATGCGCTTCTGCATGAAGCGCTGACCATGGACGGCGATGAGGAAGCTCGCCACAAAGTGGTGCTGAGCAAAATGGTGGCGGCGTATGGCATTGAGCTCGCGCCCGAGCCGATCTACGAAGTACCCAAGGATCCACAATGGGGCTGGCTGGTCACCGGCTACAGCGAGTGCATCGACAGTTTCTTTGCCTTCGGCCTGTTCGAGTCGGCCAAGCGCACCGGCTATTTTCCGGCGGGACTGGTGGAAACCTTTGAGCCGGTGATGCAAGAGGAAGCGCGTCACATCCTGTTTTTTGCCAACTGGGTTGCCTGGTATCGGCGTCAACTGTCCTGGTGGCAGCGGCCAGCTTTCGAGTTCAAGGTGTGGCGGGTTTGGCTTTTCCTCATCTGGGAGCGCATGGGCATGGCCAAAGGCCTGGACGACAAGGGTGAGATGCAGGATGCCAACTTCACATTGACCGGACACGAACAGATCGGCCTCGACCTGAAGCTTGGCGAATTGCTCGATCTCTGCCTCGCCCAGGACGCGCATCGTATGGATGGCTACGACGAACGCCTGCTTCGCCCCACCGTCGTGCCGCGCCTGGCACGGCTGGCTCGCCGCTTTATGCGTTGAACCTTCCAAAACTCGCCAACTTCAAGCTCGTCATTCCGGCGCCGGCCGGAATCCAGCAACAGTAATGCACGGTTTTCGCGATAACCGGCAACTGCGGCTACTGGATTCCGGCCGGCGCCGGAATGACGACCTTGGGACCTGAGGGAACGTTAGCTACTCTTAGTGATGCAGACTGAACCAGCCCACCGCATCCTCCAGCGCCAACCGCACTGGGCCCGCGGCATAGCCGAGCTCGCGCTCAGCTTTGGCGCTGGTAAAAAACATGCGCTTCTTTGACATGCGCACTTCCTCGATCGTGGCAATCGGCGGCACGCCCGTAAGACGAGCCCAGGCCTCCGCCACATACGCCACCGGCATGACCGCCGCATGCGGCAATTGCCAGCGTGGCGGCGCGCGACCCACGATATCCGCGATCTCGAACAGCAATTCACGCAGGCTCAAATTGGTGCCGCCGAGGATATAGCGCTCGCCTATCACGCCTCGTTGGAACGCGAGCCAATGTCCATCGGCCACATCGTCCACGTGCACCACATTGAGGCCGGTATCGACATAAGCAGGCATGCGGCCAGCCATGGCATCGCGCACGATGCGGCCAGTCGGTGTGGGTTTGATGTCGCGAGGCCCGATCGGTGTGGACGGATTGACGATGACCACAGGCAACCCCTGCGCCGCGAATTCGCGAACCAAGGCCTCGGCAAGAAACTTGGAGCGTTTGTAATGCCCCACCATGTCCCCGAGTGATACGTCCGTGGTTTCGTCGCCGGGACTACCATTCTTGGGAATGCCCAGGGTCGCCACACTACTGGTGTAAACCACGCGAGGCACACCGGCCTTTTTGGAAGCTTCAAGCAAGGCTCGCGTCCCATCGACGTTGGTCCGGTACAGCTGCTCCGGCTGCGGCGCCCACAGGCGATAGTCGGCAGCAACGTGAAACACGGCATCGCAGCCATCGCATACCCTGGCCAGGGATGCGACGTCGGTGAGGTCACCCTCCACCACTTCGACATCGATCCCTTGCAGATTCCTGCGATCCGAGCCGGCGCGCGCCAATACGCGAACACGATGATCTTCCCGCAATAGCCGGCGAACCACCGCGGACCCGACAAATCCGGTAGCGCCCGTTACCAATGATTTCATGGTCGCGCCACCGCCGAGGCGTACCCGACCATCGCCAGCTGGAACCCTGGACACATAAGATCGGTAATCCCTGAACCCGTGGAAGAGTTGCGGTTAATTATGAACGAACCACGAGCGAGATAACGCGCGGATAGGTCGCTTTGTATACCCCACTTTAGTGATACGCAACGCATCCCGGAGCCACGATTACCCTCTAGACGCTTCAAAGACATTTCCTCTGCTCAGATGGCTGCGTCCTGGAGGAGCGGGGTGCTACCATGCCAATGTCGCGCGTTTCTCTGTATGTGAATACATAAGAAGGCCGAGGCAAGCCAATGTTCGAAGTGAAACAAGCCGCTGCGGTCGCCCCGAGCAAGGCCAGCGCTTACCAGGAAGTCATTCTTCCTAAAGTGTCACGAACGTTCGCACTGACCATCCCGCAGCTGCCGCCGGCACTGCGTGACGTCGTCGCAAATGCCTACCTGCTTTGTCGCATTGCCGACACCATCGAAGACGAACCCACTTTCTCCGCGGAGGAGAAAGGCGTCTATGAAAGGGCGTTTGTCGATGCGGTGACGGGCGCCGCCGACGCCCACCGCTTCGCCGCCGATCTCTCTCCACGATTTTCGAACGCCACCTCGGAAAGCGAGCGCGACCTGCTCTCCCAGTTGCCGCTCGTGCTGGAAATTACCCGCACGTTCAACACCACCCAGCGCACCGCCATCGTCGATTGCCTCAAGGTAATGACGGAAGGCATGCACGACTTTCAGCGCATCGTGGGCCTGCACGGACTCGAAACGTTGCGCGACATGGATCGCTACTGCTATTGCGTAGCAGGTGTCGTCGGCGAAATGCTGACACGCATGCTGATTGACTTTGAACCGGAACTGGCATCGCAACGCGCTACGCTGATGCATCTGGCTGTCTCGTTTGGCCAGGGCCTGCAGATGACCAACATCCTGAAGGACCAGTGGGAAGATCGCAGCCATGGCGTGTGCTGGCTGCCGCAGGATGTGTTCTCCCGCCATGGCGCGCGACTGACCGACCTGCACGCCGGGAAGCAGGATGCACGCTACGCCAACGCAATGATCGAACTGATCGGCGTGGCCCACGCCCACTTGTGCCGCGCCGTGGAATACACCTTGATCGTACCGGCACGGCATGCCGGCTTCCGCCGCTTTTGTCTGTGGAGCATCAGCCTGGCCGTGCTCACCCTGCGCAATCTTCAGGACCGGCTGGACTTTTCCTCGGGCGCCCAGGTCAAGGTTTCGCGCGCTGCTGTCGCGCAAACCATCAGCCTGACCCGGCTGACCGACAAGTACGACCCGGCCGTTCGCTGGCTGTTCGGCGCTGCCGCGCGCAAATTGCCGCTGACCCCGCTGGCGCCGGAGTGGGACAACGCCCATGTGGCACCACGCGTCTGGCCGTGGCGTCGGGCGTCCTACCTCAACGGCATGGTGTCACGACGCGATTCCAAAGACGCCCGCTCGCTATGACGGATACGCCGGCCACCATCGCCGAAGCCGCCCACTCCGACACGCGTCAATCGCAACCCGAACGCAGCCGGCTTGACCGGGCTATCGACCGCGCACGCAAGGCATTGCTTGCGCGGCAGCAACCCGAAGGCCACTGGTGCTTCGAGTTCGAGACGGACTGCACGATCTCCTCCGAATACATCCTGATGATGCATTTCCTCGACGAGATCGATGAAGTGCTGCAAGAGAAACTGGCGCGCTACATTCGCCTCAAGCAATGCCTCGACACGCATGGCGGCTGGCCACTTTATTACGGCGGCCCCATCGACGTCTCTTGTTCGGTGAAGGCCTATTACGCGCTCAAGGCTGCCGGTGACGATGCGGATACTCCGCACATGCGCCGCGCGCGCGAAGCCATTCTTGCCATCGGTGGCGCAGCCAAAAGCAATGTGTTCACGCGCATTCTTCTGGCCGTGTTCCAACAGGTGCCATGGCGCGCCGCGCCGTATGTGCCGGTGGAGATCATGTTGTTTCCACGGTGGGCACCATTCCATCTCGACAAAGTGTCGTACTGGGCGCGCAGCACCATGGTGCCGCTATTCATTCTCTGCTCGCTGAAAGCGCGCGCCAGAAACCCCCGCGGTGTAGCCATACCCGAACTGTTCGTCACGCCACCTGATCAAGAACGTCATTACTTCGCCACCCACAATCTCACCAGCCGATTGTTTCTGGTACTGGACAAGATCGGCCGCGCCTGTGACCCGTTGATTCCCGCGTCGCTCAGGCGCAGGGCCGTGCGCAAGGCCGAGCAATGGTTTTTGCCACGCCTCAATGGTGAGGATGGTCTAGGCGCCATCTTCCCGCCCATGGTGAACGCACTGGAGGCGATGGATCTGCTGGGCTATCCCAAGGATCACGCCGCACGCGCCACCTGCCTGAAGTCGCTGCAAAAACTCATCGTGTATCGCGAGGACGGCACGGCGTACTGCCAGCCTTGCGTGTCCCCTGTATGGGATACCGGTTGGGCGGCGATGGCTTTGTTGCGTGCCTCGCCGGACGAGACGACCCAGTCCGCGGTGACACGCGCACTGGATTGGCTGGCCCCGCTGCAGGAGCAGGATCTCCAGGGTGACTGGGCAACACAGGCACCGGATCTTGCACCGGGTGGATGGGCGTTCCAGTACGCCAATGCATACTTTCCCGACCTCGACGACACGGCGGTGATTGCCGGATTGCTGCATGTTGCGGTTCGCGGCACGCCGCAGGAAAACGTCTATCGCGAACGCATCGAGCGCGCGGCCGACTGGCTTATCGGCATGCAGTCGGACAACGGCGGCTTCGCTGCTTTCGATCGCAACAACACGCACTACCACATCAACGAGATCCCCTTCGCCGACCACGGCGCCATGCTCGACCCACCCACCGAGGACGTATCGGGACGCGTGCTGGCCGGCCTTGGCGTACTCAAGCGCCCGCAGGATGCCGAAGCGATTCGGCGCTGCGTCACGTATCTCAGGCAGGCGCAAATGCCCGATGGTTCCTTCTGGGGGCGTTGGGGCACGAATTACATCTACGGCACGTGGTCCGTGCTTGCCGGCCTGGCCCTGGTCGACGAAGACATGCGTCAGCCCTGGATACGCAAATCGGTGGAGTGGTTGCTCGCGAAACAGCATACCGATGGCGGCTGGGGCGAAACCAACGACAGCTATTACGACGCCTCGCTGCGCGGCACCAATCAGGGCGTGAGCACCGCCCACAGCACGGCATGGGCGCTACTGGGGTTGTTTGCCGCTGGCGAGCATGCCAGCGACGCGGCGCAACGTGGCGTGCAGTGGCTGCTGGACGACCAGCAGAATGACGGTGAGCGCGAAGAAGGGCTTTGGTATCACCCGAGCTTCAACGCTCCGGGGTTCCCGCGCGTGTTCTTTCTCAAGTATCACGGCTATACCGCGTACTTTCCGCTATGGGCACTGACGCGCTATCGACAACTGACATCCGCCACATCGCCACGGATCAAGCAGTGAGCACTCACCCCGTGGGCATCGTGGTCGCTCTCGCGGCCGAGGCAAAGGCACTTTCGCGGAAGCCCTTACGCACCGGGCAGGCCATCACTCTTCCCAATGGTGATCTTGCCTGGCTGAGTGGCATGGGTCAGGAAGCGGCAAGGCACGCGGCAGAGGGACTCGTTGCCGCGGGCGCCACCGCACTGGCCTCGTTTGGCGTCGCCGGTGCGCTGGCACCCGGCCTTCGCAGCGGAACGCTCTTTTGCCCTTCGTACATTATCGATGAGCGTGGCCGCGACTACTTGCCTACACCATCGTGGCGTGCGTCTCTGCACCAGCACCTGCTATCCGTTGCTTCGCCCATATTGATGGAAGGCCATTTGCTCAGCCTGCCATCACCACTACTAAGTGCTGGAGACAAGGCAGCCATGCGCGAGCATCATCTTGCTGCTGCTGTCGATATGGAGAGTGCGGCCGTGGCGGCCGTCGCCACCGAGCATCGATTGCCGTTCGTCGTGCTACGCGCCATTGTTGATGAGCGTGGCGATGACATTCCCGCCGAACTGCAATCGGGTATTGATGCGTGGGGGCGTCCCATGCCACTACGCGTAGCCACCCTACTCATGCGCCATCCTTCCCTGCTCGGGCGACTACCTGGGCTGGCATCTCGCATGGGCAAGGCCACGCGCGCGTTGCGTGCAGCAGCCGAACTGGCAGGCGCCGGACTAGGACGCGATCCGCCGCAGCCCTGCTAACCTCAGCCCATCGTTTGAAGTCAGGCCAGGCCTTGGCGTACGGCCGGCCGCATCCAGAGCCAGGAGACCCGGCGGCGTGCTCAAAACGATTCACAACGGCTTGGTTTGGTTGGTTGATCGCAGTGGCCGGCGCCGGTTTGTCGTGCTCTCGATAGCCGCGCTCTTGGTGGCTCTATGCCTGTATGGCGCTACCAAACACTTGAGCGTCGACACTGATTCCGATCACCTGTTTTCGGAGAAGCTGCCCTGGCGGCAGCAGAGCCAGGCCTTTGCACGCCTGTTTCCACAGTTCAGCGACACGCTGACTGTCGTGGTGCGAGCACCCACGCCGGAAGAGGCGCGCATCGTCGCGCAGGCGTTAAACCAGAAGGTGGCTGCGGACACTACGCACTTCCGCTCTTCCGTTACGCCCGGCATCAGCCCGTTCTTCAACCGGCAAGGGCTGTTGCTGCTGCCGCAGAAAGAGCTATCGAGCACACTGGACAGCATGCTGCAGGCTCAACCACTTCTCGGTCCTTTGGCCACCGACCCCTCGGCACGCGGCTTGTTCAAAGGTATCGACCTGATGGTCGAAGGTGTACGCCGCGGCATGGCGGAAGATCTTTCCTCTTACGATGCCGCGCTTGGCAATGTCGCCAAGACCATGGAAGACGCCGTGGCCGGTCATGCATCGCCGCTTTCCTGGCAGGCGCTGCTAACGCCTGAGCTGGTCCGTGCCAGCGGCGGACAAGAATTCATCCTTGTGCACCCGGTACTGGACCACAGCGCACTGGAGCCCGGGCGCGCCGCCACCGAAGTCATGCTGCGCATGGCGTCGCAATTGCCCGAAGTGGCTTCGGGGCGTGTGCATATCAACTACACCGGCTCGGTGCCGCTGGCCGACGAAGAGTTCGCCTCACTGACCGATCGCGCCGGCCCTATCGCCATCGGCAGTAGCGTGCTGCTGGTGTTCTGGCTGGTGCTAGCGCTGGGCTCGTGGCGGCTAATCGTTCCCGTGGTGATTACCCTTATCGTGGGCCTGATCTACACCCTGGGTTTCGCAGCGTTTGCCGTGGGGCGACTCAACCTGGTATCGGTAGCGTTCGCCGTGCTGTTTGTCGGACTCGCAGTGGATTTCGGTATCCAGTTCGCCGTGCGCTTGCGTGCCCGTCAGTCCAGCGATCGCTCGTTCGACGAATCCCTGCATGAAACCGCCGAGCGCGTCGCCAGCCAGATCGGCCTCGCCGCACTCGCCACCGCATGTGGCTTCCTTGCTTTCGCACCCACCGATTTCACCGGCGTTGCCGAGCTGGGCATCATTGCCGGCGTGGGCATGTTGCTTGCCCTGGTCTGCACCATGACCGTGCTGCCCGCCCTGCTCCACGTGTTTGCCGGCAGCCCTGCCCACAGTGAGGTCGCGCTCCCCGGCGGCGCTACCGCGGACACCTGGCTGCAACGGCATCGCAAACGTGTACTTATCGTGTTTGCCGTGCTGGGCCTGGTCGGCTTGTGGGGCGCCATCACCATTCCGTTCGATGCTAATCCGCTGCATACCAAACGCGCCGACAGCGAAGCGATGCGCACGCTCGCATCACTGATGGATGATCCCAACACCAATCCATTCACCATGGACGTGCTGGTCAAGCATCTTGACGACGCCAAACAGCTCAGCGACCGCCTGGGCAAACTACCCGAAGTGGCACAAGTCATTTCTGGCGTTGATTTCGTGCCGGTCGATCAGGCCGACAAACTTGAGCAGATCCAGCAGGCCTCCGACCTGATGTACGCCGTGCTCAATCCCGGCGAAAAAGCGCCTGCGCCTAGCTACGCCGAGATGCGCGAGGCTGCCAAAGACACCGCCGAGGGTATTGCCAGTGTTTCCGACAAACTGGCCGCCAACTCGCCACTGCGACGCATCGGCAAGGCGCTGACACGGCTGGCGCAAGGCTCCGACCAGCAGATGGCAACGGCCAACAAGGCGCTTACCGAGTTCCTGCCCTATACGCTCAACCAGCTCGGCGATTCGCTGTCCGCCGAAACCATCACCATGCAGAGCCTGCCGGAGGAACTGAAACGCGATTGGTTCGCCCCTGACGGGCGCGTGCGGGTGCAGGTCACCCCCACTACCAAAGCGCAGAACACGGCAGGCTTGCGCCGGTTCGTGCAAGTGGTGCAACAGATAGCGCCCGACGCTGCCGGCTCCGCGGTGGACACCATCAAGGCAGCCGACACCATCCTGGACGCCTTTCGCGAGGCGGCGATCTACGCAACCATCGCCATCGCCATCGTGTTGCTGCTGGTACTGCGACGCCTGCAGGATGCCGGACTGGTGCTGGCCACGCTGCTGATGTCGGCACTGCTCACCGCCCTGCTGGCGCGAGCACTTGGCATTGCCATCAATTTTGCCAACATCATCGCCCTGCCCCTGCTGCTCGGCGTCGGCGTGTCGTTCAACGTGTACTTCGTGATGAACTGGCGCCATGGCATGCATCAATTTCTCGGCTCGCCCACTGCCCGCGCCATCCTGTTTTCGGCACTGACCACCGGCACGGCATTTGGCAGCCTGGCTATCGCGCGCCATCCCGGTACAGCCAGCATGGGCACGGTGTTGCTGCTGAGCCTGTTTGCGGTACTGCTTTCCACCTTCGCGTTTCTGCCGGCTGCGCTGTACGCCACGGGACCTTGCGACGCGAACCAACATTCACACTGATTCAGCCGCCACGCTGCCGGAGCCGTTCATGCGTTCTTCCCGCCGTTTCGCGATGCTCGCTTTCTCCACCACCGTCACCCTGACCAGCCTGGGCGTAAGCGCTCACGCCATCTTGCTGGACAGCACCCCCAAGGCCAAAGGCAGCCTGCCCGCGGGGCACGCCGCCCTGATACTCAAGTACAACAGCAAGATCGACCAGGAGCGCTCCAAGCTGGTGCTGATCGGGCCGGACCACCGCGAAACACCGCTACACATCGTCAGCGACACGCAAAAGCCCAACGAACTGGACAGTGAGGCCGAACTCAAACCCGGCAGTTACGTCATCCACTGGCAGGCACTGGCACTGGACGGGCATATCACGCGAGGCGATCTGCCGTTCACCGTCACCGCGCCCTAGGCGTGACGTCCTTCGCTACCTACCAGATGGATCGCCACTGCTGACCACCGGGGGTTCCGTGGCACTACTTATCGACATCTTTGGATATCTCAGCGTCATCCTGCACGGCCTGGTCATCGTCTCCCAATCCATGATGCTTGGCGGCCTGCTGTTCCTGACAGGCTTGCTCCATCCGCTTGCGCCCAAACTGATACAAGGCGATACCCTGGTGCAGCGTGTGCAGTGGCTCACGCGCTGGAGCGCGATTGGTTTACTGGTGACCGAGTTGACCACGACGGCACTGCAAGTGTCGGTGTTGATGGCGACCGTCGATCTGCCGCTGACCAATGTGATGCACGCGTCGTTTGCCCTGTCGGGCAGCGTCAAGATGCTTTGCGCGCTGTTGATTGCCGTGAGCTTGCGAGGACAAATACTGGCCCATGGCCCCGCTCGATTTGCCCTGCTACTGATCGTCTTCGTCACGCTGGCCGCTGCCACGGTGACCACGCATGCGTATGCCCGCCTCAATGACAACGCCTTGCTGATGCTGATTGAAGGCCTGCATCAGTTCGGCGCTGCGATCTGGATTGGCGGCATTCCCAGCTTTGTGTTGGTGCTCCGGCACCTTGAGGATCGTGAAAGCCTGCGTCTGGTCGGCGCACGGTTTTCACGCATGTCGATGCTCGGCGTGGCGTGCATTCTGCTCTCCGGCGTCACCATGTGCGTGTTCTATATCGGCAGCCTGTCCGGCTTCTATGGCACGGCGTATGGCGTGATGGTGGGCGCAAAGATCGCCATGTTCCTCGGCCTGCTCACGCTAGGCCTGGGCAACCTGATGGTCACCGAGCAGTTGCGCAAGGGAGGTGATGCACCGGTCATGCGCATGCGTCGTTTCGCCGAGGTGGAAATCGGCATCGGCTTTACCCTTTTCTTTGCTGCTGCATCGCTCACCTCGGTGCCACCAGCGATCGATCTGGGCACCGACCGGGTGAGCCTGCACGAGATTGCGGAGCGTAACGCACCGGCGTGGCCACGACTCAGCTCGCCCGACCATGACACCCTGGCCATCTCGCAATTGCAAGCCTCACTGGACCGCGACGCCGAGCGCAACCACCAGGTAGCGCAGGCCGCGACCACACCCGGCTCGGGCGTGCTGCCGCCACGCAATGCAGAGGACATTGCCTGGTCGGAATACAACCATCATTGGGCCGGCATCTTCGTACTGCTGATCGGCCTGCTGGCTCTTCTCAGTCGCAGCGGTGTCGGCTGGGCCCGGCATTGGCCGGTGCTATTTCTACTGATGGCGGGCTTTCTGTTGATTCGCTCCGACCCGGAAGTGTGGCCCATGGGACAGGAGGGCTGGTGGGTGGCGTGGCGCGATGTCGAAGTGGCTCAACACCGCTTCTTCGTGCTGCTGATCATCCTGTTCGGCACCTTTGAGTGGTCTGTGATTACGGGACGATTGCGCAACAGCAGCGCGGCACTGGTGTTTCCGTTGCTGGTCGCCGCCGGCGGCGCGATGCTGCTCACTCACAGCCACCAGATTTCCAACGTCAAGGACCAGCTGCTGATCGAGTTGACGCACACACCACTGGCATTGGCGGGCGTCACCGCAGGCTGGGCGCGCTGGCTGGAGCTGCGCCTGCCGGGACGCAACGGCAGCGTCGCCGGCTATGTGTGGCCGGTCTGCTTTGTGCTGATCGGCGTCATCCTGCTCTGGTATCGCGAGGCCTAAGCGATGAGGTGCCACGACCATATAACGTCGTGGCGCCACCTTCAACGAATGCGATGCACGATCATATCCACCAACGCATGCAGATGGGCCGCCTTTTCACCCAACGGTGCCAGTGCATGGCAGGCGCGTTCGCCAAGCTGCTCGGCCAACTCTCGTGATGCGTCTAGCCCCAACAGCGACACGTAAGTGGGTTTGTGATCCTGCGCATCCTTGCCTGGTGTTTTTCCAAGCGTCGCCGCGTCCGTGGTGACATCGAGCACGTCATCTACCACTTGAAACGCCAGCCCCACCGCTCGCTGGTAATCATCCAACGCCGCATGCACGTCGTGCCCCAGAGGCGAATCGCCGCACGATGCCCCCATGAAAATTGCCGCACGAAGCAAGGCGCCAGTCTTCATGCGGTGCATGCACTCCAACTCATCACGTGGCAACGGCACGCCGACGCTGGCCAGATCGATCGCCTGACCGCCTACCAACCCATGCGAGCTGCTCGCGCGAGCCAGCTCCTGCAGTAATGCCACTTTTTGCGATGGCGTAGCAGGCAGGTCGCCGATGACGGCAAAGGCCTGAGCCTGCAGCCCATCCCCCACCAGAATCGCCACCGCCTCGCCGTAGCGCACGTGCACGGTGGGTTGACCACGTCGCAACAGGTCGTTGTCCATCGCGGGCAAATCGTCATGTACCAGCGAATAGGCGTGAATCATCTCCACCGCGCTCGCGGCGCCATCGAGCAATTCTGGGTCCGCCTCGACAAGCTCGCCGGCGGCGTGACAGAGCAGTGCACGCAAGCGCTTGCCGCCACCAAGCGTCGCGTAGCGCATCGCTTCGTGCAGCGTGGCGGGCAAACATTCGGCAGATGGGAGGTAACGCTCCAGCGCATGTTCCGTACGCCGAAGAATAGTCGGGATCCACCGTTCCAGCGATTCGACGGCGGGTGCGGGCGTGGCCGACTCGGGCCACAGCTGGACGACTTCGCTCACAAATCTCTCCACTCAATGAATGGCGTATGGTTGGGCCTGTCTGCTCGGCAGATCTCGAATAAATTGTGATGCTGTGGCGCGGGAACGCTGATCCGCGTCAAGGATATCTTCCAGCTGCGCCTGTGCCGTGAGCTCTGGCAAGCGCTGCAGCGTCTGCTCCACGACCCTGGCGATATCGGTGAACCGAATCTGTTCGTGCAAGAAGGCATCCACTGCCACTTCATTGGCGGCATTCAGCGTCACACTGGCCGCGCAGCCGTTCCGCAACACTTCAAGCCCAAGCCGCAGGCAAGGAAAGCGCTCCAGATCGGGCTCGTGAAAGCTGAGATCGGTCATCTTGGGAAAGCTCAACGGCGCCACACCAGATTCGACGCGATCCGGGTAGGCCAGCGCATGGGCAATCGGCGTGCGCATATCGGGATTCCCCAGCTGAGCCAGCACCGACTGGTCGGCATAAGCCACCATGGAGTGGATCACGCTCTGCGGATGAATCACCACTTCGATGCGCTCAGCCGGCATATCGAACAGCCAACGAGCCTCGATCACCTCAAGGCCCTTGTTCATCATGGTGGCCGAGTCGACAGAGATCTTGCGCCCCATCACCCAGTTGGGATGTGCGCAAGCCTGATCGGGAGTCACATCGTGAAGCGTACTCAGCTCACGATGCAGGAAAGGCCCGCCCGATGCAGTGAGAATCAACCGCTCTACACCAAAGGTGCCACGCTGACCGGTACCCAGGCACTGGAAGATGGCATTGTGCTCGCTGTCCAGCGGCAACAAGGTGGCACTGTGCTCGGAAACGGCACGCATGAACAACGCGCCGGACATCACCAGCGCCTCCTTGTTTGCCAACAAGACTCGCTTGCCGGCCTTTGCAGCCGCCAGCGATGAGGGTAATCCTGCCGCCCCTACGATAGCGGCAACCACGGAATCACACTGGGAGCTGCTCGCCGCATCGCAAAGCGCGGCAGGCCCGTGGACCACCTCGGTGGCAAGATGGGCGGCGCGCAACTTCTGTTGCAGCACGGCGGCATCAGCTGCCGCACCCACCACAGCCAAGGCGGGTCGAAAAGCCAGGCATTGTTCGAACAAGCGATCGACACGGCGATGCGCCGTCAGTGCAAACACCGCGAACCGATCAGGGTGACGAGCCACTACATCCAGCGTACTGGTGCCGATGGAGCCAGTGGATCCCAGAATGGTGAGCCGTTGTCGGGGTGTGCTCATATCGCTACCTCACAAAGGACATGCCTTGAGACGCCACCCAGGCTGGGTGACACGTAGCCGTCCCTGAAACGCTCTCGAAGAAACCCATTCATCTGCGCTCACCTTTCAACAAAGGCGCGCTCAATCACATAGTCGCCCGGCTCGCGCGTGCGCGGTGACGCCCGGAAGCCGCGGCCATCAAGCAACGCGCAGGCATCCTCCAGCATGGCTGGACTGCCGCACAGCATCACTCGATCTGTTTCTGGATTCATCGGCGGCAGGCCGGCGTGCTCACTCATCTGTCCATCCACAATGGCATCGGTAAGCCGGCCGCGATGACGAAACGGTTCGCGAGTAACACTGGGGTAGTAGACCAGCTTTTGGCGCGCCAGTTCGCCCACGTATTCGTGCCTTGGGAGCTCGTGCTCCAGATACTGTGCAAAGACCAGATCACTGATGCGTCTCACGCCATGAGCAAGCACGATGCGATCGAAGCGCTCGTAAGTTTCCGGGTCACGCACAATGCTCAGGAACGGTGCCAGGCCAGTACCGGTACCAAGCAGGTAAAGATGCTTGCCGGGTTTGAGGTCATTGAGCACCAGTGTGCCAGTGGGCTTGCGGCTGACGATGATGGGATCGCCAGGCTTGAGGTGCTGCAGTCGAGAGGTCAGCGGGCCGTCAGGCACCTTGATGCTGACGAACTCCAAGTGCTCTTCGTAGCTGGCGCTCGCAATGGAATAGGCGCGCAGCATCGGCTTGCCTTCGACTTCCAGGCCGAGCATCACGAAGTGCCCGCTATCGAAGCGAAACCCAGGGTCGCGCGTGGTGCGAAAGCTGAAAAGGCTATCGTTCCAGTGATGAACCTCGATCACGTACTCCGTCGCCAACGCCACCATCGCCGCCACCGTTTCGAAGTCAGGAGATGTCTTGCGTACAACCCTGCCCGCTCACCGGAGCAGGCACGACCTGGCCCACTGTCAGACGCACAACTGTTGCTGCCTTGGTACAAGTTCCGGCTGGTCGAAGTCAATCCATCGCCCTGCGAGCGCAGGCATGCATGCGATCACACCGACGTCACGTCACGCTTGCTAGCGGACGCCACGAATTAGCGAACATTGAGCGGCCCTCGGCGCACCCCGCTCACGCCAAGCCTCAGGGATTTCCGTGCAAGGAAAACGCGCCAGGCACCTGACGAACAGGATGCACGACAGATCAAACCCCGCCTCTTCGACTTACGCCAAAATCACCGCCCCATGACGCGCCGCGGACGACCCTACGTGGTCACCGCGTCACAACGCTTATTGCGATACCAGGGCGGCCGCCCCGCTCGGCGTCGCAGGACGTTTGCCATAGCCAATACCAATGACGGTCATCTTAACAATCAATTGGATCAATCGTCACAAAACCCGTAATCTTTCGTTTCACCAACCACAACCAACGGAAAAACAACGATGTCGTTGATCAATACCGAAATCAAACCGTTCAAGGCCCAGGCTCTCAAGAATGGCCAGTTTGTCGAAGTGACCGATGCGTCGCTGAAGGGCAAGTGGTCCGTGGTGGTGTTCTACCCCGCCGACTTCACCTTCGTGTGCCCGACGGAGCTGGAAGACCTGGCCGATTACTACGACCAGTTCCAGAAGCTGGGCGTGGAAATCTACTCGGTCTCGACCGACACCCATTTCGCCCACAAGGCCTGGCACGACACCTCCGACGCGATCAAGAAGGTCAAGTACACGATGATCGGCGACCCGACCGGCGCCATCACCCGTAACTTCGACGTGATGATCGAAGAAGAAGGCCTGGCGCTGCGCGGCACGTTCCTGATCAATCCGGAAGGCCAGATCAAGCTGTGCGAGATCCACGACAACGGCATCGGCCGCGACGCTTCCGAGCTGCTGCGCAAGGTGAAGGCCGCGCAGTACGTTGCCTCCCACCCGGGCGAAGTGTGCCCGGCCAAGTGGAAGGAAGGCGAGAAGACCCTGAAGCCGTCGCTCGACCTGGTTGGCAAGATCTAAGTCACTGCTTTACCTGTACTTGCAACCCGCTGCATCGGGTTGCCTCAGGACCCGGCGACCGCCGGGTCCGTTTTCCGAAGACCAAGGCGCGCAACGCCCGGCATGCCGGGTGCTGATAGCGCACACCCAAAAGAAACGATGGAGTCACCATGTTGGATGCCGATCTGAAGACCCAGTTGCAGGCCTACCTCGAAAAGGTGGTACACCCGATCGAGCTCCTGGCCTCCCTCGATAACCAGGATTCGTCGCAGGAACTGAAAGGCCTGCTGGAAGACATCGCCTCGCTGTCGGACAAGGTATCGCTGCGTCTCGATGGCAACGACGCGCGCAAACCGTCGTTCGCGATCAATCGCCTTGGCACCGACGTCAGCGTGCGCTTCGCCGGCATCCCGCTGGGTCACGAATTCACCTCGCTGGTGCTGGCGTTACTGCAAGTGGGCGGCCACCCCTCCAAGGCGACGCAGGAAGTCATCGATCAGGTGCGCAACCTCGACGGCGAATACCGCTTCGAGACCTTCATGTCGCTTAGCTGCCACAGCTGCCCGGATACGGTGCAGGCGCTGAACTTGATGAGCGTGCTCAATCCCAACATCAAGCATGTGGCGATTGACGGCGCGCTGTTCCAGGACGAAGTAAACAAGCGCCAGGTGATGGCCGTGCCCACGGTGTATCTCAACGGTGAGTTCTTCGATACCGGCCGCATGTCCATTGAGCAGATCGCCGGTCGCCTGGACATCAACGCCAGCGAACGCGCCGTCGAAAAGCTGAAGACCAAGGCGCCATTTGATGTGCTCGTGGTCGGCGGCGGCCCCGCCGGCGCGGCAGCGGCCATCTACGCCGCTCGCAAGGGCATCCGCACCGGCGTGGCAGCCGAGCGTTTCGGCGGCCAGGTGCTCGACACCATGGCCATCGAAAACTTTATTTCCGTGACGTATACGGAAGGCCCGAAGCTGGCCGCCGCACTGGAGCAGCACGTACACGAATACGACGTGGATGTGATGAACCTGCAGCGCGCCGAGCAGCTAATTCCAGCTACTACTGAAGGTGGCCTGCATGAAGTGCGCCTGGCCAATGGCGCCACGCTGAAAGCCAAGACGGTGATTCTTTCCACTGGTGCGCGCTGGCGCAACATGAACGTGCCGGGTGAGCAGGAGTACCGCAACAAGGGCGTCACCTATTGCCCTCACTGCGATGGCCCGCTGTTCAAGGGCAAGCGCGTGGCGGTGATCGGCGGCGGCAACTCCGGCGTTGAGGCAGCGATCGATCTGGCCGGCATCGTGGGCCACGTCACCCTGCTCGAATTCGACAGCAAGTTGCGTGCGGATGAAGTGCTGCAACGCAAGCTGCGCAGCTTGCCGAATGTAGACGTGATCGTCAGCGCGCAGACCACCGAGGTGGTTGGTGATGGCCAGAAGGTCACCGGCCTGAACTACACCGACCGCAGCAGCGGCGAGGCTCGCCATGTGGTACTGGAAGGCGTGTTCGTGCAGATTGGTTTGCTGCCCAACACAGAATGGCTGAAGGGCACGATCAAGCTGTCGCCGCGACACGAGATTGAAGTGGATGCACGCGGCGAGACTTCGGTACCGGGCGTGTTCGCCGCAGGCGATGTCACCACGGTGCCTTACAAGCAGATCGTCATTGCCATGGGCGAAGGCTCCAAGGCATCGTTGAGCGCCTTCGATTACCTGATCCGCCTGCCTGTTGAAGAAACGGCGAAACAAACAGCCGTCGCCTGATCACCCGCGACCTTGTGCAAACTCAAGTCGGCAACCATCGCGGTTGCCGACTTTTTTTGCGCGCGAATTCTAGATTCGCCAACGACACCCCTGAGGCATGGCAACTCGCGACATCGTCATCCCCACGAAAGCGGGGATGACGAACACGACCGGGGCTGGTCTGCGGCGTTCTATTATTTCGTTGGCGACTTTTAGAACGAGTACACCACGTGGGCGCCAACACCCCAGTCGGGGCTGCCATCCGTAAAGCCCTTGGTGACATAGGCTTGGGCCTTCCACGCGCTGGCGAACTTGTACGAGTAGTAACCCGTCAGCTCATTGCGTGCGAAGCTGGTGCTTGAGGCCTTTTCGCGGTAGTCGTAATAGGCACCAATGGTGCTCTGGCGATCGATCTTGTAGCTCGCGCCGACGTTGGCGGTGAAAACGTCATTCAAACGGACGTACTGCGAACTGCCGAGCCAGGTGTAGCCCACGCCACCGAATAGCGTCCATGCGCCGAAACCCTTGTACAGGTCGACATTGAAACTGTAGTCGTTCTTGCCGGTACCGAGACCCTCGTCTGCGCTCGCCGTACCAAACTTGATCTTGCCGGTGAGATCAATGCCGAAGTTCGCAGCCTTATTGCTGTACGCCTCATACGTCGCAGCAGCAACGATGTCGCCAAGGCCGGAGGCAGAGCCAGTGGTCGGTGTCACCGGAGTGGGCACCGGCGTTACCGGTTGGTGCTTGTTGTGGCCGCGCTTCTTCGGGTTCGTGTTGTCTACCGGACCCACGCCAGGAATCACGTTATCGGCACCGGTCACGTGGATATACGGCACATCCAGCTTGAACGACCAGTCGCCGACGTCGTAACCGAACGTCACCGGCACTTCCGTGATATCTGTGGTGGTCGACGTGCCGTACTTGCCGGTGGTGTAGTCGACGCCCGCGCCAACCTTGATGACCGAACTGTCATCCGCATGGGCCGCCTGTGCCATCAGGCCAAACACACCCATGGCACACAGCGTGCCCGTGTTCTTCAAACTCATGAAAATTCCTTGGGTATAACAAAACGCGAGAGGCTCACGAGGAGCCTCTCGATCGAGGTTTTTCGGAAAGAATCAGCGGCCGCCGTGTTCGGGCTTATCGGGCCGCTCCGGCTTTTCCGGGCGATCCGCTTTTTCAGGGCGATCGACTTTATCGGGATGGCTGATGTCAGCCACCTTGTCCGCCTTGGCGAGCTTGTCCGCCTTGGCGTCCTTGTCCGCCTTGGCGTCCTTGTCCGCCTTGGCGTCCTTGTCCGCCTTGGCGTCCTTGTCAGCCCTGGCGTCCTTATCCGCCTTGGCGTCCTTGTCGGCATGAGCGACATCGTCGCGATCCGGCACAGGACCATTCGCCTTGGCCGCATGCTCAACATCGCCAAGTTTCACACCGAGCGCCTTAGCAACACTGCCCCAGCCTTCGTGCTTGTCACGCAGGGCCAGCACGCCGGGCAACTGCACTGTGCCATGACCACCGGTCAACGTGCCGCCATTCAACGCCGCCTCGATCTGCGCCGCCGTGGGGTTCGCGATACCCGCCTTGACCAGGTCCGCCTGCGCCAGCGCCAACGCGATATTGACGTTGCCGTAGCCCATCTTGCCGGTGTCCGGCGTGAAGGTGGTTTGCACGGCGGGGCTGGTTGCCGTTGCAGGAGTGACCAGCACAACAGGGGTGCCATTGCGCAACCCATTCACCAATGCCTGCGCGTTACTGCTCGACCCGGCAAATGCGGTGTACGACTGAGTGAGCTTGCTTGCGTCCTGAGCACCATCCGATGTGGCCGGCGCGTCGACGGCAAAGGCAACTGAACTACCAAAACCAAGGACTGCACTGAGTACGGAGAGCGCGAGCAGATGCCTTTTCATGATTCACCCCAGTTAGAAGGAAAGAAACACTCCTGTTGAGGTGCCCAAGGGCATGACAGATGATCTCCGCATCCACCGCGCATGCACCATGTCGCGGCCTCGGCGCCGAATATTCTTGGAACACACGGTTTGTGTGAAGGGGTTTGGGGCACTTGTTCAGGCAGCGCCGGCAGTCACTTCAGGTGCCGGTTAGAAAACGCCTCTTTTCACGACAAAAGTCGCAATTTGAGAGTGGTTTTCTTGCACAAAACTGACACGTCATCTCACTTTCTGAACGGGCACAGCCACGCCGGCAGCCCGTCACACGTGATCACCGCATGCGGACGTATCCGCATGGACAGCCATGCCGCCGCCGGGAAGAGAAACATCGTCCAGCCGCCCCGATGACGACCTAGTCGACCACCCCTCCCGTACTTAGCGGGAGAACTGACGCAACAACTGCTCCAACTCAGCACGCAGAAGTGCGACCTGCGCCTTCGCAGCATCGCGCTCGCGCACCACCCCGTTGTGCACGGCAAGCGGCACGACATGCATGGACAAAGTCTTCTTTCTCGCGCGGTAGCGCCGGGCGCGCTCAGCCGCCGTCAAGGCATTGGGCTTGCGCGGTCGGCCGCGCGACCGCTTGAAGCTCAGCGGCAAAGCAAGGGTGCCTGGATCGAGGGGGTCAACCATGGCGCATCCTCCGTTGAAGTGGCGCTTATTTTAAGTGACGTCACGTAAATTAGCAAGAAAAAATCGACTTAATTTCAGCCACTAAGGCAACATTTCTCAGAGAAAGGCGTTGGAAAGCCGAGTCCTCCCCGGACATGGCCATGCGTTCACGTGTGGAGGAGGCCCCAGCCGCTACCGTGGCTTGCACAGGTCGAGGAAGCGGCCCTCGCGACACCACGCCCCTCGTCACCGAGCACCCAGGGAACGCCGGATATGGATTCGCTCTACGAGCTGTCATCGCGGACTCTTCGCCGGATCTACGATGCCCGCCTCAGCACGCCGCCCGTGCTAGATCTCGACACCCACTTCCCCAACGGCTATCGCTTTCGTGCCGCCTGGCAGGACATTCGTCGCGAAGCGCTGACGATTTATCGTGACGCGCAGAGCCTGCCGCGCTTTCACGAGCTCATGCCGGCTCAGGCGGCCATCTCGGCGACCGACGGCAAGGACTGGCGGATGTTTCTGCTCAGGGTCTACGGGCTGGACATAGGTTCGAACCAAGCGAACTGCCCCGTACTCATGAGACTGCTCACCGAGTCGCCGGATGTGCTGTCAGCCACCCTGTCCTTCCTCGCACCGGGCAAGCACATCCCGAAACACACCGGCCCCTTCCGAGGCATCCTGCGCTATCAACTGAATCTCGAAGCCCCGCTCAATGGCGATGGCCAACCGGGCGCCGTGCTGTGGCTGGCCGGTGACGAATATCGCCTGGCGAATGGTGAGCATTTGCTGTGGGATGACACCTACCCGCACGAGGTGTGGAATCGCAGCGAGCAGACGCGCATCGCACTGCTGCTGGATGTGCGCCGCGCCGAAATGCCGCTGGATCTGCGCCTGTTATCACGCGCAATCACAGCGGGCGTGGGCATGGTGGCACGTTGGCGCGGGTTTGCCTGAATGGTCTCGCCGGCCGCCTATCGGCCGCGCCGGCGAGACACTTTGCAGTACGAAGCAACGCTGGAAGTTACTTCGCCTCTTTCTCCATCAGCGTATCCACCAGGCTGGCGGGCACTTCCTCGTAGTGATCGAACTCCATGGTGTACGTGCCGCGGCCACGGGTCGCCGAGCGGAGGAAGTTGATGTAACCGAACATCTCCGACAGCGGCACGAAACCCTGCACGAACGCTTGCGAACCACGCTGCCCCTGGTCACTGACGCTGCCGCGGCGACGGTTGATATCGCCGATCACATCACCGAGATAGTCCGCTTCGGTCACCACCTCCAGCCGCATCACGGGCTCCAGCAGCTTGGGCTTGCTCAAGCGCTGCGCCTCGCGGAAGCATTGACGGGTGGCGATTTCGAAAGCCAGCGCCGAGGAGTCCACGTCATGGAATTTGCCATCGATAAGCCGCGCCTTGAAGTCGACCACTTCGTAGCCTGCCACCTGCCCTTCGCGTGACTCCACCCGCACCGCGTGCTCCACGGTTGGAATGTATTCGCGAGGCACGCGACCACCCACGATCTCATCGGCAAACACCACGCCACTACCGGACGCCAGGGGCTCGAACACCATGGTGACTTCGGCGAACTGACCTGAGCCACCCGATTGCTTCTTGTGGGTATAGGTGTGTTCCACCGGACGTCCAAACGCCTCGCGAAAGCTCACCTTGGGTTTACCCATGTTGGCGTCCACGCCCAGCTCCGTACGCATCCGGTCGATGGTGACTTCCAGGTGCAATTCGCCCATTCCCTTGAGCACGGTCTGACCGGTCTCCTTGTCCACTTCCAGCTGTAGCGAAGGGTCGGCCTTCACCATTTTGTAGATGGCTGCCGACAACTTATCCACGTCATTGCGATGCTTGGGTTCCACCGACACGCTGATCACCGGATCAGGGAAACGCATGCGCTCCAGCAAGGCCGGATGCGCGGGATCGGCCAGCGAATCGCCCGTCTCAGTTTCCTTCATCGACACAAAGGCGCAAATGTCGCCGGCACGAACCTCATCGATTTCCTTGGTCGCATTGGCCTGCACTTCCACGATGCGCCCGATCCGCTCCTTCTTGCCGCGCGTGACATTGAGCAAGCTGTCGCCCTTGCTGATCACACCCGAATAGATACGGCAAAAAGTCAGCGTGCCGAACTGATCGTTGATCACCTTGAAGGCAAGCGCGCGCGCTGGCGCGTCGTCGACCACACCTTGTTCGCCGATCACGTGACCATCTTCATCCACCAACGCAATGCCGCCGTTTTCGCCTGGGTACGGCAGGTAATCCACCACGCCATCCAGCAACTGCTGCACACCCTTGTTTCGATAGGACGACCCGCAGAACACCGGCACCAGCTTGCCCGACACGCAGCCCTCGCGAATGCAGCGCTTCAGCGTTTCCTGGTCGAACTCGCCAGTTTCAATCAAGCGATCAAACGCAGCATCATCCATCGCCAGCGCGTACTCCAGGGTTTCCTGGCGCAGTCGGGCCAGATCATGCACCCACGCCTGGTCACCCACGGTGGAGAACTTCACCCGCCCGGCAATTTCGTCCAGCGGCACGGTGTCCCAGGCACTGTCCTTGTCGTCGCCTTTCCACAGATAGCCGACGCCGGCCACCAGGTCGGCCATGCCGATGAACTCATCATGGCTGCCCAGCGGCACCTGACACAGCAAGACGTTGGCACTTAGGCGCTCGCGGATGCCTTTGACGCAATGGGCGAAATTCGCGCCGATGCGATCCATCTTGTTGACGTAGCAGATGCGCGGCACGTTGTACTGATCCGCCAGACGCCAATTGGTCTCGGTCTGCGGCTCCACGCCGGCCACACCGTCGAACACCACGACGGCGCCATCCAGCACGCGCAGACTGCGATTCACCTCGATGGTGAAATCGACGTGGCCGGGTGTATCGATCAGGTTGATCTGGTAACCCTTCCACTCGGTCGACACCGCGGCGGACTGGATGGTGATACCGCGCTTGCGCTCCTGCTCCAGATAGTCGGTGGTGGTCGAGCCCTTGCCTTCCTTGGTGTCGTGCACGTCGACGATCTGATGCTTCCTCCCCGTGTAATAGAGAATGCGCTCGGTCGTGGTGGTCTTGCCCGCATCGATGTGCGCGATGATGCCAATGTTGCGGTACAGAGGAAGCGCTTTCTTGCGTGTCATGTAGTCCTGCCTCAAAGGTCCGTGCCCAAACCGGTCTAACAGCCGCGCGGCGGCCGTCCGGAATGGCGTCCGATATAGGGTCATCCGGTGCGCCATCAATGCGCCGTGAACCTCATGGTCGTCAAGGCTCATGGAAAAACCCGACCATGACGCAAGCCTCGCCTCAGGCAGAGGACTCAACGCCACCTGACGTCACACCGTCAAAGGCGTGGCGACAGGAACCGCACCTCACCCTTGGCGCTGGCGCAACTCTTCACCACATTGAAACAATGCCTGTGCGATAGCTACAGGGCCAACACTTGCTTTTCATCCTGCCCGATGGAGAGATGCCATGTCCGCCGATCAGGCCCCGTTGAGTCCGGAGTTCATTGCACACCAGCGCGAACGTCTGGAAGCCCTGCGCCGCCAGGTATTGGGTAGCGAACTGACCGTGAACGCACGACTCCGCTCCTACACGGAGCAGTTTGGCGACGAGGCCGAAGAGTTCGAGGATACGGCGCAAGACCTCGAGATCGAGGAGGTGCGACAGGCGCAACACGACGTGGACGAACAGCGCGTCCACGACATCGAGCGCGCCTTGCAAAAGATCGACGACGGTACCTATGGGCTCTCCGACCTCAGTGGTGAGCGCATACCGATGGCACGTCTGGAGGCGACGCCAGAGGCCATCCTGACTATCGATGAAGAAAAGGCCCGCGAGCGGAGCGACTGAACGTGCCACCGCTGGTCCACGCCCCAACAAGGCCCTTCTCCACCAAGGAACGCCAAGGAGCGGTGCCGTGAGCGTGTCCACGCCGTTCGATCTGTCGCCACCCACGCCACCGCAATGGGACGAGCTTACCGCCAGGCTCACCGCCAGCGAGATGGACGTGTTGCTCAAGCACGGCACGGAAGCACCGTTCTGTGGCGTGCTGCTTACCGAGAAGCGTGCCGGGGTTTATTGCTGCCGCCTGTGCGGGCTGCCGCTCTTTCTGGCGGGCACCAAGTTCGACAGCCGCACCGGCTGGCCCAGCTTCACCGCGCCCTTCAACGAGGCGCACCTCGCCACCATTCGCGACACCAGCTACGGCATGGTGCGCACCGAAATCCGCTGCGCGCGCTGCGGTAGCCATCAAGGCCATGTGTTCGACGACGGACCGCCGCCCACCCACCAACGCTACTGCATCAACTCCGTTTCGCTGGAATTCGTGGCCTCGACCGACCTGCTGCCCGACAAGCTGAAGCGAGGCGCGCCCGAGGGGGTCGCCTGGCCATTTTGAACAACGGCAGATCAAGCTACTTTCGCCACCTGAATGACAGTATTGAGCCTGCGGCCGAGGGTGGCCAAGTCACGGCTGCACTACTGAAAGCCGGCCGATCAGCGAGATGGGTCTGATTTGTTAGGATGCCCCATCTTCAGGGGTGGGGAGCACCATGGCACGACAGCGTTCGCTTTGCGCGATGATTTTGAGTGGCTTGCTGGTATCGGCATCCACATGGGCCGCCGACAGCAAGCCGGCCAATGGCAAGGATGTGGTGGCGTACGATCAGCCAGTGATTGCGTTTACCCACGCCACACTGATCGACGGCACCGGCGCGAAGCCGGCACACGACCAGACGCTTGTCATCGAGAAGGGGCGCATCACCGCTCTCGGAAAAAGCAGCAAAGTGAAGCTGCCTGATGGCGCGACAATCATTGATGCTCGCGGCAAAACGCTGTTGCCCGGTTTCGTGATGGTGCATGAGCATATGTTCTATCCGGCCGGTGGCGTCGAATACAACGAAATGAGCTTCAGCTTTCCCCGCCTCTACCTTGCCGGCGGCACTACCACCATGCGCACGGCGGGCTCGATGATGCCTTATGCCGATATCAATGTGCGCGATGCCATCACGCGCGGCGACGCCATCGGCCCCGACATGGACATCACCGGTCCGTACCTCAACGGGCCCGGCTTGCCGATTCCCGCCGTGCACGTGCTCAAGGACGCGGACGATGCCGAACGCACCGTCAACTACTGGGCGGATGAGGGCGTGACCTCGTACAAGGCGTATATGCAGATCACGCGCCCTGAACTGCAGCGCGTCATCGATGTGGCGCACCGCCGCGGCAGCAAGGTCACGGCGCATCTGTGCTCGGTGACTTATCGCGAAGCGGTGGATATGGGCATCGACAACCTCGAACATGGCTTCTTTGTCGCCACGGACTTCGTGAAGGACAAACATCCGGACGAGTGCCCACGCGGCCCCGATGTGACCCAGTCGCAAACCGCACTCGATCCATCGTCACCGGAGGTCAGATCACTGATTCATCTGATGGTGGACCACCATGTCGCGCTCACCTCGACATTGACCGTGTTTGAGACCTTTGTCGCCGGCCGCCCCAAGGCACCGCAGGGAGCACTGGGCCTGATGCTGCCCGAAGTACGTGATCAGTACGAAAAAAGCTGGAACAAGGTGCAGGACAACAAGGGCCGATTCTCCGCAGACACCTATTTCAAGCTGGCGAAACTGGAGAAACAGTTTGCCGAGGCCGGCGGCCTGCTGCTGGCCGGCACCGACCCCACAGGTTATGGCGGCGTGGTACCTGGCTACTCATCCAAGCGTGAGGTGCAGCTGCTGGTGGAAGCGGGCTTCAGCTTCGAACAGGCGTTGAAGATCGCCACGCTCAATGGCGCCAGATATCTGGGACGCGACAAGGACGTGGGCACGCTGGCCGTTGGCAAACGCGCCGACCTGACGGTGATCGAGGGTGACCCCTCAAAGGACACCAACGCCATCGAGCACATGCCACTCGTGTTCAAGAACGGTGTGGGTTACGACACTCAAAAGATCTTCGACTCGATGCGCGGCACCGTGGGTCTGCACTAAACGAGCTGGATGTGTCGCTGCACCCGACGCGGGGGCAGCGACATCGACCACCCGACTCAGAAGTACACCTGCGCCCGCATTTCGAAGATCTGCGGATTGACCTGTAGCCGGCCGCGATCACTGAACGCCCAGACATAGTTGGCCTGCACTTTCAGGTGCTCGCCGATGTACCAGTTGGCGCCTAGCGTCCAGTCGTGCTCTTTGCCGCCCGTAATGGCGCCATCAGTGAGGTCGAGCTCGCTGTAGCGCACCGCCAGTTCCACCGCACCCCATGCGTGAGCAGGGCGAATGGTTTGCAGGTCGCGCCCGTTGTAGCGCCGGTCGCCGACGTTGCCGTCACTGTAGTAACGAGCCTCGCCGGTCAGCGTCCAGGTGGTGAACACGTAGAAGCCGTGCACGTCGTAGTCGGGCTTACCGTGATAGCGATCCACCTGCGCCTGCAGGTATTCGCCCTGGACGGACCAGGGGCCATCGATCCACAACGCCTCGAACCCTTGGCGATTCACGCTCTTGCTGTATGGCAGATTGCCGGAATCGACCAGGCGAATCGGCGACAAGCCATCTTCGGGACGCGCTCGCAAGCGCGCGGATGGCGGCACCTTGCCCTGGTCAGCCCAGTCCAGCTTCTCGCGCGATGCGGACACTCCGAGGTGCAGCACCTTACCCGGCTGATTAAGAGGCATCCAGGCCGCACGACCCGCCCAGGTGCGCCCCGGATTATTGCCGTCGAGGTCCTTGCGCCAGAAATAGTCGCCGATATTGATGATGAAGTGCTGGCGCACGAACGCCCAATCCACACCGGCGCGCCGCCCTTCCCACACAGCCTGGGTTGGCAAGGCGGCCTCAATGAAGGTGGTGGCCGAGGTGCTGGTGACACCTTCAAAGCCTACTGGCGTCTTCGAATAGCCAAAGCGGAAGTTGCCTAGATCCTGGCCGACGACACCACTGCTGCGAAAACGCACGAACGCATCCGCCCACACGTTGGCCTGAAAGTCGTATTGCACGATGGCGTCATACAAGCCCGGCTTGCGTATGTAGAAACCCAGGTATTTGCGCCGGTTGGTGGCCGCATCCTCGAACCGGCCACCATCGTTGGAGAACCGGTTGACGTCGTACTGGTAAAGCACAGCCAGCCCCACATCTGTACCGTCCGACGCGGTGATATGGGTGGGCCAGTTGCCGTAGAAGTCGTAGTTGTCGGCAGAACAGACCACCGGCCAGGCCAGCGACAGCAGACACAGCGACAGCACGCGGCGTGCTACCCGCTTCGGCTTGGTGTGACGTGGTCGTTTTCCGGTCATAGGCTCGCCTCCTAACGAGTCATTCCATGCTGGCCATCCCTCAGGGCCCCAGGAAATGACATTTGTGCATATGCACATGCCGACACTCCCGTTTGGCCGTCCAGTTGCATGCCGCTTGTTGCAGGTGACCCTACATGCATTTCACAGCGGGCAACTTGTTTCGGCTGCTTGACAGTCGTTGCCGACGTGTCAGGGGCCCAGTCACGAAAGCTCCACGCATCAGGCCGTATTTGTGAGTCCAGATGGTGGGATCGATATCGAGGCGATACCGATGACTGCGTATCCGACACTGATTGTCTACAACGCAAGAATCCACACCGGCGTGGCGCACCGCCCGGAAGCGCAGGCCATGGCGGTTCATGGCCGGCACATCGCGGCGATTGGCACCAATGGTCAGATTCGGTCACTGGCCGGCCCGGCCACGCTGGTGATCGATGCGGGGCGGCGACGGGTCATCCCCGGCCTGATCGACTCCCACATCCACTTCATTCGCGGCGGCCTCAGTTACAACCTGGAACTGCGCTGGGATGGGGTGCCGTCGCTGGACGATGCCATGCGCCTGCTCGCCGACCAGGTAGCACGCACGCCCCCGCCGCAATGGGTACGGGTGGCCGGCGGCTTCAGTGAGCATCAGTTTGCGGAGCAGCGCTTGCCGACACTCGACGAACTCAATCAGGTGGCGCCTTCCACGCCGGTGTTCATCCTGCACCTTGGCGACCGTGCATTGCTCAACGCCGCAGCATTGCGAGCCTGCGGCTACACACGCGATACGCCGGATCCAGCCGGTGGCCATATCGAATGGGACAGCTCGGGCGCGCCTTCAGGCCTGTTGCTGGCCGCGCCTGATGCGTCACTGCTCGATGACGCCCTGGCGCACGGACCGGCGCTGCCCTACGAGTACCAGATCAATTCCACGCGCCACTTCATGCGCGAGCTCAACCGGCTGGGCGTCACCAGCGTCATCGACGCGGGCGGCAGCCGCTTGCGCTACCCCGACGATTACCGCGCCATCGAAGAACTCCAGCAGCACCACTTGCTGACGGTTCGTGTCGCCCATCACTTGTCTGCGCCGACGGCCGGCGAAGAGTTGCGTGATTTCACGCGTTGGACTTCCACCCAGCGACGCGGTGACGGAGACGAGTTCTATCGACTGCAGGGTGCGGGTGAAGTGCTGGTGTATTCGGCGATCGATCATGGCAACTTCCGGCAACCGCGCCCCGACTTGCCCCCAAGCATGGAGCACGACCTTGAGCAAGTGATTCGTTTGCTTGCCGTGCGCAAGTGGCCGTGGCGCATGCATGCCACCTATGACGAGACCATCAGCCGTGCGCTGGATGTCTTTGAACGCGTCGATCGCGACACACCGTTACAAGGCCTGCCCTGGTTCTTCGACCACGCAGAAACGATCTCCGACCGAAATCTGGCACGTATCGCCCAGCTCGGCGGCGGCATCGCCGTGCAACACCGCATGGCCTATCAGGGAAACTATTTCGTGGAGCGCTATGGCGCCGAGGCTGCAGCACACGCGCCGCCGTTGAAGCGCATGCTGGAGATGGGCGTACGCGTGGGCGCAGGCACCGATGCTACGCACCTGGCCAGCTACGATCCGTGGACCTTGCTGTACTGGCTGACCACCGGCAAATCCGTGGGCGGTGTAACGCTCTACCCCACCCAACATTGTGTTGACCGCGGCACCGCCCTTGCACTGTGCACGCGAGCCAATGCCTGGTTCTCTGGCGAGGAAGGCACGAAGGGCCAGCTCGACATCGGACAGCTGGCCGACTTCGCCGTACTCTCGCGGGATTATTTCGAGGTACCCGACGAGCAGATCCGACAGATCGTCGCCGAGCTGACCGTGGTGGATGGGCGCGTGGTCTATGCCGATGGTGACTTCCGCGCGCACGATCTTGCTGCGCCACCAATCCTGCCCGACTGGTCACCCGTGAACTTTGGCAGCCGTTGCACGAAATCACCGTTGACGGCGTCGCCGCCGCGCCGCGCCTCGGGGCCCTAGCCTGCCTACGCCATGGGCCGCCGGGACTTTCTCCACTTGGAGCGTTATATACAAACGCTCACAGCCCGAGCCGTCAGCATAATCTGACTCAGGTCATGGCCTCGCCACCGTAGCCGTTGCCAGACTTTATTCGCTCTCATCCGGTCCCATCCCACCTCTCATGTCTACCGTCACCTCGCAGCAGCGGCCCATTTCGCCCCTGCCTGTTCTGCTGGCCGCACCGCACCGGCCAATGTTTTTGCTGGGCGCCGTTGCCCTGCTCGGCAACATGATCTGGTGGACATGGGCATTGATTGCCGCATGGAAGGGGTTGCCGTTCGCGCGCACTGCCATGCCCGTCGCGTGGGCCCACGGCTTCCTGATGCAGTACGCGACGCTGGCGCCATTCATCTTTGGCTTTCTCCTCACCGTGTTTCCACGCTGGATGAATCTGACCGATGTGCCGCGCCGCACGTATGCCGCGGTATTCGGGTTGATTCTCGGTGGCGGCTTGCTGGTGCTTGCCGCACAAAGCGGCGCACCGGCCGTCATGCCCTTCGGCCTGCTGGCGATGCTGGTGGGTTGGCTGGTGGCGACGGCAGCACTGGGTTTGCGGCTGCACCAGAACCATTACCGTGACATCTGGGCTCGCTCGGCCTTTGCTTCGGTCGCCTTTGGCGCCGTCGGCCTGGCGCTCGCACTAGCTTTTGCCTGCGGCGCTTCACCGATGCTGATGCGGGCGGCTATTGATATCGGCACCTTTGGCCTGCTGCTGCCGGTGTACTTCACCGTGGCGCATCGCATGGTGCCGTTCTTCTCGAACAATGTGGTTCCCGGCTATCGCGTAGTACGACCCACCTGGTCGCTGGTCGGCCTCTGGATCTTCGCGCTTGCCCACCTCGCTTTTGAGCTCTGTGCCGCGAGCCGCTGGCGCTGGTTGGCCGATCTACCGCTGGCCGGATTGTTGTGGTGGCAGTGGCTGGCCTGGCAACCGTGGAAAGCCCGCCGACCGGGGCTGCTCGCGGTACTGCATATCGCACTGGCCTGGCTGCCACTGGCCTTTACCCTTTTTGCGGCCGACAGCCTGACGCTGTGGCTACACGGGAGCACCGGCTGGGGGCGCGCGCCTCTCCACGCCCTAACCATTGGCTTTTTCAGCTCGATGCTGGTGGGCATGGTGACGCGTGTGACACATGGTCACTCCGGAAGGCCGCTGGCGATGGGTACCATTCCGTGGATCGCCTTTATCGGCATCCAGTCGGCCACCGTGGCTCGCCTGCTGGCGGACGCCACCCCGCATCCCTGGCCCGTTTATGTGGCGGCAGCGGTGCTATGGCTGCTCGCTTTGCTGCCATGGGTGCTGCGATCGGCGTGGATCTATCTGACGCCGCGCCGCGATGGCAAGCCCGGCTGAGTCAAACGATTTTTGGATGGAGGACCTGCGCATGGCGCTTTTCCCGCAGGCCAACGAAGTAGGCATTGCCACCTTGATCGATCGCTTCTACGACAAGGTGCGCGCTGACGAACAGCTTGGCCCGGTTTTCAACGCAGCCATAGAAGACTGGCCGGCGCACAAAGTACTTCTGCGCGACTTCTGGTCGTCGCTGGTGCTGCGCTCACGCCGTTACCAGGGCAATCCCATGGGTGTGCATCGCGCGCTGCCGCCCTTTCCGCAGGCGCTGTTCCATCGCTGGCTGGGGCTATGGCGCGAAACCACACTGGAGATATTCGAGCCGCCGGTGGCTGACCTGTTCATTGGCACGGCGGAGCGTATCGCCCAGAGCCTGAGCATGGGGATGAACATGGGCCGGCTGTCCCTGCAGCAGCCTTCACGGGTGATCGGACCGCTCCACATCGTGTCCTGACGCTACGGAACGACACGTCAGGAGCTACGTCGCCGCACGCGCACGGAAACCGGTGTACACTTACTAGATGAGAATGACTCGCATTAGTAAGTGGATGCTCTGCCTGCTCGTGCTTTGGCTGGGCTGCGCCAACCTCAGTGCAGCCACGCAAGCGCCAGACACTTCCGCCACCGTCTCGCAAACGTGGCAGATGCTGGACTATCTCGCCACTGACTACGCCGGCGCCGTCCACGACGGCACCGTGGTGAGCAGCTCGGAATACGCCGAAATGCGCGAGTTTGCGCGCAATGCTCGCGAGCGCATCCGCAGTTTGCCGCCTTCACCTGCCACGTCGAACCTGGTGCACGATGCTGACGCACTCGTGGCGTCGATCGACGCCAAGGCAACGCAAGGCGATGTGGCGCAACAGGCGCACGCGTTGGCGGATGCCTTGCTGCAGGCGTATCCCGTCCCCACCGCGCCGTCGCACACGCCGGATCTCTCCCGCGGCGCTTCGCTGTACCAGGCGCAGTGCGCCGCCTGCCATGGCGCGAGCGGCCGCGGTGACGGGCCGGTCGGACAGACCCTGTCGCCGCGCCCGGTCGATTTCACCGACCAGTCACGCGCCGACCAACGCAGTGTGCTTTCGCTCTACGAGGTGATCACGCACGGTGTGGAAGGCACGCCGATGACGAGTTACGCCGCCACGCTCTCCGATGATGACCGCTGGGCCCTTGCCTTTTTCGTTGGCGCGCTGGCTTACCCGGAGGCGGCCACTCAGGGCGAGCAGGCATGGCGGGACAGCAAGACTGCACGCAGCGACATCACCTCACTCAACGAACTCTCACGTGCCCGAGTCACCCAGTTGGGGGATACGCTGGGTCAAGAGCAGGCACGACTGATCGTGGGCTACTTGCGTAGTCACCCACAGGCTGTGCACCAGGCGCTGGCCGGTATTCCGTTGGCGCGTGCACGACTGGCAGCCAGCGTAGCCGCCTATCGAAGCGGCTCTGTCGAAGAGTCACGTCAGTTCGCGCTGTCGGCTTATCTCGACGGCGTGGAACCGGTGGAAGCGCAGCTCAACGCGCATGACGCCAACCTGCGCGCGCAGATTGAAACGGCCATGGGCGCTTACCGCACACAGTTGTCGAGGCAAGCGGGCGCTGATGACGTGGCTTCGAGCGCCGCCTCCATCGACGCGCTGCTGGTCAGGGCGGATGCCGCGGTAGCCGAGGCGGCCAGCAATCCGCTGACGATCTTCCTGGGCGCGTTCACCATTCTGGTGCGCGAGGGACTGGAGGCCTTGCTGGTGGTCGTGGCGCTGCTCGCCTTTCTGCGAAAGGCCGATCGTCATGACGCCGCACACTATGTGCATGCCGGCTGGCTGCTGGCGCTGTTGGCTGGCGTCATCACATGGGCCTTCGCGCGCTACGCCATCTCCATCAGTGGCGCGAGCCGTGAGCTGACCGAAGGGCTCTCCTCGCTGTTCGCCGCAGCGGTACTGCTTGGCGTGGGCCTATGGATGCATCAGAAGAGCATCGGCGGTCGCTGGCAGGCTTACCTCAAGTCCAAGATGGCGACGGCGCTGGATCGGAAGTCCGCGTGGTTCGTGTTTGGCCTGACCTTCATCTCCGTCTACCGCGAAGTGTTCGAAACCATCCTGTTTTACGCGGCGCTGTGGAGCGAGGGTCAAGGGGTGTGGTTGCTCGCCGGCATCGCCGCCGGCGCGCTGGTGCTGGGCCTGATCGCGTGGGTGCTGCTGCGCACCAGCCGACGCCTGCCACTGGGACTGTTCTTCTCGATCAGCTCAGGGCTCATCGCCGTGCTTGCCGTCGTGCTGACCGGCAAAGGCGTGGCGGCACTGCAGGAGGCCGGCTGGACCGGGGTTACAGTGGCGCCAGTGCCCTCCATCGAGCTATTGGGTATCTACCCCACCTGGCAATCGCTGCTGGCCCAGCTCGCGGTCGCTGTGATGCTGGCGGTCGGCTTTGCCTTCAATCGCTGGCGCGCGCGTACCGCCTGACACCTTCAGCGGATCAACAGGTCGCGCTTGCCGGGCTTGCCGTCCCAGGCGGCGGCGTCCTGCATGGCCGGCTTCTTGGCGGTGATCACCGGCCACTGGCGGGATAGCTCCGCATTGATGGTGATGAACACCGACTGGCCCGACGGCACGTCACCCTCGGCGTAGATGGCGTCCACCGGGCACTCATCGACGCACAGAGTGCAGTCGATGCATTCATCTGGGTCGATCACCAGGAAGTTGGGGCCTTCGTGGAAGCAGTCCACCGGACACACCTCCACGCAATCGGTGTGCTTGCAGTTGATGCAGTTCTCGGTGACGACGTGGGTCATGCTTTTCCCTCGGGCCTGACCGCGCAGGGTACCCATGAAGCAGGCCTATCTCCCTGATTCATGTCAGAGAAATTACTGAAGACACCGGCACGGGAAAGTCGCATGATGGGCAGAGGGGCATCAACCTGCGGCAACGTACCACGCGAGTGGTGGGGGCTCGGCCGCAAAAAAATGATCTGTGTCATCGAAGTGCGACGTTTCTGCAGGGCAACATCCCGCCAATTTACGAGGGTGGTTTCCGTATGCCGAACACCGAGTACTACCACGACAGAGTGGTCCGACTGTTCCTATTAGCCGCTGCGGTGTGGGGCATCATCGGTATGGCGGTCGGCGTTTACGTCGCCGCGGAGCTGATGTGGCCCGCCCTCAATTTCGATATCCCCTGGCTGACCTTCAGTCGCCTCCGCCCTGACCACACCTTCGGCGTGATCTTCGCCTTCGGCGGCTCTGCCCTGATGGGCACCTGCTATTACGTGGTGCAGCGCACTGGCCACACCCGGCTGGCGTTGCCCAAGTTGGCGCTGTTGACTTTCTGGGGCTGGCAATTGGTGTGTGTGCTGGCCATGACGACCATGCCCCTGGGCATCACTCAGAGCAAGGAATACGCAGAACCCGAATGGTTCGTCGATATCCTGATTGCGGTGGTCTGGGTGTCCTTCGGCGTCGTGTTCTTCGCCACGCTGGCGCGCCGCCGCATCAGGCACATCTATGTCGCCAACTGGTACTACGGCGCGTTCATCATCGCCGTGGGCCTGCTGCACATCGTCAACAACATCGCGCTGCCCATCAGCCTCACCAAGTCGTACCCGGTGTACTCGGGCGTGGTCGATGCCATGGTGCAATGGTGGTACGGCCACAACGCGGTGGCGTTTTTCCTCACCGCCGGCTTCCTCGGCATGATGTACTACTTCGTGCCGCGGCAGGCGCAGCAGCCGCTGTGGAGCTACCGCTTCTCCATCGTCAATTTCTGGGCGCTGATTTCGGTCTACATGTGGGCCGGCTCACACCATCTGATGTATACGGCCCTGCCTGACTGGGTGCAGTCGGTCGGCATGGCGTTCTCGCTGATTCTGCTGATGCCCAGCTGGGGCTCGGCGGCCAACGGCCTGCTGACCTTCAATGGCTCCTGGCACCGGTTGAAGACCGACCCGGCGGCCAAGTTCATGGTGATCTCGCTGGTGTTTTACGCGGCGGCCACCTTCGAGGGTTCGATGATGGCGATCAAGACCGTCAACTCGCTCTCGCACTACACCGACTGGACCATTGCGCACGTGCACTCTGGCGCCATCGGCTGGGTGGCGATGATCACCATCGGCTCGCTCTATGCCATGGCGCCGCGCGCACTCGGCCAGGAGGCGATGTACTCACGCAACGCCATGGAACTGCACTTCTGGCTGCACCTCAGCGGCCTGCTGCTGTATGTGGGCTCCATGTGGACCGCTGGCGTCACTGAAGGCCTGATGTGGCGCGCCACCAACACCGATGGCTCGCTGACCTATTCGTTCCTGGACAGCCTTATCGCCATCAAGCCGATGTACCTCATCCGCTGGTTTGGCGGTGTGCTGGTGCTGTCGGGCATGGTGGTGATGGCCTGGAACCTGTGGCATACGGCGGCCGATGCGCGAGCCCGGATCATCAAGCCGATCCCTGTGCCCATTCCCGAGCCGGAACCGCATCAGGTGCCAGCTCCCCTGCCGGCAGCCGGTTGAGGAGCGCGCCATGTCCTATAAACAATTCGAAGCGATTGAAAAGCACGCCGCCCTGCTCGGCATCCTCACCGCCGTGATGGTGTCGATCGGTGGCCTGGCCGAGATCACGCCGCTGTTCATGGAAGCCCATGCGGTCAAGGCGCCACTCAACGTCAAGCCATATGACCCGCTGCGCCTGGCTGGGCGCGACATCTATGTGCGCGAAGGCTGCTATCTGTGCCATTCGCAGATGATTCGCGCCCTGCGCGCCGAAACCCAGCGCTATGGCCACTACTCGATTGCGGAAGAGTCGGTCTACGACCGTCCGTTCCAGTGGGGCTCCAAGCGCACCGGCCCTGACCTTGCGCGAGTGGGCGGCAAGTACTCCGACCTGTGGCACGACCTGCACCTGATGAATCCGCGCCAGGTGGTCCCGCAATCCAACATGCCCGGTTACCCGTGGCTGGCCAAGACCAAACTTGACGGCGCTGACATCCAGGCGCGCATGCGCGGGCTGCGCAAGCTGGGCGATCCATACACCGATGCTGATATCGCCGGCGCACCGGACGCGGTGAAGGACAAGACCGAGATGCAGGCCCTGATTGCCTATCTGCAAGGCCTGGGCATCAAGAACGAGCCGGCCGCCACCGGCGCGGCGTCAGCTGCACCGGCCAGTGATGGAGGTGAGCCATGAGCGACGTCTGGGCCGATTTCTGGGGACACCTCACCGGCGTGATCATCGTGGTGATCATGGTCACCTTTATCTGCATCTGGGCCTGGGCGTGGAGCAGCCGCCACAAGAGGCCGTTCGATCGCATGGCGCAACTCCCGATGGAAGATGACATGGACCCCTACCGCGTAGCGCAACAGGCGCACGCAAAGGATCAGCAGCCATGAGCCTGTTCTGGTCGCTATGGATCATGTTTCTGATTGTGTTGAACCTGGGCATCACGCTGTTCCTGTTTCTATGGGCGCCTCGCGCAAAGATTCCGGTACAGAAGGACGGCACCAGCGGTCACGTCTGGGCCCACGGTGTGCTGCGCGAAGGGGTGCACGATCTGCCGCGCTGGTGGATCGTGATGTCGGCAACCATGTTCATCATCGGCTTTATCTATTTGGCGCTGTTCCCTGGCTTCGGCCGATCCAAGGGTCTGTTGAACTGGACCTCGCATAGCGAGCTGGCCGAGCACACCGCCGCCAACAACGCCAAACTTGGTGACGTGACGTCACGCTTCTCGCTCTATCCGATCGAGCAGCTCGCTCACGACCCGGACGCGCAGCAGGCCGGCCAACGCCTGTTCCGGGATAACTGCGCGGCCTGTCACGGTCGTGAGGGCAAAGGCAACCAACTGGTGGGCGCGCCCGACCTCACCGATAACGACTGGTTGTACGGCGGCGACGGCAAGGCCATCTTCACCTCCATCCACGACGGACGCGGTGGCGTGATGCCCCCCTGGGCAAGCCTGGGCGAAGAGAACGTAAAGAACCTTGCCCAGTACGTGCTCAGCCTGTCGGGCTCGCCGCACAACGAGCAACAGGCGGCGGCCGCTAAACCGCTGTTCGCCACCTGTGCGGCTTGTCATGGCCCGGATGGCAAGGGCAATCAGGCGCTTGGCGCACCCAACCTTACCGACAAGATCTGGTTGCACGGTGGCACGGTGTCCGACATCGAGAACAGCATCCGCAATGGTCGCCAGGGTCAGATGCCGGCATGGAGTCCGCGACTGACCGATGACCAGATCCGCGTGGTGGCCGCCTACGTGTATCACCTCTCCAATCCGGACCATGCTGACTAGTCACTCACCCACAAAATCGCCCGCCTCTGCCTGGTATCGACAACCCATACTCTGGCTGGGGCTGGCGATTTTCGGCGCGTCGCTCGCCGGCTGCATTTGGATGATCGCACTGGGCGCACAACACTCTGACGACGCCGTGGACACGCCGCACAAGGTATTCGGCGTGCCCTCCAGCAGCCATAGCAGCCGCAAGCCGTCATGAACGCTTACGAGGCCTGGGCACACCCGCAGCTTGCTGCGCAGGTGTTGCGCCAGAGGCGTGATGGTCAAAGCGAAGTCGCCTTGCGTGTCGATGCGCTGCAAGGCGCTCGCCAGATTCTGCGGCTGGAACAGGTGATCCATGCCCTGCCCGGCGTGCGCCGCGTCTCGGTCGACGCAGCGTCCAAACGTGTGCGCGTTGTATGGGATCGCGAACGCACCTCGCTGCCGGCCCTGCTCCAAACCTTTGCCTCGGCGCGTTGCGTCGCCCAGCCGCTGCGCAGCGACAGCATCGACGACGCCCGCTCGCGCGAAGCCAACGACATGCTTAAGCGACTGCTTGTCGCCGGCATGTGCGCCATGCAGGTGATGACCTATGCCTTTGTGATCTACATCGGCGTGGTGGACTTCGTGGACTTCACCACGCGCGGACTGTTCCGCTGGTTGAGCCTGATTTCCACCGCACCGGTGGTGTTCTATTCGGCACACCCGTTCGTACGTGGCGCATGGCAGGAATTGCGGGAACGCCGGCTCGGCATCAACTTGCCGGTGGCGCTGGCCGTTTGGCTCGTGTTTCTCGCCAGCACGCTCAACACCTTGCGCGGCAGCGGCGATGTCTACTTCGACTCGGTAAGCATGTTCGTGTTTCTGCTGCTCGCCGGCCGCTATGTCGAGCTGAAGGCGCGCCATCGCAGCGGGGCACTTGGCGACGCCGTGATCGACGGCACCCCGCTGCTTGCGGAACGCCGTCGCGACGATGGGAGCCTGGAAACCATTCCAGCCATCGAACTGCTGCCCGGCGATCGCGTCCACGTCAGCGAAGGTGCGGCCGTGCCGGCCGACGGCCTGCTGGAAAGCAACACGGTACAGGTAGACGAATCGCTGCTGTCGGGCGAATCACGACCCGTATGCCGTCAGCGTGGCGAGCGACTGGTGGCAGGCAGCGTACTTATCGATGGCCCCGCCGAGCTGCGGGTAGAGCACAGCGGAAACGAGACGGCAGCGGCACGCGTGGGTGAGCTCAGTACGCGCACCCGCATCGCTCGCGACGCCGCATCCATGGTGAACGACGTCGAGCTGGGGCGTTTTGTGGCGCGCGTGCTGGTGCTCACCCTGGTCACGGCCATCGGCTGGCTGCTGTTTGATCCGTCACGCGCATTCGAGTCTGCCGTTGCCGTGCTGGTCATCGCCTGCCCCTGCGCGTTCGCACTCACGGCACCCAGTGCGTTGACGCGCGCACTGGGTGTGTTGGCGCAACGTGGCGTACTGGTCGCCGACAGCCGTGCGCTGACGCGAATGGCCAGCGTCAATGTCGCGATGTTCGACAAGACTGGCACGTTGACCGAACCCCATATCGATCTGTCGCAAGCGCGCGCAGTGGGCTCATTCGACACGCCGGCGTGGCTGCCGCTGGCTGCTGCCCTGGCGAGAGAGAGCTCCCACCCCATCGCCCGCGCGGTGGCCCACGCCACCGGCCCCGTCACGCATCAGGACATGCAGGATGTCCGCGTGTCGCTGGGCAAAGGCATCACCGCGCAGGCCGGTGGCCAGATGCTTCGTCTCGGTCGCGCCGATTTCGCGCTGGACGGCGACACCACCTCGCACCAAGGTGAGGGAGACCTCTGGCTCGCCGATGCCTCCGGCCCGCTTGTCGCCTTTCGCGTGCACGAAACGCTACGCCCGGATGCGATGCACGCTCTGCAGGCCCTTCGCGATGAAGGCATGGTCACCATCATGGCCAGCGGTGACACCGCTCTGCGCGCGGCATCGATTGCCACTGAACTGGGCATCACCGAGTGGCATGCCCCCTGTTCGCCGGAAGACAAACTCGCGCTGTTGCAGCACCAGCGTAGCCAGGGGTACGTGACACTGGCAGTCGGCGACGGCAGCAATGATGCGCCGATACTCGCAGGCGCCGATGTTTCTGCCGCGCTCGCTTCTGGCACCGAGCTGGCGCAGGCGCACGCGGATTTCCTGCTGCTTCATGGGTGCCTGCAGGGCCTCGTCGACGCGCGCGCCGTCGCCCGCCAGGTCGAGCAGGTCATCGCGCAGGGCCGCCGTTGGTCGCTGGGCTATAATCTGTGCGCCGTGCCGTTTGCGGCACTCGGCCTGGTGCCGCCTTGGCTGGCCGCCATTGGCATGTCGGTCAGCTCGATCGTGGTGGTGCTCAACGCGTGGCGTATTGGACGCGACGATCAGGCCAAGCCAGCGATGCCCGCATGAATATCCTGCTCGTGCTCATTCCAGTGACCATGGTGATCGTGATCGTCGCGGTCGCTATCTTCTTCTGGGCGGTCAATCATCAGCAGTTTGACGACCTGGACAGTCCGGGCGTGCTGCCGCTCATGGAAGAAGCGGAGTCCGACAACAAGCCGCAGGAAGCCACGCCCCCTTGCGAGAAAGCCAGGCAGACCGAAAACGATTGAGCGACCGACTCAGCGTTGCACGGCGGTGGGCAGCAGCGGCCCGGCGACATCGGTGAGCGCCTCTGGGGCGCGCAGCGTCACCCGTCGACCGGTAATCTCCACCCAGTGCTTCTCGCGAAATCGACTGAGCACGCGGCTCACCGTCTCGGACGCCAGACGCAGATAGTTGGCCATGTCGCTGCGCGACATCGGAAAGCGGAATACGGTATCGGAGAGGCCACGCTTCGCCTGCCTCGCCCCCAGATCCAACAGAAACGCCGCCACGCGTTCGTCTGCGGTGTGATCACCCGCCAACAGGCTCGCCATGCCGAGCTCGCGACTCAGCAGGCGAAACAGGTGCTGCTGTACGGTCGGCAATTCCGCAGCCAACTGACTCACGGCCGGAAAAGAGAAACGGCAGAAAGTCGACGATTCCAGTGCAATGGCATCGCACGGGTAGCATTCCGGGTAGATACCGTTCAAGCCGATCACTTCACCCGGTAGATAGAAACCCAGCACCTGCTCGCGACCGTCACGCCCAAACAACGAGGTCTTCACGCAACCGCTGCGTACCGCATAAATGGCGCGAAATGGCTCGCCCCGACGAAATATATGCGCGCCCTCCGCATGTGGCTGGATGTGTTCCACCAGGCAATGCAGCGCCGACAGCTCACTCTTGCCGTAACCAGTCGCCAGGCAGGAATCGGAGAACGCGCAGGAGTTGCAGAACCTCTCGTTGTCGCCCTGTGATGCGCCCGACTCGGCACGCGGCTGCTGGTACACGATCGACAGAGTGCTGGACATGACGGTATCGGGGACAAGCGCGGGGACGGCGCGGCGGCCTATTATGCCGTCTGATCTGACAAGTCTGTGCTGCGGCTGCCTGTCACAGGGTTAATTGATATCCCGCATGGACGATGGGATTCAGGCATTTTCTGGGAAAATGGCGACTCCGCACGGCCCCATCCGTGCCATCTCTTGGTTTGATGCAGGTGACGGAAGTGATTGAGCTGATAGGTTTTGATGGCGACGACACGCTGTGGCATAGCGAAGGCTTTTACCAGTCGGCGCACAGCGAGTTCGAGCAGATCATCGGCAACTATGTCGATATCGCCAATATCCACGTGCACGATCGGCTGCTCGCCACCGAGCGACAGAACATTCAGTTGTTCGGCTACGGCGCCAAGGGCATGACCCTCTCGATGCTGGAGTCGGCCATTGCGATTACCGAGCAACGCATCAGCGCCGCCGATCTGCATCGCATCATTGCACTTGGCAAGCAGGTGCTCGCCCACCCGGTAGACTTGCTGCCTGGCATCCGCGCTGCGGTGGAAGCCGTGGCCCAGCGGCACCGGGTGGTGCTGATTACCAAGGGCGATCTGTTTCATCAGGAACAGAAAGTGGCGAACAGCGGCCTGGCCGACCTGTTCCATCGCATAGAAATTGTGTCCGAGAAAGACGAGCGCGCCTATCGCAACGTCCTTGAAGAATTCGCGCTGTCGGCGGATCGTTTTGCGATGGTCGGCAACTCGCTGCGTTCGGACATCGCCCCGGTGGTGCAGATGGGTGGCTGGGGTGTCTACATGCCTTATCACGTGACCTGGGCCCACGAAACCGATACCGACTTCGTCGACCAGGATTCGCGCGTGGTGCAGGTGGATGGTCCGGGCGGCATCGCGAATGCCATCGAGGAGCTGCAGGCCCGTGCAGCCGTCTGACACCATGGCCGACGACCGCGCCACCCTGTCGCCATCTGCCGACGGCCTGCTTCGCGATCGTCAGCGCCTGCAAGACTTCATCGCCGCACACCCGCGCCTGTTCGTGCTGACCGGCGCTGGCTGCAGCACCGACTCCGGCATCCCCGACTACCGCGATACCGACGGTGGCTGGAAGCGCCCGCAGCCGGTGACCCATCAGGCCTTCATGGGCGAACAGGCCACGCGGCAACGCTACTGGGCACGCAGCCTGGTGGGCTGGCGCCGCTTTGGTCGTGCGAAACCCAACGCCACGCATCGCGCCCTGGCTCGCCTGGAACAACGCGGGCACATCACCACCCTGCTGACCCAGAATGTCGACGGCCTGCATCAAGCGGCCGGGCAGCAAAAGGTGATCGACCTGCACGGACGTCTCGACGAAGTACGCTGCATGCAGTGCACGCAGCGCCTGCCACGCGGCACCTTCCAGCACGAACTGGTGCGACTCAACCCGGACTGGGCCCAGCTGGATGCGGGCGACGCGCCGGATGGCGATGCCGACCTGGAGGGTCTCGACTTCGCGACCTTTGACGTTCCGCCATGCCCGGCGTGTGGCGGTGTGATGAAACCCGACGTGGTGTTCTTTGGCGAGGGCGTGCCGCGTGAGCGCGTTGACGCAGCCATCACATCACTAAACGAGGCCGACGCGATGTTGGTGGTCGGCTCATCGTTGATGGTGTTTTCGGGTTACCGCTTCGCGGCCGCCGCTGCGCGGGACGGCAAGCCCATTGCGGCCGTCAATCTGGGGCGTACCCGGGCTGACCCGCTGCTTGCCCTGAAGATCGAACAATCCTGCGCCGAGGCCTTGGCTTTCGTCGATTGAACGCGGCATCTTGCACGCTCGCGCAATATGACAATTTGATGCAAAGTAGACGAACCGGTCATCTGGAATCGCTCCATGAATGCCAGGTTGCAGCATCGCGCCTCAACTTCGCGTGTCTCACGGACCCGTCTCAAGGGACCGCCTGGCAACAATTTGGCGTTCGAACAGGTCCGCCAGATGGTGGACGGTTACTTCGCCAAAGCGGCTGATGCCCGCAAGCATCTGCTCGAGCAACCGTATACACCCAAGCAACTGCACGCGTGGCGCGTAGGTCTGCGGCGCATCACGGCCACCATCAAGAAGGTCACCGACATTTCGGATGATCGGCTCGACGACGTACAGGCTTATTTGCGCGCGTGCCGCGAAGCAACCGGACGCTGCCGCGACATCGATATTCTTGCACTGGAAACGCTGCCCGCCTTCCTTCGCGAGTGCCACGTGATACCGCCGCCAGCGGCAACCATGCAGCAAGCGATCATGGACTTGCAGCAACAGGCGCATGCGCAGGCCATCGCGGCACTAAAGAAAGTCAGCCTGACCATGTCCACGCAGTCATGGCAGCACTGGGCCGCGACGCTCGATCCACCGAGCAACGAACGCCTCCGCAAGAATGCCGCCCAGATCATTGATGAGCGCTTTGTTGTGGTGACCAAGCGCATCACCAAACTCGACGGCGGAAAGAAGCGGCTGCATCGCCTGCGGGCGGCGGTCAAAAAGCTGCGCTATAGCATGGAGCTGTACCAACACCTGTTCCCCAAGCAGGCAGTTACCCGCTGGCTGGCGCAGCTTGCTGATCTGCAGTCACACTTCGGCCTGGCTCACGATCGCATGATGGCGCGCGAGCTGGTGACTGCCTTGCCCCTCGCCGAAAGCGACCGGGCACCGGTCAAGGCGTTCCGCAAGTGGGCCAAGAAATCGGCCTACGAGGCGTCCAAGAAAGCCACACAATCGCTGGATAAGCTGGACAAGCTGCACCACTACTGGCGCAAATGAGTTTGCCGCATCAGCGGCGCGCTCGAAAAAACTCTCGCAGCATGGCCGACGACTCGTCGGCCAACAGACCACCATTCACCATGATGCGGTGATTGTGGCGGTCGGAAATCAACGTATCGAACACGCTACCCGCTGCACCCGTCTTGGGATCGGTCGCCGCGTAAACCACACGACCGATACGCGCATGCACCAACGCCATGGCGCACATCGCGCACGGCTCCAGTGTCACGTACAGCGTGGCACCGGGCATGCGGTAGTTGGAAAGCTTCTCACCCGCCGCGCGCAGCGCCATGATTTCCGCGTGCGCGCTGGGGTCGTTGAGCGTGATATTACGGTTCCAGCCCAGGCCGATGATCTCGCTATCCTGCACCAGCACGGCGCCCACCGGCACCTCGTTTTCGGCGTCGCGCGCATGGGCAGCCAGCTGCAAGGCGCGGCGCATATAGCCCTCGTCCTCGGCAGAGAATAGCGGGGCGGAAAGCGGCAGATCGTCGGTCATGGAACAGGAAAGCCTCAGGCACAGCGCGACATTCTATCGTCCACGCCGCCCAAGTGCCGCACCATACGGGAGAACCCTATGCCACCGACCAGCCCATCCACAGCACTCATCATCGGCGCCTCGCGCGGACTGGGACTGGCACTCGCCGCCGAATATCTCAGACGCGGCTGGCAGGTCATCGCCACCGTGCGTGGCGAACGCCCTACTCGGCTGCACGATCTCGCCGTAGCCGCCAGCGGACGATTGGAGGTGGCGTGGGTCGATATCGACATGGTGCAGGAAGTGGCTGCATTGCGCCGCCAGCTCGCCTCCCGACGCATCGACCTGTTGTTCGTCAACGCCGGCATCGCCATCGATCCGGACACGGACATCGGTGACGTACGCACCGAGGACTTCGTGCGCATGATGGTCACCAATGCGCTTGGCCCCATGCGGGTGATCGAAGCCTTCGAGACCCTGGTGCCGGCGACCGGCACCATCGCCGCCATGTCGTCCGACCTGGGCAGCGTCTCCGAGAACGTGGAGGGAGGCTGGGAGGCTTATCGGGCCAGCAAGGCGGCACTCAACACCTTGATGCGCAGCTTTGCCGCCCGCCATTCGGGCGATCCACGCTGCCTGCTGCTGATTGCACCGGGCTGGGTGCGCACGGATATGGGCGGGCCGGATGCCGAGCTATCGATCGAGGAGAGCATTCCCCGTGTAGTCGACACCATCACGGCGCAGGCCGGTCGCGCCGGCCTGCATTACCTCGATTACCTGGGGCGAACAGTCCCCTGGTGAGAGTTGCGTACAAGTTACGCAAAATCAGTGAGATACGCAGACTTCCTGAGAAAGTCTGCCTATTCATGACCGCGGAAACTCACTCCCACTCAATGGTTGCGGGCGGCTTGCCACTGATGTCATAAACGACGCGAGAAACACCGCGCAACTCATTGATAATACGATTGGAAACCTTGCCAAGGAAGTCGTACGGCAGGTGCGCCCAATGGGCCGTCATGAAGTCGATGGTCTCGACGGCACGCAGCGCGATCACCCATTCATAGGCACGGGCATCGCCCACCACACCCACCGACTTCACCGGCAGGAACACGGCGAAGGCCTGGCTGGTCTTGTCGTACAGATCCCAGGCGCGCAGCTCTTCAATGAAGATGGCGTCGGCGCGGGCCAGCAGCTCGGCGTACTCCGGCTTGACCTCGCCCAGGATGCGAACACCCAGGCCCGGACCCGGGAACGGGTGACGGTAGACCATCTCGCGCGGCAGGCCGAGCTCTACGCCGATGCGGCGCACTTCGTCCTTGAACAACTCACGCAGCGGCTCGACCAACTTGAGCTTCATGTGCTCCGGCAGGCCGCCGACGTTGTGGTGGCTCTTGATGACGTGGGCCTTGCCGGTCTTGCTGCCGGCGGACTCGATCACGTCCGGGTAGATGGTGCCCTGCGCCAGCCACTTCACCTGGCCGTGGCCGGCTGCGGTGACCTTGGCCGATTCCTCGTCGAAGATCTCGACGAACAGGCGGCCGATGATCTTGCGCTTGGCCTCCGGGTCGGCGACGCCTTCCAGCGCCTTGAAGTAGCGCTCAGCGGCGTTGACGCGAATGACCTTGACGCCCATGTGCTCGGCCATGGTGGCCATCACCTGGTCACCTTCCTGCCAGCGCAGGAGGCCCGTGTCGACGAACACACAGGTCAGCTGCTTGCCGATGGCCCGGTGCAGCAGCGCGGCAACCACGGAGGAATCGACGCCGCCGGAAAGACCAAGCAACACATGGTCGTCACCGACCTGCTCGCGCACACGCGAGATCTGGTCTTCAATGATGTGCGCTGCGGTCCACAATGTCTGGCAGCCACAAATTTCCGTGACGAAACGTTCAAGCAACGCCATGCCCTGCTTGGTGTGCGTCACTTCCGGATGGAATTGCACGCCGTACCAGCGTTTGTCCTCGTTCTCCATCACCGCCACCGGGATGCGGTCGGTGGTGCCGGTGATGGTGAAGCCCGGCGGTGCCTTGGCGACGTGATCGCCGTGGCTCATCCAGACGTCCAGACGATGTGCGCTGTCGTGGTCGCTCAAGCCAGCGAACAGGCGGCTCTTTGCCACGATGTCCACTTCGGCGTAGCCGAATTCGCGCGAATCAGCGGCTTCGGTGGCGCCGCCCAACTGGGCAGCCAGTGTCTGCATGCCGTAGCAGATGCCGAGGATCGGCAAGCCCGAATCGAACGCTTCCTGCGGCGCCCGCGGCGCACCCGGCAGCGTGGTCGACTCCGGGCCACCCGAGAGAATGATGCCCTTGGCGCCGAACGCAGCGATCTCTGCCGGGTCGTGGTCCCACGCCCAGATTTCGCAATACACGCCGATCTCGCGCACGCGGCGGGCGATCAGCTGGGTGTACTGCGCGCCGAAATCGAGGATGAGGATTTTGTCGCTATGGATATCGGTCACGGTGCGGCTCCGGTGCGCGGCAGGCTTGCCCTGCCCTGCGCTTGAATCTTGGAATGCGAAAGCGACGCCGGAAAGCGTCACCTTCCGTTGAAACGATGCGCCGGCCATAAGGCCGGCGCGGATCCGTTACGAATTGAGCCGATAGTTCGGCGCTTCCTTCGTGATCTGGATGTCGTGCGGATGCGCTTCGGTGACGCCAGCGCTGGTCACCTTCACAAACTGCGCCTTGTGGCGCACGTCCTCGACGGTGGCCGCACCCAGGTAGCCCATCGAGGCACGCAGGCCGCCGATCAGCTGATGGATGATGTTACGCAGCGGGCCGCGGTACGGCACGCGACCTTCAATGCCTTCCGGCACCAGCTTGTCGGCGTCGGCTTCGTCCTGGAAGTAGCGATCCTTGGAGCCCAGCGCCATGGCACCGAGCGAACCCATGCCGCGGTAGCTCTTGTACGAACGGCCCTGGAACAGTTCCACATCGCCCGGCGACTCTTCGGTACCGGCGAACATCGAGCCCAGCATCACGGTGGACGCACCGGCGGCAAGCGCCTTGGGGATATCGCCCGAGTAGCGGATGCCGCCGTCGGCGATGAGCGGAATCTCATCCTTCAGCGCGGTAGCGACCAGATCGATGGCGGTGATCTGCGGCACGCCCACGCCAGCGACAACGCGCGTGGTGCAGATCGAGCCCGGGCCCACGCCTACCTTCACGGCATCGACGCCAGCATCGAGCAGCGCACGCGCCGCTTCACCGGTAACGATGTTGCCGGCAATCACCTGCACCTGCGGGTAGCGCTTCTTCACCCAGGCAGCACGTTCGATCACGCCCTGCGAATGACCGTGCGCGGTGTCGACCACCAGCACGTCCACGCCGGCATCGATCAGCGCTTCGACGCGCTGCTCGGTATCGCCACCCACGCCCACCGCGGCGCCGACCAGTAGGCGCTCGAGGCGATCCTTGGCAGCGTTCGGGTTGTCACGGGCCTTCTGGATATCTTTGACGGTGATCAGCCCGCGCAGCTGATAGTCGTCGTTCACCACCAGCACCTTTTCGATGCGGTGCTTGTGTAGCAGCTCCAGCACGTCGTCCTGGCTGGCGCCCTCACGCACCGTCACCAGCTTGTCCTGGCGGGTCATGATGTTGCGCACGGGGTCTTCATGCTTGCGCTCGAAGCGCAGATCGCGACTGGTGACGATGCCGACCAGCTTCTCGCCTTCCACCACCGGCACGCCGGAGATGTTGTGCGCGCGGGTAAGGCGCAGCACTTCGCCAATGGAGGTGTGCGGGCCAACGGTAATGGGGCTGCGAATGACGCCGGCTTCGAACTTCTTGACCAGGCGCACTTCGGCGGCCTGCTGCTCGGCGGTCATGTTTTTGTGGATGATGCCGATGCCGCCCTGCTGGGCCATCGTGATGGCGAGGCGGGCTTCGGTCACCGTGTCCATGGCGGCGGACACGATGGGAATGTTCAGGCGCAGGTTTCGGGTAAGTCGCGTGGAAGTGTCTACGTCACGCGGCAGAACGGCCGAATGGGCCGGAACGAGATAAACATCGTCGTAGGTGAGAGCCTCGGCGAGGATGCGCATGCGAAAAGTCCCGCTGCAAAGAGAGGATTATACGCGGAAGGCTGCTGCACCGCCACACGCTACATGAACAATCAGTTGCCACCGACGCGACGATGGCAACATCGAATCTCAAGCGCCGCGATGCAGAAGCGCGCGTGCCTCCGCGGCTTCCAGCGTGTTTTCAAGCAGCGTCGCCACGGTCATCGGACCCACGCCACCGGGCACCGGCGTGATCCAGCTGGCGCGCTCGGCAGCGGCGGCGAAGTCGACATCGCCCACCAGGCGGCCATCTTCCAGGCGGTTAATGCCCACATCGACGACCACAGCACCCTGCTTGATCCACTCGCCCTTGACCAACCCGGGCTTGCCCACCGCCACGATCACGATGTCGGCCTGACGCACGAAGTGCTCAAGGTCGCGAGTGAAACGATGGCAACAGGTGGTAGTGCAACCGGCAATCAGCAGCTCCAGCGCAAGCGGCCGGCCTACGTGGTTGGATACGCCCACCACCACCGCATGCTGGCCCCGTACCGGGCGATCGGTGTGGCCCAGCAAGGTCATCACGCCACGGGGCGTACAGGGGCGCAAACCGAAGCGACGCAAGGCGAGACGGCCAACGTTGACCGCCTGAAAGCCGTCCACATCCTTGGCCGGGTCGATGCGGTCGACCAGCGCATCCTCATCGATGTGATCGGGCAGCGGCGACTGCACCAGGATGCCGTGCACGGCCGGGTCGGCATTGAGTCGGTCGATCAATGCGATCAGCTCTTCCTGGGTAGTGCTCGAGGGCAGATCGAAATCGAAGGAACGGAAGCCAACCTGATGGCAGGCTTTGCGTTTATTGCGCACGTAGACCGATGAAGCCGCGTCATCGCCGACCAGTACCACGGCGAGGCCGGGCTCGTCCAAACCCTTGGCCTTGCGCTCGATGACACGCTGGCCGATCCGATCCATCAATTCCTGAGCGATGCGTTTACCGTCGAGGATGCGTGCGGTCATGGTCGGGCCTGCCTGCAAAGAGACGTATTATCCAAGCTCAACCGCACGCATACAAACCAAATCGAATGGCCGCCATCCCAAGCCCGCCCGCTTCGTTGGAACTTGCAGCAGACGACCTGTGTCTGCGCCCCTGGCAACCCGGTGACGCCGCCGCACTCTACGAGGCGGCCAGGGAGTCACTCGCCACAGTTGGGGCATGGCTGCCTTGGCTCCATGAGGATTACCGCCCAGAGGACAGCAAGCACTGGGTCGCGCACTGCCAGTCTGCCTGGAAACGTGGCGAGCTCTACGCCTTCGGCATTTTTGACCAGCAAGGTCGCCTGCTTGGCAGCATGAGTCTCAACCGACTGGACCCGCAGCGTCTCAACGCCAACCTGGGCTACTGGGTACGCGAACAGGAACAAGGGAAAGGCATTGCCGCGCGCGCCCTGCGCGCCATTGCCTCCTTCGGCTTTGACGCATTGAACTTGATTCGCATCGAGATCGTCACCGCGATCGACAATGCAGCCAGCCGACGCGTGGCGGAGCGCGCTGGCGCCAGCTTTGATGGCATCTCACCCAACCGCATCGTTCATCGCGGCAAGCCCGCCAACGCCGCCGTTTATTCATTACTGCGGGCAGACGATGACGCTCTTGCGTCGGGCCCGGTCATTGAGGAAGGGCCGATTCGCCTGCGGCCTTACCAGTTATCCGATCTGGATGCCCTCCTCGACGCGCTGCACGAATCCGCCGACAGCATCGGTCGCTGGCAGGACTGGATGACGCCGCGCTATTCCCGAGATGACGCCCGCCACTGGATCACGCGCAGCCGCCTGGCATGGCGTGGCGCGGGAGATGAATGCGCATTGGCCATTATTGACCGCACTACCGACGAACTGGTCGGCAGCATCGCCATCAATCATTGGCAGCCCGAATATTGCACCGCCAATCTTGGGTACTGGGTACGCCAGAGCCGACAGGGGCTGGGTGCAGCATCGGCCGCGGTACGCCTGCTCGCCCGCCATGCGCTGCAGTCCACCGAATTGCAACGATTGGAAATCGTGATTGCAACGGAAAATGCGGCAAGCCGACGCGTTGCGGAAAAAGCAGGCGCACGGCTCGAAGGCATCGCCCGCAACCGGCTTGTCCTGCATGGTCAGTCGCTGGATGCAGCCATGTACTCGATTGTCGCCACCGACATGCTCTGAGCGGACTCAGCCCGCCGCAGCGCACAGCTGCGCAATATCTTCGTAGCCGGTGAAGGTGGCGTGGCTGCCGCAACCGGGACAACCCGGATCGCGCGGCAAACGTGTTTCGCGGAAACGCATGGCCAACGCATCAAAGGTCAGCAGCCGCCCCACCAGCGGCTCGCCGATGCCAAGGACAAGCTTTAGAACCTCGGTCGCCTGCAACAGCCCCACCATGCCGGGCAGCACACCGAGCACACCCGCTTCGCTGCAATTAGGTGCCTCCGCCGCCGAGGGCGGTTCCGGGAACAGGCAGCGATAGCAGGGCGAATCCGCGCGCCGCGGATCAAATACGCTCACCTGTCCAATGAAACGCTCGACGGCGCCGTACACCATCGGCAGACCCAATTGCCGGGACGCCGCCGCCACCAGATAGCGTGCGGAGAAATTGTCGGCTCCATCGAAGACAAGATCATGGTCCGCCAGCAGGCGCTCCACATTGCTGGCTTGCAGGCGCTCGTTGCGGACCTCCACGCGCACGCGGGGGTTGAGTCCCGCCAATGCGATTTGTGCCGACTCGGTCTTGTGCATGCCCACCCGAGCGTCGGCATGGATCACCTGGCGATGCAGATTCGATCGCTCGACGCGATCGTCATCGATCAGTGTGATCTGACCTACGCCCGCAGCGGCGAGATAGAGCGCTGCCGGTGCCCCGAGCCCGCCCGCACCCAACATCGCTATGCGTGCCTCAGCGAGCTTCGCCTGCCCCGCCTCGCCTACTTGAGGGAGTACCAACTGACGGGCGTAACGTTCGGCTGCATCGGCATCCAAGGCTCCCTGGGTAACCGGCAACCCTTCTTCTTTCCAGCGCTGAAAGCCACCGGACATCGACATCACCTGTCGATAGCCCATGCGCTGCAGCGCTTCGGAGGCGAGCAGTGAACGCACCCCACTGCCGCACATCAGCACGATGGGGCGCCCACGATCAGCCTCGATCTGCTCGATGCGCAGCTCAAGGAAGCCTCGCGAAAGACCCACTGCACCAGCCGGCGAGCCACTGGCACGCTCACCATCTTCACGAACGTCAATCAGCAGGCCGCCCTGGGCTTGCCGGGCCAGAGCGTCGGCAGGAGTGATTTCGGGAATGCTGGCGCGCAGGGACTCGAGCCAGCTATCGCGGTTGAGGCTTGTCATTGAACTAGCTTACGGCGGTATATCCGCCACTCCAAGAGTACGCCGTTTCCTAGGCGCCATTCCTGTAGGAGCGCACTTGTGCGCGACCGCAACCTGAAGGGCTCACCACAGGGAGGCGTTGACGCGACAAACGATCACGACGGTGACGACATAACCCTGCGGTCGCGCACAAGTGCGCTCCTACAGGAAAGCAACGGCGCTGGAACTAGCTCAGCGCTTGCGCTTCTTCATCTCGCGGATCATGCGCTGACGCTTGCGCATCTGACCTTCGGTGAGCACGTTCTTCTTGCCAGCGAACGGGTTCTCACCGTCGCGGAACTCGATGCGCACCGGCGTGCCTTCCAGGCGATAGCGCTTGCGGAAGAAGTTTTCCAGGTAACGGCGGTAAGCCGGCGCAATATGCTTGGTGCGACTGCCGTGGATGACGATGGTCGGCGGGTTGGTGCCGCCCGGATGCGCGAAGCGCAGTTTGGGGGCATGACCGCGCACCAGCGGCGGCTGGTAACCCTCGTAGGCGCGCTCCAGCGTCTTGGTGAGCTCAGACGAACCCAGCTCTTTGGTTGCTGCGTGATGGGCGCGCACGACGGACTTCATCAACTCACGCAGGCCCGAGCCGTGCAGTGCCGAAATGAACACCGTCTTGGCCCAGTCGACGAACTGCAGGCGACGCTCCAGCGCTTTCTCGCACATTTCGCGCTGGTAGCTGTCCATGCCGTCCCACTTGTTGACGGCAATGACGAGCGCCCTGCCCTCGTCGACCGCGTGGCCGATCAGGGTGAGATCCTGGTCGGCGAGGTTCTCGCGCGCATCGATCATCACCACCACGACCTGCGCGGCGGCCATCGACTGCAGCGTCTTGATGACACTGAATTTCTCCACCGCCTCTTCGACGCGCGCCTTGCGACGCACGCCGGCGGTATCGATCAGGGTGTATTTGCGACCATCGCGCTCCAGCGACACCTTGATCGGGTCGCGCGTGGTGCCCGCCACATTGGAGACGATCAGGCGATCCTCGCCCAGCAGTCGATTGATCAAGGTGGACTTGCCCGCATTCGGGCGCCCCACGATGGCGACGCGAATGCTATCCGGGTCGGCCGCCTCGATTTCTTCGTGCGCATCTTCCGGCAGCAGCGTGAGCGCCGACGCGATCAGATCTTCGGTGCCGCGATTGTGCGCAGCGGACAGCGGCAGCGTATTGGCAATGCCGAACACGGCGAATTCCGCCATGGCGTTCTGCAGATCCAGGCCGTCGGTCTTGTTGACCGCAGCAATGATCGGCTTGCCGCTACGGCGCAGCTCGTCGAGGATGGTGCGATCCTGCGGCAGCAGGCCATCACGCGCATCCACCACAAAGACCAGCACGCTGGCTTCTTCGATAGCCAAACGCACCTGCTGCGCGGTAAGGCCCTCGATGCCTTCTTCTTCACCGGACAAGCCGCCGGTGTCCACCACCACGAAGGGGCGTGCACCGGTGCGGCACACGCCGTAGTGACGATCTCGCGTGACGCCCGGCATATCAGCCACCAGGGCGTCACGACTGCGCGTCATTGCGTTGAATAGGGTCGATTTACCGACATTGGGACGACCGACCAGGGCAACGACGGGCAACATGTGTCAGACAACCTTGCAATCTATCAGCGCGCGCCGAGACGGAAAGCGCCGATGCGGCCCTTCACGTCCACGACGTACACCATGTCACCCACCACCAAAGGCTGGGCACGAATGGGCTTCTTGGAAAGGCGGATGCGCGCAGCCAGTGCACCATCGCTGGTCTGCAAGAAGTGCACATAGCCTTCCAGGTCGCCGACGACAACGTGATCGCCCAGCACGGCCGGACCGGTGAGCCAGCGGTATCTCAGCGCCTCGTTCTTCCACATGTCGGCGCCGCCGTTCTTGTCGAACGCCCACACCTGCGACTCATCATTCACGCCATAGATGGCGTTGTTATTGACGTCGATCGAGGTGAAGGTGGAGAACGGGCGACCCCACAGCGGACGGCCGCTGGGGCCATCCACTGCCACCAGATTGCCGTGATAGGCAGCACCGAAGAGCGTGGTGCCATCAAGCAGGATGCCGCCATCCACGTCGCTGAGGCGATCGATTTCGGTGCGGCCTTCGCCGCTGGCGAGTGTCTGTTCCCACAGCTTCTCGCCGTTGTCCAGGCGCAGCGCAACCAACTTGCCAGCGTCACTGCCGTAGAACACCACGCCGTTGGCGACCAACAGCGGACCATTGCCGCGCAGGCTGAGCAGCGGCACGCTGTCCTGGTCGTACACCCAGCGGCGCTCGCCGGTGGCGCTGTCGAAGCCGTACAGGCGACCGTCCTGGGTACGGGCGATCACTACATTGCCGGCGATGGCCGGCGAAGAAATCACTTCGGAGTTGACTACGGACTCCCAACGCGGACTACCGTCCTTCGCGTTGATGCCATAGATATGGCCGTCCAGCGTACCCACCACGAGCAGGTCGCCGGAAACCGTGGGACCGCCCGCATAGAGGGCGTCAGCCCGCTTCTTGTCGCCCCAGCCGAACCAGCCTTGGGTACGGGAGCTCTTGGACCACAGGGTTTTGCCGCTGGCAGCGTCGATGGCGGCCAGCTTGCCGTCGGTGCTGGCGGCGTAGAGAACGCCGTCGGCAAATGCCGGGCGCAGGCGCACGCCGCTATCACCGGCGCCACTGCCAACACTGTTGGTCCAGACCTTGGTGACCTGGACCGTGGGCTTGAAGTCCTTATCCAGCGGAGTCGGCGGCTGGACGTTTTCCTTCTTGAACGAATGGCAACCGGCAAGGGCTACCAGGGAGGTCAGCGCTACCAGCCAAACGCGCTTCATCGCACCGCGCTTCTTCACTTCAGGTTTCATGCACCCTGCTTCCCGGCCACGGCCAGATCATCGATTTTCATCTGCACGCTCTGAGGCGCGCTCTCGCCCATCGCCAGCTTGGCAGCTTCGTATGCCTTGCGAGCATCGTCAGGACGCCCAAGCTTGACCAGCACATCGCCGCGTAGTTCCTGTGCCACGCCCTCATAGCTCTTGGGCGGCATGCGGTCGAGCGCGGCGAGCGCTTCGGCGTCCTTGCCCTGCGCCAGCAGCACGCGCGCAATGCGCATCTGCACCAGTGCTTTCAGGTTGTCATCCGTGGCGTGGGCTTCGGCCCAGGCAAGTGACTCAAGCGCCTTGTCCAGCTGCTTGGCCCGCACCTGACGCTCGGCACGGTCGCTCATCGCGAACATGGCGTACGGGGTATCGGTGAAATCCTTGGTCAGCTGCTCGGTGAGCGCGTCGGCGCTATCGGACTTGCCGCCGGCGACCGCGACCTGCACCTGCTGATAGAGGTTGGCGGCGTCGGTCTGATGAGCCGTCTTGTGATCGTTCCACTTGCCCCAGCCGAAAATGCCGACCAGACCAATCGCAATGCCGACGACGATGGACAGACCGTTTTGACGCAGCCACTGCTGTACGCGTTCGCCCTGTTCGTACTCGTCGTACTCTTCAAAAGCCATGCAATCACCCTCGGGGAGCCGCACACCAGAGGCATCTGGAGGCAATGCCTGTCATGCGGAAAATGAAATCAGCCCATGGCCCGCTCGGTATCGAGCGGACAATGGGCAAGCATAACCGATTGCGCCGGACCGCACAGGCCCGGCAAGCGGATCACGCGCCAGTAGGCTCAGCCTTGCCGTCACGCACTTCGATACGGAAGTGGGCGACGTTGGAGCGGCGGAAATTGTCCAGCGCCATGGGCTGGCCATCCAGGGTGACCTGGGCACCCGTGGCATTTCCGATGCGAACTTCCATCGGCTGGTCGCTGTGATAGGTCTTGGAGCTGCCGGCCGGTAGCAGGCCGTACTCTAGGCGGGAACCATCCTTCGTGGTCACTTCGACCCAGCTGGCGCCCTGCAGGCTCAGCACGAGACTGTGCGCACCTTTATCAGCCGTGTCGGAGGCCGCGACTGGCTGCGACTGCGTGCGGGACGCATCGGAGCCAAGATTGGGGAATGGTGTCATGGACGCCATCAGCGGCTGCTGATCCTGCGCGGGCGCCTGGGCCGGAGGCTGGCCTGACTGCGTGGCCGGCGCTACAGCCACAGCCGTGCCGTCATCAACCTTCGCCGGTGCATCCACTGCTGCATCCGCCGTGGTGGCAGCATTGGCCGGAGCCATGGGAGCGTCAACCTGTGCCACCGGGGCGGCATCCAGCGGAGCCAGATGGCTGACGTCGCGATCCAGTGTGCCGCGCACACCCAGCCAGATGGTCGGCACCACGATGGCGGCGGTAAGCACCACATAGGTGGCGGCGCGCGCGTAGTGTTCCAGCAGGTAACGTGAATGAGAGATGCCGCCGGTGGCGACCAGCGTCGGCTGACCGGGCTTGATGCGCTCCAGCTCGGCCTTCACCTCGGTCTCGTCGACACCCAGGTAACGCGCATATTTGGTCAGGTAGCTAGCCAGGTATACCTGGTAGTCGATACCGCCGTATTCGTTGCTCTCGATCTGGCGCAGTACGCGGATCGGCAGGCGCAATGCATGCCCGCACGACTCAATATCCAGGCCTCGCGCTTCCCGCGCTGCCCGCAGACGCCCACCCAGGCTGCCCGTACCCGCTTCCGAAAGAGTGTGTTCCGTATCCATGGTGACGTCGGATGCTTCAGTAAGGTGGAGGGCTCGTTTGCTGCTATCGACCGAATGTGACTGCTGGGATGTCATTGGCGTGCAGTTGCGTCGAGGGCGTGCGCCTGCTCCGAATCGGGGAACTGGCTTTGCAGTCGCCTGCTGTAGGTGAGAGCAGCATCCTTGTTGCCCAGCCGGGATTCAATGTCGTGACCAAGCTTGAGCGATGCCGCAGTCGGCTGACCCAACGTATCGAAACGCTGGATGAAGGCACGAGCACGGAACGCATCGCTCTGAAGATAAAGCACATTGGCGAGCTGATACAACGCCTCGCCGTTCTGGCGATCGATGTCGAGCGCCTTGCGGAAGTCCACTTCGGCCCCCGCAAAATCCTTCGAGCGCACCAGACAGGTGCCAGCATTGGTCCAGGCCAGCGCCGGTGTCTGGTAGAACGGGTCGGCCACGGCCTTCTGGAAATACGTCATGGCCTCGGCCGGCTTGCCGTCGCGATCGCACAGGAACCAGCCGAGGTTATTGTTGGTGTCGCCCTTGTCCGGGCTCAGCGCCTGCGCCTTGCGATAATGCAGCTCTGCGTTGGGCAGGTCGTTGATACGGTCGTAGATCACCGCTGCGACGGTATGCGCTGGCACGTAGTTCGGATCGAACTCCAGCGCCTTGTTGACCTTGACCAGTGCGTCCTCCAGGTCGCCGTTGACCAGGTACTGCTGGGCCAGCTCGGTGTGGATGCGTGCACCCTCCAGCTTTTTATCGGCCTTGGTGGCCTTCGGAATCTTGGTCGACAGACCGCCCGCCTCGGTGGTCGTCGTGGTGACACAGCCTGCCATGAGCATGGCCAGGCCAGCGCTCAGCAAGATTCGATCAAGCCGCATGACTCGCCCCTTCGTCCAGACGCTTGCGAAATTCGGCCTGGCGACGGGTGCGGTCCAATACCTGCCCTTTGAGCTGACCACATGCCGCATCGATGTCGTCACCGCGGGTGCGGCGAAGCATGGTCAGCACGTTGGCATTGAGCAACTGGGTCTGGAAGGCGCGGATGGTTTCGGCGTCCGAACGCTCGAAACGCGTGCCAGGAAATGGATTGAACGGAATCAGGTTGACCTTGCACGTGGGCATGCGGCGCATCAGCTTGATCAACTGACGGGCATGCTCGGGCTGGTCGTTGACACCCTTCATCAGGGTGTACTCAAAGGTGATCGACGTACGCGCCTTGCGGTCCAGCCAGCGCTGGCAGGCCGCCATCAGCTCGGCGATCGGGTAACGCTTGTTGAGTGGCACCAGCTCGGTGCGCAGCTCATCGTTGGCCGCGTGCAGCGACACGGCCAGCGACACGTCGATGGTTTCCGAAAGCTTGTCGATCATCGGCACCAGACCGGCGGTGGACAGCGTGACGCGCTTGGATGCCAGGCCAAAGCCCAGGTCATCGCGCATCAGGCTCATCGCCTTGGTGACGTTGTCGAAGTTCAGCAGCGGCTCGCCCATGCCCATCATCACAACGTTGGTGATGCGGCGGTTCTGGTGCGTGACATTGCCGAGGTATTTGGCCGCCACCCACATCTGGCCGATGATTTCAGCCGTCGACAGGTTGCGGTTGAAGCCCTGCGTCGCGGTGGAGCAGAACTGGCAATTGAGACCGCAGCCGACCTGCGAGGACACGCATAGCGTGCCGCGAGTCGGCTCGGGGATGTACACCGCTTCGATGGCGTTGCCGCCATCCATGCCGAGCAGCCACTTGTGTGTGCCGTCGGCAGCACCCTTTTCGAACAGGGTTTTCGGCGGGCCGACATAGCAGGACGCTTCGAGCTTGGCTCGAAGCGCCTTGCCGACATCGGTCATGTTTTCGAAGTTGTCTTCCAGGCGGTGGTAGATCCACTTCATCACCTGTTCGGCGCGATACGGCTTCTCGCCGAGTTGCGCGAAGAAATCACGAAGGCCCTGTCGATCGAAATCGAGCAGGTTGACCTTTTCGTTGGTGGTAGTGGATACAACCTGGTTCACAACGTCATACCTCAGCGCGGAAAGACTTCCGTCGAGGCGAAGAAGTACGCGATCTCGACGGTAGCGGTTTCAGCTGCGTCGGAACCATGCACTGCATTGGCATCGATGGAGTCGGCGAAGTCGGCGCGGATCGTGCCCGGCGCAGCGTCCTTCGGATTGGTGGCGCCCATCAGGTCGCGATGCGCGAGGACGGCATTGTCACCCTGCAGCACCTGGATCATCACCGGGCCGGAGATCATGAACTCGACGAGTGCATTGAAGAACGGACGCTCCTTGTGCACGGCGTAGAAGCCTTCAGCTTCTTTGCGCGACAGGTACTTCATCTTGGAGGCAACGACCTTGAGGCCGGCCTTTTCGAAGCGTGCGTAGATTTCGCCGATCACGTTCTTGGCAACTGCGTCGGGCTTGATGATGGAAAGGGTGCGCTCCAGCGCCATGAGGGTCTGCTCCGGGAAAACTGGTATCTGAATGGGCGGGCCGGTCGTTGCCGGCAAACTTACGCCAAATCCGGCCTAGATATGCGGATTTAGCTCACGAAAGTTTGACAGATTCTACCCGATACGCAAGCCACGCGCCGGGATTCCGACGCCCCTTGAAACGACCGTTTGACGGGCATAAATCGACCCGCGTATGCTCAAACGATCGTTTGATTTCACCCGAGGCCGTGGACCATGACCGTTACCAGTTCGTCCATGCCGACCAAGGAACGCATACTCGGTGCCGCCGAAGAGCTGTTCGCCCGCCACGGCTTCGAAGGCGCCTCCCTGCGCCAGCTGACCGCGGCTGCCGGCGTCAACCTGGCGGCCGTGAACTACCACTTCGGCTCCAAGGATCGCCTGATCGAAGAGGTGTTCCGGCGACGCCTGGATCAGTTGAACGGCCGCCGTCTGGCAGCGCTGCAGGAGATCGCCAGTGAGCCCGGCACCACCATCGAGGACGTGCTGGGCGCCTTCATCGTGCCTGCACTGGAGCTTTCCCACGATGGCAACGGTTCACTGTTCATGCGAGTGCTGGCCCGCGCCTTCGCCGAGCACGACGACACCCTTCGCAAGTTCCTGTCGGATAACTACGGCCACGTGATGCGCCAGTTCACCGCCGAGTTCGCTCGCCTGCTGCCCCACCTCAGCAAGGAGGAGCTGTACTGGCGCGTCGACCTGGTGACTGGCGCCCTGACGCACGCCATGTCGGGCTTCGGCATGATCCAGCGCAAGAGCGACGTCCCCGAGCACCGTCACCGCGAGCAGACCGCGGAGCATCTGATCCGCTTTGCCGCGGCGGGTCTCAAGTCCCCCTGATTCCGCCTCACCGAATCTCTTCGGCCGGCGACGGCCGCCCGTCTTACCCACACAAGCGTTTCGCACTACGGAGAAGCCAATGACCGCTCCATCCACCCCCAAAGCGCTACGTATCCGCAAAGCCGCGGTACTTGGTGCCGGCGTCATGGGCGCGCAGATCGCCGCGCACCTGAGCAATGCCGGCGTCGAAACCGTGCTGTTCGACCTGGCCGCCAAGGAAGGTCCCAAGAGCGGCATCGCGCTGAAGGCCATTGCCAACCTGCAGAAGCTGTCCCCTGCCCCGTTGGCCGACAAGAATGTCGCCGCCACCATCATCCCGGCCAACTACGACGAAGACCTGGAACACCTGAAGGACGTCGACCTGGTGATCGAGGCGATCGCCGAACGGATGGACTGGAAGCTGGATCTCTACAAGAAGATCGCTTCGCACCTGTCGCCGACCGCCGTCATCGCTTCCAACACCTCGGGCCTGTCAATCAATGGCCTGGCCGAAGCGCTACCGGAAGAAATGCGCCACCGCTTCAGCGGCGTGCACTTCTTCAACCCGCCGCGCTACATGCATCTGGTCGAGCTGATCCCGACCAAGCTCACGGACAAGAATGTGCTGGTTGGCCTTGAAGCATTCCTGACCACCGCGCTCGGCAAGGGCGTGGTGTACGCGAAGGACACGCCGAACTTCATCGGCAACCGCATTGGTGTGTTCTCGATGCTGGCCACCATGCATCACACGCAGCAGTTCGGCCTGGGCTTCGACGTGGTGGACGCGCTCACCGGCCCGGCCGTGGGTCGCCCGAAGAGCGCCACCTATCGCACCGCCGACGTGGTGGGCCTGGACACCATGGCGCACGTGATCAAGACCATGGCCGATACGCTGGCCGACGACCCGTGGCACCAGTACTTCAAGGCACCGGTGTGGCTCTCTGCACTGATCGAAAAGGGCGCACTGGGCCAGAAGACCGGCGCTGGCTTCTACCGCAAGGCGGGCAAGGACATCGTCGTGATCGACGTGGCCAAGCAGGACTACCGCCCGTCCGAGCAGAAAGCGTCGGATGAAGTGTCCGCCATCCTCGCCATCAAGGACCCGGCCGAGAAGTTCGGCAAGCTGCGTGCGTCCAGCGATCCGCAGGCGCAGTTCCTGTGGGCGACCTTCCGCGACCTGTTCCACTACACCGCCTATCACCTGGCCGACATCGCCGACACCGCGCGTGACGTCGATTTCGCCATCCGCTGGGGCTACGGCTGGAAGCTTGGTCCGTTTGAAACCTGGCAGGCTGCCGGGTGGCAGCAGGTGGCCGGCTGGATCGCCGAAGACATCGCCGCGGGCAAGGCCATGAGCAATGCGCCGCTGCCCGCATGGGTTACCGACGGCCGCACCGGTGTGCACGGCAAGGACGGTTCGTACTCGGCCAGCGCCAACACCGACAAGCCGCGCTCGCAGCATCCGGTGTACCAGCGTCAGCTGTTCCCCGATCCCATTCTGGGCGAGAAGTTCGACCAGGGCACCACCGTGTGGGAGAACGAAGGCGTTCGCCTGTGGACGCTGGGCGACGACGGTGTGGGCATCATCTCGTTCAAGACCAAGATGAACACGGTCAACGACCACGTGCTCAATGGCGTGCAGCAGGCGATCGATGTCGCCGAACAGCAGCTCAAGGCCGTGGTGATCTGGCAGACCGGCGAGCCGTTCTCGGCCGGTGCCGACCTCAAGGGCGCACTGGGTCTGCTGCAGGCCGGCAAGTTCGACGACTTCGACAAGATGGTCGCCAACTTCCAGGCCACCAGCATGCGCATCAAGCATTCGCTGGTGCCGGTGGTGTCGGCGGTGCGTGGCCTCGCCCTCGGCGGTGGCTGCGAGTTCCAGATGCATTCGGCCCGCACCGTGGCTGCGCTCGAAAGCTACATCGGTCTGGTTGAAGCCGGCGTCGGCCTGCTGCCGGCTGGTGGTGGCCTCCATGAACTGGCGATTCGCGCAGCGAAGGCCAACCCGGAAGATCCGTTCGAGTCGCTGAAGAAGGTGTTCGAAACGGTTGCCATGGCCAAGGTCTCTGGCAGCGCCATGGAAGCCAAGCAGCTGGGCCTGCTGCGCGACAGCGACATCGTCGTGTTCAACGCTTACGAACTGCTCTACGTCGCCAAGAAGGTCGCGCTGTCGCTGGCCGAAAGTGGCTGGCGTCCGCCGATGATGAATCGCAACATCCCGGTCGCCGGCGACGTAGGCACCGCGACGTTCCAGGCATCGCTCGCCAACCTCGCGGAAGGCTACTTCGCTTCGCCGCATGACGTGGCCATCGCCACGCGCATCGCGGACACGTTGTGCGGCGGCAAGATCGAGCGCGGTTCGCAGGTGGACGAGGAATGGCTGCTCGCGCTGGAGCGCAAGCACTTCGTGGAGCTGGCCAAGACGGAGAAGACCCAGGCCCGCATCGCGCACACCATGACTACGGGCAAGCCGCTGCGTAACTAAGTACCTCAAGGCTCGTCATCCCCGCATAGGCGGGAATGACGAGCAAAGGGCAAAGACCGTTTTGGCTCGTCATCACGCAGTACTGATGACGATCAAATACACCAATAGCGTCGCTGCGAATGTCGCGCGACGCCACGGAGCAAAACCATGACCAAGCAAGTGCAAGACGCCTACATCGTCGCCGCCACCCGCACGCCGGTCGGTAAGGCGCCGCGCGGCGTGTTCCGCAACACCCGTCCGGACGACATGCTCGCCCACGTGATCCGCGCCGTGATGGCGCAGGCACCGGGCATCGATCCGCATCGCATCGAAGACGTCATCGTCGGCTGCGCCATGCCGGAAGCCGAGCAAGGCATGAACGTCGCCCGCATCGGTGCGCTGCTGGCCGGCCTGCCGTACACCGTGCCGGGCGTCACCATCAACCGCTTCTGCTCGTCGGGCGTGCAGGCTATCGCCATGGCCGCCGATCGCATCCAGCTCGGCGTGGCCGACCTGATGATCGCTGCCGGCACCGAGAGCATGAGCATGGTGCCGATGATGGGCCACAAGGTGGCGATGAACCCCGCCATCTTCGCCAACAAGGAAGATGTCGCCATCGCCTACGGCATGGGCATCACCGCTGAGAAGGTGGCCGAGCAGTGGAAGGTCACGCGTGAGCAGCAGGATGCGTTCGCGGTGGAAAGCCATCGCCGCGCGCTGGCTGCCATTGCCGCTGGTGAATTCAAGGAAGAAATCACCCCGTTCCAGCTCGACGACCATTACCCCGATCTCGCGACACGCGGCATCAAGACCGACAGTCGCCTGATCGACACCGATGAAGGCCCGCGCGCCGGCACCACGCTGGACGTGCTGTCCAAGCTGCGCACGGTGTTCCGCAACGACAAGTTCGGCGGCTCGGTAACTGCCGGCAACTCTTCGCAGATGTCTGACGGTGCCGGCGCACTGCTGCTGGCCAGCGAAAAGGCCATCAAGGAATTCAACCTCACCCCGATCGCCCGCTTCGTCGGTTACTCGGTGGCGGGCGTGAAGCCGGAAGTGATGGGCATTGGTCCGAAGGAAGCGATCCCGAAGGCGCTCAAGCAGGTCGGCCTCACCAAGGACCAGCTGGACTGGATCGAGCTCAACGAAGCCTTCGCTGCGCAGGCGCTGGCCGTGATCGGCGACCTCGGCCTCGACCCGGCCAAGGTCAACCCGCTGGGCGGCGCCATTGCGCTCGGCCACCCGCTGGGCGCCACCGGCGCCATCCGCGCCGCCACGCTGATTCACGGCATGCGCCGTCGCAAGCAGAAGTACGGCATGGTGACCATGTGCATCGGCACCGGCATGGGCGCAGCAGGCGTGTTCGAAGCGCTCTGATCAACAATACCTGCTGGAAATGAGAACGGCGCCGTAGCGATACGGCGCCGTTTTACTTCGTGTCGCAAGGAACCCTCACTGTCATTCCCAATCAACTCAGTGCCGCAATCTGCCTCGCCACATACATGGTCAGGAATATCGCCATCAGCACCAGCAACAGAGCCATGCCACGCGCTGCCCAGCTGTCGCCGTAGACCGACGCCTCCGCAGCCTCAATGGCGCGACGGTTGCGATAGAAGCGCAGCGTAGCGCCGACGATCATCAGTGCGCCAACCAGCAACAAGGTCAGGCCAAGCCACTGCGAGGCCTTGGTGTGCAGCGTTGCGGGGACCTGCGATGTCGCCCTCGCCGCATAGAGCAAAAAGATATCGAAGCGTTCCAGCAGGAAGCCGAAGGCCATGACGGATATGGCGGTGCGCACCCAGGCCAGGTAGGTCCGCTCATTGGCCGCATGGTCGGTGAAATGAGGTATCACGGTAGCCCCTTCTCGGGTGGGAAGCGACGACGCCACGTGGGGTTACAATACTCGACCCCGCTGATCCCAGGCACATCTCGCGTATGCGCAATCCGCTACAGGAACAACTTCTCAAGGCCGGCCTCGCCAAGAAGGGCAAGGTTGACCAGGCCGCGCGCGAACAGGCCAAGCAGCGCCAGGGTAAGAGCACGGTCTCGGCGCCGGCCGAGAAAATAGATACGCATCGCCTGCAGGCCGAGCGCGCCGAGCGTGATCGCGCGCTGGCAGCCGAGCGCAACGCGCAGGCCCATGCTCGCGAGATCGTCGCGCAAGTGCGCCAGATCGTCGATGCCAACAAGGTCAAGCGCGAAGGCGAGATCAGCTATCGCTTCACCGACGGCGCCGCGATGAAAAGCGTGCTGGTGAATGAAGCGCTGCGCGCGCAGCTTGCCAAGGGGGGGCTGGTCATCGTCCGCGCGGGTGAAGGCTATGAGCTGCTGCCGCGCGCCGCCGCAGAAAAAGTTCGGGAGCGAGACGCTGCCGCCATCGTGCTGGATCACGGCCAGTCCAAGGAAGCTACGCCGGGCAGCGAGGACGATGAGTTCTATAGCCAGTTCAAGGTCCCCGACGACCTGACTTGGTAGCCCAGCTCCACACAATTTGGCGCGATCGGATTACCGGGCACGCCCGCCTGCCTCCTAAGGTCTGTCTACCCACACGACCCCAGCAGGAGGTTACCCATGTCCCAGGTCTGGCTTATCACCGGCAGCTCTCGCGGTTTCGGCAAAGCATTGGCGGAAGCTGTGCTTGAGGCGGGCCACCGGCTCGTCGCCACCGCACGCCAACCCTCACAGCTAGCTTCGCTCACCAAACGCTACGGCAACCAAGTGCGTACGGTCGCCTTGGACGTGACTGATGCATCGGCCGCACAGGCTGCCGTGCAGGCAGCCGTAGAAGCCTTCGGGCGTCTCGACGTGGTGGTCAACAACGCCGGCTACGGCAATCTGGCCACCATCGAGGAAGGGGGCGACGCCGATTTTCGCGCGCAGATGGAAACCAACTTCTACGGCACCGTGAACGTCACCCGCGCCGCCCTGCCTGTGCTGCGCCGCCAGCGCTCGGGCCACATCATCCAGTTCTCGTCTATCGGTGGACGTATCGGCGTGCCGGGTCTTGCCGCTTACCAATCGGCGAAATGGGCCGTGGAAGGTTTCTCCGAAGTACTGGCCAAGGAAGTAGCCGCGTTCGGCGTCAAGGTCACCCTGGTTGAGCCGGGCGGGTTCCGTACCGACTGGGGTGGCCCTTCCATGACCGTGCACGAGCCCGCAGCGGATTCGGAATATGCCGAGGTGCTCGCTCCTATGCTCCATGCCCGGCAAGGTTACGTGGGCAACGAAACTGGCGACCCGGTGAAGGCTGCTCAGGCGATCCTCACGATTGCTCGCGAACCACAGCCGCCATTGCGCCTGCTGCTGGGCTCCGATGCGGTCTATCTGGCCGAGCAACAGGCGGTCAAGATGGCCGCGGAAGATGCCAAGTGGCGTACGCTCAGCCTTTCGACCGACTACGATCTTTCGCCGCAGGCCGCCGCGGACCGCGAACGAATGGTGCGCTCGGTCCTCTGAAGACATCGAGGTGAGATGACGATGAGAGCCGACCAGATTCCGCTCAGCCGTGGCGCTTTTGCGCGGATGACCGCGGTCGGCCTGGATGTGCCCGCCGTGCTTACACGCGCGGGCCTGTCGCAAGACCTGATGGCGACAGCGCGACCAATGGTGACCACGGCGCAGTTCTTCGCGTTCTGGCACGCGGTCGAGACCATCAGCGCAGACCCTTCGCTGGGCCTGCGGCTAGGCGACGGTACGCGCACCGAGGTCTACGACATGGTGACTGCTGCCGCCTTGCATGCGAGCACCCTCGGCGATGCACTGGACAAGCTGGCCCGCTACAAACGCCTCACTTGCCCTGAGGACGTGACGGTCGAACTCACACGCGATGAAGCCGCCGTGTCGATGCGTTGGATGCTCGCCGAAGGCCACACGCCACGGCTGCTGGTGGACGCCATGTTCGCCTCCAACCTTGCCCTCGCCGAACGCGGCACCGGTCGCAAACTGCACCTGCGCCGTTTGGAACTGACACGCCGCGCTGCCGAGGGCGAGCTGCTGCCAGCGCATTTTCACTGCGAGTTGCGTTTCAACGCACCGCAGGATCGTATCGTGTATCAGCGGTCCGATCTGGATCTGCCTTTCATTACCCAGGACGATGCACATCTCGCCAAGGTGCTGCCGTTGCTTGAAGGTTCGCTGCGCGAGCAAAGCGCAGCCACGCCCTTGCGCGACAAGGTATGGAACGTGCTATCGCGCGGCATGCGCGGCAGCCATCTGCACATGGCCCAGGTGGCGGATGCATTGCATTTGAGTCCCCGCACCCTGCAACGTCGCCTGAGCGACGCCGGTACCAGCTATCAGCAAGTGCTGGATCAGGTGCGCCATCACCTCGCACGCCGCCTGCTCGACGCCACCGATCTCGACGTGGGTGAAATTGCGTTCCTGCTAGGTTTCGATGAACTCAATTCGTTCAATCGCGCCTTCCGCCAATGGGAGGGCGCCACGCCCACCCGTCGACGGCAGGTGGCAGTGAGCTGAAAGGCGCCGTCACCAGCGCAAGAAACGGAGAGCTTTCGGCTCGCTTTTGCCTAAGCTGCACAGCAACACACGACGGGTGAACCCCATGCTGGCAGAGACATTCACAGAACTGGATTTGCGACTGCAATGCATCGACTGGGTGGATGTTGCCGCACAGCTGAACTCAACGGGCCACGCCATGCTGCCTGCCTTGCTGGGCTCGGACGATTGCGCCGAGCTTGCGTCGCTCTATCCACGGAACGACATCTTCCGCAGCCGCGTGATGATGGCGCGCCATGGCTTTGGCCGTGGTGAATACAAGTACTTCGCCTATCCCCTGCCCGATCTGATCGCTCAGCTGCGATCGCACATGTATCCGAGACTGGCGCCCATCGCCAACGCCTGGCACGCGCAGCTCGGCATCGAAACACGCTTCCCCGAGGCATTGGAGGACTTCTTGGCGCGCTGCCACGCCGCCGGACAGTGCCGCCCTACGCCGCTGCTACTGCAATACGGTGCTGGCGACTACAACTGCCTGCACCAGGATCTCTATGGTGAACATGTATTTCCATTGCAGATGGCCATCCTGCTGTCCGAGCCCGAACGGGATTTCACCGGCGGCGAATTCGTCCTCACCGAACAGCGCCCGCGCATGCAATCGCGGCCAGCCGTGGTGCCGCTGCACCAGGGGGATGCCGTTATCTTCGCCGTGCATCACCGGCCCGTGCAGGGCACCCGGGGCACGTATCGGGTGAACCTGCGCCACGGCGTCAGCCAAGTACGCTCGGGGCATCGCCACACGGTGGGGATCATTTTCCACGACGCGCAGTGAGCACTCGGGCCGGCACACCCTGCCGGTATTCCTTTAGGATGGCTGCTTTCGCCCCGCCGCCGAAGGGATCGTGCCGCCGATGAAAAACCGCGAAGTCGCCATAGAGCCCGCCACGTCCGACCATCACCTGCAGCGAAACCTGCATAACCGTCACCTGCAGCTGATTGCCATTGGCGGTGCCATTGGTACCGGCCTGTTCATGGGCTCCGGCAAGACCATCAGCCTCGCCGGCCCTTCGGTGATCTTTGCCTACGCCATCATCGGCAGCGTGCTGTTCTTCATGATGCGGGCGATGGGGGAGCTGCTGCTCTCCAACCTGCACTACAAATCCTTTGTCGATTTCAATTACGACCTGCTGGGCCCATGCGCCGGCTTCTTCACCGGTTGGACCTATTGGTTCTGCTGGGTGGTAACCGGCATCGCCGATGTGGTGGCCATCACCGGTTACATCCAGTTCTGGGTGCCGGGCGTGCCACTGTGGCTGCCCGGCACGCTATGCATTTCGCTGCTACTCGGGCTGAACCTGCTCACCGTCAAGCTGTTCGGCGAGATGGAGTTCTGGTTCGCCTTGGTGAAAATTGTCGCCATCGTGTCGCTGATCGCCATTGGCGCTGTGCTCATCGGCATCGGCTTCACCTCGCCCAGCGGCGCGAAGGCTGCGGTGTCAAACCTGTGGACGCAAGGCGGCTGGTTCCCGCATGGTGGCACGGGCTTCCTCGCGGCTTTCCAGATCGCGGTATTCGCCTTTGTCGGCATCGAGCTGGTGGGTACAGCGTCGGCGGAAACAAAGGATCCGGAACGCACACTGCCCAAAGCGATCAACTCTATTCCTGTTCGCGTGATCGTGTTCTACATCCTGGCTTTGCTGGTGATCATGACGGTGACACCGTGGAATCAGGTATCGCCGGACAAGAGCCCGTTCGTGAATCTGTTCATGCTGATTGGCGTTCCGATCGCAGCGACACTGATCAACTTCGTGGTGCTGACCTCCGCCACCTCCTCGGCCAACAGCGGCATCTACTCGACGGGTCGCATGCTGTTCGGCCTCTCCAAGAGCAAGCTCGGTCCGCATCCGTTTGCGCGACTCAGCAACAACAACGTGCCGGCCAATGGCCTCGCCTATTCGTGCCTGCTGCTCTTCATTGGCGTGTTCCTGCTCTACCAGGAAGGCGACATCATGAAAGCCTTCACCATCGTCACCACCATCTCCAGCATCTGCTTCATCTTCGTGTGGTCGCTGATCATGATTGCGTACATGCGCTATCGGAAGCTTCACCCGGAACGGCATGCCAAGTCGATTTTCAAGATGCCCGGCGGCGTGGCCATGTGCTGGCTGGTGCTGGCCTTCTTTGCTTTCGTGCTGTGGGTGTTTGCACAGAAGGAGGACACGCTGACTGGCCTGATTTATGCGCCGATCTGGTTCGTGTCGTTGGCATGCTGCTATCCGTTCTACCGCAAGCAGGCGATCGAGCACCGCAAGCAAACGCTTTGACGATAACTGCCTGACCGGCACCTCGCCGGTCAGGCGCTGACGCCACACCAGTAAATTCGAGGCAACAAAAAAGCGACCTTTCGGTCGCTTCTTGTTGTTGATCGCGATGCTTCGATCAACGGAATTTGGAGCGGGAAACGAGACTCGAACTCGCGACCCCGACCTTGGCAAGGTCGTGCTCTACCAACTGAGCTATTCCCGCATCGGAGTCGCGCATTGTAATGGGTAATCGCTGGCCGTCAAGCACTCGTCACAAATGTGTTCAGAAAGGCGTTTTTACCCGTCGTCGCGCGGCAGTGTGCCGGCAGTAGCCTCACCTTTGAGGCTGGGCCATGCGGCGCGCAGGTAATACAGGCCCGACCAAATGGTGAGAATGCCGGCGATGACCAACAGCCCCTCACCAATGTGATACAGACGCAGCGCCTCGGCGCTCTTCTCGTGCTGCACGATCAGCACCACCAGGGCCACCATCTGCATGGCGGTCTTGAGCTTGCCGATAAAGGCCACCCGCACGGTGGAGCGCATGCCGATCTCGGCCATCCACTCACGTAATGCCGAAACGCTGATCTCACGCCCCACAATGACGGCTGCCGTCACTGCCATCAGGATGCCGGGCCAACCGCCACGATGCGTTTCCACCAGCAGGAACAGGGTTACTGCCACCATCAGCTTGTCGGCAACAGGATCCAGAAACGCGCCGAAGGCCGAGGTGAGGTTCATGCGCCGGGCCAGGTAGCCGTCCAGCCAGTCCGTCACCGCCGCCAGCATGAACACGATGGCCGCCGTGATGTTGTGCCCTGGAAACTGCCAGTAGAACACCACCACCATGACCGGCAGCAACAGCACGCGGAACAGGGTCAGCCAGGTGGGCAGGTTGATGCGCATAAATCCTTAATCCGGGTGAATTCTTCTTTGGGCTTGGGCACCTTGGCGCCTAGCCATGGAGCACAGCATAAATGCGTTCTGCCAGTCCGCGATCAATGCCTTTCACTTGCATCAGTTCCTCGACGCCGGCGGCCTCCACGCCGGCAAGGCCACCGAACGCCTTGAGCAGCGCCGAGCGACGCCTTGCACCGACGCCTGGCACATCCTCAAGCACACTGCGCTCGCGCGCTTTCTCGCGTCGCTTGCGATGCCCGCTGATGGCGAAACGGTGCGCTTCGTCGCGAACCGCGGCTACCAGGTGAAGCGCGGGAGATGCCGAGCCGGGGTGCAGGTTGCGACCGGAGTCCGCGAGCACCAGCGTTTCCTCGCCCGCCCGGCGCCCCGGCCCCTTGGCCACGCCCACGATCTGGATGCCGGTGACTCCTAGCTCCTTGAGTACGTCCAGCGCCTGCGCCACCTGACCGCTGCCGCCGTCGATCAGCAGCAGGTCCGGGCGTGCGCCCTCGCCTTCCGCCACCTTGCGGAAACGTCGCACCAGGGCCTGATGCATGGCGGCGTAGTCATCGCCGGGGGTGATGCCGGTGATATTGAAGCGGCGGTAGTGCGATTTCTCCGGCCCTTCCGGGCCGAACACGACACACGAGGCCACCGTCAGCTCGCCTTGTGTATGGCTGATGTCGAAGCATTCAATGCGACGCGGCGGCTCGTCCAGTTCGAGCAGTTTCTGCAGATCGTCGAAGCGTGCACCCAGCGTCTGTCGACTGGCCAGACGTGCGGTGAGTGAGGCCTGCGCGTTGCGCTCGGCCATTTGCAGGAAGCGCGCGCGCTCACCGCGCACGCTGGACTTCAGCTCGACCGCGTGACCGGATTGCTGCGTCAGCATCTCGGCGAGAATCTGCTGATCGGGCAACGCCTCGCCAAGAATCAGCTCGCGCGGCACCGGGCGATCCAGGTAGTACTGCGCAATGAACTGCTCCAGCACGTCGGACGGTTCCGCATCCAGCGGCAAGCGCGGGAAGAAGTCGCGCGTACCGAGGCTGATGCCGTTACGGAAAAACAGCACGCTGACGCAGGCCATGCCGGCTTCGATGCGGCAAGCGATCACGTCCATATCCGCGCTGGCGCCTTGCACGTGATGCTCCGCCTGCAGCTTGCGAAGCGCTGCCACCTGGTCGCGCATCGAGGCGGCACGCTCGAACTCCAGCGCCTTGCTGGCCTTATCCATCTCGCCAGCCAGCTCGTCGATCACCGCGCTGCTGCGGCCTTCGAGGAACATCTCCGCGTGACGCACGTCGTTGCGGTAGTCGTCCACGGTGATCAGCTTGACGCACGGCGCGGTGCAGCGACCAATCTGGTGCTGCAGGCACGGACGCGAACGGTTCTTGAAATAGCTGTCCTCACACTGACGCACCTTGAACAGCTTCTGCATCAGGTTGAGGCTTTCGCGCACGGCGAACGCGCTCGGATAGGGGCCGAAGTAACGCCCCGGCAAGTTCTTCGCGCCACGATGGAAGGCCAGTCGCGGGTAATCCTCGCCACCGGACAGGTAGATGTAGGGATAACTTTTGTCGTCGCGCAGCAGGATGTTGTAGCGCGGCTTCAGCGACTTGATCAGCTGCGACTCGAGCAGCAGCGCCTCGCCCGCGGTGCGCGTCACCGTGATCTCGACGCGCGCAATCTGCGCCACCATCGCCGCAATGCGCGGCTCCATCTTGGGCTTCAGAAAGTAGTTGCTGACGCGCTTCTTGAGGTTGGCGGCCTTGCCGACGTACAACAGATCGCCGTCCTCGTCGAAATAACGATAGACGCCGGGCGACGTGGTGAGAGTCTTGACGAAAGCCTTGCCGTCGAAGGCCTGCGGCGGAGTGGGCAGCATCGTTCGATTCTAGCCGCTCAACGTGTCCGCAGTCGTGCGATGAGTCCATCCACCGCCCGCTCGGCCAGTGCCACCGCTTCGCTGAAGCCTTCCGCGTCGCCAAAATAAGGGTCTGGGAACTCTGACGGCTCGCTCAGGCCGGCCCAGGGCAGGAACAATTCGACCTGCGCTCCTTGCGAGCCACGCAGCGGCAGCAGCGCATCGAGATTGTCGGCGTCCATCGCCAGCACCCAGTCATAGGCGAGAAAGTCTCCGGCGCGCACCTGGCGTGCACGGTGCTGCGAAAGGTCATAGCCAGCCACCGACGCAGCCTTGAGCATGCGCGGGTCGGCGCCCTTGCCTACATGCCAGTTGCCCGTGCCGCAGGATGCAAGCTGTACATCCAGTCCGGCTTCGGCACAGCGCTGGCGTGCCACCGCCTCTACCAGCGGGGATCGGCAAATGTTACCCAAGCAAACGAAGAGGATGGATGTTGGTGGAGTTTTCGGCGTCATCTGGTCGTGGTCGTTCTCGCGGCATGCGCCGTCGCCAAGACTTATGGGCGAACGCGGCCACACACAAGCTGGCAGTCTTGCTCGATTCGACGACGCGCTGCCACGATAGGCGCGGAGGATCCGCGATGGGCTGCTTGCCACTACCCGTTCTGTTCGTGCTTGGCTTCGTGATGGGCCGCTACTTGGGTGGCGACCAGGGCGCCCTATCGGGCGCCGGCATCGGGTTGGTTGTGGGCCTGTTGTTGGCAGGCCTTTTCATCGTCGTGGTGCGGAGGCGGCACTAGCCTCTGGCTTGCGCCAACCAGCGTTCGGCGCGCTCCACATCCGCTTCGGTATCGATGCCGGGCGGGAATGGCTCAGGGGTGAGCCTCACCGCGATCGGGTGGCCGTGCTCGATCACGCGCAACTGCTCCAGCGACTCTGCCTGCTCCAGCGGGGTACGCGAGAGTTGCGTATAGCGCTTAAGGAATCCGGCGCGATAGGCGTAGATGCCAATGTGGCGCAGAAACGGCACGTCTTCCGGCAGCACGTTGCGATGCATGGCGAATGCATCGCGCGCCCACGGCAATGGCGCCCTGCTGAAATACAGGGCACGACCGGTGGCGGTACGCACCAGCTTCACCACATTGGGATCGAACAATTCGTGCGCCTCGATGATCGGCGTGGCCAGCGTCGCCATGGGTGCGTCGTCTTCCGCCAGGGCACGCGCCACTTCGCGAATACCGGCTGCTGGTGCGAATGGCTCGTCACCCTGCAGATTCACCACGATCGCGTCGTCAGCCCAGCCATAGTGAAGCGCACACTCAGCCAGACGATCACTACCGGAGGCATGGTCGCTGCGCGTCATGCACACCTCCACACCCTGCCCGGCCAAAGCATCGGCAATGCGCTGATCATCCACCGCCACCACCACCTGCGCCGCCCCCGCCTGCAGCGCGCGTTGCGCCACGCGCACCACCATCGGCACACCGCCAAGCAAACGCAGCGGCTTGGCCGGCAGGCGAGTGGAGCCGTAGCGGGCGGGAATGGCGACGATGAAGGGCGGTGTATCGACGGGCATGGCAACCTCGAAGTGAGACGCAAAGCCTAACCGCAAACCGACCCTTGTAGGAGCGCACTGGTGCGCGACCGCGCAGGCAGGGAAACCTCTGTCGCATGGACCATGCAAGGACTGGCGTCCAACAGTCCCTCCAACGGAACGTGGAAATCGTACGCAACCGTCGCCCTACCTCTGCGGTCGCGCACCAGTGCGCTCCTACAAGGGGACCAACTGGAAGCCGCAGCCGTTGGCCAGGTCGATAAAGCCGGGAAACGACGTCGCCACATTGGCGCAATCGTTCAGCCGCACTGCCCCCGTAGCGACCAACCCCGCCACCGCAAAACTCATGGCAATGCGGTGATCGCCATGGCTCTCGATGGTCCCGCCACCGATCGCGCCACCTTCAATGATCGCGCCATCCGGCGCCTCCTCGATGGTCACACCCAGTGCGCGCAGGCCGGTGGCCATGGTGGCAATACGATCGGACTCCTTCACGCGCAGCTCGGCGGCACCGCGCACCACGGTACGCCCCTTGGCAGCCGCGGCGGCCACGAACAACACCGGGAACTCGTCGATCATGTCCGGCACCAGCGCTTCCGGCAGCTCGATGCCATGCAGCGGCGCGTGGCGCACCAGCAGATCACCCACCGGTTCGCCGCCGCTCTCGCGTTCGTTGTCGATGCGGATATCCGCGCCCATCAGGCGCAAGGCCTGCAGCAGCCCGGTGCGACGCGGATTCAGGCCGACGGCAGGCAAACGCAGCTCTGAACCCGGGACGATGCTGGCCGCAACCAGGAAAAAGGCTGCAGAGGAGAAATCCGCCGGCACGTCCACGTTAGTAGCACGCAGATGATGTCCACCACTAAGGCGTGCGCGACCCGGCGAGAATTCGATCGGCCAGCCAAACGCAGCCAGCATGCGCTCGGTGTAGTCGCGCGTGGGATGCGGCTCGATCACCTCAGTCTCATCCTGCGCGTAGAGGCCAGCCAGCAGCAGGGCCGACTTCACCTGCGCACTGGCCACCGGCAGTGTGTATGAAATGCCATGCAAAGGCTGGCCGCCACGCACATGCAGCGGTGGCAAGCCTTCCTGCGTATCGATACGCGCCCCCATTCTCGCCAGCGGATCGGTCACGCGGCGCATGGGTCGCTTCGAGAGCGATTCGTCGCCGACCAGCGTGCTATCGAACGCCTGTCCGGCGAGCAAGCCGGCAAGCAGGCGCATGCCCGTACCGGCATTGCCGCAATCCAGTCGCTCCGTCGTGGCTCGTAGGCCGTGCAGGCCCGCGCCATGCACCACGCGCTCGCCATCGGCCGGCGTTCCTATGCGCACGCCCAGCTGTTGCAGCACCGCAGCGGTTGCGCGTGTGTCCTCTCCTTCCAGGAAGCCACGAATATGCGAAGTGCCATCCGCCAGTGCACCCAGCATCAGCGCTCGGTGCGATACGGATTTATCGCCCGGCACACGCACGCTGCCATGCAAGGCACGGCTGTTGTGACTGGTCCAGTCAAGTCGACTCACAAGCAATCTCCAGTGACCGCCGCTTCGTGCGGTCAGGCAGGTATCAGGGCAACGCCACCGGGTAGGACCCAAGCACACGCACCTTGGCGGCGGCCTCACCCATTTCCGACATCGCGGCCTGCATCGGCCCGTCATTGATATGGCCGGACACGTCGATGAAGAATGCGTACTGCCACTTGCCCGAATGCGCCGGGCGCGACTCGATGCGATTGAGGCTGACGCCGTGATCGGCAAATGGCTTAAGCACGTGATACAGCGCACCCGGCTTGTCGTTCACGGTGATCAGCAGCGACGTGCGATCGTTTCCTGACGGTGGAAACAGCGAGCGACCGATCACCAGAAAGCGCGTGGTGTTGTCGGCGCGATCCTCGATGGCCTGCGCCACTGTCTTGAGGCCATACACACGACCCGCCGTTTCACCCGCGATCGCACCGGCATCATCGGCATGCCGTGCAAGGCGCGCGGCTTCCGCATTGCTGCTGACGGCGATGCATTCGACGCCCGGCAGATTGATGCGCAACCACGTCTTGCACTGCTGCAGCGACTGCGCATGTCCATAGACGCGCTTGATCTCTTCCAGCTTGCCGTGCAACGAATGCAGGCATTGGTGAACGCGCAGTTCCACTTCACCGCAAATGGTGGCTTCGGAGGTGAGAAACATATCCAGCGTCACCTGGATCATGCCCTGCCCGGAATTCTCCACCGGCACCACGCCGAAATCGGCATGACCTGCGGCGACCTCCTGGAACACTTCCTCGATGCTGCCCAACGGCAAACCGTAGGCAGCGTGGCCGAAATGCTTGCGCACCGCCTGTTCGCTGAAGGTGCCCTCGGGACCAAGGAAACCCACCTTGAGCGGATCTTCCTGGGCAAGGCAGGACGACATAATCTCGCGAAACAGCCGCACCATCTCGGTATCGGTCAGCGGGCCGTCATTGCGATCCACCACCATGCGCAGTACGTGCGCCTCGCGCTCCGGGCGGTAATAGTCGATGGCCGAGAGCCCCTCACCCTTGACGCGCGCCACTTCCTGCGCCCAGCCGGCGCGTTCGGAGATCAGCTGCTGAATCTGCTGATCGATGCTGTCGATGCGCTCGCGCACGTCGGATAACGAGGATTTCTTGTCGGTCATGTCGTGAAGACCTGGAGGGAAAGATGTCCAAACGGGGAACCAGTGATCCTGCTTGATCTATCGGTCCTCGTGCAACGGTTTCATCCGTGACGTTTTGCGAAATCACCCATGAACGACACCAGCGCCTGCACCGCCTCCAGCGGCACCGCGTTGTAGATCGATGCACGCATGCCACCTACCGCCTTGTGGCCCTTGAGCGCGAGCAGGCCGACCGCTTCCGACTCCTTGAGGAAATCCGCATCCAGCGCGCTGTCGTGCAGCGTAAACGGCACATTCATGCGCGAGCGCGAGGCATGCTCCACCGGGTTGCAGTAGTAGCCGCCAGAACCATCGATGGTGCTGTACAGAAGATCCGCCTTGGCCTGGTTGCGTTCGCTCATCACGGCGAGACCGCCCTGCTCTTTCAGCCACTGAAAGGTCAGGCCTGCCAGGTACCAACCCCAGGTGTTGGGAGTGTTGAGCATGGAGTCGTTCGCCGCGTGATCGGCGTAGCGGAAGATGCGCGCCATCGGGCGCGAGGCCCGGTCGAGCAGATCGCGCCGGATGATCATCACCACCAGCCCGGAGGGGCCGATATTCTTCTGCGCACCGGCATAGATCAGCCCGAACTTCGACACATCGATCGGGCCTGACAGGATGTCCGACGACATGTCGGCCACCAGCGGCACTTCACCGACGTTGGGAATGTCGTGGAACTCGACGCCGTGGATGGTTTCGTTCGGCGTGTAATGCACGTAGGCAGCGCGTGGATTGAGCTGCCAGGTATCACGTGGAGGGGTGCGCCGGTACTGCTCGCCCTTGCTGCTGGCAGCCACACTCACCTTCACATACGGCGCCGCCTCACTTACCGCCTTTTCGCTCCAGTGGCCGGTGACGATGTAGTCGGCACCCTCACCCTCGCCCGCCAGGTTCATCGGAATCTGGGCAAAATGCTGGGTGGCGCCGCCCTGCAGGAACAGCACCGCAAAGTTCTCGGGAATGCCAAGCAGCTCGCGCAGATCCGCTTCGGCCTGCTGGGCCAGCCCCATGAACAGCTTGCCGCGATGGGACAGCTCCATGACGGAGGCGCCACAACCGTTCCAGTCCAACAATTCGCGCTGGGCGCGCTCCAGTACCGGTTGCGGCAGCGCGGCCGGGCCGGCGCTGAAATTCCAGAGTCTGCTCACTGACGAAGCCTTCGCGGGTAGAGTCACCGCATTATGCCGCGTCGCAGCAATGCAGCGTCAACCCGTGCGAAGGTGCCACGAAACGGCCCCGTTGGTCGCCTCAGAAGCGGACCAACAGCACCACGGCAATGCCCAGGGCCAGCACGGCCGCCGTGGCGATCAGCCACCACACTTCACCGCGAGGGCCAGCGTCTTCTTCTGGCAAATGGGTGGGCTCAGGTTCGGGCTGCGGAATCTCGGGCTCGGGCTCCAGGCCCGGGGCATCGACCACAAAGCGATGCATGCCCAGGCCAATCTGGTCGCCTGGTCGCAGGCTAGCCTGCTCCACCGGCACCCCGTTGACGCGCAGCGGATATCGGGCCGAACGCTGCCCAGCCTCCAGCAACAGCAAGCCGTCGCGCCAGAACACGGACAAGGAGGCACTTTCGCCTTGCGGCAGCTCCAGCGGGATGCGGCCCAGCGGGCCCAGTTCCAGCTTGTTCTGAAGCGACAGCACTCGACCGGAAAGCGGCCCCGCCACCGTGCGCAGCGCCACGGTGCAACGCCCCTCGGCGGGCACCGTGACCGGCAGACTATGGGCAGGCTCCTCGTCCGTGCGCAGCAGCATGCGGCAATCGCCGACGCTGAGAATGTCACCCGGACGTACCAGCGCCTTCTCTCGTACCGGACGCGCATTGACGTAGATGCGACCACCCTGGGGCAGCACTTGCAGCACCCAGCCACGGCGATCCAGCTGGATGCGCAGGTGATAGGCGACGGCCTGGTGCGTGGCAAGGATCAGATCGTTGTCCGGCGCACTGCCGACACGTAGCGCAGGAGCGTCCCAGTGAAAGTCCTCTCGGGCTGAATTGGGAAACTCGATGCGCATCAGTGAACCAGTCGATAGACGGCCGGGACTCTAACAGATGCGTGCGCTCTCTCCGAGCCTATCTGGCATACCATGTAGGTTTGCCTGTTCAGGAGCGCTTACATGCCCAAAATCGATATCCGCCGACCGCACCAGCTCCCCGTCGCCGCGGCCCGCGCCGTGGTCGACAAGGTGGCCGCACGCATGCAGGAAAAGTTCGGCATGGAAGGCCAGTGGCAAGGCGACACCTTGCGTTTCTCGCGCCCGGGCGTGACCGGCAGCATTGCCGTGACCACCGACGCCATCCAGGTCACGGCCGAGCTTGGCATGATGCTGGCCCCGCTCAAGGGCATGGTGGAACAGGAGATCCGTCGCAAGCTGGATGAGCATTTTGCCTGATGATTGTTTAACCAGAGGAACTTCCGTGGCATAATCGCCGGCTTACGCGGCCATGACGGCTGCCCAAGCCCCACCGGAACGCATGGCCAAAGACGACGTCATCGAAATGGAAGGTACGGTCCAGGAGACCCTGCCCAACACCATGTTCCGCGTGCAGCTGGAAAACGGCCACGTCATCACGGCCCATATTTCCGGCCGCATGCGCAAGCATTACATCCGCATCCTCACCGGCGACAAGGTGAAGGTGGAGATGACCCCATACGACCTGACCAAGGGTCGTATCACCTACCGCATGAAGTAATCCGCGGCTCTCTTTTGTAGGAGCGCACTTGTGCGCGACAGGCCTACGAAGAGGTACAGCCCAGCCCTGTGGTCGCGCACAAGTGCGCTCCTACAGAGGCTTAAAAAAGGCCGCGCGGTGCGCGGCCTTTTTCTTGCTCCCAGATAAGCGACAGTCAGGTCACCGTTGCCGGCAGCGCCTCGGCCGCCTCAGTGGTCACCAGCAGCTCGCCATCGGCGACGCTCAGGCGCACCTTGCCGCCATCGGCCAGCTTGCCGAACAGCAGCTCGTCGGCCAGCGGACGCTTCACCTTCTCCTGAATCACACGAGCCATCGGACGCGCACCCATCTGCGGATCGAAACCGTGCTCGGCCAGCCAGCGGCGGGCATCGCCGTCCACATCCAGGCTCACGTGTTTCTCGGTGAGCTGGGCCTCCAGTTCGATCAGGAACTTGTCGACCACACGCAGGATGTGGTCGAAGCCCAGCGCATTGAACTGGATGATCGCGTCCAGACGGTTGCGGAACTCTGGCGTGAACATGCGTCGGATCACCTCCATCGCGTCCATCGTGTGACTTTGCTTGACGAAGCCGATGCCGCGACGCGACGCCTGCTGCGCACCCGCATTGGTGGTCATCACCACGATCACGTTCTTGAAGTTGGCTTCGCGACCGTTGGTGTCGGTGAGCACGCCACGGTCCATCACCTGCAGCAGGATGTTGTACACATCCGGATGCGCCTTCTCGATCTCGTCGAGCAGCAGCACCGCATGCGGATGCTTGGTCACCGCTTCGGTCAACAGGCCGCCCTGGTCGAAACCGACGTACCCCGGAGGTGCACCCACCAGGCGCGACACCGAATGCGCTTCCATGTACTCGGACATGTCGAAGCGGATCATCTCGATGCCCAGCTGCATGGCCAGCTGCTTGGTCACTTCCGTCTTGCCGACACCGGTGGGGCCGGCGAGCAGGAAGCAGCCGATCGGCTTGGACGGATCGGCAAGGCCCGAACGCGCCATCTTGATGGATGCCGCCAGCGCCTCGATGGCCTGGTCCTGACCGAACACGACCATCTTGAGGTTGCGCTCGAGGTTCTTCAGCACGTCGCGATCCGACGCCGACACCTGCTTGGCAGGAATGCGCGCCATCTTCGCGACGATGTACTCGACCTCAGGCACGTCGACCTTGCCGGTGCGCTGATCTGCCGGCAGCAGGCGCTGACGCGCGCCAGCTTCATCGATCACGTCAATCGCCTTGTCGGGCAGCAGACGGTCGGGAATATGTTTCACCGACAAATCCACCGCTGCCTTCAGTGCTTCGCTGGTGTAGGTGACGTTGTGGTGTTCCTCGAAGCGCGAACGCAGGCCCTTGAGGATCTCAAAGCTGTCGGCCACGGTCGGCTCGACCACGTCGATCTTCTGGAAGCGACGTGCCAGCGCGCGATCCTTCTCGAATATGCCGCGGAATTCCTGGAACGTGGTGGAACCGATGCAGCGCAACTCGCCCGATGCCAGCATGGGCTTGATCAGATTGCTGGCATCCATGGTGCCGCCCGAGGCGGAACCTGCACCGATAATGGTGTGGATTTCGTCGATAAACAGAATCGCACCCGGCTGCTTCTTCAGCTGACCGATGACCGCCTTCAGGCGCTTCTCGAAATCGCCGCGGTACTTGGTGCCAGCGACGAGTGCGCCCAGGTCCAGCGACCAGATGGTGGCGTTTTCCAGCACCTCCGGCACATCGCCATCGACGATGCGCTTGGCCAGACCTTCCGCCAGAGCGGTTTTGCCCACGCCGGCCTCACCCACGTACAGCGGGTTGTTCTTGCGGCGGCGACACAACACCTGGATGGTGCGCTCGATTTCGTCCTGGCGGCCAATCAGCGGATCGATCTTGCCCTCCAGCGCCAGCTCATTGAGGTTGCTGGCGTACTCGCTCAGCGGGTTGCCCTTGGGCTCGCCGTCTTCGCTCTCGCGCTCGGCGCCCGGCATGCTGGAGGAAGGCTCGTCGCCAATCTTGGCGATGCCATGGGAAATGTAATTGACCACGTCGAGCCGGGTGATCTCCTGCTGGTGCAGGAAATACACGGCGTGCGAATCCTTTTCGCCGAAGATGGCCACCAGCACATTGGCGCCGGTGACTTCCTTACGCCCCGAGGATTGCACGTGGTACACCGCGCGCTGCAGCACGCGCTGGAAGCCCAGCGTCGGCTGGGTATCGCGCTCGTCCCCGTGCGGCAACACCGGCACGGTTTCGGCAATGATCTTTTCCAGCTCGCGGGAGAGGCGCGGCAGGTCGACCCCGCAGGCACGCAGGGCGCCCAGGGCGGATTGATTTTCGGTAAGCGCGAGCAGCAGGTGCTCCACCGTCATGAATTCATGACGTTGCTCGCGGGCCTGTTTATAGCACTGGCCTATGGTGACTTCGAGATCCTTGCTGAACATCCGGACCTACTCCGCTGTGTTACAGGGCGGCATTGCCGCGATGGTTACGAGATGGGGGGATACCCGTAGCCTTTCAATATCCGTGCCATGAGTAACAGGGCATGGGATAACTATTGGCGCCCTCGCTACCGTTTTCAGAGCTTTTCCATAGTGCACAACAACGGGTGCTGATGGGCACGTGAATATTCGTTCACCTGGGTCACCTTGGTTTCAGCGACTTCCCGGGTGAACACCCCGCAGACTCCCTTCCCGCGCGTATGGACATGCAGCATCACCTGCACGGCCCGCTCCTGATCCAGATTGAAGAAGCTGCGTAGTACCTCAACCACAAAGTCCATCGGTGTGAAATCGTCGTTCAGCAGCACCACCTGGAAGAGAGGGGGGCGAGCCACCTCCGGCCGAGAGGTTTCCAGTGCCAGGCCGTGACCGCTGCCTTGTTCGTGTTCGGGTTCGTGAGCCATGGGTTCTACGTTGGTTTTCCTTGGGGAAAAGTATACCGCCGTGGCTTGGCGGACATGATCGGCTTCAGGTAATGGCACAATGGCCGCTTTTCCAGTGGCGATATCGTCGCCAACTATTCCCAATGGCTGATTCCCACCCCATCACCTCCCGCTCTGTCTGGTGCCCGCATGTCACGGTCGCATGCGTCGTTGCCGACGGTGACCGTTTCCTGATGGTCGAGGAAGAGGTGAACGGTCGCCTTGCCTATAACCAACCGGCGGGCCATCTGGATGACAGGGAAAGCCTGGTTTCCGCTGCCGTGCGTGAAACGTTAGAGGAAACCGGCTGGACGGTGGCGCTGGAACACCTGATCGGTGTGCACCAGTGGCGTAGCACCGAGCATGGCGATGGTGTCGTGCGATTCAGCTTTGGCGCCCGTGCGGTGCGTCATGACCCTGACCGCCCCCTCGACGACGGTATTCGCCGCGCCCTGTGGCTCACCCGCGAGGAAATCGTGGCTCTGGGCGATCAACTGCGTAGCCCGCTGGTGCTGATGAGCATCGACGCCTGGCTGGCTGGCCAACGCTACCCGCTGGCGATGCTGCACAGCCTGCTGGTTGAGGACCGCTACCCGTGAAAGTCATGCTTGGCATCTCGGGCGGTGTCGATTCCTCGGTGGCTGCACTGCTGCTGCAACAGGCCGGCCACGAGGTCGAAGGCCTGTTCATGCAGAACTGGGAAGAGGACGACCGCAACGGCCCCTGCACTGCCGACATCGACCGCAAGGACGCCGTGGCCGTCTGTGGACGCCTGGGCATTCCCTTTCATGCCCGCAACTTTGCCGCCGAATACTGGGACGGCGTGTTTGAGCACTTCCTGGCCGAATACCGCGCGGGCCGCACGCCAAACCCGGATGTGCTGTGCAACCGCGAGATCAAGTTCAAGACCTTTCTGGACGAGGCCCGCGCCCTGGGCGCTGACAAGATCGCCACGGGCCACTATGCCCGCGTGGATTTTCATGAGGGCAAATACCGCCTGCTGCGTGCCGTGGATGCGTCCAAGGACCAGACCTACTTCCTTCACGCGCTAGGCCAGAAACAATTGGCCGCCACCTTGTTCCCGGTAGGCGAGATCGAGAAGTCGAAGGTGCGCCAGATGGCGCTGGAGGCTGCCCTGCCGACCCACGCCAAGAAAGACTCCACCGGCATCTGTTTCATCGGCGAGCGTGACTTTCGCAGCTTCCTGACTCAGTACATTCCCGCCCAGCCCGGCCCCATGCGCACGCCGGATGGGGAGGCCGTGGGCGAGCATCAGGGCGTGATGTATTACACCCTGGGCCAACGCAACGGCCTGGGCATTGGTGGCCGTCACGGCGCCAGCGGCGAGGCCTGGTACGTGGTGGGCAAGGACGTAGCCAACAATGTGCTTTACGTGGCACAGGGCGGCGAGAACCACTGGCTGTATTCGCGACGCCTGCATACCGAATCACCCAGCTGGGTGGCTGGCGAGCCTCCGGCGAGTCGCTTCCGCTGCACCGCCAAGACACGCTATCGCCAGGCAGATCAGGCCTGTGAAGTGTTCGTACGTGAAGACGGCCTCGAAGTCATCTTCGACGAACCGCAGCGGGCCGTCACCCCCGGCCAGTCGGTCGTCTTTTACGACGGCGAAGCCTGCCTGGGTGGCGCCGTGATCGACCGCACCGACGCACCGTTCGGCGGCTGGAATGATGCCCCTTCCCTCTCAGAGACCCTTTCCGGTGCTTGAAGCCTTTGCCATGAATGAAGAGCGCGTGCTGGCCCTGGCTGGTCTGTTTCAGGCCACCACGCTCGCCCAGCAACTGGCCAATGATGGCCGCTGCGACGACATTGCCATGGCTGCCAGCATGGCCAGCGTGTTCCGCATCGATGCGCCATCTGTGGTGGGCGTCTATGGCGACGTCGCCGCCGTGCGACTGGGGTTGCGCCAGCTCATCAGCTTGCTGGACGAGAACAATCGCGACGTGGCGATCACCCGTATGGCTTTTACCGTCATGCGACTTGAGCGCAGCCTGGCGCGTCGTTCCGACCTGCTTGAGCAGTTGCAGCAGGGCATCGTTTCCGCCCAGCGCCAGGTGGAACATTTCGGCGCCGATTCACCGCAAGTCGTGAAGCGGCTGGCTGGCTTGTATGCCAGCACGCTGTCCACGCTGAAGCCTCGCGTGATGGTGACAGGCAACCCGCAGCAACTGCAGCAACCGGCCGTGGTGGAAAAGGTTCGCACCAACCTGCTTGCTGCCGTGCGTTCGGCCGTGCTGTGGCATCAGGTGGGTGGGCGCCAATGGCAAATGCTGCTCTACCGCAAGCAGTGCAGCATGCTGGCGCGCGGATTGCTGACAGGGTCGACCATCAACAACACCTGACGAGCAGAGGAGTGGCAAATCCCTTTCTTATATCGCCACGTCCCCTGAGCCGCGCCGCGATCCCAGCAGCCACAACGCAGCGACCACGCTGACTACCGCTGTCATCGCCACATAGTGAGCGGGTGCCATGTGCCCCGCTTTCTCGGCGAGATAGCCGATCAGCGTTGCCGTGCTTGCACCAAACACCGCGTAGGCCACGTTGTAGCCAAACGAAATGCCGGAATAACGGACGGGCGCGGGAAACGCAGCCACCATGATGGTGGGCACTACCCCAACAACACCTACCAGAAAGCCGGTAAGCGCATACAGGGGTAGAAAGTGCGCACCACCCGCTGCGAGATCACCAAACAACGCGTAGGTACACGCCACCAGCGCCAACGAACCGATGAGCAAAGCCAGCGGCGCGCCGATGCGATCCACTAGCCACCCATAAGCCAGGCAGCCGAGACCAAGACAGAACGCGGCGACGCTGTTGCCGAAAAAGGCCAGGTCCGGCGCCATGCCAAACGACTTCTGCGCAAGATTGGGCAACATCAGAATCAGCACGAGAATGGCCGCCGTAAGCAACCATGTCACCGCCATGGACAGCACCACGCTGCGTCGGTGACTCTGCAACACGCTACGCAAAGGTAACTCGCGGCTCAGCGCCTTGCGTTCGCGCAACTCGGCAAATACGGGCGTTTCGCTGAGCCAGCGTCGCAGCCACACCGCAATGAAGCCGAACAAGCCGCCCAACCAGAAGGGCACGCGCCAGCCCCAGCGCAGCACCTCTTCTGGAGCCAGGTGATGGTTGATCCATGCTGCGGTCAGCGAACCGATCAGGATGCCCGCCGTCAGCCCCGACGTGAGGCACGCGCAGGCAAAACCCACGCGCCCACGCGGTGCGTGCTCTGCGACAAACACCCAGGCTCCCGGCACCTCTCCGCCAATCGCCACACCCTGCACCACCCGCATCAACAGGAGCAACAACGGCGCCAGCAGACCAACGCTCTTGTAGACGGGTAACAGGCCGATGGCCAAGGTGGGTAGCGCCATCAGGAACACGCTGAGCGTAAACATGCGCTTGCGCCCTTGCCGATCACCAAAATGGGCCATCACGATGCCGCCCAGCGGGCGCGCCAGATAGCCCGCGGCGAATATGCCGTAAACCTGCAATTGAGCCAGCCAGGGCGCGGTGTTTTCCGGGAAGAACAGATGACTGAGTGGGATCGTGAAGAACACGAATACCACGAAGTCATAGAACTCCAGCGCGCCACCCAATGAGGCCAGCAGCAGCGTCTGGATATCGCGAGCGCCAAGGCGGCGCGCAGGGGGCGCCAGTGCCGGCGTAGTCGGGAAAACCTGCGTCATCAGTAATCCTACGGTTCCAGATGAGAGCGACGGGGCAGCATACAGAAAGACAATGCCTATTCGCTGCGTCACGCTTTGCCGTTACGTCACGCTCCGTGGACTACCCAGCCGGGTACTTTGCTAGCCTATGGCCACCTGGGCCCAGCACTAAGAGCCTGTTTCAATTTGGGATCGTTGTGGAAGTCACGCAAGGATGCTGCCCAGGCCATTCCCCCGAAAATCTGGCAAGGAGAGTCCGTATGAGTATGGGCAAGCGTTTGGGAGCAGAGTTCTTCGGTACGTTCTGGCTGGTGTTTGGCGGCTGCGGCAGCGCTGTTTTTGCTGCAACCTTTCCTGAACTGGGCATCGGCTTTGCTGGCGTCGCCCTCGCCTTCGGCCTCACCGTAGTGACCATGGCCTACGCCGTGGGTCACATTTCCGGTGCTCACTTCAACCCCGCCGTGACCGCAGGCATGTGGGCCAGCGGACGTCTGCCCGCCAAGGATGTAGTGCCTTACTGGATCGCCCAGGTCATTGGCGGTATCGCGGCCGGTGCCATGATCTACATGATTGCCAGCGGCCGTCCTGTGTTCGACCCCATCGAAGGTGGCTTTGCCTCGAACGGCTATGGCGAGCATTCGCCAGGTCACTACTCCTTGATGGCCTGCATGGCGGCCGAGTTCGTACTGACGGCGTCCTTCCTCATCGTGATCAATGGCGCCACGCACAAGCTGGCACCGACCGGCTTTGCGCCATTGGCCATCGGCCTCTGCCTTACGCTTATCCATCTGATTTCCATTCCGATCACCAACACCTCGGTCAATCCGGCACGAAGCACGGCGGTGGCCGTGTTCCAGGGCAGCTGGGCCATGGGCCAGCTGTGGATGTTCTGGGTAGTTCCGTTGATCGGTGGTGTCGTGGGTGGTCTGATCTATCGACACCTTCTCGATTCAAGCGAGAGCTAAGCGCAGATATTTCGTAACGCCCCGATAGAAAACCCGGCCGCTCGCGAGAGCCGTCGGGTTTTCTTTAGGTCAAGGCGCCGCGTTACGCCTCGTAGAGCTCGATGGGCAATCCATCCGGGTCGGCGAAAAAGGTGAAGCGTCGGCCGGTGTATTCGTCCACCCGTATCGGCTCACAGCTCACGCCACGCGTCTCCAGCGTAGTGATCACTACCGCCAACTCCGGCACGGCAAATGCCAGATGGCGCAAGCCCTGCGCTTCCGGTCGCGATGGGCGTGGTGGCGGTGAAGGAAATGAAAACAGCTCCAGGCTCACGCCATGGCTCACTTCCAGGTCGAGTTTCCACGAATCGCGCTCCGCCCGGTAAACCTCGTGGAGAATCCGAAACCCCAGCGTCTCGGTATAGAACGCTTTGGAGCGCGCATAGTCCGAGCAGATCAATGCCACGTGGTGGATCACGGGCAACAGCGGCGTTGCCACGAGCTCAGGCTTCCGAAAACGGGAACGTGAGCACGTCGGCAATGGCGTCCGTGCCCACCAGGCACATCAGCAACCGCTCAATACCGAGCGCCACACCCGCGCAATCAGGCATGCCATCCAACACTTCAAGCAGTTGGTCATCGCGGGGAATGGGCGACTGGCCACGTGACTGGCGCACGGTGTTGTCGCGCTCGAAACGGCGGCGCTGCTCTGCGGCATCGTTGAGCTCGTGATAACCGTTGGCCAATTCATAGCGCCCCAGGTAAAGCTCGAAGCGCTCAGCCATCGGCGGATCCCCCGGCCGAATCCTGGCGAGGGCGCACTGCGATGCCGGATAGTCGTGAATGACGGTGATGCGATTGGCGGGAAAAGATGGCTGCAGACGGTGTGTGATCAGCAGGTCCAGCCAGTCATCGCGCGTAAGGCCTTCACCGGAGATATTGAACTCATCCAGTGCCGCCTGCAGCTGCGACACCGGTGCATGTACGGGATCAATGCCGAGCTCGTCGATGAATAGCTGGCGATAACCCTCCACCCATACCTCGGCGCGCCGCCCCACCAGCGAGAGTGCCATTTCCACCAGCGCAATCGCTTCTTCCATCAGCTGATGATGGTCCCAACCGACGCGGTACCACTCGAGCATGGTGAACTCGGGATTGTGCCGCCCACCAGCTTCGCCGTTGCGAAAGACGCGCCCCAGTTCGTAGCAGTCGCCTACGCCAGAAGCGAGTAGTCGCTTCAACGGATATTCGGGCGAGGTGCGCAACCAACGTTGGGGCGAACCAGCGTCGACATGACCACTGAAGGTGGTGCTGAAGCTCTCGATATTGGGATCGGTATTGCCCGCCGCGGACAAAATGGGCGTCTCCACCTCCAACACTTCGCGCGCCGCAAAAAAGGCGCGGATCTGCGCATACAGCCTCGCGCGCAGGTGCAGTCGGCCCGCCAGATGCAGGTTCATGCCCCGCCCTCGTGTTGCGCCAGCAAGGCGAGCAGCTGCCCCTCGTCCCATACATCCACGCCGAGCTCGCGCGCCTTGTCGAGCTTGGAGCCAGCTGCCTCGCCAGCCACCACAAAGCTGGTCTTTTTCGATACTGAGCCCGCCACTTTGGCGCCCAGCGCTTCCAGCCGCTCCTTTGCTTCATCGCGACTGAGCGACGCCAGCGTACCGGTGAGCACGAAGGTCTGGCCGTCGAGTGGTGCCGACGCCGAGCTCGAAGCGGCCGGAATCGCGGCGAGCAACTCGTTCATCGCCACGTCCGCTTCGCGCAGGGGATGCAGGTTCTTCTCGTGCGCAAAAAATGCCCCCAGGCTGGTCGAGGCTGCCGATGGCAAGCCGGCGGTCACCCAATGCGACGGACCGGCAGCGAGCAGCTTATCCAACGACGGGAAGCGCTCGGCCAACAGCTTGATGCTCTTGGGGCCCAGTTTGTTGATGCCCGCCATGTCGAGCAACACGGAAAGGTCCAGGCGCTGACGCAGCTTCGGTGACGGATGGGTTTCGTCGGAGAACACGATACCGGACGCCAGCAACGCGTCGACCACCTTCTGGTTGCCCTTCTGCGCGAAGAAACCGGCAATCGAGGTTGCCACTTCCTGGCCGATATCGGGCAGCACGCGCAGGATGGAGGCCGGCATGCGGCGAATCACCGCCAAACTGCCCAGCCAGGCAACCAGCGTCTTCGCCGTGCTTTCACCGATGTGCATGATGCCAAGCGCAAACAGGAAGCGCGGCAAGGTTGTGTGCTTGCTGGCCTCGATGGCCTCGATGAGGTTCTCCGCCCACTTCGTGGCAACCTTGCCCTGCTTGACCGTTTCCGGCGTGGTGCCATCGCGCTCGCCCCCCAAGGGGGCTTGTTGCACTGCGTCGGCGCGACGCTTCATCTCCAGGAAATCGTCCAACGTGAGTTTGTAGAGATCGGCCGGCGTGTGCACGTAACCGAAATCCACCAAGGCATCGACGAAACGCTCGCCGATGCCTTCGATATCCATAGCGCGACGCGCCGCGAAATGAATGAGGGCTTCCTTGCGCTGCGCCGGGCAGATCAAGCCACCTGAGCAGCGCCACGCGGCCTCACCCTCTTCGCGCAGCAACGCCGAACCGCACACCGGGCAATTCGAGGGCATATGCCAGGCGTGGGTATGCCCGGGACGCAGCTCAGGCATCACGCGGACGACCTCGGGAATCACATCGCCTGCGCGGCGCACAATCACGGTATCGCCGACGCGCACATCCAGGCGCGCCACCTGATCGGCGTTGTGCAGCGTGGCGTTGGTGACGGTAACACCGGCCACCTGCACCGGCGCGAGGCGAGCGACCGGTGTGGCGGCACCAGTGCGCCCGATCTGGATCTCGATGGCTTCGACCGTGGTGGTCTGTTCCTGCGCGGGAAACTTGTGCGCAATCGCCCAGCGCGGCGCTCGCGACACGAAGCCCATGACACGCTGGCCTTCGTAATCATCCAGCTTGTAGACCACACCATCGATGTCGTAAGGCAGGCTGTCGCGCTTGGCACCAATGCGGCGATAGTACGCAATCAGGCCATCGAAGCCGCGCGCCGTTTCCACCTCGCTCGACACCGGAAAACCCCAGTCACGCAGCTGCGCCAATGTCTTCGAATGTGTTGCAGGCAAGTCACCGCCCTGCACGTCGCCCACGGCGTAGGCAAAGAAACTCAGCTTGCGCTTGGCCGTGATGGCAGGATCGAGCTGACGCAACGAGCCTGCCGCACCGTTGCGCGGATTGGCAAGCACCTTTTCGCCGTGCGCACGGGCATAGGCGTTGAATGCCTCGAAATCCTTGTGCCGCATGATGACTTCGCCGCGCACTTCCAGCACGCGCGGCCAGCCCTCACCCATGAGGCGCAACGGAATCGCGCGAACGGTGCGCAAATTGGTGGTCACGTCTTCGCCGGTCTCACCATCGCCGCGCGTGGCACCCTGCACGAACACGCCATTTTCGTAGCGAAGGCTGATGGCCAGACCGTCAAGCTTGGGCTCCACCGAGAACACCGGGTTGCGCCTGTCCAAGGTCTGTTCAATGCGACGTTCGAACTCCACCACTTCGCGATAGCGCTCGCGATCGTTGTCGCCATCCAGCTCAAACGCGTTATTGAGCGACAGCATGGGTATGGCATGGCGCACTTCCGCGAAGCCACCTTGTGCACGCGCGCCGACCTTGCGGGTCGGCGAATCGGGTGTGGCCAGCTCGGGATGTGCAAGCTCCAGCGCTTCCAGCTCGCGCTGCATCCGGTCGTAGTCGATGTCCGTGATCTCTGGATCATCGAGCACGTGATAACGGTAGTTGGCGCGCTCGATCTTCGCGCGCAGCTCGGCGGCGCGGGCGAGGTCATCGTGGGCTTGGCTCTGGCTCATGCAGGTGTCCTCATAGCCCGCGGAGTTTAAGGCAACACTGATCAAGTATCGCTGTTGCCCCCAGCACCACCTGTTCGCGGGCCACCGCGCCCATAGCGAGGGGAGGATGGTGGTCGGTCGAGCCGAGACACCGCCGGTGTGCGGAATGTGGTCAATGTTGCCTTCACGGCAAGGCAACGGTTTTCAGCAATTCGTAAGCACAAAGAAAGAGGACCGGCGTACGGTTCGTTGACAACTCAAGCCGATTGCACTCTGGAGGGTGAGCTTATGCGTACTCGACAGCTGGCGGCTTTGGCGTTTGTCCTTGCCTGCGGCCCCGCCTGGGCCGGTAGCGGCATCCTGGGCATGGACCACCTTGTGCCCTACGACAACAGCGGTATCTGGAAACGCAGCAACCAGGAGATCCTGATCTACGGCACCATTGTCACGGTGGCGGGTGGCGCCCTCTGGCTGGGCGGCAACGATCAACTGGGCGACACGTTCTGGCGCTCGGTGGATTCCATGGCGGTTACTGCGGTCGGTACGCAGGCGATGAAATGGACTTTTCAGCGCCCACGCCCCTCGCAAAACACCAACCCCAACAAATGGTTCCAGGGTACTCAGTACCAGAGTTTCCCTAGCGGTGAAGTCGCAGCCGTATCAGCCGCTGTCACGCCGTTTATTGCCACCTACGGCAGCGAACACCCGGCCGTCTATCTGCTCGCCTTGTTGCCCGCCTATGACGCGGTGGCCCGCGTAAAAACCCACGGCCACTGGCAGAGCGACGTGCTGTTCGGTGCGGCTATCGGTGTCGGTGTTGGCTTGTGGGCCAGCCATCGCGACTCGCCCTGGATACTTTCACTGCTGCCGGGCGGTTTCCAGGTGGGCTATGTGCACCACTTCGACTGATGGCACCTGACATTCATCCACGTGATGCCGGCGTGAGCGGTATCACGTGATGATGGCGTCAACGGTGAAGATCGCCCGAGGCTTCGGGCTGATACTCGATTTCCAGCACGCGCAGGGTGCGCTTGCGGCCATCGGGTGTGGGCCACGCGATCTGCTGCCCCACCCGCAGCCCCAGCAGGGCGCTGCCCACCGGCGCCAGGATCGACACCGTGCCGGGCACGCCGGCGCCCGAGGGGTAGACCAGGCTGATGGTCAGCTCATCGCTGGAATCCTCGTCCTTGAACGTCACCACGGAGTTCATGGTCACCACATCGGCCGGCATGGCCGACGGCTCCACCACATCGGCACGGTCCAGCTCCGCGCGCAGCGCGTCGTACTGGGTCGCCTGCGTGTGCGGCATGCGCTCCAGCAGGGCCTCGATACGCTCGATGTCCAGGCGGGAAATGACAATGGCGGGCTTGGTGCTCATGCTGACTCCTGTCTTCGTACAGGCGATCACAAAAGACGACGCGCCGGGACGGAACCGCCCCAGCGCGCCTGGTCCATAAGTGACCGCATAGCGATCAACGTCCGTTCGCAACGGTGGCGCCGCCAGCCTTGCGGCCATTGACGTGAAGCGAACACGCAGACTTTAAGATGATAAGGGAACGACTGTGGACATGACAGCGCACAAAAGCAAGCTGTCATAGCAGGTATCATGGAGAGGCATGCCAGAAAACTTCGCCGCCCCTGAGGCCAACCTCCCCCATCCGCCTCCGAGCGATGAGGCGCCAGCTCCCGCGACGCCGGCCGCATCATCCCGTGAGCGTTACCGTGGCCTGATCTGGCTGGTGGCTGCGGCGTTCTTCATGCAGGCGCTGGACTCCACCATCGTCAACACCGCCGTGCCCGCCATGGCCGATGCGCTTAATGTCACACCCCTGGGCATGCGCACCGCCTTGACCAGCTACGTGCTGACACTGGCGATTTTCATTCCGGCCAGCCCCTGGCTGTGCGACCGCTTCGGCACACGACGTATCTTCGCCGCGGCCATCGCCACCTTCACCATCGGCTCACTGTTGTGCGGCATCGCCCAGACGCTACCGCAACTGGTGGCAGCACGCGTGCTGCAAGGCCTCGGCGGTGCCGCGTTGATGCCGGTGGGTCGTTACGTGCTCGTGCGCAGCATCGACAAGCGTGAATTCGTCAGGGCCATGAGTACCGTGGCCACCGTGGGCCTGCTGGGCTCGGTACTTGGCCCACTGCTGGGCGGCGCGTTGGCGCAGTACACCTCATGGCGACTGATCTTCCTTATCAACGTGCCAGTGGGCGTGATCGGCATGTGGATGAATCGACGCGACATGCCCGACTACCGGCTCGATGAGCCGCCCCGCTTCGATATCTTTGGCTTTCTGCTGTTCGCCGCTGCGTCGTCCATGTTGCTGACCGCGTCCGAAGTTGCCAGCGGTGGCGGTGGGCGCTGGGTGTCGATAGCGATTTACGGCGCGCTGGCCATCGTATTCGGCACCGCCTACGTGTGGCACAGCCGACGCGCCGATCACCCCGTCGCCGATCTTAATCTGCTGCGCGTGCGCAGCGTGTGGGTGTCGCTGGCGGGCAACCTGTTCACGCGACTGGGCGTGTCGGGCATGTTCCTGTTGCTCGTGCTGTTTCTGCAGGTCGGTTGTGGCTGGTCGCCGTTGATGGCCGGCATGATGATGGTGCCGCAGGCGCTTGGCTCGATCAGCGCCAAGTGGTTCATCAATCGTCTGCTCAACCGCTTCGGTTACCGCAATCTGCTGTTTTCCAACACGCTGATCGTCGCCGTCTTGCTTGCTTCGTTCGCCCTGCTTGGCAAGGGTTCGCCGATGTGGGTGATTGCCCTGATGGTGTTTATCTATGGCGGCTTCATGGGCATGCAGTACACCGCCATGAACACGCTGATCTACAACGATTTGGATGTGAAATACGCTTCACAGGCGTCATCGATGGCATCGACCGCGCAATACCTGTCGATGAGCTTTGGCATCGCACTCGCGTCGCTGCTGATGGAAGCCCTGCTGAAAGGGCACGCGCACGAGGACTACATTCCTGCCTTCCGCTGGACGGTATTGCTGCTGGGCATCGTCACGGCCACGGCAAGCTGGGTGTTCAGTCGACTGGAGAGCAATGTCTCGCCGCGATCAAGGCAAGCTGCCGGTTAGGGACGAGTCGCGCATCCAGCATGTAGCATGCACCAGACCTGATCACGGGCCGGCTCTTCTCCATGCACCACGCCAGCGACATCCTGCTCACGCTCTTCATCGTTTTCATCGCCGCCCAGATTGGCGGCGAGATCGCGCAGCGCCTCAAGCTTCCCGGCGTGGTGGGCGAAATCGCGGCCGGCTGCGTGATCGGCCCTTCCGTGCTTGGCTGGATTGCGCCTGACCTGATCGCCGCGGGCACGCCACTGGATGTGCTGGCAGAAATCGGCGTCGTGCTGCTGCTGTTTTCCGTGGGCCTGGAAACGCGCCTGGAAGATCTGAAGAAGGTCGGCAAAGTCGCCTTCCTGGTGGGTGTGCTTGGTGTGGTGGTGCCGTTTGCGATGGGAAGCGTGTGGGCTCACGGCAATGGTTTTGACTGGAGCCGCTCGCTGTTTATTGCAGCTGCGTTCGTGGCCACCTCGGCCGGCATCACTGCGCGCGTGCTTCAGGAACTCGGTGCACTGCAACGCACCGAGAGCAAAGTGATCCTGGGCGCTGCCGTGATCGACGACATTCTCGCCATGTTGCTATTGGGTGTGGTGGTATCGCTGCAAGGCGGCGAAGGCGTGGATCTGGTCCATCTGCTGGCCGTGCTGGCCGGCGCCATCGGTTTTATCGCCATCATCGGCTTTGGCGGCGCCCGCATGATGCGATGGAATTCAAGCTGGCTGGACAAGCCGCGCAGCCCTCACTCAGCACTCGCCATCGTGCTGGCGTTGTGCCTTGGCCTTGCCTATGTCTCCACCTTGTTTGGCCTGGCGGCCATCATCGGTGCCTTTCTCGCCGGCATGATCGCCTCCGAAACGCGCCAGCAGCACACACTGGAAAAGCAGACGCAACCCTTGCTGGCCCTGCTCACACCGATCTTCTTTGTTGTCACCGGCAGCAAGATCGACCTGCATCAGCTGGCAAGCTGGGAGGCTGACGTGATGTTGCTGGTGGTCACCCTGATCGCCATTGCTTCCAAGCTGATCGGCGGCTACCTCGGTGCATTGTCACTGCGCTCGCGCAGCGCCCTCATCGTGGGCTTCGGCATGGTGCCGCGCGGCGAGGTGGGTGTCGTGATAGCCAGTCTGGGATTGACCGCCGGCGTATTCACCGACCAGATTTACGCCATTATCGTGGCGATGTCGTTGCTCACTGCCATGGTGACGCCGCCCGTGCTCGCCTGGCTGCTTCGGCGACCCGACACCTCAGCCGACAAGCCCGGCTGAACTACGCGCTGCGCATCACGCGCCACGCATCGAGCGCCGCCAGACGCGTCTCGCCAAGATCAAGCATGGGTGCAGGATAACCACTGCGACGCAGCAGCCCGGGATCCTTCCAGGGCTCGAACAACAGGGGTAGCGGCGCCGAAGACAACTCAGGCAGCCAGCGACGCAGATAAAGTCCCTGCGGATCGAATTTCTGCGCCTGTGTCGCCGGATTGAATACGCGAAAATACGGCGCGGCATCGGCGCCGCTACCGGCCACCCACTGCCAGCCCAACGTGTTGTTGGCGAGGTCCGCATCGACCAGCGTATCCCAAAACCATCGCGCACCATGAAGCCAGTGCTGCCTCAGGTTTTTGGTAAGGAAGCTGGCGACAATCATCCGCACGCGGTTGTGCATCCATCCGGTATGCCAGAGCTCGCGCATGCCGGCGTCCACCAGGGGGACGCCCGTCTTCCCCTGCTGCCAGCGCTCGAGGAATGACGCATCGTTGTCGACCCAGGGAAACTTGTCGAACTGCTTGTTGAAGTTCTCCGTGGGCGTGTCGTGAAAGTGGTATAGCAAGTGATGCGCGAATTCGCGCCAGCCCAGCTCGCGCAGATAAGGCTCGATATCGGGGCGCTGGCGTACCTCGATGGCTGCGGCCCCATTCGCCAACAGATGATGGATCTGCCCCGGCGATATCTCACCGAAATGCAGATGGGGCGAAAGGTGGGAGGTTCCGTGACGCGCAGGAAAATCACGAGACTGCGCGTAATCACCCGCCGCATCATCCATGAAGATATCCAGCAGCTCGCGCGCACCCTGCTCTCCCGGCTGCCATGTCTCTTGCAGGCCAATGTCCCAGCGAATCGATGGGAGCAGTCGGAGTGCCTCCAGCGGCAGGCTTCCCTCGACGACCACGCCACGCAACGATGAAGGTGCCGGCAAGGGCTTTGCTGCGTCGAGGCGCGTGCGAAGGTTCCGCCAGAAGGGAGTGAAGACGCTATAGGGTCCCTGCTGCTTCGTCTCGATCTGCCACGGCTCGCACCACAAGGACGCGTTGAAGCTATGCGCCTCGATACCTCGCTCGCGCAACGCCGATTTGATGAGGGTGTCGCGCGCCATGGCCGAGGGTTCGTACTGGCGACTCCAGTACACCGCGCTGGCGCCCGTGCGCTCGATCAGATCGAAAAGCACGTGCAGGCTGTCCCCTTGTGCCAGGTGCAGCGCATTGCCGCGCTCACGCAAGCTCAGGTCGAGGCTGAAAAGGGAATGATGAAGCCACCATCGACTCGCACTGCCAGGCGGCCATAAGCCGTCCTCGTCGGGGGCGTGGATATAGAGCGGAAGAACGCGTTCGTGCGCCACAGCAGCCGCACTGAGCGCCGGATGATCGGCGAGGCGGAGGTCCCGGCGAAACCAGACGATGGCTGTACTCATCGCGAACGCATATGGAGAAAGGGTACCGAAGTATGCCCGGCTTCCGTTCCGCCACGGGGAGTAACCGACAGTGCTTGCTGCTGGCAGTCACGGTGGGCTGGAGATATGTACCGAAGGGGATGCCGCCAGTGGCGGCATCCCGCATGTCGCATCAGAGCTCGACGACGTCGAAGCGGCGGTCGGCCTCAACCTCTTCCTGGTAATTCACGTCGTCACGGTCGAAGCCGAACAGGCGCAGGAAGTCGTGCTTGTAGCCGGCGTAGTCCGTCAGCTGATTGAGGTTTTCGGTGGTGATGGTCGGCCACAGCGCCTTGCAGACCTGCTGCACATCCTCGCGCAGCTCCCAGTCGTCCAGGCGCAGGCGACCATCGTTGTCGAGCTCAGGCGCCTTGTGATCCTTGCGGTACATGCGATCGCGGAACAGGCGGTTGATCTGTTCGATGGTGCCTTCGTGGATGCCTTTCTCCTTCATGACGCGGAAGGAAATGGCGATGTAGAGCGGCAGCACGGGGATCGCCGCGCTCGCCTGCGTCACCACCGACTTCATCACGCCCACGTAAGCGTCGAGATGTTCGGCCTTGTGCTCGGCGATCAGTTGCTTGGCCGTGTTGTCCAGATGCTGCTTGGCCTGACCCAGCGTGCCGTGCCAGTACATCGGCCAGGTGATCTCGGTACCGATGTAGCTGTAGGCCACCGTCTTGGCATGATCGGCGAGCACGCCGGCGTTGCTCAGTGCGTCGATCCAGAGCTTCCAGTCCTCGCCGCCCATGACGGTGACGGTGTCCTTGATCTCCTGCTCGGTCGCCGGCTCCACCGAGGCCTGAATCACCGTGTCACGGTTGGTGTCGACCGAGTTGGCCGTAAAGGTCTCGCCGATGGTCTTGAGCGACGAACGCACCAGCTCGCCGGTGTCCGGCAGCTTGCGCACCGGCGAGGCGAGCGAATAGACGACGAGGTCGATCTTGCCGCCCATCTCGTTCTTGATCATGTCGATGGCACGCGCGCGCGTTTCATTGGAGAACGCGTCACCATTGATCGAGCGGCTGTAGAGGCCGGCTTGCTTCGCGAACTTGTCGAATGCCGCCGCGTTGTACCAGCCCGCCGTACCCGGCTTGCTCTCGCTGCTGGGCTTTTCGAAGAACACGCCCAGGGTGTCCGCGCCGTAGCCGAAGGCCGCCGTGATGCGTGAGGCCAGGCCGTAGCCGGTGGACGCGCCGATGACCAGCACGCGCTTGGGGCCCTCGCCCAGGTCACCCTGCGCCTTGGTGATGTTGATCTGTTCGAGCACGTTGCGCTCGCACCCGACCGGATGGGCCGTCACGCAGATAAAACCACGCACCTTGGGGTTGATGATCACTCGAAGACTCCTGAGAGGGCAGTACAAACCGCCATCTTAACCCGCGTGGCCGGCCATGCGCTGCCGTAGGGAGGTTCGGAGCCAAGGACCCGCTTTGTGGTCGGCCACGGCAGCCCTGATGCCATGTCGGGCAGTCCGCCTACTCGTTCACGAACAGCACACATACAGACTGCGATTTCACAATCACAGCACTATGAATAGCGGCTGCAGGGATAAAGGCGACCAGCAGAGTCACCATCGGCAACAAAGGACTGAGGATAAACGGGGAACCATGGGCGAAGTCGGGCGTAGATCATCGACGCGGCAGCTCACTGCGTTGATTGCAGCGAGCCTCGCTTGCGCGCTCGCTTCGGGCTGCGTCAATCAGCCATCCAGGCCCACGTCGCCGGTAGATGCCACGCCGTCTACAGCCCCGTCGACCGACGCCTCGTCATCAGCGACACCGCCGGCGAACGGCGAGAACCTCACCGCACTACGCAAACTTACGCTGATGCGCCCTCTCGATGGTGGCATCGACACGCCCCTGACTCACACTCAGATCCATGGCTATGCGATGGTCGACGCTGCCGCCTACACAGGCAACGGGCTGGGAGGCTCTGAGTTGAGCCTGCGCCGCCTCGACATCAACCTGACGCATAAGCTTTGGCTGGACTGGCTGCTCTACGCCGACGCCCAGCTGGTGGACAAGCACTTCGAGTTCAAGGACGTCTATGTGCGCAAACAAACGGAGCACTTCGGCGTACTTACCATCGGCAACCAGCAAGAGCCGTTTGGGCTTGAGCAATTCGGCAGCTTCAAAAACACCACCTTCCTCGAACGTGCCACCACCACTGCGCTCGCCCCGAGTCGAAGCGTCGGCATCAGCTCAAGCGATTATCACGGCCCCTGGATATGGACCTACGGCTTCTTCACCGCCGGCGCCAAGGACGAAGACCAGAAACAGCGAGGTGTCGCCCTTACCGGGCGACTGGCCTATGCACTGCAGACCAACGAGGGGTCTTATCACCTGGCGGTCGACTATTCCACGCGCAATCTGGGATCCGGCAACAATCAGCGATTCAAATCGCCTCCGGAGGTCGCGCTGTCCACCAGTCCGGACTTCCTCGACACGGGCACCATCAAGGAGTCGAACCAGGTGCAGCGTTTTGGACTGGAGGCTGCTCATGTCGAAGGTCCGTTCTCCTGGCAAGCGGAGTACATGATGGCCCACGTGCAGCGTGACGACGGGCTGCCCACGCTACGTTTCGCCGGCTGGTACGCCTTCGCCAGCTGGATGCTCACCGGCGAAAGCCGCCCCTATCGCGCAAGCAACGCCACCTTCGGCCCGGTGGTGCCCAACTCCCCATGGAACGGTCGTGGCGGCGGCGCGCTGGAGCTCGCCGTGCGCCTCAGCAATACCGACCTCAACGATCGAGACGTGATGGGTGGCAAGGAAGCCAACCTAAGTGTGGGAGTCAATTGGTACCTCGACAAATCCCTGCGCCTGTCCGCCAACCTGGTGCACGCGCTGAACCTCAACAAGCCGGGCGATCCCGCCGACGGCAAGCATCCCACCGCCATCGTGGGGCGACTGCAGTATCAGTTCTAGGCAGCGCCCCACGAATGAACACCTACTTGACCCCTTCGATATCGTCCGGCTTCCAGCTCAGATCGAAGAAGGGCTGCAGCGGACCATAAAAGCGCATAAGCGTGAACCAGCCTCGGCCTGGCACCGTTTCGATCCAGTTCTTCTCTTTGCCAGCAGGGGCCTTCGGACCGAAGTAAATATCGTAAGAGCCATCTGCGTTCTTCTCGGCACCCGAATACTGGCTTACCGTCGGAAACTTCTGGCCATTGCGCAACAGCGAACGGGTAACGGCGTCATACACCACCACTGACCAGAAGTTTTTTACCGGAACGTTGGGCGGAATGTGCAGGTGATAGCTCTTAGCGCCATCCAGGAAGGTGCCCTGTTTGTCGCGCACGGCCCAGATGTATTGAGAGCCCACGCCAACGGCCTTCGAGGCCATGGCCGGCGACATACCAATCGCCGAATAGGCGAAAGCCGCGCGACGGTCCGAATTGACAAAACCTTGTGCATCCCAGGTGGCGCTGCCGCCTACGAAGATCCACTCCCACTTCCGATCTGGATAGACCAGTCGCGCAGGATCCTGGGAATCAAAGCCGTTGACACGCGCATACGCGCCGCCAAGACGCGCTGCCTCGCCCAGCAACTTGCGCTGTGCTTCACTTGGTTGAAAAGGCTTACCGCTTTCGATGCCTATGCTCGCCATGGCAAAGCGATCAGAGGTGGTGAAGATATCTGCAGGTTCGTCCTGTGCGATGCGGCCAAGATCATCAAAGAAGGCTTCGGTATCAGGGAATACGGTTTTGATTTCCTTGCCGGAGCCATTGATGAAGGCCTGAACGGGGGGAGCCCCGGCGTCAGCGAGCGCATAGATATGGGCTTTCTTCATCAACGCGACGGCTTCATCTGTCTTGCCATCGACGAGAAATCCGCGCACACCGAACACCACGCGAAAGGTGGGCGAGTGCCCGACGATGTAGCCGCCGGGAACATTGCCTTTGTAACCGGGTGGCAGGAGTAACACTTTGCCACCCAGCCCCTTGTCCGCGCCTGTCGGACCAATACCGAGAATCTCCGTCTGGCGAATGTCGCTAAAACCGCCGAGCATTTTCGGAGGTACTTCAACGACCACTGGACCCTTGCGCAAGTCGATGGCGCCGAGCCCGTAGACAGTTTCGGTATTGCCGGTGAGCAACAGCGTCTGGGCGTCCATCAAGTTCTCCCAGATGATGATCTGATTGGACTGTTTATCACCCGCTTCGGCCGTGCCTTTCCATACGGCATACCAGGACACGGTTGGCATCTGCGCCATGTAAACCTCAACAGCGCGATTGACGGTGATCGCTTCGCGCAAACGCTGGCTGGTATCTGCCGAGGGGTAGCCGCCCCTGAATTCCAGCGATCCGTAGCGCGTCTGCAGATGATCATTGTCGAGCCAACCGTTGGCATCTTTGCTTTGCGCCATCGATATGCCGGCATAGAGTGACAACGCCACAGAGACGGTTGCAAAGGGCAGCAAACGGGTGTGGTGATTCTTCATGACGTGGGTTCCTCGTCGAAAGTACAGTCAGGCAGGGCAGCAACAGACGGAGTGACGCGTTCAATTGACCGGCTGGATGTCTTCCAACTGCCACCGCTTGTCGAACCACGCCTGCAATGGGCCATAAAGCCGGAAGATCAGGAACCAGCCCTTGCCGGGCACCGTCTCTATCCAGTTGGCGGCGTCTTTGGGTTGTTGCGGCGAAAAGTAGATATCCGTCGTACCGTCGGCGTTGACCTTCAGGCCGCGTGCGCTGGACAGACTCGGGAACTGCTGATCGGTCTGCAGCATCGAGCGCGTTTGCGGGTCATAGACCACCACCGACCAGAAATCCTTCACCGGCACCTTGGCCGGCACGTGCAGGCGATAGGTCTTGGCACCATCGAATGGCTCCCCCTTGCCGTCCAGGTTGGCAGCGGCGTACTGCGAACCGATGCCCGGCATGGCCACGGCCATGGCCGGCGTGTCGATGGTGGCCGCGTAGAAGAACATGGTGCGGGCGTCAAAGTTGCGCGCCCCTTCATTGAGCCATTCGTAGCTTCCGCCAATGAAGGGCGTGTTCCAGTGGCGGTCCGGATAGATGAGTGCGGCCTTGTCGCGATTGCGGAAATCAATGGCGCGCGCCGATGCATTCCCGATCGCCACCGCGTCGGCAAGGATCTTCTTCATGCGCTCATCGGGCGCGAATGGCTTGCCCTTCACCATACCGATCGACGCGAACAGTCCCGTCATATCCGGGCCGTAGGCACCGGCAGGTTCCTCCTGCACGATCTGGTTGATCTCGTCATAGAACTCGATGTTGTTGGCATGCACCGTATTCATCACCGTGCCGGAGAGGTTGATGAAATGGTTCTCCGGCGGCGCAGAGGCCTTGGCAAGCGGGTACACGCGCAGCCCCCGCTTGAGACTGGCCACACCCGGCTTGGGATCGCCGTCCTTCATGAAGGCGCGACCAAACAGCAGATTGCCGAAGGTCGGGGGCTTGACGACGAAATAGCCTGAGGGAATCTCGCCCTGATAGCCCGGCGGCACGAACAGGTACTTGCCGCCCTTCCCTTTGTCCGGTCCCGCGTTGCCCATGTCGGTGACATAGCGAAACCAGAAGTCATCCACCACACCGAGAATGTTGGGCGGCGTTTCCACCACGACCGGCCCGTTCTTCAGATCCATCCAGCTCCAGAAATAGATGGTTTCGGTGTTGGCGGTGAGAAACAGCGACTTCGAATCCATCAGGTTTTCGAACACGCCAATGGTCCCATCCACCGCGCCCGCCTTGCGCAGGCCGGCTCGAATAGCCGCCATCGATGCACCAGGAATGCCGTTGAGAAACACCTCGGTGGCGCGGATGGTGTCGAGATTGTCGTACACGTTCCTGGCCGTCTCAGCCGAGGGAATGCCATCGGTGTAATGCAATGTGCCGATGCTGGTTTCCACCTGCGCCGGCGTGGTGATTTGCGCAGGAATGGGCGTCGTCATTTTCAGATGCGGCGCCTTGGGGTCGCTGGCGTGTGCTCCATCCACGGTTAGCAGTGCAGACATGAGCGCTACACCGAGAAACAGCGGGCGCGGCATCCGTTCCATCTTCATGAGACTTGCTCACATGGCTGGCGTCAGCCTGAAGCTTCGGTGAGGGCACGCCTGCGAGACAATCGCGAAACTACGCAGGTTCGCTTGGTAGAACTACGTAGAGCCAAACAAGTCAACTGAACCCGGCACGGCGAAGGTGATGCCCTCTTCTTCAGCACGTGGATGACCTGACCGATTGTCTGGCGCGCGACGCCATACAGCCGCTCCGTGACCCAGTCACCCTGTGCAGCCGCGAGAAGATCTAAGTATTTCTTCGCTGTTCGCGCAGCGCGCAGCAAAACATCCTTGCACCTGACTGCTGGCCATCGGCGCCGCTCCAGGTGCACGCGACAGGTCTGAGGCCAGATCGGGCAACCACGAAGGAGATCAGTGATGTCTCGTACGCATACGACGCCACGCAAGATGCATTCACTGCACGTCGCGATGCTGGCTTTGCTCGCCTTGGGCGCGTTCTCACCGGGTTGGGCACAGGCCCAGCAGTCGGCGAACGCCGAGCTGGCGGAAAAGCTGTCCAATCCCGTGGCCAGCCTGATCAGCGTGCCCTTCCAGTTCAACTACGATCAGAAGATCGGCCCCGCGGACGACGGGCATAAAACGTATCTGAACTTTCAGCCCGTCATTCCGATTCACTTGAATCAGGACTGGACCATGATCTCGCGCACGATCCTTCCGGTCGTGTCGCAATCAGACATTTCTCCGGGATCAGGTCACCAGAGCGGTCTGGGCGACATCACGCAGAGTTTGTTCTTCTCGCCTGCCAAACCCACCAGCAGCGGGCTCATCTGGGGTGCGGGCCCTGCATTTCTTATCCCGACCGCTACCGACGGGCTACTGGGTAGCAAGAAATGGGGCCTGGGCCCCACGGCGGTGCTGCTCAAGCAGTCCCATGGCTGGACCTACGGCATGTTGGCCAACCACATCTGGTCGGTCGCGTCGGTGCGCAGCAACGATCCGAAGCACCCGGACATTAGCAGCACCTTTATTCAGCCCTTTTTGAGCTTTACCACGCCGAAGGCGTGGACCTACGGACTCAACGCCGAATCGAGCTACGACTGGAAACACCACCAGTGGGTGGTGCCGGTGAACCTTACCGTGGCGAAGTTGACGCGCGTCGGCAAACTGCCGGTCAGCTTCACCGGTGGCGTGCGCTACTGGGTGCAGGACACGCCAGGCAGTGCGAAGGGCTGGGGCTTCCGCATGGTAGCCACAGTGCTGCTGCCGGAAGGCTGAGGTCCGACGCTGGCTTGACAGGCCCACCATTTATTAATGAGAATTATTCTCAGTAATAGTGGACCTTAGAGCCCCAGGACGCCTGTGTGATTGTCGCTTTTGCCTTGCTGTTGATGTTTTCAGGTGCGCTGCTGGTTTACCTGACCGGTGAGCATCAACGCCTGCGCTCTCAATCGTTGCCCGCCACCGTTCGTGGCATCGGTTGGTTGCTGTTGGCGGCCGGTACGGGATGTTGGCTGCACGAGGCGGGTATGGGCGCTGGCGTCGCCGCGGCGCTGGCAACGCTGATGTTGAGCTGGGTCGCCTTGCCGTATCTCGCCTGGTGGCGTGGCGCTCGCGCGGAAAACGGCGCGCCATGATGGCCCGTTGCCTTGCCGGCACCCTGCTGGGGTTTCCCCTGGCTGCCGCCCTGCTTGCGCTCGCGCTGCACGTCTCGCCGAATCACGGCGAGGCGTGGGTGGTACCGGCGCTGATTCTGTTCTTTCCGCTGTGGATCGCGGTGATGGCGGGCACGTATATGTTCCGCAGCGGCGCGCGGGCATGGCTGGCACTTGGCGCCGCCAATGCCGCGGTGTTTATGACGTTGTGGGCTGCGCGAATGGCCGGAGTGTGAGATGAAATCCGCCACGATCCGCACGTATCAGACCGTGCATACCTGGACCGGCTTGTTGGCTGGTTTTGCGTTGTTTGTCGCGTTCTATGCCGGCGCACTCACCGTATTCCACGACGACATCGCGGCATGGCAAAACCCACCGTGGCGCAGCGCCGTGGATGCCGAGGTACCCCTCGAAACGCTGATCCAGCAGCTGCTGGCCAAACACCCAGCCGCTCGCGACGATTTCGGTGTCGTGCTGCCTACCGATAGTTCGCATGCGGCGTATGCGTATTGGCAGGACGGCGATCACGCCCGTTTTGCCACCGTGAAACAGATGGAAGCGCCCCGTGCCGAGGCGGCACAGAACGAGTTGGCCGATTTCGTCTACGCCCTGCATGACTCGCTGGGTTTGCCGGTAGTGGGTCTCTACCTGATGGGCATCGTCAGCGTGCTTTATGGCTTGGCTTTGGTATCCGGCATCCTCATCCATCTGCCGCAATTGGTCAGCGATCTGTTTGCCTTGCGCGTGGGACGCAACATCAAACGCCTCTGGCAGGACGCACACAACGCCATCGGCGTCATCAGCCTGCCCTTTCATGTGATTTTCGCGGTGACGGGTGCGCTGTTCTGTTTGTTCGCCATCACGCTTGCTGCGCTCAATACCGTGGCCTTCGATGGCAAATTGCTCGATGCCTTCGGCAAGGCCACGCAGACCACGCCCACGGTCACCGTCAGCGGCACGCCGGCCAGCATGCTTTCGGCTGACGCACTGATGGAACGCGCGCGTGCTGCCGCATTGGCGAGTGGCGTCACCACTTTCGAGCCGGACTATCTGCATTTCGTGCATTACGGCGATCGCAATGCGGTGGCCGAAGTGCGGGGACTCTCGCAGCACACGCTGGGCAGCTACGGCACGGTGGCCATGTCTGCCCACGACGGCAGCGTGCTCGCCACCTACGTGGGAAACCGCTACAGCCTCAACGGCATCAGCTACGCCTCATTGTTTGGCCTGCACTTCGGCAGCTTTGGCGGTCGTGCAGTGCAGTGGCTTTATTTCTTGCTGGGACTGGCCGGAGCATTCCTGTTCTATTCCGGCAACCTGCTGTGGATCGAATCGCGACGCAAGCGCCGTCACCCCGATCAACCACGACGCACGCAGGTGATGGCGCGCGCCACCATCGGCGTGTGCATCGGTACCTGCCTGGGCGTCTCGGGCGCCTTCGCCGCTACCTGGTTCGCCGCACGCTGGGGCATCGATGCCGGCCTGCCGCAGCGTGTCGCCTGCTACGGCCTTTTCCTGACCGCATGCGTGTACGCCTGCCTGCGCCCCATTGCGCGAGCAACGGTGGAGTTGCTGTGGGCCACGGCGGCACTCACTGGCGGCGTCGCCATGATCGACCTGATCAGCAATGCACCCGCCATGGTCCTTAGTGCGTCGCCGTTGAGCTGGCGCGTGTTGGGCGTAGACCTGACCGGCATTGCACTCGGCGTCGTCTTCGCATGCTTTGCGCGCGCTGCCATGCGGCGTGCATGCCATGGCACCGCCAACAGCGTGTGGGCGCTGCCTGCCTCCGCGGAGTCCGCGCACTGAGGGGCACGACCGCTTCGCACTTTTGGTACCGGCGGATAGCACGGCTTCGCGGGCCCCTGGAGGCGACTATCGCAAATTAATACGAGCTTTGCCTCGCGGCGACGCGTGCCGCGAATGGAACGCCCCTGACGGCCTCTGTCGCGCAGCGACTCAATACGCCATGCGCACCGCGTTAAGCCGCGCAGCGGTAGGGCCATCGCTCATCAGGGCGATCTCGTCCCACACAGTGTCTTCTTCACCGTCGGCCAGCAGCTCGTAGGCGCTGCGCCCATCAAAGGCATGCTGATGCCGGCACATCCAGCGTACGGCACGCTGCCGGTCGCCCAGGCTCTGCACCAGCATCGCGGCCAGTGTGCCGTGTCGCTGCTCGAGCATGGCAAAGGCGCGCTCCATCACACCGTCGCGCTGGGCATTGATCTGGGCTAGTTCGGTGGCGACGTCCTGAAACCTGATGGTCACTTTACGCATACGCTCCTCCCTTTTCCCCCTACGCCGTCCGCTCCCACCGTCCACGGCGTTCTCCCGCCGGGGCCGGAGAAACGCGAGAACCGCTATCGCCCCTCCCTGTGCCTGGTAACACTCATGTCACGCGCCCGGCGACGGAAGCCATTCGTTCGGGCCCTTGCGGCCGGATCATGCGGAAGCAAATGCTGAATTCGCGTGAATTCCCCCAGGCTGCCGACTAAGACTTTTGGATAGCGTCCCTAGGCTATGAAATGGTCATAGCATGTGTGGATCGGCGCCGCCCTCGCTGACCAGATCCGAGCGACCTCCACTCACGCGAAAACACGCGCTGGCTTCAGCCATGCTGGCTTCTGCCTCGCCATCAACTAGCGTGTCATTGCGCTAGCCTGCGGGTGCTCCCATCGTCATCGAGGACAGCGCTGCGAGCCTTGCGCTCTCTTCGGCGAACAGCGCGGACCGCATTCTGTGATTTTCCCGCGTGACGCTTACTGCGTCCGTCATTCGAGCATAGCCGCAGCGTGCGCCGGCTTCGTAGAACGCGAGTGCGCCGTGCAACGATCGTTCAAAGCAAGTCTTCGATCGGCAGCAAAACGTTGAGCTCCATCTTGAAGCGCCGCCACCAGGTGGTTTCCGGTGCATGATCAAAACGGATCAGTTGGCCGTTCGACTGCGTAGCCTGCCAGTACTCGCGGCCGTTGCCGTCCAGCAGCACCTCATAGCTGTGTATGGGCTGGGTGGCATCGGCAAAGATGTGCAGCAACGCTTTGGCGAGCACTGGCGAGTCGACAATGACACCGTCTTCGGTATTGATGTCGATCGAACGCGGATCAAGGTTCATCGACCCCACGAAGGCGTGCTGGTCATCCACCACAATGGCCTTGGCGTGCAGGCTGCTGGTGCTGGCAGTAGACCCGAAGAAGTGGCTGCCGCCATGCTCACGCGTTGCGCCGGGTTTCAGCTCGTAGATGCGGATGCCGGCTTTCAGCAGTGGCGGGCGGTAGGTCGAATAGGCGCGATAGACATTGCCTGCATCGGTAGAGGCCAGTGAATTGGTCAGAACGTCCACTTCGACGCCGCGGTCACGCAGGCTTTGCAGATAGCCCATGCCACGATTGCCGGGCACGAAGTACGGCGAGATCAAGGTCAGCCGCTGCGTGGCACCGTCCGCCCACGCATGCACCACGGGTCCCATGTGCAGGTCTTTGCTGTTCAACTCCGGATTGCCTTTGTCGGGATCATCCGCGAGATAGGTGGTCGGCCCCCACGCCCAATCGGTGTCGGAGGATTCATGGGCGATATTGCCCATCTGGCTCACCAGGTTCTGCGCGTAGCTGCTCTGGCTGAACTGGCGCGCATGCTGCGCCAGGGCGTTACTGAGTTTGGCCAGCTCGGCAGGGTCCGGCGTACCGTGATGAAAGGCTCCGATAGGGACCGATTGCGGACTGTTCCAATAGCGGTCGAAAACCTGCCCGATCTGCGGCACCACGGGACCCATGAGCATGACGTCCAGGTCGCGGAAGTTGACGTTGCCGCTCGCATCAAAATACGCATCACCGATATTGCGTCCACCAATGATGGCCATCGCGCTGTCGGCAATGAACACCTTGTTGTGCATACGGCGGTTGAGCCGCGAGAAATCTCCCGCAAACTGCTTGCCTATGCCCCAAAGCGAGTTGTTGCGCTCCAGAAATGGATTGAACAGCCGGATGGCGATGTTGGGATGGCCATCCAGCGCGCGCAGCACTTCGTCATTGCCCGCCACATGCAAATCATCCAGCAGCAGGCGGACGCGAACACCACGATTGGCTGCCGAAAGCAGGTGTTGCGCCAACAATTCCCCGGTCGCATCGCTTTCGAAGATGTAGTACTGCACGTCGAGCGAGTGCTTGGCACGATCAGCCAGTGCAATACGGGCCAACAAGGCATCGTTGGCGTCGCTGATCAAATGGAGACCGGAGTCCTGGCCATGTGGCGCGGTTACACGCGTCGCATACGCCACCAGTGGCGCATCCGCCTCGGTGGGCAGTATTGAACTGGGGACACGGGGGTAATCGAGGCGCAGCTGCGAATTGGTGCAGGCAGCGAGCGCTAGCAGCCCGAGGCATGCAAGGTGACGTAGCGATATCCCGGTCATGCATATCTCCTTGAGGTGGAACCTGGGAGAAGCGGCGACCCTGCACAAGCTGTACGTACTTGTACTACTCCCTCTCCCTTGCCGGGAGGGGCCGGAGTGAGGCGCCGATGCTGCGATGGCGCTCGCTCCTTGCCGAGCTATCGTTCAAACGTTCCGCAGCGAAGGCCGCTTACCGCCCGAAGGTGATTTCCTTGCCCTCGTGGTCGCGATCCCAGCCACGCAACTCGTCGCGGATATGGGCCACGCGCTGACGTCCCAGCGCATTGCGCTCCTCGTCCAGCACCTGACCATCCAGCAGCTCGGCCAGACGCTGCGCGGTAGGCAGCATGGCGTCCCATGCATCCAGCGCCGGGATGGGTGCCGGCAGCGTCATGAAGAAACTCAGGCCCGGCGTGCGCAGCACATCGACGCGGGTCAGGTCGAAGTTGCCCGGTTTGAGCATGTTGGCCACGCTGAAGATCGGTCCCAGCTCGCGCTTGCCGTCCACCAGACGGTGGTAGATGCCCATGTCGCCGAATTCCAGCCCGGTCTTTTCGGCGGCAACGATAAGGTCGGCACCATTGAACACGCTGCCTTCGCGCGCCACCACGAACAGGGTGACGATCCGTTCGACCGGCAGGCGTTCCGGGCGACGACCGACGTCGGAGCGCGGCGGCACGCGCGGTGCTTCTGCTACCGGTGCCGACGCGGGCGCGGCAGCGGCGATCATCGGTGCCGGCTCGGCGACGTGTTTCGGTGCCAGAGGGTCGGCACTCGTGGCATGGGCCAGACTTTCCTCGAACTTCTCCGGCGGTGCGCGCAGTGCGTCGACGATAGAAGCGGCAATGCCCTGCGGCTTGCCGATAGGCGCCGATTCCATCTTGTCCTTGCCGCCGGCAAGCGTCGCGCCGAGACGCTCCAGTTCTTCGCGCAGACCCACGTCCAGCTCGCCCTGATGCGGCTTGCGCTCGTCGAGCGGATCCATGTGGAAATCGTCGTGCGCGTTGAACGAGGGTTCGTCCAGCACCTCGCCCTCGTCACCGAAAGTGGGTTCGCGGCGCTCACCGGAAGGATTGGGCACCACGCGCCGCTTGCCCTGCTCCTTCTTCGGCTGGCCGAACACCCAGATCAATGCGAGCACGATCAGGCCAACGATCAGCATCGGAACGCCAACGGCGGCATTCCAGGCAAAAGCAAGTACGGGTTGCGCGGTCATAGTCGTTCCTCAAGCTGCGCCCGCAAGTTTAGCTGCTTCGGCGAGATCCACCTGCACCAGTCGCGAAACACCCGGCTCGCGCATGGTCACGCCGCACAACTGCGAAGCCGCTTCCATGGTTGCCTTGTTGTGACTGACAAAGATGAACTGCACCTTCTCGCTCATCTCCTTCACCATGTTGGAGAAGCGACCCACGTTGGCTTCGTCCAGCGGCGCGTCCACCTCGTCCAGCAAGCAGAACGGTGCAGGGTTGAGGCCGAAGATCGCAAACACCAGCGACACCGCGGTGAGCGCCTTTTCACCACCGGACAGCAGCGTGATATTGGACACGCGCTTGCCCGGCGGACGCGCCATGATCGCCACGCCAGTGTCGAGCAGATCGTCACCGGTGAGTTCGAGATAGGCGTGGCCACCACCGAACAGACGTGGGAACAGCTCCTGCACGCCGGCGTTGACGCGGTCGAAGGTTTCCTTGAAGCGTTGGCGCGTTTCGCGGTCGATCTTCTTGATGGCAGCTTCCAGCGTCTCCATGGCGCTGGTGAGATCGGCAAGCTGGTTGTCGAGATAGGTCTTGCGCTCGCTCTGCTCAGCATGTTCCTGGATCGCAGCGAGGTTCACCGGCTCCAGGCGCACAATCTTCTGGCCGATTTCCACGAGCTGCGTGCGCCATTGGCTGGCGTCGGCGTTCTCGGCCAGCTCGGCCAGCAGCGGTTCCAGTTCGAGGCCGGAGGCGGTGATGGCTTCGGCCAGCTGTTCGGCACGCAGCTGCAGGGCCTGGGCGGCAAGGCGCTTCTGCGAGAGGTTTTCGCGCAGCCCATTGAGCAACTGCTCAATGCGCTGACGCTCATGTTCAAGACGGCGGAACTCGCCATCACAATCGTCCAGCGCACGACGCGCGTCCACCAGCTGCTTGTCGACCAGCAAGCGCTGATCGAGGTAGGTCTGGCGCTCGGCTTCCAGCTCGGCAATGGGGTCGGTACCGGCAGCCAGCTGCTCGGTGATTTCGCTGCGACGCGCGTCGATCTGGCGCAGCTGGGTTTCCATGCGGGCCAGCGCCTGCTCCAGCGAGGTCAGCGAGGAACGCTTGGACTCCATCGACAACGCCAGCGCATGCGCCTGGTCGGCCGCCTCACGCGCGTTCATACGCGCTTCCTCACGCGCTTCGAGCAAGGCGCGGCGTTCGTTTTCCAGTTCGCGGCGCTGGTCTTCCAGATCACCCATGTGGCCGACGGACTCGTCCAGGCGCGCACGCGCATCGCGCGTCTGCGTCTGCAGGTCGTCGAGCTGATTGACCAGATCGTTGATTTCGCCAGCCACCTTTTCGGCGCGGGCGCGCGCGGTTTCCATCTTGCCGCGATGACTCTGCACCTGACCGGCCAGCTCCGACTGACGCCGATGGGCGTTGTAAAGCTCACGCTGCGCGTCGTCGCGCGCGCGTTCGGCCTCGAACTTGCTGGTGCGCAGATCATCCAGCGTCTGGGTGGCTTCTTCGATGCGCTCTTCCAGCGCAAGGATCTGGTCGGCCAGCGTGCGCATCTCGCGCTCGCGCGCCAGCACACCGACCTGGTTGCCCTGCGCGCGACGGACGCGTGCCCAGCCCGGCCCCAGCCACTCACCGTTGCGCGTCATCACCGACTGGTACGGCGCCAGCGCGGAAAGCCCGGCAACGACCTGATGTGCGTGCTCAATCGAGTCGGCCGTCAACACGTGATTAAGAATGGAAATGGCAGACGCCGGCCCGCGCACATGCGCCGCCAGCGTACCTGCCGTGTTGGCGCCGCCTTCGGAGCCATCCACCAGCGCCACGTCGGCGTTCTCGAGCGCGCCAAATTCCTTGGCGAGTGCGTGCGACTCGTCAACCAGCACGGCGTCGAGGAAGCCAGCGAGCGCGGTCTCCACGGCAGTTTCCCAACCGGCCTCCACCTGCAGCGATTCGCCGAGGCGGCGCGATTTGTCCAGGCCGAGACGGGCCAGCCAGCCACTGGCGGCGCTCTCTTCTTGACCCAGTGCCGCGTGCTGCAATGCTTCGAGTGAGGCCTGACGGCCACGTGCGGTCTGCAATTGCTGACGCGCCTCATTGAGCGAGGACTGCACCTGACGTTCTTCGTCCTGCACCTTTTCGTGCGCGAGCTTGTGCTGATCAAGCAGGCCGCCGAGGGACTCCACGCGCTCACGCTGCGTGTCGTGCTCGACATGCAGCTGCTCAGCGGCGGCATCGAGCGCCGCCACGTCGGTGGCCTTCTGTTCGGCTTCCAATGTTTCGCGGCGGCGCGACAGGTCGATGGCCTGGCGGTCCAGATAGTTCAGCTTGGTGCGTTCGACTTCAGCGGCACGGCTCGATTCACCCGCGGTACGCGTGTGCGAGTCCCAGCGCTGCTGCCAGTCGGCCAGCTTGGTCTCCGTTTCACGCAGCGATTCCCCCGTGTCGTCCTGCATCTGCTGCAGCGACTCAAGCTTGGGTTCGCCTTCGGCCAGCGCCATCCGCAGGGTTTCCACCTGCGTACGATCATTGGCGATGTGTTCGGCCAGCTCGGCATGCTCGCGTTCGGTATCGCCCTGAGCGCGCTGCAGGCGGTCGGCCGTCTCGCGGTTGAAACGCACCTGCTGTTCGACGCGGGCGATCTCGGAACCGACCTTGTAGACCTCGGCCTGCACCTTGTTCAGATGCTCGGTGGCTTCGGTGTGGCGCTCGCGCACCGTCTCCATCTGCGCCTCGTGATGGCGCTGTGTGGCGACGTGCTTTTCGATTTCTATCTCGGCCGCCGACAGGCCAGAACCTTCCTTGTCGTGCTGACCCTTCAAGCCGCGATATTCGAGTGCGCGCAGTTCGGCTTCCTTGCGCGTCTGCTCTTCCTTCAACGCCTTCCAGCGCTCGGCCGCGCGAGCCTGACGGTTGAGGTGCTCAAGCTGCTTGTCGACCTCGTCACGCACGTCGCGTACACGGTCGAGGTTTTCGCGGGTGGACTTGATACGGCTCTCGGTTTCCTTGCGGCGCTCCTTGTACTTGGAGATGCCGGCCGCTTCTTCGAGATGCGTGCGCAGTTCGTCGGGTGCTGCCTCGACGATCTGGCTGATCATGCCCTGCTCGATGATCGAGTAACTGCGCGGGCCCAAACCGGTGCCCAGGAACAGATCGGTGATGTCACGACGGCGGCAACGTGCGCCATTGAGGAAATACGCAGACTGCCCGTCGCGCGTTACCTGACGCTTCACTGAGATTTCGGCGTACTGGCCGTACTCGCCCTGGATGGTGCCGTCGGCGTTGTCGAAGATCAGCTCGACCGTTGCCTGCCCGACCGGCTTGCGCGAGTTGGAACCGGAGAAGATCACGTCAGTAAGCGAATCACCGCGCAGACGGCTTGCCGCGCTTTCGCCCATCACCCAGCGGATGGCGTCGATGATGTTGGACTTACCGCACCCGTTGGGACCCACTACGCCGGTCATATTGGTCGGCAAATGCAAAGTGGTGGGGTCCACAAAGGACTTGAAACCGGCGAGTTTGATCGTGGTCAGGCGCATGCGGGCGTCAGCAGCCAAAAAAGGTGAGGCCCGAGGCATTCGGGCGATGGGTCACTGTGCCAAACGCAGGTCCCTGCCGCAATGCGTTCTGGCTCTATGTTTCACTTTAACACCGAAACGCAAGTCGATGTTATAGAACAATTTATTACCCAGGCGTTGGCGGCCAACCCCGCAAACGCGGAAATCCGGTGCCATGTGGGTCGCCGAAAAAGCCAAAGTCACTGGGTCCCCGCCTACGCGGGGACGACGATCGAAAACCCCCGGCGCTTACTCGCCCGGCGCCTTGGCGTCGATGGAGAGCGCGTGGATGCCGTTGTCCATCAGCCCCTGCACGGCGGCATAGACCAGGCGGTGACGCTTGATCGACAGCTGGCCGGCAAAGGCTGCACTGACGATGCGCACATGAAAATGCCCCTTGCCTTCACCGGCATGGCCGGCATGCTTGTGACCCTCGTCCAGCACTTCCAGCGCCACCGGGTCGAGCGCCTGCTGCAGGCGCTCGCGGATCTGCTCCACCATCGGCGCGCTCATGCTGCGGGCAACGCCTTGCGGAACGGCTTGATGCTGACGTCGGCGTAGACGCCGGCCGCCACATACGGATCAGCCTTGGCCCAGGCTTCCGCATCCGCCTGCGACGGGAATTCCGCCAGGATCAGGCTGCCAGTAAAGCCGGCCGGACCCGGATCCTCCGATTCGATCGCCGGAAACGGGCCGGCGATCAGCAGGCGGCCTTCATCCAGCAATTTCTGCAAACGCTCGATGTGCGCCGGGCGGGCAGCCTTGCGCTGTTCGAGTGAGTTGGGCACGTCCGTGCCAATAATCGCAAACCACATGGATCAGGCCTCCGGGCGCATATAGGGGAACAACAGCACGTCGCGGATCGACGAGGCGTTGGTCAGCAGCATCACCAGACGGTCAATGCCGATGCCCAGGCCGCCCGTCGGCGGCAAGCCCACTTCCAGCGCGCGGATGTAGTCAGCATCGAAGTGCATGGCTTCATCGTCGCCGGAGGCCTTGGCTTCCACCTGAGCCAGGAAACGCGCTGCCTGGTCTTCCGGATCGTTGAGCTCGGAGAAGCCGTTGGCGATCTCCTTGCCGTTGACGAACAGCTCGAAACGGTCGGTGATACCCTTGTCCGTGTCGCTTTCGCGCGCCAGCGGCGAGACTTCCACCGGATGCTGGGTGATGAAGGTCGGCTGGATCAGGGTGTGCTCCACCGTCTTCTCGAAGATTTCCAGCAACAAGCGGCCCCAGCCGAAGTCGTTCTTCACCTGGCAGCCGAGGCGCTTGGCGTGTGCTGCCATCGCGTCGCGATTGCGCAGGTCTTCGCGGCGAATCTCCGGGTTCAACTCGAGCACGGCGTCTTCCATGCTCCAGCGGCGGAAGGCCGGGCCCACGTCGATTTCGGTGCCTTCCCAGCTGAGCTTGGTGGTGCCGATGACGTCTTTGGCGGCGTCACGGATGACACCCTCCGTCAGGTCCATGATCTCGGTGTACGTGGCGTAGGCCTGGTACAGCTCAAGCATGGTGAACTCGGGGTTGTGCCGGGTCGACACACCCTCGTTGCGGAAGTTGCGGTTGATTTCGTATACGCGGTCGAAACCGCCCACCACCAGACGCTTAAGGTAAAGCTCCGGCGCCACGCGCAGGTACAGATCCATGTCCAGCGCATTGTGGTGCGTGACGAATGGGCGCGCCGCGGCGCCGCCCGGGATCACGTGCATCATCGGCGTTTCCACTTCCATGAAGCGGCGCGGCTCGGCCTCGAGCCACTTGCGCATAAAGCCGATGATCTTCGAGCGCTGCGCAAACGTGCGGCGCGCTTCCTCGGTGACGATGAGGTCGATATAGCGCTGGCGATAGCGCTGCTCCACGTCGGCCATGCCGTGGTGCTTGTCCGGCAGCGGGCGCAGGCTCTTGGTGAGCAGGCGCAGCGAATCCACCTTCACCGACAGCTCGCCGGTGCGGGTGCGCATCAGCGTGCCTTCGGCACCCACGATGTCGCCCATGTCCCAGCTCTTGAACGCCTTGTAGGTGTCCTCACCCACGGTGCCCTGGTGAATGAATAGCTGGATGCGGCCGTTGAAATCCTGCATCTGCACGAAGGCGACCTTGCCCTGGTCACGCTTGAGGATGATGCGACCGGCCACCTTCACGCGGCGAGCCAGCGCCTCGACGGCCTCGGCCGTCCACTTCTCGACATCGGCGAATTCGGCCTGCAGGTCGCCAGCGAAGGCGTCCATCTTGAAGTCGTTCGGAAATGCCACGCCCTGCCCGCGCAACGCTTTCAGTTTCTCGCGACGCTCGGCGATCAGCTTGTTCTCGTCGATGGGCTGGATTTCGGTCGTGTCAGTCATGAGGTTTCCGTAGCTGCGGGCGCCCGCATCGTTCGGTGGGCGCATGTCTTGTTTTGTCGTTGCATCATCGAACAGGCGGGGCACTGCTTTCCCGTCACGCCGACGGTCAATCGTCCTTGCCGAACACGTGTTTCACCGCGTGTTTGGTGGCGTCCCAACCTTCTTTCGCGCCGTGGCCTATGCCTTGGCCGACTTCTTTTGCGCCGTGCCCGACAGTGACGGCGGCATCTCGCGTACCGTGGCCGACCGCCACACCCGCATCTCTCGCGCCGTGCCCTACGGTCACGGCCGCATCCTTGGTGGCGTGCCCCACGTCACGACCGGCGTCACCGACACTCTTGCCGGCAGAGCGTGCATCTTCCTTGATGCCCTGACCGGCAGAACCACTGTCCTGTGCGGTGGCCACGCCCTGGCATGCCGCCAGCGATGCCCACAGGACCACCATCTGGAAAATTTTCCTGCTGTTCATGCGGGCACCGCCTCCGTCGGCAGATTCAATAGCGAATGATCAGGCGTCCACGCGCTTGGCGCCCGCATCCAGGCCCGACTTCAGGCTGGCTTCGACAAACTCGTCGAGGTCGCCGTCGAGCACCTTCTGCGTGTCCGAACGCTCAATACCAGTACGCAGATCCTTGATGCGGCTCTGGTCCAGCACGTAGTTGCGGATCTGGCTGCCCCAGCCGATATCGGACTTGGAAGCTTCCAGCGCGTCCTTCTCAGCATTGCGCTTCTGCAGCTCCAGTTCGTACAGCTTCGCGGCCAGCATCTTCATCGCGCGATCGCGGTTAGCGTGCTGACTGCGTTCGGTCTGGCAGGCCACGACCGTATTGGTCGGAATATGCGTAATACGCACAGCCGACTCGGTCTTGTTGACGTGCTGACCGCCCGCGCCGGACGAACGGTACACGTCGGTTCGCAGGTCGGCCGGATTGATGTCGATGTCGATATCGTCATCCACTTCCGGCGACACAAACACCGACGTGAAACTGGTGTGGCGGCGGTTGTCGGAATCGAACGGGCTCTTGCGCACCAGGCGGTGCACGCCGATCTCGGTCTTCAGCCAGCCGTAGGCGTAATCACCTTCCACGCGGAACGTGGCGGACTTAATGCCGGCCACTTCGCCACCGCTGACTTCCATCAGCTCGGCCTTCCATCCGCGCGACTCGCACCAACGCAGGTACATGCGCAGCAGAATTTCCGCCCAGTCCTGCGCCTCGGTGCCACCGGCGCCAGCCTGGATGTCCACGAAGGCGTTATTGGCGTCCATCTTGCCGGAGAACATGCGCTGGAATTCCAGCTTGGCCACCTTGGCTTCCAGACCCTTGAGGTCGTCGACCACGGACTGCACGGTGCTCTCGTCTTGGTCGGCGGCGGCCATTTCCAGCAGTTCGCCGGCATCGGTGAGACCGGAGGTCAGCGAATCGATACCGCTGACGATGGTGTCGAGACGGGCGCGTTCGCGACCCAGTTCCTGCGCGCGCGGCGGATCGTCCCACACGGTGGGGCTTTCCAGTTCGCGGCTTACTTCCTCGAGACGCTCACGCTTGGTGGCGTAGTCAAAGATACCCCCTAAGCGACTCGACGCGGCCCTTCAGGTCCGCAATCTGCGCAAGGATCGGATTGGTTTCGATCATGGATGGGAAATCATGGGAAAACGGTCTGTCATGGTAACAGAGAGGGGTTGGCAAGGGGTGTGGCACCTTGTGAGGCCCGGCACTCCTCCCTCTCCCCGCCTTGAGAGAGGGCCGAGGTAAGCCCAAAAAAAGGGGGGGGAGGTGGGGCGCTTGCGGGAACACATACTCTTCCTCACCGTCATCCCCGCGAAAGCGGGAGGCGCTTTTCAACAGCCGAATGGCTGGTCATCCAGTGACTCTGATCTCGGCTTCGAATGTGGCGCTGCCGCCAGCTTGCCGCCTACGCGGCGGGCGTTTCGACCACCGTGAAGGTGGCAATGTCGTCTGCCGACGCTCGAGTCACTTTTCTTTTGCTGGCCCAAAAGAAAAGTAACCCAAAGAAAACGGCCTTAAGAGCGGGGTGGTCGTAGCGTCGTGCTGAATAAAAGACTTGGCGCCCGTGAAGCCCGGATCGTCACGATCGCACGACACGCGGTACGGCTACACCGCAACGCGCCATGGCGAAGAGGACTTAAAGCAGGCGCACTCCTTGTTGCAGACTGGGGAGTTCGCGATGCAACGCACTTCTCCCTCTCCCCTCCGGGGTACGCGGGGAGCGGCCATGGACGGCCGCGGATTTGATGAGCGAGGAGAGGGCTGGGGTGAGGGGCCAATCTTGCCTCACCATCTCAAACGAGTCGTCACCCCGGCGTAGGCCGGGGTCCAGTGGCGTCAGTTGTCGGTTTTGCCGATATCGCCACCGTGCTGCCTCCACAACTGCAACGAGGCGGCAGCACGACAATCCAAGCCTGTGACGCCACGGGTTGACCAGCTTCGCTGTTGTAAAGCGCTTCCGGCTTTTGCCAAGCTGACGTTGGGAAAGGCCTAAAAAAGCAGAGACAACAACTCCGCCAACAGCACCACCTACCCCAACGCCTGCTGATGCACCCCCTTCACCGCCCTCCCTGACGGATCCGCTGCCCCCGCAAACGCCGGGTCCCACGCCAACGCCGCGGGCGACGAGCACGCAATCGACTTGCCTCCCGGTACCGTCGCCGCACACGCCTGCCCCGGATAGAAACGCTCAAAGATGCGCCGATACAAATACGCCTCCTTCGTAGCCGGCGGGTTGTGCGAAAACCGCGTGGCTGCCGCCGCAAATTCGCGGTCACTCACTGCTTGCTCCGCATGCGCTTTGAGCCCATCGATCCATCCATAGCCCACGCCATCGCTGAATTGCTCTTTCTGCCGCCACAGGATTTCATCGGGCAAGGCGCCCTGAAATGCCTCGCGCAACACCGCCTTTTCGATGCGGCCCTGCCCGGCCATCTTGTGGCGCGCATCCATGCCCATGGCCACATCGAGAAATTCCAGATCGAGGAATGGCACGCGAGCTTCCACGCCCCAAGCCATCATCGATTTGTTGGCGCGCAGACAGTCGTAGCTGTGCAGCGCGTCGAGCTTGCGCACGGTTTCCTCGTGAAAGGCTTCTGCCGACGGCGCTTTGTGGAAGTACAGGTAGCCGCCGAAGATCTCATCCGAGCCTTCGCCCGACAGCACCATCTTCACGCCCATGGCCTTGATACGACGCGCCAGCAGATACATCGGCGTGGAGGCGCGAATGGTGGTGACGTCATAGGTTTCGATATGACGAATCACCTCGGGCAACGCATCCAGGCCTTCCCAGAAGGTGTAGACGAAACCGTGATGCACCGTGCCCAGTGCATCGGCTGCGACCTGCGCTGCGGCAAGATCGGGCGAGCCTTCCAGGCCAATCGCAAAGGAGTGCAGACGTGGCCACCAGGCTTCAGCCCTGTCGTCATCCTCCACACGATGACGCGCAAAACGTGCGGCACAAGCGGCCACCAGCGACGAGTCCAGGCCGCCGGACAACAGTACGCCGTAGGGCACATCCGTCATCAGCTGGCGATGCACGGCCTGCTCAAAGGCTTCACGCAATGCGCCCGGCGCGACATCATGCCCCTGCGTGTATACATAGTCGCGCCACGGCTTGTGGTAGTAACGGCGTAGCTCGCCAACGGCGCTGTCATAGATGTGCCCTGGAGGAAATGCGGCCACGTCAGCGCAAATGCCAGCCAGCGCTTTCATCTCCGACGCTACGCACACACGCCCGACGCTATCGTGCCCCCAATACAACGGGCATACGCCGATGGGGTCGCGGGCGATCACGTAACGCGCCGCGTCTGCATCCCACAGTGCAAAAGCAAAGATGCCGTTGAGACGGGATACCCAGTCGGCAGGTTCACTGCCTTCGCGGTAGAGCGCGTTGATCACTTCGCAATCGGAGCCGGTGGTGAAATCATAGTCACTGGCCACGCGCAGCTCGCGATGGTTGTAGATCTCGCCATTCACGGCCAGCGCCAGTGCGCCGTCGCGCGAGTGCAACGGCTGTGCGCCGCTGGCGGGGTCGACGATGGCCAGTCGCTCGTGCACCAGGATGACCCCGGCGTCGACGAACACGCCGCTCCAGTCGGGTCCGCGATGACGTTGGCGCTGGGAAAGCTCCAGCGCCTGCTGGCGTAGCGCAGCCAGATCATCACCTGGCTGCAGATCGAACATACCGAAGATCGAACACATGGCTTGATATTCCCGGGGTTGTTTTTCAGATGGCGGAAAAACAAAAAGGCCCGCTGAGAGCGGGCCTTTTTGCGTGTGTATGTGTGGAATTACTGCTTACACGCCGGCCCACCCGTGGATGCGGGTATTGTTATTGGCGTTATTGTTGTTCAGCGCGCGCACGCACTCGCTGGCCGTCGCGGCGGCGGCGGTCATGGCAAGAAAGTGGGCATAAAGGCTGGACATGGCAGTGACTTCAACACATGCCGCGTTCGCTGACAAGTACTGAAAACGGTTTCATTTGTTCCCTTCTTCAGCTTCCGGCCGGGGCTCACGCACCCAGTCCATGGCTGCATCCAGCTCTGCGTTGCGGAACAACTTGAACTGCGCCGGCACCGCAAACCCCATAGCCAAAGCCGCGATGCGCAGCCAATGCACGTCGGTCACCAGCGCCACCCGATCCCACCCGCTAAAGTGGCGAAAGCCCAGCATGGCGTCTTCCCACATGGCGCCAGGCTCGAAACCGGTGAAGTCAGGACCGACGTGGTAGAGCAAACGCAGCTTGCGATTCACCGCAAACGCCGCTTCGATATCAGGCACCAGCACGCGCTCGTAATCCGTTGCGGTTACCTGTCCACTGGCACGAAAACCCAGTGTGCCTGGTGGCAACCCTGCGATCTGCTCGATCATGGCAAGCCTCCCTGGGTTCGACGCCAACCTGTATCGCAAAACCCGCGTTACGGACGCGTCACGGCCGCTTCACGTCACTCTTCCGCCGAGGGCTTGGTGCGACGTTTCCGCGTAACTGCAGGTTTTGCTTCGGCGGCGGCAATCAACCCCTGCAGATAGGCAATGCCCTCTTCTTCGGGGAAAAATGCAACGACATCCGCCACGCTCAAGCCATAGCGCTGGCGCAACTCCAGAAACTCCCGCTTCGCGCGCTGCGCGGGGAGTTCTTTGGCTTGCTGATGACGACGATCCTGCTCCTTGTCCAAGGCAGCCAGTTCTTCCTGGAACTGACGATAGGCATCTTTATTCATAGCCATCGCGGAACGAGTGGGAGCGATGAGGGACACGCATTGTGGCACGTTGGCAGCACGATCTTGGAAAAGTCCGTGCATAAAGTCGTCAATATTTGCTACGTCATCGAATCGTAAGAGAAATCTCAGCGATGCCGGTCATAAGTTTTGCGTTGGCCAAAACAGGCCGCTGCTTTAACTGCTCGCGAACACCCGAATGGATAGCCTGATACTCCCGCGACAAACTTGAAGGAGTGCCTATGGATCCCACGACCCTAGATGCACCATTTGCCAGCGAGAGCCAGCCCATCGACGTCCGCCGTGTATCACCGGACCCCATTGAAGGCTACGTGCTGGACCCGTGGTCCGGCCTGTACCAGGAAACCGAGACCACCTACCAACACCGCCTCCAGGCCACCCTTGCTGTGTCGGCCTGACCAGAAAACCCCGCCATGCGCGGGGTTTTCTGCATCTGGAAGCCACGCACCGATTAGATCGACACTTGCCTGCCAATATCCACCACCTGCTCCGGTGGTACATGGAGATATTCGGTAACACGCACGCTGTTGCGCAGCAGTACTCCAAAGAACTTTGACAGCCAACGCGGCAAACCGCGGCGATCACCACGCGGCACGATCTTTTCCATGCCGATGAAATAGGTCAGCTCGTTGGAATCCATGCTGCAGCCATGTGCGACGATCTGCGACATGAGCGCCGGCAAATCAGGCCGTTGCATGAAGCCATAGCACGCCGTGATGGCCCAGTAGTTCGGATACACCTCGGTCATGGTGAGGCGCTTGCGTACCGGGATATACGGAATGGACGCGACGTCCAGCGTCACCGCCAATACGCGCTCATGCAGGGCGCGACTGTGCTTGACGTACCACATCATCACCGGTGGCGTGGTGGTTTTGGCCCTGGTGAGAAACACGGCCGTGCCCGGCACGCGCGCCACGCCTTCGTCGGCGATCTCTTTGAAAAATGCCTCGACCGGAACGGGGTTTTCACCCAGTCGCATCGCCACCGCCGTGATGCCCTTGTGCCAGACAAACATCACTAGATACACCGCACCTGCGAGCAGCAGCGGCACATAGCCGCCTTCCAGCAGCTTCATCATGTTCGATGCAAAGAACGATGCATCCACGATGAAGAAAACGCTGGCCACGGCGACACAGGCCACGATGTTCCATTTCCATATCTCACGCATGGCAATGAACAACAGCGCGCTCGTCATCAGCATGGTGGCGGATACGGCAATACCGTAGGCACCGGCCAGGTTGTCCGACCTCTTGAAGCCAAGTGCCAGGCCAATGGTTACCACCATCAGCGCCCAGTTGACCGCCCCCACGTAGATCTGGCCGTAGCCTTCGCTGGACGTCTGCTGGATCTTCAGCCGTGGCATCCACCCCAACTGAATGGCCTGCCGCGTCATGGAGAACGCACCCGTGATGATCGACTGGCTGGCGATGATGGTGGCAACGGTGGAGAGAATAATCAGCGGCAACGTCAGCGACGCCGGGCACAGTCGATAGAAGATATTCCCCGCCGTCGGTGCGCCCTCCAGCACGATGGCGCCCTGCCCCGCATAGTTCAGCACGAGGCTGGGAAACACCAGCGTGGACCACGCCAGCTTGATCGGGCCGGCCCCGAAATGGCCCATATCCGCATACAGCGCCTCTGCGCCAGTCACACACAGAAAGACGCCACCCAGCACCAGAAAACCGCTGCCGCCACTGTGAAACAGATAGCTGAGTGCGTAATAGGGATTGAGCGCCCACAGAATCGATGGATGGCGCACCACGCCCCACACGCCCAACACGGCCATGGTCAAAAACCACAGGGCCATGATCGGCCCAAACGCGCGACCTATTCTCGCTGTACCTACCGGCTGCAACGCGAACAATGCCAGCAGAATGATCACCGTCAGTGGAAGCACGTAGTGCTTCAGCGAAGGCGCGGCGATGTCCAGACCCTCCAGTGCCGACAACACCGAAATCGCTGGCGTTATGGCGCCATCACCGTAGATCAACGCCGCGCCGAACAAACCCGTCGCAACAATCGCCGGGCGCTTTTGTCGCTTCACGCCAAGCAAGGCCATCAATGCCAGGATGCCGCCTTCGCCATCGTTGTCGATGCGCATGGCGAAACCGGCGTACTTCACCGTCGTAACGATGATCAGCGTCCATACCAGCAGAGAAATGACGCCAAGAATGGTGGGAGGGTTGTTACCACCGGTCAGATCCAACACCGTCTTGAACGTGTACAGCGGACTGGTGCCGATATCGCCAAACACCACGCCAAGCGCACCAATGGCAGCAAGCAGCGTGGTGGGTTTCTTCCAAGGACTTTCTTCGGACGGCTGATTCACGAAGCACCTGTGCAGCGGCCAGCATGGGAAGTGGCGGGCAGCGTACCGTCGTGTGATGACAATCCACGCAAAAGCCAATCGCTCGGGCCCTGCGACCCCACCGGCAGCCTGCCTACCTGCGTGATGCTATGCCCCGAAAGGTCAAGGCGAGCACAAGAAAAGCCGGCCCTCTGCCAAGGACCGGCTCACAACATAACGCTTTAGAGGTCGTCCGGACTGCGAACTGGCATCGCTCGAATGCACAGAGCGCGTATCACCCGCGTAACAGGTGCCCGCCATCGGCAGCATCTCGATGGGTCACTTAATGCCCCTTGAGGTCAGCCGAGCCGGAAGCGCGGATGCCTCGGACCATGATTTCGGCCTGGATTTGCCCGGGAATGGCGGCTTCAACCGGGGCGCGCCCCTCCATCGTGTCCAGCAAACTGGCGAATCCGTACAGCCAGGCGCGCCAGTACACGCCCTCGCCGCGCTCAAACACTTCGCAGAAAACCTCAATGGGCTGCCCTTGATCGTCGATAAGCGTGAAGTTGGTATCCATAGAAGGAGCCCCTTCTAGTTTTCAGGCATAGCCATACCCGGCGCCGCGTCCAGCTATCTGCGATGCCGCAACTGCGAAGGTGTGGGGAAGCCAGAATGTGGTTGGTCTATGACCAGATGAATCAAGGATTGTGCCAACCGCGCCGCCGGCCCTGTTTTGCCTTTTTCCAAGGGCAAAACGGCGACCGCGCGCTGCACGTGCAACGCACATGCAGCCTTGTCGAGAGCAAGCCCTTCAGTGCAGAAGTGGAAACTGGGAGACCACCTTCCAGCGGCGATCCTCACTCACCAGCAAGGTGACGTTTTCGCACCAGCAATACACGGGACCGTAGTCAGCCAGTCTCTCGCGCAGCTCATTGGCCACCGCTTCCTTCTCGTGTTGCACGCCACGCGCTGCCGTGAGGTGGGGCACGTAATCGGGAAAAGCGCCACCACCCTTCGGTTGATCGGGAAACGCGGCAACCAGCGCATCGGCCAGCTCGATGATGGGCTTGGCGGACTCCGGCGCCAGCCAAACCACCGAGGGAAACGTACGCACCTCAACCAGGCGAAACATCGGTGCAGGCACGCCGGCAACCACATCACGCAGCCGCGCCAGCACCGGAGGCGACAACCACTGGCTTTCCATGAAGGGATAGATGAGCGTGATATGCGCGCCAAGACCGCGCCTGGCGGAGGGGTCATATTGGTCGCGAAAGCTGCCGACCACCGTCTCGGCCTCCGGCACCATCAACGCGAGCAGCGTTCGGCTCATGCCCACTCCGAGAGTATTGCCCAAGCCTGATCGCGGAACCCGGCCAGTGCCCGCTCATCTTCAGGCTGTCGCAAACATCATGGCACAGGGGCGCAGCGCCACACCCGCATCATCGGCAGATGCGTCATGGCCACTCTATGTCTGGGCCCTATCGCCTTGATGTGGGGAGGGGTTCAAAAGGCACACCCGCTGGCGGCGCACTACGTCCGTGCTGGTGTCAGACAGGCCTCTCCAGCCCAACTTTTACCCGGGCATAATTGACGACAATAAATTTACCCGGGTATATTTATCGCCATCGCCTCTACACCACACAGCGACAAGGAGCCCTTTGCATGGCACCCGCCCAACCTCTCGTTCGATATCTGGAGCCAACCGAAGCCGCGGGGCGTGCCTTGGTCATGCGTCGACTGACAGGCAACATCGTCATGCTCAACCTGCTCCGCTTGCGCGATTGGGCAGACTACTCGGCAACGCCCGAGCTGGCACCGGAGTCACCCATCACCGGTGAGGAGGCTTTTCAGCGCTATATCGCGCACACGATGCCGTTCCTGCTCGAGTCGGGCGGCAGCGTGGAGTTTCTGGGCAAAGGTGGGCCGCTTCTTATCGGGCCGCCGAACGAACGCTGGGATATGGCCATGCTTATCCGGCAGCACAGCGTCGAATCGTTCCTGAGCTTCGCCTCGCATCAGGCCTATCTGGCAGGCCTGGGGCACCGCACGGCAGCCATCGAGGATTCGCGGCTGCTCCCTCTGACGGACATCGCTTAGCAACGTGCAGCGTAAGCCGAGAACCGAATCCGACTAGCTTTCCGGCCACGGACTCGGCTCAACCTCATCACCGCCCTGCAATCCACGCGCGTGTTCGATGCCCAGCTGCTCGGCCGCGCTACATGCAGCCGAGGGTGACGGGAATCCATGCGCCGTCTGCCCCCGCTCGACCAGACGCCAATTGAAGCCATCATCCTCCGGGCAAGCATGAAGGCTCCAGGCGCCAAGCCAGGTCCTCGCCCCGTGGGATTCACCTTCGCTCGCAGCCGCGTCCACCAGATACCTGCCAACCACCACCGCCATACGCCCACACTCCGCCTTGTCGAATCGCTGCATGCTGCAAATGACCTGCGTGACGAGCAAGGAGATAGATCATGGACGCGGCGCTGCAACTCTGGTGGGGCGTGCGTACTCACTGCATTCCATGTCTGCATACAGCCAAGTGAACACTTGCGTATCAAGCACCGAATGCGGGCGCGCGCCCAGCCGCTTACGTGTGATGAGGAGCGACGTCACCGCGCAATCTCGAGGTCGAGATAGGTGCCACAATGAGGCTCGTTGCGGCCCTCGTACCTCATTCAGAGCAGGAGGCGGCTATGCCGAACATTTGGATAAGGATCCACACCCTATTTCTGAAGTGGCTTCTGAACGGCACACCTCTCAAGTTGTGTGCACTGGCGCTATCGGTCGCCCTACCCATCACGGGCACTGCGCAAGCGCAATCTCCACCTTTTGAATCGTTTGCCGTGCCGGCCGGCGCCGGGCCGCACGATGTCGCACCATCACCCGATGGCACGGTGTGGTACACGGCGCAAGCACGAGGCGCGGTTGGACGGCTAAACCCGCGCGACGGCAAGGCAGACTGGATTGCACTCGGCGAAGGGTCTGCGCCGCACGGCGTGATCATCGGCCCTGATCACGCCGCCTGGATCACCGACGGCGGCCTGAACGCCATCGTACGCGTCGACTCGAAGACACTCGCCATCACGAGCTTTCCGTTGCCTAAGGAACGACAAAACGCGAATCTCAATACGGCCGTCTTCGACAAGCGTGGACATCTGTGGTTTACCGGACAGAACGGCATCTACGGCGAACTCGATCCTGCCAGCACGCAGATGCGCGTCTTCGATGCACCGCGTGGACGCGGACCCTACGGCATCTGCGTCACCCCTGATGGGGGCCTGTACTACGCATCACTGGCGGGCAATTACCTGGGCCATATCGACCCCGCAAGCGGTGCGGCGCAAGTCATCGAACCGCCCACAGCGAACCAAGGGGCACGCCGGGTATGGGCTGATTCAAAGGGGCACGTTTGGATGAGCGAATGGACCGCCGGCAAGGTCGCCATGTTCGACCCAGCGAAACATCAATGGCGCGAATGGGTATTGCCTGGCAGCAACCCTCATGCGTACGCCATCTTCGTCGACGACCACGACATCGTCTGGCTCAGCGAATGGAGTGCCAACGCCCTGGTGCGATTCGATCCGCGAACGGAGCGGTTCGATGTGTTGACGCTGCCGCGCGACCACGCCAACGTACGCCAGATGATGGGTCGCCAGGGAGAGCTCTGGCTTGCCGAATCCGGTACGGATCATCTACTTCTCCACCTGACTCGTGCGACGGACGCCAGCGGCCATTGACGATCGCAGGTAGCGGCGATTCATCGCGCACGGCAAAAGCCCGGCCAGCCCCGGGCTTTTGCCGCCTGACTTGAACCCTCTGACGGCTCACGACTTCCCTCATTCCGTTTCGGGGTCAGTCGATGGAGTTGAGATGGAGTGACATTGATCACGAGGGAAACGAAACCAGCATCGAGAACCTTTCATGACCTCCGCCCCTTTCCTCTTGAATTAGTCCGCCTTCCCAATGATGGTTTCGCCCGCTCGATGTGCTTCAAGAAGCATCTGAAGGGTGCACTGGGGATCCAATTCGAAGCGAACGCATTCGGCGTTGAGGACTCTCCATGCGGCAATGTATGCATCCGCCTTGGCCGTCGCCTTCAAGAAAGTCAAAGCGGATGCCGCTATGGCGACGACGATGGGCAGGTGACCACTCGCGGTTACATTTTGTGCAACGAGGATGGCCCCGACACTGGCAACGAGCCCGAGTCCGTAGTGGATGACGTTCCAGATCCAAAAGCAGACACACCAATACCGACGCTGCTTCACTATGAGCGGTGGCGTTCTGACCAGTTTGCACATAGGACCTCCAAGGGCTGCCGAGGCATCAAGTGGAGCGGTGCTCCACACTCTTCGCCGCGACGCACATATAGCAAAGGGGCGCGTGGATCGTACGCTGCAGTCTTCGCCTCAGCGCTATTTCCACCAATCTAGACTCGAGACAAACCGATAGGCCGCATGGCTTAGCCCCACTCAGAACCACTCCACCCCATATACACAGGATGAGCATGCGGATTCCGGTCGATTCGAACATCAATTCTGGTAAGCACTGAACACCCCGCTGGTGTTGATCAGCGGTGCCGTGTGGCACTACCAGCTATATTCTGCGAGGGTCCGCTTGCGACCCAGAGCGGACATTATCTTAAGCCCGGAACACCGTCGGATGTTTCCGCTCAGCTCAGAGAGGGCGGGTTCTCGCTGGCGCAATCAAACAAAGGGATGGGGTAATGATTACGCTTCAGAAGGCACTTTTTGGAAAGATCTCCGATAGAGAGACCGCTGTTGATCTTGCCAAGTGGACCGGGGATGCCTACTTCGGGTGTGCGGTGCTGTTGGTCGTTTTCGCGCTACTGTCTAACCACTTTCTCTTTGTGGGCTTCGCCATTCCTCTCGGGGCCTGCGGCTATTGCACTAGAGTCCAAAAGAGTCGCCTCGCAGCGACCATGGGGGTTCTGCTCATTTGTTTCAGCTTCCTCCTGCTAGCGGCCATGCCTCCGCACTTTAGTGGAGGCCTCATGTTTGGCTTTGCCGTATGGATGGGCGTCCGAGGCTCACTTGCGGTTTTCAAACTTCACCGAGGCTTCGAAAGGGAAGAATCAGAAGCTTCGGCCGGGAACTGAACGAGGCACACATGTTGACCAAATGTCTGCTTCCGACCCGAAGCGGACCCTACTGCGGCGACATTGAGGCCATATTTCATGCAAACAGCGTTTATGGTGTCGCTGGCCGTCATCGCGGGTCTCTCCGCATTTGGGCTCGCGGTAGCAACCAAGATCGTTTCCGACCGGTTTTTCGAGCGACTGATCGCTCGGCACCCAGAGCTAGGTGAAGCGTTTCCGCCGCCGATGATCGGCACAAGGTACGGGCCCATCCTCCCATCGAAGGTGAAGTACTTGGAGGCGAAGCGCTACAAGGATCTCCCCGAGCCTGATTTGCGGGAGCTAGGGGGCCTGTCGCGCAAGTTGCTCATGGCCAGTGCTGCCGCCTTCGTCGCGTTCGTAGTTCTTTTAGTCGGTTGGAAGACCCTTCAGCAGATCAGTTAAGGTCTGCTTCCGACCCGAAGCAGACATTCGTTGGCATCCCGTAACCAAGCGCAGCCTCTCTATGTGGCGCCGCTGGTCCCCATGGAGGGCAACGGATCTACCATCCGTCGGCCTCGATCGCGCAGGACGAGGAAGGGGCGCTCGACAAGGTAGTGCAGAAGTGCCGCGGCAACGATGGCCACGAGTAGGCAGCACAGGAACGTAAGAACACCGAGGTGGTTGAGATAGTCCGGAATATGCCTTGAGGCCAGCTTCAGCATCGCCTTGTGACTTAGGTAGATGCTATAGGAGGTGGCCGCCACCCAAGCCGCTCCCGGCAAGTGAATGCGAGCAAGCGCGCCTGAGGGACTTGCGGCCGATGCGACGAGCATAGCGAGGCCGATTGACAAGATTGGAAAACCAAAAACGCAAGCACCGAAGGTGAAAACATCCCGGAAGATCCAGGCTGCGAATAGAACTGTCACGAGCCCGAGCAGCGCGACCACGTTTGGATGCTGTTGGAGCCGCTCCCATCGGGGCACCCGATAGACGCTCAGGATCGCTAGCCCAACGCCGCACAGCAAACCATCAAGGCGCGCATAGGTGGGGTAGTAAACGAGCTCCATGTAGCGGTGCCCGTCCATTTCCCAGGTCCCACCACCAGCTGCAGGCGCAGCGGATTGCCACCAGGCAAATCCACGCCATGCCATTCCGACTAGCACCAGGCCAAGCAGTATGCGAAATACGCCTTTTGCACCTAGCCGTGGCGCAACAAGAACTACTGCCAGTGGAAAGACCAGGTAGAAGTGCTCCTCGACGCATAGTGACCAGGCCGATGAAAAGGCGTGCAAGGTACTCGGGTCGACGAACAGGTTCATCGTGAAGGTGAGAAACTGCCAGAGCGGCTGGATCGCCTCTTGCTCTCTCAGTCCGGGAAACAAGAAGTAGAGCGCCACAACAACCAGATACGCCGGGAGTATGCGGTAGGCCCGTTGCCGATAGAAAGCCTTGAAGTCCACGCCATCGCCGCGCTCGTAGCGCACAAGAACTTGTCGGCCAATGAGGTAACCGCTGAGTACGAAGAACAGGTCGACGCCCATCCAGCCGTACTCTTCAATCCAACCGAATCCGTACCCCATGCCACCGGCAATCCATGCATGGGTGCATAGCACCGAGACGATCGCGACAGCCCGCAGTAAATCCAGGCCTGGTAGACGATGCATGGGGTCCTTCCCTCACAAAATGGCGGCAAGCATAGCCGCTTTAGGAATCGGCATGCAGGGGTGCCCCATCCTCGGCCTGGGGCGACTTCAAACTGCCATCCACGACTTAGTCGATACATTGTGAATGGCCGGCTTGCTTGGCAAGCTAACAAGGTCCGCTTCCGACCCATAGCGGACATCACGGAACGGAAGGGATTCTGAGGGGGAGATGATGACAAAGCGCTACTGGGGAGCCGTCACGATCGTCGCGGATCGGCCACTTAACGCTGTTGCCGATGAGCTGAATGTCCTCTTGGCACCTCAGCGGCTAGTGGAGACCGATCGGTTCGACGAGGTGCCGGGGTACATCGCGAGCGAAGAAGGTTTGGAGTTCTTTCTACAAGGCTCGCCCGTCGATACAAATGATGCCGACTATTACTACTTCGATCTTCTGTGCGATGCGGCCGGCGTCAGTTCCTTGCCGAGCTCCCTGAGCGATCTGCCCGTCGAAGCAGAACCGGAAACGGATTTGGGGCCGCGGCGCCGAGCGTCCGCGTTTCTCTGTGCCAGACTCAGTGCAAGTACGAGCTTGGTCTGTACGGCTGAGTAAAATGTCCGCTTCCGACCCGGAGCGGACATCCTTAGGGGGCGGTGGATGGCTTTGAATCGCGACAGACTCCTGAAGATTGTGAACTTCGGATCTCATGCATTTGGACTTGCCGGGATCTTCGCTGGCCTGCTTTCGATTGCCGCATTCGGTGGTTTCGCCAAGGGGTCGACGTCACCCGACCCGGCGACCAGACATGTGGTTCCGATGCAAGATCACGATCGCGTGTTCTATGTGACTTGGAAGCAGTCTGATCTTATGGACTGGCTGCGGAACGGTGCTGTGCTTTGCATGGTCGCATGCGTTGCTGGCAGGGGGCTGGCCAGCAGACTTTCAAAAAAGCACGCTTGACTGAGCGTCCGCTTCCGACCCGAAACAGACATTCCAACGTTGATAGGAGATCGGCTTGATCAAGCAACTTCCTGCCAGCACCGGGTCGCTAGACGGCCACTTTCTCCTCATCATTCTCGGCGCATTGGTGTGGTTGGTCGGCGGAAACCTCATCATCGCAAGACAGTTCAGGCGTCGGGGAATGGCTGCAAACGAAGGTTTTAAGCTGGGCGGTTTGCTTAAGGTGTCACTGAATCTTGTAGAGTTAGCCGCACTATTGGGGACAGGTGCGATAGCGCTGGCACTTGTTGCTGTCGGTGCTAGTCATCTCTGATTCCACCTGCGAGGCTGGCAAGCCTGTTAGGTCCGCTTCCGACCCAAAGCGGACCTGCAAGACCTGGCCAGTAGCGATTGAGGAACTATGGAATACCGCTTCCCGAGTTGGATCCCCTACACGCTACTGGGCGTCATGGTGTCGGTGATCGCGCTTGGTCTATACGCGATCATTTCCCCAGCAGCGTGCCCCAGCATTGGCGCTGCTGTTGTCTTTGGAGTGATTGGCGCCTGCGGACTGACCCTATTGGCATGGGGATATCTGTATGTTCGACGCTATAGCATTCAGATCGGACCCGAGAGCATAAACATCACGGGCGCGTTCCGTACCCGTTCGATCCCGCTTTCAAGGATCAAACAGGTGATCATCGCGACGGCGCCGCGCAGTGGCACGGATTCCTGGTTGGTAGATGGGAGCGACGTCGTGATAGCTAGAATCGATGGTGGCCTCGTTGGGTTTGAATCGCTACTCCTTAGCCTTGGCAAGGCTTTGCAGCCTTACAAGGTGTTGTTTTACCGCCGTGAAAACTTTGGGCCATGGCAAATGCAGGTTGCCGGCGACTCACATTGGGCGCCCTTTGAGGCTCCGCGCTTCGCGCGCGAAAGTGGGCGGCGCCTGACGTACGTAACGATGATTGCCGGTCTGTCAATTGCGATAGCTATTGCAATTTCGCGGCTTGCAAATCACTGAAACACGCGGCTGCGCTAGTCGCGACACACGTCCGCTTTCGACCCAAAGCGGACATCGAGAAATCGACAATCTATGTGTGTGAACATGGGTCAGTGAAAATCATGCTAGATATTTAGAAGATCACGAGACGCTCAATAAGGGGGAGCCGTGTCTGTCACTCATCTAATCATTCTGATCGTGTTCGTTCCTGCGTATTGCATGTTGTTCGGCTACCTGTGGATAGGCCTGAAGCGTAATCAGATCTGGGCGACCATCCTCTATGGCGTCTTAGCCGCCCTCCATGTGGCACTCTCTATCCGGTCCGGACCCGGGGCGATAGTTCCGGCGATGCTTGGGGTGGTACTCGCCACCGCCATGGGCGTGCTTTTCTTACGTGCCTTTGGTGTGGGCAAGGCGAAGAAACGAGCCTCGGTTGACGCAAATCAAAGCGCTGAAGCAAAAGTAGATTGAACGCCTTTGTACTGTCCGCTTCCGACCCGGAGCAGACCTTGCGATTACCTCTTATTGAGCGTGCGCCACCTAACGTTCCAGTTGACAAGTCGGAAAGGAATCTAGATGCGGATGACGAAGTTTTTGGCTGGACTGCTGTTGGTTGCTGCTGCGCCGACGCCTGCTTTCGCTGCCGCGCCGGCGCAGGTATTACCGACGGTGTATGAAGCAGGACACTTCTTTGCCACTCCTGAGACCCAGGATGGTCGGCGGCTGAGATTGCTGGTTGATACCGGAGGTGGCGGTGGCCAGGGCATGTACTGGATCGACAAGGCGGCCGCGCAGCGCCTGCAATTAAAAACACGCATATGCGTGGCTGATGGCGAGCAGCTGACTGTCGCCAATCCACCTGACTACGAAGCCGGGCGTGGCTTGCCGCCACCGGGTAATGGTCTGTGCGGCGCGGCGCTGCTCGTCCTCCCGACAGCGGACGGCAGTTACGACGGCCAACTAGGCGCCGGATATTTGCCTGGGCGCACTTGGACCTTCGATTACCCCGCACGCCGGTTAATGTTGGAAAGCGACGCTTGGCGGCCTGACCCCTCTGCAAAACAGACTCCATTAGGCTTCCCGCACAACGCCGAGGGCATGCCGGGTTCCGGATTCGCACGCATCACCATTCGTGTAGACGGCCAACCGTTGGACATGTTGCTCGACACCGGCGCTTCGTCGTACCCCACGCCGGTGGCTGCCCGCATCAGCGGCACGGCGACCGTGCAAGGCGAAGGTGTTACGAGCTACATCACCACGGGAGTGCTCGAGCGCTGGCACAAGGCACACCCGAATTGGCGCGTGGTGGAGAACGCCGACGAGAAGGTCGCTGCACGTCCACTAAAGCGCATTATTGAAGTGCCGGAGCTGGAAATTGCCGGTTGGACTGTAGGTCCGGTTTGGTTTACCGAACAACCCGACAGGACTTACCACGAATACATGGCGCAAATGATGGACAAGCCCACCGAAGGCACAGTGGGAGGCAACGTGTTTCGCTACTTCGTGATGACAATCGATTATCCGCACGAGGCGGCCTATTTTCGCTGCGTCAGTGGCTGCAAACCAGATGTCAGGCCATCATCTTGAAGCCGATCTTCTTGTGGAGGTAGTCGAAAGACTGAGCTTCGGATAAGTCCGCTTCCGACCCACAGCGGACCTTTCCGCATCGAAAATGAACACGCGGGTTCCAAAGCTGCGATTCTTGCTTGACTGATGAGGGGGGGGACACTGATGAGGAATCGCTCGAAGTTCTGGGTGGCGTTGGCCGCGGCGGCCCCAGTGTTGTTAGGGCTCTGGATGCATGCCGCGAGCGCTGCTGACAGGCAGTCAACCGTGAGCGTCTCTATAGGGATGACTGCCGAACAGCTTCGGAGGGGTTCGTCCTACCCGTTTAAGTTCACTTCAAACCTCAACGAAGCGGGTGGCGGGATGGCTTATGCAGTACCTCAAGCGTCCTTAATGTGGACGATCACAGCCCCTTACGATTTAGATTTCCAATACCGAGGCCACGAGCTAAGGGAGGCGAATATTGGCGGGGAGAACTTCATGACTGCCATATCAACCTCCGACCGCGATAGGGTGATCAATCATCTGCAGATCACATTTCAGAATCGTCCACTCACCTTGGATGAGGCTCTATCCACTGCCAAGCGACTTGATGACTGGTTTGTTGCGCAGGGCGCCCACCTCCGATCCCCTAATGGACCCCAGCAAGGGCGAGCCGCCTCGCCTTTCTTCATTGAAGAGCAAGAGAGGAATGCTCCGAAATTTGTCCCCATCATCCGGAACTACGAGGATGCAAGGGCAGCCTTTCTAGATCCCGAGGTAAAGATCATCGGTATGACGCCGTTTGATCTAGAAACAGACGATATCTACGTAAGCCTCGTGATAGATAACGCTCGTCGCAAGCGTGAAGACTTCTCAAATAAAAAGGTAGAGCAGGATTTGAGCGAAGAGAAGGAATATTTTCTCGACCTTTCGATCAGTGCACGTCCAACCGACCGGTTCAAATAGCCGCTCTGGCTGAAGCGCGCTTCTCTACAGCTGTCGCTTTCTTGCTGCGAGCGCGGCACTGTTAGGTCCGCTTCCGACCCAAAGCGGACACTCGCGAACTTATTGTTTTGGACAGCAACTACCCTTGGGAAAGCCTGGATGTTCGCTATTCACTCGAACTCATCGGATAGGGAAGTTCGTTTCCTCGATCGACGGGGGGACGAATTCATCGTGGAGCTCGCGGGTCGTGGGGTCGCAGCCACACAGTGGGTGTCGGCTTTCACTGACTCCGATGGGTTCGCTCGGTGGATGGAGGAGCTAGCCGCCAATGAGCTGCCTTGGAAGGGCGAAAAGTCCTGGGCAACCCTTGAAGGTGAGTTCGAGATATCTGCCACGAGCACTTCTGGGGGCGCTGTAACGTTCGTGGTGACACTGAGTGGGCTTCCTGGCAGCAACGAGGAATGGCGAGTATCGGCCGGCATCGGAAGCGAGCTTGGGCAGTTGCCAGCCCTTGCACAGGCTGCACGCCATTTCTTTGAAGATGCCAAGGTCTGATGGACTCTTGCCAATTACGCTTCCGGTGAGGTCCGCTTCCGACCCATAGCGGACCTTTCGGTTTGTAGGAGTGGCACAGCGCTTTCGGCTGGCTTGGATGGCAAAGAGGAAATAGTGAAATGTGGGCAAACTTTTGGGCAATGCCAAAGCTTCTCAGGCTCATGACTGCTCACGCAATGGCGTGCGTAATCTTCCTTGTAGTGTCCGTGGTGCCGAATGATTCTTTTGCGATCAACGGACGGCATGTCTCCCAAGCGGGATGGTGGAGCAGCGGCGCTGGGTTCTTTGCATCACTCGTCGGCGTTTTTGGTCTAATCGCAGGAGTGGCCCTTCTGAGGAAAATGGCATGGGCGCGCCCGCTATATCTAGGGTTCGCGACCATCGGACTAGTCATCCCCTATCCAGCCCTCGGAGATCCCATTTGGGGACTAGTCGGCGCACTGGTGGTCACCGCAGCGGGATTCTATCTATTCAAAGTCAGGACGGTTGCCACGTATTTCGCGAAGCAGGCACACACGGATATTCGTGGCTAAAGTAGGTCCGCTTCCGACCCAAAGCGGACCTTTCCGGTCCGTGACAGCCTCATTTTGAAGAGACAAAGTAGCCACGACTTTCGGGAGAGGTAAGTTAGTGATGATACGTAAGCGGGTCGTTCTTGCCGCCGATCTTGGAGGCACCGTGGTGTTTGCGATAGAGGGTGCCAATGCGGCCATCGGTGCCGGGCTGGACCTGCTTGGCGTCTTGGTGCTCTCCTTCGTTGTCGCCCTGGGCGGCGGCATGATCCGCGACGTGCTGATCGGCGCGACGCCGCCGAGTGCCATTCGAGACTGGCGCTACCCTGTGCTAGCGTTTGTCGCGGGGTTAATTACGTTTCTGCTTCATAGGCAATTCACCACGACGCCTGTGTTGCTGCTGACGACGCTCGATGCCGCGGGCCTCGCACTCTTCGCGGTAGCCGGTGCAGAGAAAGCACTCGATTTCCAGATACACCCTTTTATCGCGGTGCTGATGGGCGCAATGACCGGCTGTGGCGGAGGTGTCTTGCGCGACATGCTTCTCGCGCGAATCCCAATGGTGCTGGTCGAGAATATCTACGCAAGCGCAGCCCTACTCGGTGCATCGGTAGTCGTCCTCGCCCGGCGGTTCGGGTGTCCGCCGGCGGCAGCGACGGCACTTGGCGGTGTGGTCTGCTTTGTGTTGCGAATGTTGGCGGTTCATTTCGGCTGGCAGCTGCCGAAGGTCGTCTGATGACCTGAGCACGTCGATGCTGACGTTTTGAATATCCTTAGCCTCCGTGTTTCGCCGCTCGTGTGGCATCCGCTTTCGACCCGTAGAAGACATTCCTCGCTATCGGACTGCAGGGCTTGGGGCTGAGGCCAAACCAAGGTGACACAGACCGATTGCCGGGGATCAAATACCGCGACCGTTCTCGCTCAATGCATCGACGACGTAATGTTTCCTTACTGAAGCACCAGAGGCTACAAGGATATGAACATCGTGCGCGGCATCGCTCTCGTCGCCTTTTTTGTGTGGCTTACCATTGATGCGTTCATCGTCTTTCGCCTCAAGACGAGTGAGGCTGAAAATCGGGATCATCTGTCGCTGAAGTTACTCATGATTGGCAGCCCCCTGGTCTACGCCGTAAGCATCGCCCTGTCGTACGGGACTATTGGCGCATTTCATTCAACGGCGCTGCAGATGACGGGTCTGCTTGTCTTGAGCGTTGGCATCATGGTCCGTTCGTTGGCGATCCTCCAGCTTGGCCGCCTCCACACTCCAAACGTAGCGGTTCGGAGTGACCATCAACTCAAGGAGGATGGTTTGTATGGGTACGTACGCCACCCTAGCTACCTGGGCGCACTGATCGCGTTCCTTGGATTCACCCTTGCGCTGGGCAACTGGCTAAGTGTGGTGGTGATGTTGAGCCTAACGACGTGCCTCTACCTCTACCGTATTCGCGAAGAGGAGGCGGCAATGTCAGCCGCGTTTGGGGAGGCGTTTCAACGGTACGCCTCACGCACCAAGCGACTAATCCCATGGGTCTATTGAGGGCTCACCCGGGGAAAGTGGACTGGCTGATGGCGACTTGGGAAATGTCCGTATATGGACTCCTCCCCATTGCAAGCCCCCCGTGCTCTGGCGTCCGCGTCGACTGCACACGTATATCCGGCCTCTAACAACCACACCGCTTAGCGGTGTCGGCCATGATGGGCTAGTCGCGCGCCGGCTCCCAATCGCTTCCTCGTGCTTGAGAGCACACAGACATTTGCGGGTTTTGCCGGCGCCCGCTCGACCGGTTCGCCATCATGCGATGGGCTCAGCAATCGTTATCAGATGGTGTTTGGACGTCTCTTTCGGGCGGCCGCGCGGGCCGGTTGGTAAGCACATTGATGACGCAGAAGCGCCCAGGCCAGCCGGGCGGTTTTGTTGGCCAGTGCCACACAGGCCACATTGGGATGCGCTCGCTGCGAGAGTCGAACGACCCACTGACTCAGTCGATCGTCCTTGGTAGGTGCCGTTCGCAGCGCCGATCGGGCGCCGTGCACGAGCAGGGTGCGTGACAACAAAGGGGTCAGAACCCTTTTCCCTGCGATGGTTGCCGCCCCGGAAAACTACCCTTGAACCAGCTTTCACCCCAACGCACTGGGTAGGAGCGATCCCCTCATACATCCACACCCGGAATACCTCGCCCTTGGCTCCGAGGCCCATCTACGACAAGCCGCTTATCGCGACCTCTTCAAGCAGGCTCTCAGCGACGAGAGGCTCTGCGAAATACGTACCCATCTTCAACAACAACGAGTACTCGGAACCGGTCGATTCCAGGCTATCGTCGATAGCCGAACTGGGACGGGTCGCAAATGTGCGGCCTCAAGGCCGCCCTCCTAAAGGGTTCTGACCCCTTTGTTCTTGACCCCTTTTGTTCTACTTTGCTCCCTAAGGGTTCTGACCCCTTTGTTTGCCTTGGGATGAACAAGTTGAAAAAGCTGGATCGCGGCTCTGTGCGTATTCCGGCAAACGCTGACCAGCCCGCAGGAAAATGTTGACCACTAGCTGGTATCGACCAGCCTTCGTGTCATGTCAGTGACGGAGCTGCCCGAGCCGTGCAAGCGTGTTCGCTCGCCGTTTGTCGAGGCTTCGGCTCGTTACGTTCTCTTACCAAGACAAGAAGGACCCAAGTGTCGGGCCGGCAGGTTGCAGACATTGCCATCGCACAAATCGTCCCGGTCATTTCCATGAAATGAGAAGGCCCCGCGTAGCGGGGCCTTCAGTTTCGGCGAAAGAGCGCTGTGGTGGGCTTTCAGCTGGTGGTCGTCTTAGCAGCTTCGTCGATCAATGCCGCCACCTCGGCCGGGCGCGATGCCAGGGATGCATGGCTGGCGTCGAGCGTGACGACCTTGCGCGCATTCATACGGCCGGACATCCGCGTCTCGTTTTCCGGCGCGATCATGCGGTCCTGGCTGGAAATCTGATACCAGCACGGCTTGTGCTTCCATGCAGGGTCGGTGACCGTGTCGCCAAACGTGCTCGCCAGCGGCGCCTTCTGGGTCACCGCCATCACCAGGCCTTCGTCAGCGGTGAGATCCTGGCAGAAGCTCTCGTGAAATTTATCTGGCTTCACCCACAGATAGCCGTCGCTGTCCGGGGCCAGGTTCGGCGCCGCCACTGGAAGGTGTTGCTGCGTGATGCCGCCTGGACTCTCGCCAGCGTCGGGAGCGAACGCCGCGATGTAGACCAGTGCCGCCACGTTGGGCTGATTGCCGGCCTCGCTGATGACGGCGCCGCCATAGGAATGGCCGACCAGCACGACCGGACCACTGATCTGCGCAACCATCTTGCGCGTGCGCTCCGCATCGTCGGCCAGCGAGGTCAACGGATTTTCCACCGCGTGGAGGTTTTCGTAGCCGAGCTTCTTCAGCTCAAGAATGACCTTGGTCCAATGGGCTGCACCGCCCCAGAAGCCATGTACCAGTACGACTGCCGGCTTACTCATGGCACTACTCTCCGTTCAAAGAAGAACACGGAACGACCCGTTGCGCGCCGCTCGAGTCGAGGCATCATGCAAAACTGAACCGCGCCGACGGCACTCCGCCCGAGCCATGAATGGCCGTGACGGTCAACCAAGTATAGGCCTGTCCCCATCCACCTAAGATTGCGCCAGATCGGTTGCTGAAGTTCAGTGCAGCACGGAGGACACGGTGCGTCCAAGTGGTCAACACCGGCACAGCGGTCAACAATTACCGGAACGAGTGGTCAGCCAGACCGGAATCCGCATTTTAAAACCTGATGGCAGACAGCGACGCGTTAGCCTCCACGAAGATGCGGGAAGATTCTGCCGTCCGGCAAAACCGTGAGCTTCGTGAAGGTCGCCCTCGTGGCCGCGATGATCCGGGCGGCATTTCCCTCGTAATGCGCCGACAACTGAAGCGCCCATTTTTGATCCCTGTCCAACGCCCGATTGATGAGCTGACGCAATTCCTCGTCGCTCGCCTCCCCGGTCAGATAGGTGCCGCTCAAACCACCGGATGACGACGGACTCGCCTTCTCTCCCTTCTCTCCCTTATCCCGCTTTTTCGGCGCGTACTTGGTCGCATCCGACTGCACCAGCGACTGCACGCCGCCCAAGCCGCCGTGCCGGGCGACGGCGCGTGCGCCCATGTAGTCAGGACCGGTCCTGGAACCGGGCGCGCCAAAACGCTTCTGGAACGAGGTATTGCTGAACACCTGCTCATCAATTACGGCTCGCGCCTTACTTGACCGAGCCTGATCCAGCCGCAGAATCGCGACCAGCTCGTGCAAATGCCCCAGGCTTTCCGCGTCAAGGGTTTTACAGTGCTCATTTTGCAGCTCCTCTAAGCTGGCGTTGCTGTCTATGCGCAAAATGTGATGGAGGCACTGGTTGAATTGCTCCACGGTGGCCTTGGTCCGTACGACGTCCTGGTCCAGAACCTTGGCAACATCCGGGTATGGCTTCGCGCTACCACGGCGGGAGTAACTGCCCTGCTCGTTTGGCACCAGGGGCGTTACGCCGAAATCCTTGCGTACGGGTGTCGGGCTTAATTCGAAATGAGAGCCACCGATGCGGATCACGAACGGCCCGCCGTGGCGGAGCTCTCGGTTGGCACGCATATCGCGGATATCGCCAGCGCCACGCAATTCCGCAGAGTGCGGCGTCTGCAACCGGGTAGGGACAGTCTCTTTGGTGGTCGGTCGATACAGGTCCACCGATTCGCCCTCGCTGGGCGAATCGATGGCTTCCGAGTCGGAGTAACCATGGGACAATTCCGACTCCTCCTCGGACAGGTCGGACTCGCCCTGGAAACGATTCCAGAGCGGATCGTCGCCGGTGACCGTCCGTGGATTCCACATGACAGGCCTGCCGCTGATCTGCTCCACCTTGTAGCGATAGCCCGTACTTTCATCACCCTCCACTTTGATGATGATCCACAGCGCGCCACTCACCGAGACGACGATATCCCCCTCCTCGGCCCCGTCGCCAATCTCGCGTTGCACGACATGGCCTGGCGGCGCCGCTTGAGCGTAGACCACCTCACCTGACGCACGCGCGGACGACTGCCGCGCCCTAGCACCCATCACATCCGCTTCATGCTCCAGCGACGGGTCGCCATTGACGGCGATGCCGCCTTTCAGCTGCATGGTTGGCCGCACCCGGCCCTGTGCCTGCTGCACCACATGCCAGGCTTCGTGCGGCAAATGTCGCTCCTGGCCCGGGGCGATGTGAATATCGTGCCCCTGCGCATACGCGTGCGCTTGCATTTGACTTGGCTTATCGGAGTTGTAGTGCACCTTTACGTCGTCCATCGAAACACCGGAGAGGTTCTCGATACCCGACTTGAGCGCATCGGGTAAGCCTGTACGGTTTTCCTTCTTCTGAGCGACCTGCCGATGCGACTGGCTATGGTCGTCGGCCATCAGCTGCATATGCCTGGCCCTTTCAGACTGCGGCCCAGCGTTGGCCATGTCCTGCAACTTTCTTTGTGCAATGGCCGTGGATCGATCGTCAACAAACGGCTGGAGCAACCCGTCGCTGCCATGCCTTTGAGCGCCTTCCTGACCGGCGGGTTGTCGTGCGCTCTCTCGGGCTTTATCGACATGAGTACTCATACTCTTGTTCCCAGGGCGTTGTCTGATGACATCTACTTGCTGGTAACGCATGCGAAACGCAGATCAGAGCGCGATTTCCTGAAAGCGCCTTCCGACGCTTACTTCGGCAAACGTCAGCCCACGCTGCCTGAGCATGAGTCTATCGGCTTTCCGTCCGCTCACCATGCCTCGCCCGTACCACGCCGGTCGATAGATCTGCGCAACCGTACCCCGCGGAAAAACCGTGGAACTCACAAGCGTGAAAAGTCGCGGCGCGGACAGGCCACTTCCCTCTCCATAGAATCATTTCGCCGCGTTCTGGGGGAAATAGACTAAATGGCCACTATTCAACACCCCTGGGATGCTCGACAACCTGTCGAGAAGCGCCGTCCAAAAAATCCAATGGTCCCTTCGCCATAGATGTTCATGGTGGCTGCCCAGAAGCAGAGCACCTAACCGCCTGCCAAAGCAAAGAGCCCACCGGAGAATCCGGTCATGGTCGACTTCAAGATCTTGGTCGATACGCTCAGCCATGGCGTGGGCTGGGCAACGTTAATCGCCGCGATCGGCGTCATCTGGCAACTTGTCTACGGCTTCACCAGGGACAGGCACGCCGACAAGATGGCGGAGAAGCAGAGCCAGCTTGAAGTGTTGAAGTTCAATCATCAAGCGACGATTGAAAAACAAAGATTTGAATATGAAAAGTCCAAGTGGCGTGAGCAACTCGCCACTCAGCTTGCGCTAAAGAACGTTGACGCAAGGCTTGCCGAATACTCCAAAATTTGGCTCTTGGTGAAGTCGGTGACCCGACACACTCACCAATCAGAGACGCTTAATCAAGACAGTGCACGAAAGATTGCCAGCGATATCGAGTCGTGGAGGTATAGCGGCGGGGGATTGATCGCTGAGGAATCCACAAGAGCTGCCGCACTGGCCTTTCAGACGGCGCTATGGGACTACGACGGAAGTGACGAGGCATTCAAACGCATTCGTCGAGCCAGGAAATTGCTACGAGTCGCGTTGCGCGCGGATATTGGGATTGGCGAAGATTCCGAAGGCCTGAGCCTCTTCGATCAAGTCACCGGACGCAGCAGGATTGAGGAACCCCTTGCAGCGCTCAATAAGGAGCTTCGCATTCAGCGCGAGTGACCTGTATTCAGCAACAGTGCCGAGATCGACGTCGTCGGGGACTCGACTACTTGAGCTTCGTCGCGAATGGAAAATAGGTACCAGGTTGACTTACCGACACGCGGGGATGCCGGCGATTTTCGTCATCCACGCTTGGTCATGGCGCGCAGATGCGATATCACTGACCACCACACCCACCGTCATACGCGCAAAAAGTATCGGCCATCACTGACAGGCGATACCGTCGCCGTTTTGCTAACGTCGCGGTGTCACTCGCGGGGGCAGAGGTTGTGCTTGGGCGAGTGGCCATGACCACCGCGTCATGAGGCGCGGGCCGAGAGTGCGACAACACTCCCGACCCGCTAACCAAAACCAACTTGAAGAGAGTTGATGATGGCTGCTCACGATCATACGACACGCCTACGCCTGCCACCTGCCGATGGCAGAGGTGCTACGGCGCTCACCGGCGGCTCGCCAGTCCACGGCCTGGCCCCCGTCCACCCTCCCATGCGTCACCCGATACTGCTGGCGTCTGCGGTAGCAACCACGTTGCGAATGCAGCGTGACCGCTGGCGCCAGCGTCGGGCCACCGCGCGGGTACGGTGGGCTCAGCCGGTGGCGCTGCGGGCTTCCGGTGACATGAAGGCCGGCTTTGAGGCAGCACGTTGCTGTCTCGAGCACACGGCCGATGGGTCACAACACCCACCCACCGTCGCCAGCTGACCGCGTTCGATGATCGCCCCCGTGGCGCATCGAAGCTAGGTTCGGTGCGCCATCCTTCGGTGTTCATTGACCTTTGAACAAGGCATTCGCCTACACGATTCAGCGACCCCGCCGAGTCGTCGTTTTACCGTGCCTGACAGGAAATTCAGCCGTGTCCGAGACCTATCCGATCGTGTTTGTCTGTGGCGCGAGCGACTATCACAACGCCCTCCTGATGGAGCGCGTGCTCGACACCCACGACATCAACTTGCTGATCATCGGCAACCGCCCGGGCGCCGACCGTCTTGCAAAACGCTGGGCCAAACGAACCGGCACCAACGTCGACATCGTGCCCGCCCTGCCGGAGTTTGGTGATGGCCCCGAGCGTTGGCGCGGACTGCTGGTCGCCCTGCTCCAGTCAGATCGTGTGCTTGTGTTTGGGAGTGATCAGGTATCGCGGATGATCGTGGATAGTGCGCGAAGCAACTGCATCTGTGTCGATGTCATCGACGACGAAGACTATTTGCGTCCGTTGCCTTTATAGATCTGCCCGTGAAATCAGGGGTACTCCAGAGGTAGTTAAGCCCTGCCACTCGGCAATCAACCACCTCTTTCTCTGCCGATTGTTCGGATCCTTCTGCAAGCGCTTAAGTCAAAAGACACAAAGAAACCGCCTTTCGACGGTTTCTTTGTTCTTACTGGATATCGATGCAGAACATCGTTATCACTGATTCGTGCCAAGGGGGGGGGACTCGCCAAGCATCGTCTATGCCATGGTACGCCTAAACTTCTCCGATGTGGTCTTAGAAGTTACCCGCAAAGTTACCCGCACTTGATCAACGCTGCGTAAGGTCGAGCTTGCCTTCGACGGCATCCCACTAAATCGTTGCCGTTTCAACATTGTTCGGCAAGTTGAGCTTGACAATGTATCGCACAGATTCGCTTAGACCTGCCGCTAAAGCGAGTATTGGTGATCTCACGTCACACCACGCAGACTCTCCCCTACCCTCGATAACACGGGCTAATCGACTGATGCAACCTCACTGCCACCAGAATGCGGCAAGCGAGGCCGGTGCGACGGCGCCAGCAATCAAATGTCCACACCCTATGTGTAGATCTTGTTTGAAGGTAGTGAACATGCCGCCCCAATGAAGACGCCGCCGATATTGGTCGGCTCATAGATCGCGCACCGCCCATCTGCGGAACATGGCACCAATTGCTGCCAGCGATCGATCACCGATTGATGAAGTCCCATCGAAGCGCAACCGATGACGCCAGGAAATGCACGTGGTAGATGGCCACTTGCGAGTGCAGTCCAAGGCAATTCATTCCAGGGCTGGTGAGCTACGCCTTTTGAATCGGGACAAAACGGGTAGCTACACGCATCGAACTGCACAGCGATGTCTGGTACAGCCAAGCGAGTTTGCATCCACTGGAGCGCTGAATCTGACAAACCACTTTCGTCGTTGGAAGTGGGATAGCCGCCTCCCACATCCGCATGCGCACCAGGAAATAGCGCCTGAACAATATTGCCCGCATTGCGTTCACTCCATAGTGTCGGGGTGAAGTCACAGCGCTGCTCGTCGATGGAAACGGCATGGATACCGTACTTGACTTGATCGCTCAACGCCGTCGACGCAAACTGGAATGTGTCAAAGCGCGTGCCATCCAACGCATATTGAGGAATGCCGTACGCACCAACCGTGTCCCACACCGCCACCGCTCTCACTGGGATATCCGTTATGAACGTGGCCGGGTCAATGGCGTTGGTAAGGAATCCGGGCAGATTGGAGATTGCATCCGTAAACCTATTCCACACGGCGCCATTGGACAGCACGGCCTGGCGGTAGCTGTACCAGGCAGAGGCCCCCATGCGATAGGCGTTTTCCTTGTCGGTGAAGTCAACCTTGCCAGGATTCAGTAGACCTTTGGTGGTAATCAGCCCCGCCAGCGCCCTGGCTGTGTAAGCGCCACGGCTAAAGCCGACTAACACGATTCTGTCTTGATCCCGGTAATTTCGCGAAACGTAGGTGTAGCCGCGCACAATGCGGGCAATGATGCCGGCACCCATCGCACCACCGAGTAGTTTGATGATGGCGTTGCGCGAGTCACCAACACCATGGATGTACTTGGCAACCTGCGTCGCCCCACCGCCGGGATCGCAAACACGCTCCTGCTCGTCGGCGAGCATCATGGTGCCGGGCGTATCCTGACCCTTCAGCGACAGGAAAAGCTTGTATACATTGGTGAAATTCGCTTGGATCGTATCGTCATCGTCCCGCCCGGGGCCGTTCCAGGTTCCATCAGCACAAAACACGATCGTCTTCCCGGCCATGACATCTCCTCGTGATAGCTATTTAGCGGACACAGTAGAACCCCAGCTCCTTGGAGGCGTTACCTGCCCCTCCCGCTTTCCACGCTGCCAGATGACTCCCCACACGGGCACGAGGACATATTGGCAGTTGTCTACTCTTCCTTGGCATAAAAGCGATTAATAAAGACCGTGACGCCCGTGGCCAAGAAGGTCGCAATGAACAAGCCGGCACGCTCCCACGCAATGTCGTTGGTGGCAGTGCTTTGAAACAACGTCACCTCAAGCAGCCGATCCAGCTTGCTCACGACGTAGCCTGAAAGAAATGCCGATACCGTTACGGAGATATCCTTGAACCGTTTTCGCTCCTTCTCCGTGTAGGGCGCCAAGCCTGTGCCGACGACCCAGCCACACAGGCCACCGACAAGCGCCACCAGTCGGTTAATCCATGCGGAGCTACCCCCGGATGCGACTTCAGTGGTCAGTCGCCAGATAAGGACTAGAACCAGTAGATAGATGCCATCAGTGAACAGAACGGTGACGGGGGCAGTCGACTTCATCCAATTGCCAAGAGTCATGTCGGTGGCTCTCCTATGCTCCCGTTGGCTTGAGTGGTTGGCTGGCGACTCTGGGCTGGAATAACACGGCACGTTGTTGGGTGAAATAAACCAATTGGCCGAGCAGTCGCCAACCGGCTGATGAAACTCTGCTAGAGATGCCGGCAGTTATTTGACGATCACACTGTCGAAATTTCCGACTGGCGGCCTGAATTGCCGATAGAAGAACCCGGGCTCCTCCTCTATTACTTGAGACCCACGTTTCGATGACGCCCATAAGCAGCGCTGTTGCTCACCCGAGTCATCCGATTGGCATATTGATCCCAAGGAAAAACCGGCGCGACATTCACCGCAGTACTTTGCGTCACTCAACCATGAGAGCGAAGATGTCATGGCACTGCCGGTAACTGGCAAAGAGCATCCTCTCTGGCAGCGTTTGCGAAGGAACCCATGTTAAAGACTCTGTGCGCAGAACTATACGGCTAATCACACTTATGCCTACTTCCGTAGCCGTCGTTGATGTTCCCAGTGGAAGCGAGTGGGTGCCAACAAATGTGCTCGTGAGTGCGAAGGACCACTTGGTTTTCACTACCACAGGGACATGGAAAGACTGGTTCATCACCTGCAACGCCGATGGTTATGATGGACGCGTTCTATATTTCATAGGGTACCCACCGCGAATCCAGGATTCCGGCAGGTATTTCCGGCTAATGGGGCGCATCTTCGAAGAAAGCGAGCCACATGTTGACGATCAACGCAAGACATTCGTAATAGGAAGCGCATCTGAGATTGTCGCAGACCGATCCGGTCTACTGTTCGTCTTTGCCAACGACCGACTGGGGTATTACGGCAACAATAGTGGTCAAGTGAGTTTGACGATCGCGGTGACTCGTGCCTGACAACTTGGCGTGCCTTCGATGCGGGAAGGCAAATATCGTCACTTCATCCGGATGCCGTCCTGAAGTCGGCCGTTTGGCCGATGTCGAAGCGACTTCGCGACGCCACCGTTGTCACAAGTACTTTCGGCCAGTTCAGATGCTTGGGTATACGATGCCATGGCTACTGAAATTCAGTATCAGTACTTCCGTTCTCTTTACGATGAGGAGAATGATCGTTACGAATCACTGGAAAGCAAAGCAAAGCTATACATCACTATCATTACCTTCTACATTGGATCCCTTGCGTTCAAGCTCGACGAGGTAAGGGTTTTTATAACCGAGTTCAAAGTGCCTATAGGATTGGTGCCACCGACAGCGCTTTGTTTTCTGGCTGCATTGGCCCTGAGCATTTACGCCGTTCGCATAAAGAACTTTGAAAGTCCATCGGCACCCGAAGACCTGATTGCGTCATGGCCAGACAACCCTGTTAGCAATGAAGAATTTCTCGATGATCGGATCGCCGACCTTGCTGTAGCGACCGCTCGAAATTCAGACCAAAACGATAAGACGGCCGATGCAGTTGCGCGTGCTGGCTGGTCACTTCTGACTGGCGTGACTCTGCAATTGCTTATGTTCGCGATAGCCGGCCTTAGCCAACTGGATATTACTCATGGGCATTGAATCCGAACCACCCAAGAAACCCGATAAGGAACGCCAGGACACGGGTCGCAATCAAGCGAATCCTGATCAGAAAAAGTCGCCAGCCGGATCTGGTGAGGCGCTTAGGAAAAAGATGAAAGAAAGAGAGGCTCGGACGCACCTTAAGAAATGATCCACATTTCCATGCGCGACCTTGCTTCTAACTCAACTTAAAAGTATCCGAGTCGAGTTTCAGACGCCCGCCTTACCCACGATAACTGGCCCTAATCGCTGGACACATGAATAGCTGAGGCATTTGCCGCGCCGTGACGAGCTGTATGTGTACCGACCTTTGAGCCCAGCGAAATCCGTGCCGCGAGACCCTGCCAGCTTCCGCCAAGCCCCTTGATCAGGCGGATGCTGCTCTCCAGTTGCCGCCGCGTCAGGTCGTCATACGCGCGGCGTTGCGCGAGGCTGGTGGCCTTTGTCGTCACCACTTCCAGGTAGTCCGTGACACCTGCCTTGTAACGCGTCATGGCTAACGTTTCCGCCTGAAGCGCTCAGTCGACGGCCCGCTGTCGAACTGTCGCCTCGTCGGACAGCACGCGCAATGAGGCCAGATTGTCCTCGACATCCTGAAAGGCCGTCAGCACCGTTTGCCGATAGTCCGCCGCAGCCGCATCTTCTCGGGCCTGCGCCGCCTCCAGCTGGTGCTTGCGGCGACCGCCATCGAAGATCGTGCCGACCAAGGCTGGTCCTATGGCCCAGAAGCGACTGGGCAGCGACGCCCATTGCGCAAAATTTGACGCCTCAAAGCCGCCCGAAGCCGACAGCATCAGCTCCGGGAAGAATGCCGAAGTCGCTTCGCCCACATCCGCATTGGCCGCGGCGACGCGTCGTTCCGCGGCAGCGATATCGGGCCGGCGTTGCAGCAGCATCGATGGAACGCCAACGGGCGAACTCGGCAAAACCATCGGCGATGTCGACGCTGACAGGTCCAGTGCAGAAGGCGGCACGCCAACAAGTGTCGCGATGGCGTGCTCGTAGTGCGCGCGGCTTTCGCCAAGATCAACCCATTGCGCCTTAGCCACCTGCAACTGGGTATCCGCTTCCGCAGCCAAAAGGGGTCAGAGTGCTTTTCTTGAGCTTCGAGTCACTCTATCAAGCCCCCCCCTAATCACCACCGAGAGAGAATGCGGACCCTAAGAAGCGCTAACTCAAGTGTGCATGTCGACCGATCAAGACACAAAAAAACCGCCTTTCGGCGGTTTCTTTGTTCTTACTGGATATCGATGCAAAACATCGTTATCGCTGATTGGTGCCCAAGGGGGGCAACCAGAAACGAGGCTGCGTAAGGGCTACCACCGATTTTGGTGCAATTTTGGTGCACCAATTTCGTCGAGTCCCCAACGGGGACCAGAACCGAAGAATGGTTACTTGTCCGGATCCGGTGACGGCTGCACTGTGTTCCGGCGCGGTCTGAACAGCGCGCTGGCAATGGTCACTCTGCTGCTACTGCCCGGTGCAGGCCAATTTCAAAAGGTCCGCTGCGGCTCAAAAGCGGAAGCTTCAAACACCTTAGGCTTCTTCATGTCCTTCGAGCACCGGGTCGGGGTACACCCGCATCGCATATTTGAGCCGAAGAACACTAATGACATGCTGTACATGCGCCCTAATTGAGCCCGACGTCAGCCGAATGTCACCGAGTGCTGGCAGCCAGTATGACTACCCTTAAACGGCAGGCATAAGCCTCCTTTCGACGTCAGCCATTCCTTTGGGTGTGATTTGAACACGTGCGCTCTTTTGATCGAATTCGATATCCCTTCGCTTGTGAAGAGGGGATAAAACCTTGCTTTTAAATTGGGTCTTATTTGCGTATTCGACCCAACCTCGGAGCGACTCCACGTCAACCCAACTCGGCTCGGAATAAAGCAAGACAAGAACTTGATCAGACTTCTTGAGCGACGAATCTAAAACTCGCTTTACATCAGCCACACCCCAGACCAGGGGGTGACGACGACTAACCAATGCGTTGACCACCTCCTGCGCTTCACTGAGCGTCATTCCGTGGAAAATTCTCACCAACTCAGCCATGACCCACGACGTCGCAGACAGCACCATTGCCGAGTCAGCCGCGTTCGGACTTACATCACCACCAACATGACCAACTCCTCGATTGTTCCTTATTTCATATAGGTAAGGAAGCAGGCGGGGAATTTGGATTCTCAGCGATCGACTACCGATGGTATTCGGCGTTGGTTGCATTGCCTCCAATGCCCGACACGCATCAACCATATTGGCCGGCTTCGATGCCCGAATTGGATACGATCCAGTCAGCGCGCCACGAACAATTGAATAAACAATCTCACAGAATTTACCGCCATTTAGCTCGGCGGGCTCCCAGCGCCCCTCTGAATAGTTTGTAATGATTGACTGATAGCACTCAATCAATTCATCCCGTAATTCTTTCGGCAAATTTGAGAAAGCTAAAGACGGATTAAGCATCTTTCGCCTTGCGGTTACTTGATAAGTTCAGCGGCCGCGCTCAATCCGGGCGCCGTCAGCTTAAATCCAGATGACTTGTTCCCAGTAATCTTATTCTGGAGCGCCTTAATAGACTTCTGATGATTGCCCGCGTCGTAGCAGCCTTGCGACACACATAGTTGGCGCGCATCCGCGTCAGAAAATGAGGCCTCACCCGTTATCAAATATGCAGCCAGACCCTGAGTAAGGTACGCATCCATCGTCTGCTCCCGCTTGGACGTTGCATTACCAAGCAGCGCAATAACGGAAACCTGCCCCTGATCAAAATGAAAATAATTCTCAATTTTTTCCAGGGTGATGCCATTCTTGTGCATCCACTTCTGTGCTGACGCGTGGATGGACATGTTGTCAGGGTCTTCGCCGCCTTGATTCATACGCGACCTGCCTTCCCCATCAAGGCGGCCCTGTGGCTTTGCAGCAATAAAGTCGTCCCCGAGGAGAGTGAGAGACGCTTTCACGATACGAAGCCGCTGCTCTGTCTCAAATGCGGCAAGAATTTCAACAACCTTCGTTGTTGCTTCACCAGCGCTGCTCATTTTAATCCCCTGTCCCTGTTGGTAGAAAACAGCTAAAAGAATGGCGCAAGTGCCTATCGAGCAAATTTAGGCAGATTGCTAGCTAGCGTGCAAGCCGAGCACTCACTTTATGATCGGCCCCTACAATGTCGCAAACTCACCCCTTCGATTGACAAACAATCGTATTGGGCATCCTGTCCACGAATGTTGTTTTGCAGTGGCTTGCCAAGCAGCAAGACCATGCCTGCTACAAGCGGAAGCAGACATTCTTAGCGCGCCGTTAGAGAGCTTCAAGGAGGTTAGCTTGCCGGCAAAAAAGCGCATCATCGGGGACGGAAAAGCGATCAATCGTAAAGCGCCGGCGGATGGTGCACTTCTGTGTGCAATCTTGGTGCACGGGTGCATTTTTTGCCGCCTGAAACGACTTAGGCCACCCTTTCGGATGGCCTAAGTCGTTGTTTTCCTTAATTCAACAAATCGACAATCCCTTGCCAATATGTTAAATTTTCGTTAATGGTGCCCAAGGGGAGACCCGCATCGAGCCACAACCATCTGATTCTTAAGGAAGTCGAGTCCAGCCAACAACCATTCCTACCCAACTTCATACCCAAAATGAACCGCTTGGGTACACACCACTCAGCGGAGACACCAGGAAGCTCGGTCGATTGTAGTCCCTATTCGGGCATCAAACCGAAACGCTCGCACCACTTCCCTGCACTTCTCTAGCGGCAACCCTGCTCGCCAACCATCCAATTATTTCCGAGCAAAGCCAACCAACAGCACCCGGACTGAGCTGCACCTGCCCCGGGAACGCCCCCGCCTTCATCATGCGGTAGATGCTTGGGCGTGACAGGCCAACCATGCGAAGCACCTCTGGAAGCCGGAGGATGGCTGGCAAGCATTGTGTATTTTCTTTCATGCATTCATTCCTTTATGCGCGTCGAGACAGCGGCAGATGTTCTTGCCGTGTCATGTCCATCTCTGACCACTCGCCTGAAAGGCGGCGGGATATGGGGGGAACTCGACCCTAAACGGATCTAATTGCCGCCTCGGATTCGTAGTTCAAATTTAGGTCACAGGCTGGGGCTCTGCTTCGAGCATGGCTGTCCCCATGTGCAAGCTGTTCTGGGACACCACCGGGGAGCCTAGATGGACAGACCAATGCCTCTGTCCCATTGGGACAGGACAAGCTCCACACATGTCCCGTGCGGACGCACCGCCTTGGCGAGAAAGTCCACGGCTTCAATGGAGCCGGACACTTCAATCTCCTCGTGCGCAAGTATCTCCAATGCTCGCGCCCGGGATAACGGGCAAGACTTATCCATGAGATCTACGATGCTACGAGCAAGCTTCATTGCTACTCGCTGCACCTTCTCGTCCTCGGGAAGCAACTCTAGCGACGTCTGCCACGGCGATTTGGGCTGACGAACGTAGCGCCAGCAAGGCCAACCAGTACCTGCATCTCGCGTCCCTGGTGGAAAGTCTTTCAGATCGACGCCGCTTAACTCAGCCAGCATTCGCGCCACCGTGTTGTGTCCTATGCCAAAGCTGCGGGCAACGGTACGCGTAGACTCCCCTTCCGGCAGTGCCGATGCGCCTCTCTCAGTTACCGCCGCCAAGTACTGCCATGCTGCATCCAGCCTCTGTTCCCTATGCATCTCCAGGGATCGCCCAGTGCAGTTGATCGGCTTGGAGACGAGTACGGCGGTGGCGAGGCTCATCTGAAGAACACGAGCCGGAATGGCCTCCCGTTTGGCTGCCTGATAAGCAGCGAGGCGATGATGCCCATCCACAACATACAAGGCAGTAGCCACGTTGGGGCCGCCATCGTCTGAAATGTCGGCCACCAAGATCGGTTCCAACTGCGCGTCTCTGCTGCAATCCAGCACCAGACCAAGTGCGGTGCTGTGCTCAGCACTGCGTTGCTCGACTCGGCCACAGTCTTTGAAAGGTACCAATCGCCCGTTGCGGGGCTGAAGAGATGGCAGGGTTCTTACATCCGACAGGGGCAACATGCGTGCTTCTGCTGCCCTTAGCTGGCCCACGACATCCCAAAGGCTCATGGCATACCCCGCACTTCCGGGTGCGTATAGATGAGGTATTTCAGTACCTCTGCATTTCCCGTATCCCTACGGATCAAGCTCTCTAACCGTCGCTGAAACTGCTTGAGCCGATCGAAGGTCGGAACATCAAAAGCTACCGTGCGGATGTTTAGTGGCTCACTTAGCGCTAGGGCTGCAGCCAGCTTTCTTGGCTCTGCATCAAACATGGGTTCCTCCTCTCAGGGTTTCTCTCGTCTTTATAGGGTGACGAATCAGAAACCCGCTCCCGAAGTCGCTCCGGGGTGAGCAGGAATATCTAGACGACCTGCCCGTTAGAGGTCAGCGACCGGGCGGTTCCAGCAGTGTCGCCGGCGAAACCCCAAGCGCCTCGGCAAGGCGATGGATATTGAGCAAAGCTATGTTGCGCTGCCCGCGTTCGACACCGCCGAGGTAACTCCGAGCAAGCCCACTCTCCAAAGCTAGGCGCTCCTGAGAGAGCCCCTTGGCCTTTCTAATTTCAGCAAGTCGCAACCCGAAGAGGGTGAGTGGATCCTTGGGCATCGCTTCCTCCGGCCAGGAGAAACGATGGAACGAAGGCCCTTATCGGGCCACGCTCTATAAGGACACCCTCTATGAGTGACAATTTGATCGCAACATTTTACGATCAATCAAGGGACCAGGGGCAAACGGCACTCCCTTGCGCCTTGTGACCGTCAATTTTCATAGCCGTAGACTCAAGAGGGAACTACATGAAGCAGCTCATGGCGTGTTGCGCGACCGTCGCCGTTCTTCTTCTCAGTGGGTGCGCCACCCAAAAGGACTGGCTGGTCACCGGAGGAAGCCGCGCAGATGGCGTGGTTCGCCTCTCTTATGAGAGCAACGAATTTCAACGGCCTAACGCTAGCGAAGTGCAAGCCAATCATCTGGCCACACAAAAGTGCATGGCCTGGGGCTACAAAGGTGCGGAATCGTTTGGCTCGCAAAGCACTACATGTCAGTCACGGCGGGGATTTGGAAGCTGCGGCGACAGACTTGTGACCGTGGAATATCAGTGCACGACTTCATCGAACCCGTAATCCCTATACCGGATCGAAACCTAGCGCTGCGAATACCATGCGCAAAGCACAGACCCTAGAACAGTTCAGGCGGTCACTGAGGAGGGTGACGCTGGTTCTAGTCTGCGAAAGAACCTCACCAAAGGACAGAGTGGAAGAGGATAGCTCCACACAAGATAATGCGAAGACCACAGGGGAGGATGTATATGCGCAAGTCATGGATTGCACTGAGTCTTTTTGTCGCTGTTGCGGCCATGCCCGTCCTTGCCAAGGACCCTCAGATTGTCCCAGACATGGAGCACGCCGACTTTGGGGCGTATCCACCAGATGTAGAGGGGCTTATCAAAGCCTGGGCAGAAACCAGCCTCAAGGATCCCGAGTCCGCCCGGTACGTCCACTTCTCGAAGCCACGGAAAGAGTGGGCCGTTGCTGAAAAGCATCCCATCTATGGCTATTCGGTCTGCGCATCAATCAATGCGAAGAATGGTTATGGCGGCTATACCGGCGCCCAGACTTGGTGGTTCTTCATTCAGAACGGAAAAATCATTCGCAACCAGAACACGGACGAAGACCGGAACCTTCTCGGGCTCGTCATTCCGGGTAAGCGCATATCCATAGACCATGATGTGAATTGCGATGACGGGGATGCGCCCATGGCCGCTAGCAACTAAAAGGAAGCATGAGTGTGGGCTTGCTCTATCGGATGCTCAATAAAACCAAGCGCGTGGATTTCGACAGGGAGCAAAAGTCGGAGTTTGCGTTCTTCAATGGCCACTTCCAGCACTTCTTAAACCTTCAGCATTTGATGCTGACGATGGGCAAAGATGTGGTCGAGTTTGACGACGACCAACAGAAGCTTCGGTATCTCTACTTCATTCTCGGCGCCGCAGACCGTTTGTCTCGTGGTATGGAAGACCAGCAACGGGCGCTTGTCTGGTGGGGCGGGGTCGGGATTGCGCAGGGTACGGTCCTGTTCAAGGACCACGGCAAAGGGTACGCGGAGCTCAAGCGTTACGGAGACGCATCGAACGCTGAGCTTTACAACGCGGGCAAGAGGGGATGGGAGGCTCTTGGCATCTACTACAAAGCCATGAGCAATGATAAGACACCGGAAGATGACCACCAATTTCAACATTCTGGCCACATGCTGGTCGGTGTTGTTCGGGGCTACTAACCCATGTCACTCACTCAGATGCAACTCATCCAGTCCCTGGGCGATGCGCTTGCCTGGTTGGAGCGAGAAATCAATTGGGGAGTAAAGGAGACGGAGCTCCGCCATCTGTGTGGCCGCATCGGTGAGCTCTATGCCTGCGTTGTCACCAACGGCCAGCTTGCTTTGACCGTCAACGAGAAAGGATATGACGTGCGCTCAAAAAGTGGCGAGCGCATTTCTGTCAAGACCACGGCCATGATGGGCAGTGCGGGCCACGTCACTTTTACAGCGAACACTCTCCAGTTCGTGGACCGCGTAATGGTCTTCCGCGTCAATGGAGAGGAGCGAGAGGTTGAAATCCTCTTTGATGGCTCACTCGAAGAAGCCAGGCTCTTGATGAAAGCGAACGGTAATGGCGGCTTTGACATTGCACTATCCAAGTTCAAGCGAGAGCGAAAGGCGGGCTCCGATGAAATTCCTGTGGCCCGCTTTGGCAAGATTGGTGAGTGCGTCGTTCGTGAGCTAGAGAGTGGAACCATCGAGGTTTTCCACCATGGCAACCTGGTCGTTCCGGCCAAACCGGAGCTTCGAAAATTGGCCGCGACCCTTGGTGTGAGCACGAAGAACGGAAACGGCAACGAGTACAACACCCGCCAATTGGGTGGCGTTGTCATCGAAACTTTGCAGGCCCGGGAAGGGCAATGAAGAAGGTGACGGCAACAGTCACCCTCTATCAGGCAGGCATGCGACGGGGCCACCCAAACAGCTATCCCCACCGTTATTCAGCACCCCGAAAAAGAAACAGATAGGCCACCTGTCCGAGCCTATACCTATGCCCTGCGCCTGAATGGCGTCACGTTTGCACCACTCTTCAACCCATCCAGATAGTTGGCCCAAGCCTGCATAACCTCTCGCCGTTGCTCCCGGAATTTGACGCGGGCATAAGCTGCCTCCACCTCGTCTTTCGGAGCATGAGCAAGCTGTGCCTCCAAAACGTCCACATCGATACCAAGGCGTTCCCGGCCAAGGGTACGCAATGAGGCGCGGAACCCATGCGTAGTGTGCTCACCCTGAAAGCCCATTTCCCGAAGCGCCTTGCTTAATGCATCGCGGCTTAGATGCGGCGTCATCTGACGAGCTTGCGGAGGGAAGACGTACTCCCCTCCCATGTTTCGCTCGTGCATCTCTCGCAGCACAACGAGGGCTTGCTCCGGCAGTGAGGTACTGTAGTCCTGCCCGGTCTTCATACGGTTAGTACCATCTGGATTCTTGCCCGGTATCCTCCACTCTCCAGCATCAAGGTCGATTTCTGACCACCGGGCACTAGCAACCACGCCGGAGCGCATCGCGGTCAATGCTGCAAGGATTAACGCGGCACGCACAACGCGATTCTCATAACGATCAATGGCGCGCATGACTTCACCTAACTTGCTGTCATCGTCCGTCACCGCTGGCATGTGGCCACTACGGAAAGACGGAAGTATCCGCGCCAACCTGAGAGAGCTTTCATCAGGTCTCAACCCCTCATTGATGGCATGGTCAACGATGCTGCCAACGTACTGGCGCGCCTTTCGAGCAAGCTGCGGCGTGTCCGATGACATGGCGAGCAACACCGGACGAACATCCTTGGTTTCAAGCGTCCGCATATCCATATCCCCGAGCTTGGGCACGAGGTACGAGTTCACTACCAACAGTGCTTTACGGTAGGTTTCGACCGCCCAACTAGAACGCTTCTCGGACAACCAGCGGCTCGAAACAGATTGGAAAGATGCACGTTGCGTATCGGCCTGCGCCTGTGTCTCTGCTAACTGTTCAGCACCCTCGGCAGCAATGACCTGCTGCTGTGCCTTGCGCATACCTGCGGTGATCTTCCCCTGCCCAGCTTCTCGCAGCACCTCAATGGCACGCACGCGAGCGTCAGCAAGTGACATCGCGGGATAGTGGCCAATAGTTGCTGGCGCGGGGCGTGACCCATCCGGTAGGCGATAGCGCACTGACCAAGTCTTTCGGCCTGCTGGGCTCACCAACAGTGACAGCCCATTGCCATCGGCCAAGGAGTACGCCTTCTCAGCAGGCTTGGCTTTGCGTACCTGAAGCTCAGTCAGCGGGTCGGCGAGGCGTGGCATAACGAGGGACCAATTTGGGTATGAATGGCAAGATCATGCCCAAAATCATACCCAAATGTCCAAGACCCCCTGAGCAGAGGTGAGAACGCCAGATACAAAAAACCCCGGAAAACCGGGGCTTAGTGCAGATCAGGAGATCGCGTGAGACATCCTGAAACTTCGATTGGTGCCCAAGGGGGGACTCGAACCCCCACGCCTCTCGGCGCTACCACCTCAAGGTAGTGCGTCTACCAATTCCGCCACCTGGGCAGGTGTCTTACTTAGTTTTTCTTTGCCGGTTCCGTCGCTGCCGGCACATCACCTGCGGGCTTGGCCGGAGCCGTTGCCGCGGGGACGTCGCCCTGCGCCGACTTGGTGGCCTGCGGGATTTCCGCGTTGGCCGGTGCGGCGGGCTGCGCATTCTGCGTTGCTGCCGGCTTATTGGCAACCCCGGACATCACGCCCAGATCGCTGCCGTTACTGCTCTGCGGTGCACCGTGGTGACCGAGATACATACCCATACTGAGGCTGAGCACGAAGAACAACGCCGCGAGCACAGCCGTGGTACGGGTAAGGAAGCTGGCAGAGCCGCGCGCACCGAATACCGTGGCAGACGCGCCGCCGCCGAAGCCGGAGCCTGCGTCCGCGCCGGCACCGCGCTGCATCAGAATCAGCACGATCATCGCCGCGGCGATCAAGATGTAGAAAACGCTGAAGATGACGAACATGGTTGTCTTAAGAGTCCGTAGCGCTTAGTGCGCCGCAGCGCAGATTCCCAGGAAATCGGCAGCGGCCAATGAGGCACCCCCGACCAACCCTCCATCCACGTCCGACTGCGCGAACAATTCCGCAGCATTCGTCGCTTTGACACTGCCGCCGTAAAGCAGCCGGGTCAGACGGGCAATCATAGCATCTTCTTTTGCGAGTTGGCTACGGATGAACGCATGAACGTGCTGCGCCTGTTCTGGCGTGGCGGTATGGCCGGTGCCAATGGCCCATACGGGCTCATAGGCGATAACGGCGGTATCGAACGCGGCGATGCCGTTCAATTCGATCACGGCCTTGAGCTGACGGGCCACCACGGCTTCGGTGAGGCTGTTTTCGCGCTCGGCCAGCGTTTCACCCACGCAAAGAATGGGGGTGAGGCCACCAGCGCGGGCTGCCGCAAATTTGCGGGCGACCTGCTCGTTGGTTTCGTGGTGATACTGACGACGCTCCGAATGGCCCACCAGTACCCACTGCGCGCCGGTATCGGCCAACATGGCGGCAGAGACCTCGCCCGTGTAGGCACCCTGCCCCAAATGCTCGCTCACGTCCTGGCCACCAAAACCGAGGCCGGAACCGACATGTTGCGCAGCAAGTTCACCCAGGTACGGAAAGGGAGGAAACACGGCGACGTCGATGGAAGACGGCAATGCGGCAACAATGTCGCCCACCAGTGCGGCCGCCATGCTGCGGCTGCCATGCATCTTCCAATTGCCGGCGACGAGTTTCTTGCGCATATCCCTGATCCGTTGCGTGTAAACCCGAAAGCTTAGCGAGCGACCATGCCACTGGCAACGCACGACTGACAAACCCTTGCATTCACGGCAAAAATCGACAGCACCACAAGGAGACCACTTGATGACGCCAGCCCGCCCATTGACCCTGATCACGGGTGCCTCCGCCGGTATCGGCGCCGCCTTTGCCCACGACCTGGCCGCGCGCGGCCATGACCTGGTGCTGACGGCTCGCCGGGTGGAGCGGCTTGAGGCCTTGGCGCAGGCACTGCGGGACAAGCATCAGACCACCGTGACCGTGCTGCCCGCCGACCTGGCCGACCCTGCCGCCGTGCACCAACTCTGCGACGCCCTGGAGGCGCGTGGACTCAAGGTGGACTGGCTGGTGAACAATGCAGGCTATGGCGTGCCGGGTACGTTCGAGGCCAATGACTGGGCCGTGCACGAGGCTTTTATCCGCGTGCTGATGACCGCCCCGGCGGAATTGGCCTGGCGCCTGCTGCCCGGCATGCGTGAACGGGGCTATGGCCGCATCATCAATGTGGCCTCACTTGCAGGCCATGTACCCGGCTCGGCTGGGCATACGTTGTATGGGGCGAGCAAGGCTTATCTGATCAAGTTCTCGCAATCACTCGCGCTCGAGAACCAGCATCTTGGCGTGCACGTCTGCGCGTTGTGCCCGGGCTTCACCTGGTCGGAATTCCACGATGTCACCGGCACGCGCGAACTAATGAACAAGCTACCGGGCTTCATGTGGCAAACGGCTGAAGTGGTGGTGCGCGAAGGCCACGATGCCGTCGAACGTGGCGACGTGGTGCATGTGACCGGCGGTGTGAATCGCTCCATCAAGGCGCTGGTGAAGTTGCTGCCGGATCGGTTGACGTTGTGGTTGTCGGCGCGGGAGTCGAAGCGCTACCGCGCGCTGGGAGATGCGGCGTAGTGCTAGTTGGCTTGGCGGTCGCAAGTTAGCGTATCACCCACCACCAGCTCACCCTTGCGCTCGACTTGCCAGTCGATGCGCAAGCGGTTTGGCGCGATGCGTACATAGACGAAGCGCTGCGCGGGCGTTACTTCGGGTGCGGAGACCCACACCAACCCTTGGTCACTCCAGCCTGTTGAAGTGAAGATGCGCGCGCCGCCAAAGCTGTCGAGGATGGTGGCGTTGTAGTGGCCTGATTTGGCGTCGTAGCCCCATGCTTCGATGGCGTGATAGAGGGCTGAGGGCGTGGTGTCATCGTGGTGTTTGATGAGGGCCTTGCCGCTCATATCTGTTTCAAAGCGGATGTTGGAATCGATGGTTTTGCCGCTGGCGGGGAATACGCCGTGGCAGGTCCAGTGGCCCAACAGGTCGGCGTATTCGCGGAAGGGATCGTCGGCGGCTATGGCGGTGCTGCTGCAGGATAGGAAGGCGAGCAGAAGGATTGGGGAGAGGCGCATCGCTGGCTCCTTGCGAGTGGGGGGGAGCGTAGCGGTTGGAATAGTTTGGGGGATGGATCGGAAGTCATGGGCGCTTCCGCAAGCACCCGCCCCTCACCCCGGAGGGGAGAGGGAGAAGTGGGGTGCATCGCGCAATCCATAACTAACGACGAAGCGAGTGACTGCCTTAAGTCCTCTTCGCGATGGCGCGTTGCGGTGTAGCCGACACGCGTGTCGGACGATCGTGACGATCCGGGCTTCGCGGACGCCAAGGCTCGTATTAGTCACGACGCTACGACGACCTCGCTCTGAAGGCCATTTTCTTTGGGTTACTTTTCTTTTGGGCCAGCAAAAGAAAAGTGACTCGGCCTTCGGCAGAAGGTCGAAACGCCCGCCGCGTAGGCGGCACGCTGGCGGTAGCGCCACATTCAAGGCCAAGAGCCAAGTCACTGGATCCCTGCCTTCGCAGGGATGACGGTGAGGGAAACATTCGTTCTCGCAAGCACCAGCCCCTGCAGACGCTCTGCGCGCTTCGCGCTTGTCCCGCTTCCGCGGGGATGACGGTGAGGGGGACACGCGTGCTCGCGAGCACCCACCCCTCACCCCAACCCTCTCCCCGGAGGGGAGAGGGAGATGGGCATCGCGTTATATCAGCTTGATCTCACGCAAACGCTGCAGCAGATACTCGTGCGAGGTGATGCTGGTGTCGTAGCGACTCGGGTTTTCCGCCGAAACCGTCTGCGGCAGCGGATCGAGCGCCACGTCCGGATTCGGATGCAGGAAGTACGGAACCGAGTAGCGCGGCTTGCGCGCGTTCTCGTTCTGCGGATTCACCACGCGATGCGTGGTCGACGGATACACATGGTTAGTCAGGCGCTGCAGCATGTCGCCGATGTTCACCACGATGGCATCGCCTTCGGTGGTGATGGGCAGCCACTCGCCTTCGCGCGTGAGCACTTCGAGGCCCTCGGCGCTGGCGCCCACCAGCAAGGTGATGAAGTTGATGTCTTCATGCGCACCCGCGCGCACGTTGGGAATGTTTTCCTCGGTGATTGGCGGGTAGTGGATCGGGCGCAGGATGGAGTTGCCCTGGTTGATCTTGTCGTCGAAGAAGTGCTCAGGCAGGTCGATGTGCAACGCCAGCGCGCGCAGCACGCGCGAGCCGAGCTGGTCGAGTGCTTCGAACAGGCCGTAACCGTTCTTCTTGAAGTTCTCTACTTCGGTCGGCCAGATGTTGGGCGGCATCACGTCGGCAAACTTCGAGTCGCGCGGAATCTCGCGGCCCACATGCCAGAACTCCTTGAGGTCGGCGTGCTTGCTGTCCTTGGCGGTTTCCACCTTGTACGGCGTGTAGCCGCGAGCGCCGCCGCTACCGGGCACGTTGTACTTCAGCTTGGTTTCGGTGGGCAGGGCGAAGAACTGCTGGAACGACTCGTAGGCGCCGTCAATCAGTTCGCGCGGAATGCCGTGGCCGCTGATGCAGCAGAAACCGAATTCTCGATAGGCGTTGCCCAGTTCGGCAACGAAAGCGGCGCGGTCGGTGTCGTAACGACGGATGTCGAGGGTAGGAACTTTCTTCATGGCGGGTCCAGGTGTGCCTGCGGTCCATTTGTCTACCGCCACCGCGGGGGCGGGCACGTCGGGCCAATCCTTGGCGACCTGGGTTGTAGGGCCGGTATCAGCAGTGCTGGGCCGGCCCTGACAGGCTCACGAGCGTTCAGCGCTAGATTTTACGACACCTGCGAGCTGTTCGGCCAACTGGCGCACTTCTGCCTCGTCCGCGGCCTCCACCGTGACGCGCACCAGGGGCTCGGTGCCGGAGGCGCGCAATACCACGCGGCCCCGCCCCGCCAGGGCCCGTTCGGTCTCTGCCAAGGCTTCGCGCACGGGTTCGCTGTGCAGGGCTTCGCGGGCGCCATTGGCGCGCACGTTGATCATCACCTGAGGCATTTTGTGCAGACCCTCGCGCGCCTCAGCGAGATCCTTGCCGGCATAAGACAGGGCTTCGAGCACGGCGAGTGCGGAGACAATGCCGTCGCCCGTGGTCGCACGATCCAGGCACAGGATGTGGCCCGAGGTTTCTCCGCCAAGGTTGCCGCGATGCTCCTTGAGCTGCTGCAACACGTAGCGGTCGCCGACATTGGCGCGAATCAGTTTGACGCCGAGAGTGCCCAGTGCCAGCTGCAGGCCGTAGTTGCTCATCAGCGTGCCGACCACGGGGCCGAGCAGCATGCCCTGGGTGTGCCAGGCGTTGGCGAGCACATAGAGCAGGTCGTCGCCATCGGCAAGCTTGCCGTGGCGGTCCACCATCTGCACGCGATCGCCGTCACCATCAAACGCGATGCCGATATCCGCACCCTGCTCCACCACCGCGCGCTGAAGTGCTTGCGGGTGGGTGGAACCGACGTCGCGATTGATGTTGAAGCCGTCGGGCTTGTCGCCCATGGCAAACACTTGCGCGCCCAGCTCGGTGAAAACCTTAGGGGCTACCTGATACGTGGCACCGTTGGCGCAGTCGAGCACCATCTTCAGCCCACGCAGGTTGAAGTCTTCGGAGACGGTGGATTTGCAGAACTCCGCATAGCGCGTCACCGCATCGGCAACGCGAATGGCCTTGCCCAGTTGCTCCGACGGCACGGTGGTGAATTCGAGATCCAGCTCTTGCTCAATGGCCAGCTCCACCTCGTCGGAAAGCTTTTCGCCGTTGGCGGAGAAAAACTTGATGCCGTTGTCGTGATGCGGATTGTGCGAGGCGCTGATGACAATGCCTGCGTCTGCACGCAACGAACGCGTAAGAAATGCCACGCCGGGCGTCGGCATCGGGCCAAGCAGCGCGACATCGGCGCCCGCGGCCACGAGGCCCGCCTCCAGCGCGGATTCGAACATATAGCCCGAGACTCGGGTGTCCTTGCCGATCAGCACTTTCGGTTTTGGATGGCCATAGCGCGCGAGCACCACGCCTACTGCGCGCCCCAACCGCAGCATGAAGTCTGCGCTGATGGGCCACTGGCCCACCATGCCGCGAATGCCGTCCGTTCCGAAATACTTGCGTTGCGTCATGTTCAACTCCAGGCACTCGCGTTTCGTCGCGGCGCCGCATCCTGCGAAAGTGTTTATTCGTCGTCCGGCCAACGTGGTGCGGCGGGTTTGCTGTCGCGGCGTACCGGCGTGTCGCCTGCCTGCACGGCATGCCATACGGCCAAGGCATCCACGGTAGCGGCCACGTCGTGTACGCGCACCATGCGCGCGCCACGCTGAACGGCGATCAGCGCCGCGCCGACCGACCCGGCCACACGCTCGGCAGGCACTTGCCGGCCGGTCATGGCGCCGATCATCGATTTGCGCGACAGCCCTGCGTACACCCCGCTGCCAAGGTTGGCAAACTGCTCCAGCGCGCGCAGCAGGGCCAGGTTGTGTTCGAGCGTCTTGCCGAAGCCGAAACCGGGATCGACCATGACTTTGCGACGGTCGATACCGGCCAGCTCGCAGGCGAACAGACGGTCGGTGAGGAAACGATGTACGTCGCCCACCACGTCGTCGTAGTGCGGCTCATTCTGCATGCTGCGCGGCTCGCCCAGCATATGCATCAGGCAGATCGGCACGCCCAGTTCGGCGGCTGCGTCCAGGGCACCCTCGCGCCGCAAGGCATAGACGTCATTGATCATGCCTGCGCCGGCCGCGACCGCCGCGCGCATGACTTCAGGCTTGGAGGTGTCGATGGCCAGCGGCACCGTGGTGCGAGCGGCCAGCTGTTGCAGCACCGGCACCACGCGGCGCAGCTCTTCTTCCAGCGGCACGTCTTCGGAACCGGGGCGGGTGGACTCGCCGCCGATATCGAGCATGTCGGCACCCTCTTCCACCATGCGCAAACCATGCGCCACCGCTTCCTCCACCGTGGCATGGGTGCCGCCGTCGGAGAACGAGTCGGGGGTGACGTTGAGGATGCCAACCACACGTGGCCGGTCCAGCCGCAGAGGCCGGCCGGCACAGTCGAGCACGGGAGCAAACAGATCAGTGGACATGGCAACTCCCGTGGACGCGTGAGGTGGTGTCAGGACTCGCCGCTCAGCGGCCCCATGAACTGGCGGTAGTAGCGCAGCTCATCGATGGAATCGCGAATGTCCGACAACGCCGTGTGCGCCGACTCCTTCGCAAAGCCCTTGCCGATGGCAGGCGCCCAGCGGCGTGCCAGCTCTTTCAGCGTGGAAACGTCGAGATTGCGATAGTGGAAGTAGCGCTCCAGGCGCGGCATCTGGCGATGCAGGAAGCGACGATCCTGGCAGATGGAGTTACCGCACATCGGCGATTTGCCCAGGGGCACCCACTCTTTCAGAAACTCGAGCGTGGCGCGCTCGGCCGCTGCATGGTCGTCGGCGGACGCCACCACCTGATCCCACAAACCGGATCGGCGATGCTGGTTGCGGTTCCATGCATCCATGCCCTCCAGCCGCTCCAGCGGATGGCGTATCGCGAACACCGGACCTTCGGCCAGAATGCGAAGGTCCTTGTCAGTGACAATGGTGGCGATCTCGAGGATGGAGTCGTTGTCCGTATCGAGCCCGGTCATTTCCAGATCGATCCAGATCAGATTGTCTTCGTTCGCTAGGCTCATGCGCCCTCCTGGACGCGCAGTCTACCATCCGGGCCGCAGAGCCTGTTCACGATTTCTCCATGGCCCACACGGGGGAAAGCGCGAACCGGCTCTCCAGCATCCATGACCGGGATGGGCATGCGATGATCCCCGGCATGCAGACCTTCTTTTGGCATGACTACGAAACCTTCGGGGCCGATCCCTGGCGCGACCGTCCGGTGCAGTTTGCTGGCATTCGCACCACGATGGAGCTGGAGATCGTCGGCGAGCCGGTGATGTTTTACGGCAAGCCGCCGCGTGAAATGCCACCCCACCCAGAAGCCTGCCTGATCACGGGCATCACCCCACAGCAGGCCGAGCGCGAGGGTGTGATCGAGGCCGACTTTGCCGCACGCGTGCATGAGCAGCTAGCCCAGCCCGGCACCTGCGGGGTGGGTTACAACTCGCTGCGCTTCGATGACGAAGTAAGCCGGCAGCTGTTCTATCGCAACATGTTCGAACCCTATGGCCGCGAGTGGGAGAATGGCAATTCGCGCTGGGACCTGATCGACCTGGTGCGTATGTGCCAGGCGCTTCGCCCCGAAGGCATCGAGTGGCCCAAGCGCGAGGACGGCACACCGAGCTTCAAGCTCGAGCACCTGGCTGCCGCCAATCACCTGAAACAGGAACGCGCGCACGATGCGCTGTCGGACGTGTATGCACTGATCGATCTGGCGCGATTGATCCGCGTGCGCCAGCCGCGCCTATGGGATTGGTATTTCGGGCTGCGTCGCAAGCAGCGTGTGTTCGAGATGCTGGATGTGGCTGCCATGACACCGGTGGTGCATGTCTCGTCACGTTATCCGGCTAGCCGTCATTGCCTGGCCGTGGTCGCGCCGCTGGCCGCGCATCCGACCCGGCCTGCGGAGGTCATTGTCTACGACCTGTCGAGCGACCCTTCCGACCTGCTGGCATTGAATGACGAAGAGATCGCCGACCGTGTGTTTACTTCGCGCGCCGATCTGCCTGAAGGGGTCGAGCGGATTCCGCTGCGCACCGTGCGCGTCAACCGAGCGCCCGCGCTTGCCCCGTTGTCTGTTTTGAAAGGCGTGGACCTGGAACGACTGCAGCTCGATCTCGATCAAGTGCAGGTGCACCGCGACATGCTCGCTTCGGCAGAAGGGCTGGCCGCCAAGTTGCGCCGCGTGTTTCAGCGCGCCGCCGACCTGCCGCCACCGGCAGATCCGGAGCTTGCCCTGTACGGTGGGTTCCTGCCCGATGCCGACAAGCGCCTGCTCGCCGATATTCGTGCCACGCCGCCAGAGCAATTGGGGCAGCGGGACTTTCCGTTCCGTGACGCGCGTTATCCGGAGCTGCTGTTTCGTTACCGCGCACGCAACTGGCCGGAAACGCTGAACCTCGACGAGCAGGCGCGCTGGCAGACGTTCTGCCGCGACCGCCTGACTCGCCCGACGCCGTTGACTCACTTGACGCTGGACGACTACTTCGCCCGCATTGTTTCGTTGCGTGCGGACATCACGGATCAACACAAGCTCGGCATCCTCGACCAGCTGCAAGCCTGGGGCGAGCTGCTGGCCACTGACGTCGCCCCACTTACCGCCTGACCACCCATCTCATGGCCAACACTTACTTCTCAGCTGCTACATTCCGTTTCCTGCGCTCACTCGATCGCAACAACAGTCGCGAATGGTTTCAGGCCCACAAGGCGGAATACGAGCGCGACGTGCGTGATCCTTTCCTTGCGTTGATCACGGATCTGCAGGCGCCGCTGACAAAAATCAGCCCGCACTACCGGGCCGACCCGCGCAAGAGCGGCGGCTCGCTGTTTCGCATTTATCGCGACACGCGCTTCTCCAACGACAAGCAGCCCTACAAGCCGTGGCAAGGTGCGCGGTTTTTCCACGAACGTCGGCATGAGATTCCGGCACCTTCGTTCTACATCCATATTCAACCGGGCGACTGCTTTGCCGGTGGTGGCATGTGGCACCCGGAATCCGATGCGCTCAAGCGCATCCGCGCGTTTCTTGCGGACAATCCGGAGGCATGGAAGAAAGCGACGCGTAGCAAGGCCTTTCGCGACCACTTCCAGTTCTGGGGTGAATCGCTAAGCCGGCCGCCGCGCGGGTTTGATTCGGATCACGAGTTAATCGACGATATCAAGCGCAAGGATTTTGCCTGCGGCGAGGGCTTTGACGAGAAGCTGGCCTGTTCTGCCGAGCTGCTGCCGTGGCTGGTAGAGACGTACAAGCGCGTGGCGCCGATGATTGATTATTTGTGTGCAGCGCAGGAACTGGATTTCTGAGGGCGAAGACATTTCTGACGGTGCAGAAGACGTTCGCACCGTCTCGCTCGTCATTCCGGCGTAGACCGGGATGACGTTGCTGGGGACGGCGGCATTCTCGCGGTGTCGTTAGCCCAATTACGGCTTCAGCGCCTCAACTCGCTTCATCAATCAACCGCAGCCCCGGCCGCTGCTTCGCCAACTTGCGCAGCAGCACCGCGAAATTCTGCAAATCGGCATGCCATGGCGAGGCTTCACGCCAGTACAGCGCAATCTCGCGCCCAGGCGCCTGCCCTTTAAGCTTGGCGAGCACCACGTTGGGCATGGAAGCAAGACGGTCGTGTGCCAGCGCTGGTACCAGCGCGTAGCCGCCACGCAACTCCACGAGTGCTGCGAGACTTTCCAGGCTTACGTCCTGCACGTGCGCGCCACCGAGCACATCGTCAGCATGGCTTTCAGTCATAAGCGTGGCGTCGCAGGCTTCCAACTGCTCCAACCCCACGGTGCGCTTGCCAGCAAGCGCGTGATCGGCGCGGAACATCACTTCCCACGGCTCGAAAAACAGCGGGCGCATGGCAACACCACTGACCGGTGCTACGCGAGGCGCAAGCACGGCATCCAGCTCGCCCTCGTTCAAGCGCCGCAGCAAGCCGCGCGGCTTGCCTTCGGACAAACTCAGACGCGTGCCCGGAAAGTGTTGTGGAAACGGCGCAATCAGATGCGGCAGCAAATACGGACCAAGCGAAGCGGGGACGCCCAGTCGCAACTCGCCTCCGAAAGCGACCTCGCCAGCACGCGCTACTTGCTGAAGGTGATCCGCAGCAGATAGCACCGCATCGATCTGCTCCAGCAAGCGTTGCCCGCCCGCCGTTGGAACAATGCGACGACCACCTCGCTCGAACAACGGCGCACCGAGCGCCTGCTCCACCTTCTGCACCTGATGCGAGAGGCCCGACGGACTGATGTGCATCGCACGCGCGGCGCTGTTGAAGCTGCCGTGGCGACGCACCGCCTGCACCAGCATCAGGTCGCGAAGAGAGACTACCGAGAGGTGGGGGGAAATCATCCGCGGGGTGCTGGCCTGGCTTGTGACGGGCGCAAGCATAAACGACAGCAGGCGGTAAGGCGTTGTCTTTTGGGCTATCCGCCCTCGATCAGATCTCGCTTGGCCTTTCTTGTAGGAGCGCACTTGTGCGCGACAACCGGGCGGAACGGTTGGACGCGGCGTCGCAGTCGCCCACAGGGTGGGCTCCCACCGAACTCCCGGTGCCTTGCCGCGTCCTGTGGGAGCGCACCCTGTGCGCGACAAACCAACGGAGCGGTGGAGCCGATAGTCTGCGGTCGCGCACGAGTGCGCTCCTACAAGGGGACCTCAGTCGGCTCGACAGCAGCCAGTGAGGCGCTGCCTTTGGACGAACCATCATCGATCCGGTCCGGCACCGCTCTTATGTAGGAGCGCACTTGTGCGCGACAACCGGGCGGAGCGGTTCTACGCGGCGTCACAGTCGCCCACAGGGTGGGCTACCACCGAACTCCCGGTGCCTTGCCGCGTCCTGTGGGAGCGCACCCTGTGCGCGACTAACCAACGGAGCGGTGGAGCCAATAGGCTGCGGTCGCGCACGAGTGCGCTCCTACAGGGGCGATGTCAGTTGTTTAGACGCGACATCGGGCAAAAAAAGAAGGGCGGCTTGCGCCGCCCTTCCCTTGCCACCTTGCGGTGACTTACCGCTTTCAGGCAGTGACGGTGTTGGCCACGTCCTGGTAGTCGGCGATCTGGTCAAAGTTCATGTACTTGTAGATCTTCTCGCCATTGGCGTTGATCACGCCGATGTCCGCCATGTACTCCGCCTTGCTCGGGATCTTGCCCAGACGCGAGCAGATCGCGGCCAGCTCGGCCGAACCCAGGTACACGTTGGAGTTCTTGCCCAGACGGTTGGGGAAGTTGCGGGTGGAGGTGGAGAACACCGTGGCGCCCTCACGCACCTGCGCCTGGTTGCCCATGCACAGCGAGCAGCCCGGCATTTCCATGCGTGCGCCGGCGGTGCCAAGCACGCCGTAGTGGCCTTCCTCGGTCAGCTGTTGCTGGTCCATCTTGGTCGGCGGGGCCACCCACAGCTTGGTCGGGATGTCGCGCTTGCCTTCCAGCAGCTTGGATGCTGCACGGAAGTGACCGATGTTGGTCATGCACGAACCGATGAACACTTCGTCGATCTTGGCACCGGCCACGTCGCTGAGCGTCTTCACGTCATCCGGGTCGTTCGGGCAGGCCACGATGGGCTCATGCACGTCGGCCAGGTCGATCTCGATGACGGCGGCGTACTCGGCGTCGGCATCACCCTTGAGCAGCTGCGGGTTGGCCAGCCACGCTTCCATCGCTTTGATGCGGCGCTGCAGGCTGCGCGGATCCTTGTAGCCCTGCGCGATCATGTACTTCAGCAGCGTGATGTTGCTGGTCATGTATTCGATGATCGGCGCCTTGTCGAGGTGCACCGTGCAACCGGCAGCGGAACGCTCAGCCGACGCGTCGGACAGCTCGAACGCCTGCTCCACCTTGAGGTTCGGCAGACCTTCGATTTCGAGGATGCGGCCGGAGAAGATGTTCTTCTTGCCCTGCTTGGCAACGGTCAGCAGGCCCTGCTTGATGGCGTACAGCGGGATGGCGTTGACCAGGTCACGCAGGGTGACGCCCGGCTGCAGTTCGCCCTTGAAGCGCACCAGCACGGATTCCGGCATGTCCAGCGGCATCACGCCGGTGGCGGCGGCGAAAGCCACCAGGCCCGAGCCGGCCGGGAACGAAATACCGATGGGGAAGCGCGTGTGGCTGTCGCCGCCGGTGCCGACGGTGTCGGGCAGCAGCATGCGGTTGAGCCAGCTGTGGATCACGCCGTCGCCCGGACGCAGCGAGATACCGCCACGCGTGCTGATGAATTCCGGCAGCGTGTGGTGGGTCTTCACGTCCACCGGCTTCGGGTAAGCGGCGGTGTGGCAGAACGACTGCATCACGAGGTCGGCCGAGAAGCCCAGGCAAGCCAGGTCCTTCAGCTCGTCGCGGGTCATCGGGCCAGTGGTGTCCTGCGAACCCACCGAGGTCATCTTCGGCTCACAGTAGGTACCCGGGCGCACGCCCTGGCCTTCCTGCAGACCGATAGCGCGGCCAACCATCTTCTGCGCCAGCGTGTAGCCCTTGCCGGTATCGGCCGGCTGCTGCGGCAGGCGGAACAACGTGGAAACCGGCAGGCCCAGCGCTTCGCGCGCCTTGGCGGTGAGGCCACGGCCGATGATCAGCGGAATGCGGCCACCGGCGCGCACTTCGTCGAACAGCACGTCGGACTTCACCTGGAACTCGGCGATCACTTCGCCGTTCTTCAGCGCCTTGCCTTCATACGGGCGCAGCTCGACCACGTCGCCCATCTCCATGCTGGAGACGTCGAGTTCGATCGGCAGCGCGCCGGCGTCTTCCATGGTGTTGTAGAAGATCGGGGCGATCTTGCTACCCAGGCACACACCGCCGAAGCGCTTGTTCGGGATGAAGGGGATGTCTTCACCGGTGAACCACAGCACCGAGTTGGTGGCGGACTTGCGGCTGGAGCCGGTGCCGACCACGTCACCCACGTAGGCGACCAGGTGACCCTTTTCCTTCAACGATTCGACGAAGGCGATGGGGCCGCGCTTGCCGTCTTCTTCCGGCTGGAACGGTGCGCCATCGCGCTTGTTCTTCAGCATGGCGAGTGCATGCAGCGGGATATCCGGGCGCGTGGTGGCGTCCGGAGCCGGCGACAGGTCGTCGGTGTTGGTTTCGCCCGGCACCTTGAACACGGTGATGGTGAGGCTTTCCGGCACTTCCGGCTTGCTGGTGAACCACTCAGCATCAGCCCAGCTCTGCAGCACGGCCTTGGCGTTGGCGTTGCCCTTGTCGGCCTTTTCCTTGACGTCGTGGAAGGCGTCGAACATCAGCAGCGTGTGCTTGAGCGCGTTGGCGGCAACCGTGCCGATCTGCGCGTCGTCGAGCAGCTCGATCAGCGGGTGGATGTTGTAGCCGCCCAGCATGGTGCCCAACAGCTCGGTGGCCTTCTCGCGCGAAATCAGCGCGCACTTCTCGGTGCCGAACGCCACAGCCGCCAGGTACGAGGCCTTGACCTTGGCCGCATCGTCCACGCCAGCCGGCACGCGGTTGGTGATCAGATCGACCAGGAAGGTTTCCTCGCCTGCAGGCGGGTTCTTCAGGAGTTCGATCAGCTCGGCGGTCTGCTGGGCCGACAGCGGCAGCGGCGGGATACCCAGCGCGGCGCGCTCGGCGACATGTTGGCGGTAGGCGTTAAGCATGTGGTCTCGTCCGGTGAACTTGAACAAAGAGGCAGCGAGCGGTTGCTTGCGCAATCGCAGCGGAGATCGCCCGGGGGGATGGTTCCGCGTGGTCGCTACCGGCGCTCGACAAGGCGTAAAACCTTGTCACGATGCCGTTTTTGGCGGCATCTCAGCCCGCTATTTTGCCAGCCGGGACCCAACTGCCGCAACGCAAGACAATGCTTCCGTCAGCGTTCGAAATCTTGCAAGGCGAATGTGGCGCAATCCCCATTCGGGTCTCTTGCGCACCCCAGCGTTTGCCCCAAACTGGCAGGCATCCCCACCGGGAAGCAGCGGCTTTTGCAATTCCTCTCACGTTTCGTGCCGTAGGATCCCCAGGCTACGTCATCGTGCGTCGCCAGCCTCAAGCAACAGGAGTTAGCCCCATGCTGGATTCATTCGCCACCCGCGACACCCTTACCGTCAACGGCAGCCCCTACCAGATCGCCAGCCTGACCAAGCTCGGTCAGCGCTTTGACCTCAAGACCCTGCCCTTTTCGCTGAAGATCCTGCTCGAAAACCTGTTGCGCCACGAGGACGGCGTCAACGTCACCGCCAAAGAGATCGAAGCGGTGGCCAACTGGAACGCCAAGGCCGAGCCCGATACCGAAATTGCCTTCATGCCCGCCCGCGTGGTGCTGCAGGATTTCACTGGCGTGCCCTGTGTGGTCGATCTGGCCGCCATGCGCGATGCGGTGGTGAAGCTGGGCGGCGATGCCAAGCAGATCAACCCGCTGGCGCCGGCCGAGTTGGTGATCGACCACTCGGTGCAGGTTGACGTGTACGGCTCTGAGTCGGCGCTGGAGAAGAACGTGGAGATCGAGTTCCAGCGCAACCAGGAGCGTTACTCGTTCCTGCGCTGGGGCCAGAAGGCGTTCGACAACTTCAAGGTAGTACCGCCGCGCACGGGCATCGTGCATCAAGTGAACCTGGAGCATCTGGCTCGTGTGGTGTTCACCGCGCAGAAGGATGGCAAGCAGTGGGCCTACCCGGACACCGTGTTCGGCACCGACTCGCACACCACCATGATCAATGGCATCGGCGTGCTGGGCTGGGGCGTGGGTGGCATCGAGGCCGAAGCAGCCATGCTGGGGCAGCCTTCGTCCATGCTGATTCCGCAGGTGGTGGGTTTCAAGCTCACGGGCAAGCTCTCTGAAGGCGTTACCGCGACCGATCTGGTACTCACCGTCACCCAGATGCTGCGCAAGCTCGGCGTGGTGGGCAAGTTCGTGGAGTTCTTTGGTGATGGCCTCAAGCATCTGCCGCTGGCCGATCGCGCCACCATCGCCAACATGGCACCGGAATACGGCGCAACGTGCGGCATCTTCCCGATCGATCAGGAGGCGCTGAACTACCTGCACCTGTCCGGCCGCGACGAAGCGCAGATCACACTGGTGGAGAGCTATGCCAAGGCACAAGGCCTTTGGCATGACGAGAACGCGGTGGAGCCACGCTTTTCCACCACGTTGGAACTCAATCTGGCCGACGTGAAGCCCTCGCTGGCCGGCCCCAAGCGCCCGCAGGATCGCGTGCTGCTGGAAGGCGTGCAAAAGAGCTTCCAGGATGCCGTGGGTCCGCTCACTGCCAATCGCAAGCCGAGGAACGGTGATACCGCCAACTTCGCCAATGAAGGGGGGGCCACCGCCATCGGCAACCCCGCCAACGACATTACCGATAGCGGTGTGCGTGTGGAGAAAGACGGCCACGCCTTCAAGCTCGGCGATGGCGCCGTGGTGATCGCGGCCATCACCTCCTGCACCAACACCTCCAACCCCGCCGTCATGCTCGGCGCGGGCCTGGTGGCCAAGAAGGCGGCCGCCAAGGGCCTCAAGGCACAGCCGTGGGTGAAGACTTCGATTGGTCCCGGCTCGAAGGTGGTGAGCGACTACCTGGAGAAGACCGGCCTGCTGAAGGAGCTGGAAAAGGTCGGCTTCTTTATCGTCGGTTACGGCTGCACGACATGCATTGGCAACTCGGGTCCGCTGCCCGCGGAAATCAGCAAGGGCATTGCTGAGGGTGACCTCGCCGTGGCGTCGGTGCTGTCGGGCAACCGCAACTTCGAAGGCCGCGTACATCCGGAAGTGAAGATGAACTACCTGGCCTCACCGCCGCTGGTGGTGGCCTACGCGCTAGCCGGTACGCTGGACATTGACCTGACCAAGGATGCACTGGGCACGGGCAGTGACGGCAAGCCGGTGTATCTGAAGGATATCTGGCCGAGCAACAAGGAAATCTCCGACACCATCGCCGGCGCGATCAATCCGCAGATGTTCGAGAAGAACTACGCCGACGTGTTCAAGGGCGACGACCGCTGGAACCACATCGCCTCGCCGGATGGCGCCGTCTACAAGTGGGACGACTCCACCTACATCAAGAACCCGCCGTACTTCGACGGCATGAGCAAGGAACCGGGCACCATCGAGGACGTCCACGGCGCCCGCGTGCTCGGATTGTTCGGCGACTCCATCACCACCGACCACATCTCACCGGCGGGCTCGATCAAGAAAGACAGCCCGGCGGGCCGCTTCCTGATCAGCAAGGGCGTGGAGGTGAAGGACTTCAACTCCTATGGCTCGCGTCGCGGCAATGACGATGTGATGGTGCGTGGCACCTTCGCCAACATCCGCATCAAGAACCTGATGCTCAACGGCGTCGAGGGCGGCTACACGCTTTATGTGCCGAGCGGCGAACAGATGGCCATCTACGATGCAGCCATGAAGTACAAGGCCGACAAGACGCCACTGGTCGTGCTTGCTGGCAAAGAGTACGGCACCGGTTCGTCACGCGACTGGGCCGCCAAGGGCACCTTGCTGCTCGGTGTAAAGGCGGTGATTGCCGAGAGCTTCGAGCGTATTCACCGTTCCAACCTGGTCGGCATGGGCGTGCTGCCCTGCCAGTTCCAGGATGGCCAGAACGCGCAGTCGCTCGGCCTGACCGGCAAGGAGACGTTTGACATCACCGGCCTGGACGGTGGCGAGTCGAAGACGGCCAAGGTGGTTGCGACCGGCGAAGACGGCAAGAAGAAAGAGTTCACCGTGAAGGTGTTGCTGCTGACGCCGAAGGAACGCGAGTTCTTCCGTCATGGTGGCATTCTGCAGTACGTGCTGCGTCAGCTGGCGGCGAAGAAAGCCGCCTGAGAGTAATGCCTGAAAAGAAGACGCCACCTTCGGGTGGCGTTTTCATATCAGGTGCCACGAGCTCTTTTTGTAGGAGCGCACTTGTGCGCGACAACCGCCACCCATGGGAACAACGCAACGCTGCGGTCGCCCACAAGTGGGCTCCTACACGCTCTATGTACCCTGCGACCAGGTTGCCGAGTAGCAACGCCACTCGTGACCGTCCTTCCGCCACGCCGTCTCCACTTGGTACACGCCGATCTGGGCCGGCAATAGCTTGCCGCCACTGGTCAGTGTCACCGTGAAGCTGGCCACGTAACGTTCACCACGAGGCTCCACGCTCACCGGGCCGACCAAAGCGTGGATGGTGTCCCCACGAAACGCCGCTGCATGAAGCAGTCCGAGTAGTTGGCGTCGGTCGGTCGCCCCCGCATTGCCATCGAAATCCTCACTGAGCACATCGCCCAATGCCGAGGCATTGGCGTGGCCCGCGGCGTTCACTGCGGCCTCGATGCCCTGTCTCACCAGCGTCTCGTCTGGCGCATGCCGACAGCCCGCCAGCAGGCCGCAAAGCAACAAAATCATCCACCTATTTCGCATGATAGACCTTCCCCCAGATATCGCTGCGGCGCGGCTTGCCGCTATACGCGAGCGTATGCTCCAATGCCGAATCGTCATTTTGCCGTACCCATGCCATGCTTGAACCATGGGCGGTTATACAGAGGAGCTTTGGATCCAACATGAGCAATGAGCGTCCGTGGCTGGCCCATTATCCGGAAGGCGTTCCGGCAGAGATCGACATCAACCAGTACGCCTCGGTAGCCGCGGTCGTCGAAGAAGCATTTGAGCGCTTCGGTCAGCGCCCGGCGTTCTCCAGCTTCGGCAAGCAGCTCACGTATAGCCAGATCGATGTGTTGAGTCGCCAGTTCGCCGGCTACCTCACTGGCGTACTCAAGCTCGGCAAGGGTGATCGCATTGCGATCATGATGCCCAATGTCCTGCAGTACCCCATTGCCCTGTTCGGCGCGCTGCGCGCTGGCCTGGTGGTGGTCAACACCAACCCGATGTACACCGCGCGCGAGCTCAAGCATCAGCTTGAAGACGCCGGCGCCAAGGTCATCGTGGTGCTCGACAACTTCGCTTCGACGCTGCAGCAGGTGGTGGCCGAAACCGGCGTCAAGCACATCATCACCACGGGCATTGGCGACTTGCTGGGCGCCAAGGGTGCGGTGATCAACTTCGTGCTCAAGCACGTCAAGAAGATGGTGCCGCCCTTTCAGCTGCCACAGGCGGTGCGCTTCAGCGATGCGCTTGCGCAAGGCGCACCCCATCCGCTGCCCAAGGTACAGCTGGGCCACGATGACCTCGCTTTCCTGCAGTACACCGGCGGCACCACCGGCGTGGCCAAGGGCGCGATGCTCTCGCATGGCAACATGGTTGCCAACATGCTGCAGGCCAGCGCCTGGATCGGCAAGAACGCCAAGCCGGGCGAAGAAGTCATCATCACGGCACTGCCGCTGTATCACATCTTTTCGCTTACCGCGAACGGCCTGGTGTTCATGCGCCTGGGTGGCCTGAACTGGTTGATTACCAATCCGCGCGACATGCCCGGCTTTGTAAAAGAACTGAAGAAGTCCAACTTCACCGCACTCACCGGCGTCAACACGCTATTCAACGGCCTGCTCAACACGCCGGGCTTCGCCGAGCTGGATTTCTCCCGCCTGCACCTCAGCCTGGGCGGCGGCATGGCCGTGCAGCGCCCGGTCGCCGAGCGCTGGAAGAAGGTCACGGGCTGCACGTTGGCCGAGGCGTATGGCCTCACTGAAACCTCGCCCGCCGTTTGCATCAACCCGCTGGACCTGAAGGATTACAACTCATCGATCGGCATGCCGATTCCTTCGACCGATGTCGCCATCTGGTCCGAGGACAACCAACCGCTACCTATCGGCAGCGTGGGTGAGCTGATGGTGCACGGCCCGCAGGTGATGAAGGGTTACTGGCAGCGTCCGGACGAAACCCTCAAGGTGCTTGGCCCTGACGGATGGCTGCACACCGGCGACGTCGCTCGCATGGACGAGGACGGCTACGTCTATATCGTCGACCGCAAGAAAGACATGATTCTGGTGTCCGGCTTCAACGTGTATCCCAATGAAGTCGAAGACGTGGTGATGCAGCATCCGGGCGTCGCCGAAGTTGCCGCGGTGGGCGTGCCGGACGAACACTCGGGTGAAGTGGTCAAGCTGTTCATCGTGCGCAAGGACCCGAACCTCACTGTCGAAGAACTGAAGAAGTTCTGCCACGACAATCTCACTGGTTACAAGCGTCCGAAGATCATCGAGTTCCGCGACACGCTGCCCAAGAGCAACGTGGGCAAGATCCTCCGCCGCGAACTGCGTGACGAGAAGAAGGCAGCCACGGGCTGAGAGCGGGAAGTGAGTTAAGTGGAGTGAGCAGTGAGAGAAGAGCTCGCTTCCTCTCCAAACAAAAAAGCCCGGCATCAAGCCGGGCTTTTTTTTATTGCTGGTGGCGCATGAGGAGCAAGTGGTTTTCTCTCACTTCTCACTCCTCTGCACTCACTTCTGACCCTCAGTCGTGCCACATCTCGAGAATGTCGGCATAGCCACCCAGCAGGTTCCACAGCGGCACCTGCTTGTCTTCGGGAATACGTGTGTAGGCAAAGCCCAGATGCCGATCGGAGATTCGCGCGACCTGAGCCTCCAGGTGAATGTGCAGATCGTGGCCGAAGATCATATCCAGGATCCAGCTCTGACCGATTTCGCCCTGCCAGCCCAGTGGCCGGCGCAACAGCACTCCGGTCGCCGAGATGTCCACCAGTTCAGTGGGCTGCGATTCGTCGCCGCGGCTCATCAGTACCGTGGTTTCGATACGCATGCGCGCCGGTCGCAACTGCTCCGGATCGGAGCTGTTCCTGGCGTTGTCTTCCGCTTTGCTCATCCTGCCGTATCTCCCCACGTCCGACGCACCCAGGCGCCGACTGTTTCGTCCTGAAAAACACCGCCCCACGCCATCGATGTGGAGGGCCTCCGACCAACTTCAATCCTGCGGCTTGGTTCGCAAAACCCCGGCACGCACCAGGCTTCCCGAGCCAAACCGCAAATTGATCTTGTCCTGCACCTGATCCGTAATCCGCCCTTCGGACGTGGCATCGAACAAATCCTGCTGCCGCTCGGCAGCGAAGCCCGACAGGCTCACGCCCAGCAAACGCAGGCGCGGCTTTCGCTGCGCCTGCCACCAGGACTGAAGCAAACCTCGTGCCACACCATAAATCTCGCTGGCAGAAGCGCTGGATGTGCGCAATGGGGCCTGGCGTGTATGGGTAACAAACGGTGGCTCACGCAGTTTCACGGTAACCGTCCGGCCTTCCAGCCCTCGCTGGCGGGCCCGCGCGGCGATACGTTCGCAATGCCGCAGCAGCCAGGACTCGGCTAGCGCCAGCTCGGCTATGTCGACGTCGAACGTATGTTCCGCGCCGATGGATTGTTCAGCTTGTGCCGGTTCAACGCAACGGTCATCTTCGCCCCGCGCGAGCGCTTGCAGTCCTTCCACCTGACGCCCCAGCGCACGGGCGAGACGCGCCGTGTCACATGCTGCCAATTCCCCAATAGTGTGAATACCGAACCGATGCAGCGCCTGCTCGGTCACTTTGCCTACCGTCCAGAGCCTGCCCACCGGTAGCGGAGCCAGTTCGGCCGCAGCGCCATCTCCCCGAATGCGATGGAATCCATTTGGCTTGGACATCTCACTGGCGAGCTTGGCCAGCAACTTGTTGGGCCCCATGCCCACGGAGGCCACCAGCTGGGTGCGCTCGCGGATGGCTTCCTTGATGCGGCGCCCGATGACCTCGATGGACCCGAGCAGGCGCAGGCTGGCGGTGACGTCCAGAAAGGCCTCATCCAGCGACAGCCCTTCTACCAACGGCGTTACCTCGTGGAACACCTCGAATACCTGATCCGAGAGCTCCTCGTAGCGCGCCATGCGTGGCCACAGATAGACGCCATCGGGGCACAGGCGGCGCGCCTGGACGATAGGCATGGCGGAATGCACGCCGAACTTGCGCGCCTCATAACTGCAGGTGGAAACCACCCCACGAGGGCCTAACCCGCCCACGATAACGGGCAGGCCGCGCAACTGGGGCCGGTCGAGCAGCTCCACGGACGCGTAGAAGGCGTCCATGTCGACATGAATAATCGAGCGTTCATCGGGTGGCATGCCCCGCTATTTTGCCGCGATGGCAGGCTGCGCGCGTACTGGACTTGCCGGCTTTCAGCGGCTACTCTTGGTCCTGCATGGGTCCTAGGGTGCGCGCACGATCGGCCAGGATCGACCGCTACGACACCCATCCCGATGCACTAAGCCGACCAATGGAAAAGCCTGTGACGCAGGTATCGTCACGTTGTGGCTTGCGCCTTTGCTGTGGTTCAAAGCCCGCAAAAGACGCACAAGGGTCGCTCACGGCCAGCCTGATCGAAACGCCAAGCGCGCGATTTCATCATGCATGCCCGGGACGGTGACGCAAGGCGCACCGGCTAGGCATCGCGCAAGTTAGCTTCAACGGGTCGCCAACCAGTAGGCGCGATCCGGGCGGGGACATTCGTCGAGCGAATGCCGGTGGGACAGAACGTTTCCTAACGTGTTGAACGCAACGCACGCCGTCGTGGACGGCCAAACGACATGTATTGATGAGCACTGAGCCAGTCGAGCCTCAGGCGGTCACAGCACCGCAGGACGCATTTGCGTCGGTACCGCAACAGCAGGAAATGCCGCTGGCCATCGTGCGCGGCGAACCGATGTTGCAGATGCCGCAGGACCTGTACATCCCACCGGATGCACTCGAGGTGATTCTCGAAGCATTCGAAGGCCCGCTCGACTTGCTGTTGTACCTGATCCGTCGTCAGAACCTGGACATTCTCGATATCCCTGTCGCCGAGATCACCCGGCAGTACATGAATTACATCGAGATGATGCGCGACGTGATGCGCCTGGAACTGGCGGCCGAGTACCTGCTGATGGCCGCGATTCTTGGCGAGATCAAGTCGCGGCTGCTGCTGCCCCGGCCGCCGACCGAGGAAGGCCTGGAGGAAGACCCCCGCGCCGAGCTGGTCCGCCGCCTGCAGGAGTACGAGCGCTTCAAGAGGGCTGCGGAGGATATCGACGCCCTGCCCCGCATGGAGCGCGACATGGCGCCCGCCCACGCGGAAGTGGGCGAGCGCAACGTGATCAAGCTGCCGCCGCCGCTGGACCTGAAAGAACTGCTGTTGGCGCTGAAGGATGTACTGCACCGCGCCGAGCTGTTCGGGCATCACGCCATCAAGCGCGAGGCACTCAGTGTGCGTCAGCGCATGGGCGAGCTGCTGGGCCGGTTGAATGACCGCAGTTTCCAGCGCTTCGAGACGCTGTTCGATGTGACCGAGGGCCGCCTGGGCGTGGTGGTCACCTTCCTGGCCATGCTGGAACTTGCCAAGGAAATGCTGGTTGAAATTGTGCAGGAAGAAGCGCTGGGGCCGATTTACGTAAGGGCCAAAGCGGGACGTGGCGAGGAGGCTCTCGAAGAGTCGATCGCCGACGAACCGGCCGCTGCCGCCGAATGACGGCTGCGCTATGCCGCTAAACATCATGAATCCGCATCCGAACTGAGGCCATGCAGATCGAGCAACTCAAACCCATCATCGAGGCGGCGCTGCTGGCATCCACCCAGCCCATGACCATTCCTCAGCTGCTGGAACTGTTCGGCGAAGAGGACGACATCGGTCGTGAGGAAGTGTCCAAGGCACTCGAGGCGCTGGCGGAAGACTGCGCCCACCGTGGCGTGGAACTGCGAGAAGTGGCCTCCGGCTTCCGCTATCAGGTGAAGCAGGATGTGCACCCGTGGATCTCGCGGATGTGGACGGAAAGGCCCAGCCGCTATTCCCGCGCCCTGTTGGAGACGCTGGCGCTGATCGCCTACCGCCAGCCGATCACCCGCCCGGAAATCGAGCAGATTCGCGGCGTGGTAGTGTCTTCCAACATCATTAAGACGATGGAAGAGCGCGAGTGGATTCGCGTGGTCGGTTACCGCGACGTACCGGGCAAACCTGCCCTTTTCGGTACGACCCGTGCCTTCCTCGACTACTTCAATCTCAAGTCGCTGGATGAGTTGCCGCCGCTGTCGGAAATCCGCGACATGGAAGATCCGCAGATGAGCATCGCACCGGAGCCGCTGCCGGCTCGCATCGTGCGCGACCTGCCGATCGATCCGGACGAAGAAAACGAAACGCTGGTGGTGGCTGGCGACGACGAAGGCCTCGTGCACGAGCCCACCACTGACGAAGCACCCGCATCGGGTGAGGGCGAGGAAGCCTCTTCCGCCGTCACCGAAGCACCCATTGACGAACAACCCGTGGCGATGGAAGTCGCCACTTCCGAATCCGGCGATGTTTCACACGCCGACACCCCGAATGACACTGCCGACGAGGCAGCGACCCACGCGGACGCCGACGAAGGCGACGCCACGCAAGACACTAAGGAGTACCGCGCATGACTGCGCCGCAGAAATCCGTTTTGACCCTTAAGCGCGCACCGCGCGACGAGAGCACCCCTGCCCTGGAAGAGCGCCTGCACAAGGTGCTGGCCAACGCGGGCCTCGGCTCTCGCCGTATGCTGGAGCAGCGCATCCAGGCCGGTGAAGTTGAACTCAACGGCACGCCCGCCACCATCGGCGCCAGCGTGCACGCCGGCGATCGCGTCGTGCTCGATGGCAAGCAGTTCATTGTCGCCACCGACAATCGTGACGAGACCGAAGTGCTGGTCTACCACAAGCCCGAAGGCGTGGTGACCACGCGCGAAGATCCCGAAGGCCGCCCCACCGTGTTCGAACAGCTGCCGCGCCTGAAGGGTGCGCGCTGGGTCGCCGTGGGCCGCCTGGACATCAACACCACCGGCCTGCTGCTGCTCACCACCGACGGCGAGCTAGCCAATGCGCTTATGCATCCGAAGAGCGGCCTTGAGCGCGAATACCTGTGCCGCGTGCACGGTGAAGTGCCCGACGAGATCATCGAGAAGCTCAAGGCCGGCGTGGAGCTGGAAGACGGCCCGGCACGCTTCGACGAAATCGCCGTGATCAGCCGCGGCGGCAGCCACAGCTGGTTCCGCGTGGTGATTCGCGAGGGCCGTAATCGCGAAGTGCGCCGCCTGTGGGATTCGCAGGGCTTCCTGGTGAGCCGCCTCAAGCGCATCCGCTACGGCAGCGTGGAACTGCCGCGCAACCTGCGTCGCGGTGACTGCGAAAACCTGGGCGAAGACGCCGTCAAGGATCTGCGCAAGACCACCGGTCTGGGCGCACCGCAGCCAGTGCTCACGCTGAGCCCTGTGCTGCATCAGCGCCGCGCAGCGCGCAATGTCACCGAGTATCGCCCCGAGCGCGGCGCCAGCGGCTCGTACAGCGCGGGCTATCAGGACGAAGCGCGCGAGCTGCGCGCTTACGACCGTATCCGCGAGGAACCCGCGCGTGGCAAGCAGCAACGTCGCCGTCCGGGCAAGGAAGTGAATGGCAACGTGGCACGCCCTGAGCGTTCCGCGGGTGGCATGCAGCGCAAGAACAAACGCGGTGTCGCACCGGGTCAGGAACTGCCGTCGGTGCGCACATGGTTTGCCGGTGAAAGTCGCGAAGGCGGCCGTGGCGGCGAGGGTAGTCGTGGCGGCGCAGCAGGTGCGGGCAACCGACGCGGCGGCGGCAAGCCGTTTGGCGCACGCGGCGGTGAAAGCGGCGGTCGCTCATTCGGCGGCGGCGGCGGCGGTGGCGGTGGCGGCGGCGGCGGTCGCAGCGCTGAAGGTCGTGGCGGCAGCAGCCCCTATGGCGGTTTCGGCGGCGGCAACGCGGGCGGCAATCGTGGCGGCAACAAGCAGGGTCGTCCTGGTCAGGGTAGCGGTGGACGTCCGCAGGGTCGTGGCGGCAATCGTCCCCAGGGCCATGGCGGCGGCCATGGTGGGCAAGGCCACGGTGGTGGTGGCGGTGGTGGCGGGCGTCCGCATGGCGGCGGCCGCGGCGGTAACCGTCACGGCAATCGCTGATGACGGTTCGGATCTATCACAACAACCGCTGTTCGAAATCACGCGCCACGCTCGCCTTGCTTGAAGAGCGCGGTGTGGCGTGTGATGTCATCAACTACCTCGAGACGCCACCGAGTGCAGCAGAGCTCACGCAACTGCTGGACATGCTCGGCATGACCCCGCGCGAGCTGATTCGCAAAGGTGAAGAGGAGTACGCGGCACTGGGTCTCGATGACCCCTCGCTGGATGACACCACGCTCATCGCGGCGATGGCGAGTCATCCCCGCCTGATCGAGCGACCCATCGTGGTGTCGAACGGCAAGGCGGCGATCGGTCGCCCGCCGGAAGCGGTGCTTTCCATCCTGTAAACCAACGAACCCTTGCCTCGCAGGCAAGGGTTCGCTACTCGCCTCAACTGCCCGTCGCTTCGTCGTCGGGCACGTAGGCCAGCAGATCGCCCGGTTGGCATTCGAGAAATTCGCAAATCTTGCTCAGCGTTTCGAAGCGCACGCCACGCACGTGCCCTGATTTGAGCAACGACAGATTGGATTCGGTAATACCGACGAACTCGGCGAGTTCGCGTGATCGTACCTTGCGCATCGCCAGCATTACATCGAGTCGGACCACGATCGCCATATGCGCCTCACACGATCGAGCGTTGATCGTCTTCAAGTCGCGCCGCCTCGTCGAACAGACGCGCAACGAAGAAGAACACAGCCACCGGCAGCAGCGACAGCAGATCGTCACCACTGAATTCCAGGCGAGCCTGATGGACACCCGACAGGTGTGCTTGCCATAGCGTAGCGGCCGCTGGCAGCAACACGCGAAGCACGGCGGCGATCATCATCAGGCAGGCGAATCGTCGGAAATGCTTCGTCGCCGCGCTGGAAAACAACGCATCAGGTCGCACACGACCGAGCATGCGCGCCAACTCCACCAGCGCTGCGCAGGTGACCAAGGCCAGCAAGGCCGCCATGACGGCAGCCCAATCATGTGGCAGATCACCGGTCGACAAGATGGCGGTGACCCTGCCCTGCACGCCGCCGCCCCAGATACCCGCGGCAGTGACGCACAGGCAGGCCAATGCTGCCAGCCAGCACACCACAGCCAGCCGACGGGCTGCCCTCGCCAAAAATAATTCTGTTGAACGATGCGTTTTTTCTGTATTACGATAATTTTTATCCGTCATACAGGCACCATACCATGAAACATCGTTTGCTGGCCCTGGTCCTTCCTTTCACCTTGCTGGCTGCCCCCGCAGGTTCGACCTTCGCCGCGGGCGGATCGGTCGCGTCGCCCAGCCTCTCCCGCCAACAAGCAGAACAAGCTTTGCGTAGTGCCACCGACGGCGACGTCTTTACACTGAACAACGTGCTCCCCCGCATCGATGATCCGGGCCTGGCCACGCTGGCGCGTGCGCGGCTGGCTGCAACCCAACTCGATGCCGCTCAAGCACGTGAACAGGTCACTCGCTATCTCGCCGACGGCACGCGCTCGCCAGCGGAGCGCGCACTGGCATGGAATATCGTGGCCGATGCCAGTTTTGCGGTTGGCGACTACGCACAAGCCGCCAATGCAGCGCACGCCTGGGAGAAAGCGGTGACGGAACAAGGCGCGGATGCCGGTGAACGCGCCAACGTGCTTCAGATGGCCGTGATGGCCGATCAACTTGCCACCGCTCCGAAACAACAGTTGGACGCCTACGTACCGAAACCGGAGACCATGACCCGTGACAAGGTCGGCTTGCCTCGTGCCAACGTGGTGATCAATGGCAAGTCACAGGGGGTCGTGCTAGACACCGGGGCCAATCTGTCGACGATTTCGCAATCCACTGCGCGCAAACTCGGTCTTCGCATGCTCGACGGTACAGCCAGCGCCGGCAGCATCAGTCGGCAGGCAGTTACCACAAGGCTCGGCATCGCCGATCACCTGGAGTTTGCCGGCCTGTCTTTAAGCCACGTGGCGTTCCTGGTCCTCGACGACGACCAGCTGAGCATGCCGGTACCCGGCGGTTACCAGATCAATGCCATCCTGGGCTTTCCGGTGCTGCGTGAGCTGCAACGCATCGAATTCACCGCCGACGGCAAATTGCTGCCGTCGCGCAGCCATGCTCCCGCCATGACCGACGGCAATATGCGCATGGTCGGTAATGCCATCTTCGTGAATGTCGTGCTCAATGACATGCCGGTTGCCATGCAACTGGACAGCGGCGCAGTGCGATCAGGCCTTTCGTCACGCTTCGCGTCCGCACACCCCTATCTGGTCAAGGGATTGACGTCGAAGAAGGAACGCCTTGCCGGTGCCGGTGGCTCGCGCGCCAGCGAGTCGGTCGCGTGGCCCCATGTCCGCGTGCGTATCGGCGATCAGCGCATGGTTCTGCCTTCCCTCAGCATCGCAGTAAGCAGTCCCGGCAACGCTCTGGACCCTGACCTGCTTGGCGGCGACATCCTGCGGTCGTTCGATCACTGGACGATCGATTTCGCGCGCATGCAGTTCGAAGTGGGTAAGCCGATGGCGGAGGCAACCGCCAGTCCGCGCGCGGAATAACCGCGCGCGGCGGGTAGCAGATCAATCCGCGTCGAGCGTAAACCGGTCGGCGTCCATCCATGCGGGGAAGCGCTCGCGATGTGCGAGCAACGGCGCGGGATCGATCGTCACCGTTACCACTTGTTCCTGCGGCCCCAGCTCCACCAGCGGCTCGCCTACCGGATCGAGTACCGCGCTGTCGCCGGCATAGGGCAGATCGTTGCCGTCCACACCGACGCGGTTGAGACCCACCACATAGCTCAGGTTTTCAATGGCGCGTGCGCGCAACAACGTGCGCCACGGCTGGCGGCGCGGCGCCGGCCAGTTGGCCACGAACAAAGCAAGGTCGTATTCCATCCCGCCTGCGGCTTCTTCACGGCGACCGTTACGCAGCCACACTGGGAAACGCAGGTCGTAACAGACCTGCGGCAGAATGCGCCAACCCTTGAGTTCCACGATCAGCCGCTCGTTACCACCACCGTAACGCGTGTGCTCACCCGCCATGCGGAACAGGTGGCGCTTGTCGTATTGCGCGTAGCTGCCATCCGGGCGCGCCCAGATCAAACGGTTGTAGACCGTGCCGTCTTCGCTAATTGCCAAACTGCCGCAAACGACGGCACCGATTTCCTGCGCGAGCTCGCGCATCCAGGCGACGCCTTCGCCATCCATCGCTTCTGCGCTGGCGCGCGTGTCATTGCTGAAGCCGGAAAGAAACGTTTCCGGCAGCACAACGAGATCGGTCTGCCCTGCCACGCGACGCACCAGCTCACCGTAGTACTCACGGTTGGCCGGCGCATCGTGCCAGCGCGTCGCGCCCTGCACCAGGCTTACTTTCAAAGCTTGCATAGACGCTCCGCGGCCGCTTCCATGGTGGCATCGCTCTTGGCAAAGCACAGGCGCAGGAAATGCGTGCCCGGGGCTTTTTCGTAGAACGGCGTGAGCGGAATGGCGGCCACGCCACCTTCCTTCACCATCCACTCGCAGAACGACACATCGTCCTTATTGCTGATGGCCGAGTAATCCACCAGCTGAAAGTAACCACCCGGCACGTCAAGCAGCTTGAAACGCGACGGCTTGATCAGCTCGCGGAAGCGATCGCGCTTGGCCTGATAGAACGCCGGCAGTTCCAGATAGTGCTCGGGTGTGCTCGCCATGAATTCAGCAAAGGCCACCTGAGCCGGATGGAACGTGCAGAAGGTGAGGTACTGATGCACCTTGCGGAATTCGGCCGACAACGCCTTCGGTGCCACGGCGTAACCCAGCTTCCAACCGGTGCAGTGATAGGTCTTGCCGAACGAGGACACCACGAAGCTGCGCGCCGCCAGCTCGGGATGGCGCAACACGCTCTCGTGCTGTGCGCCGTCATACACGATGTGCTCGTACACCTCGTCGGACAGCACCACGATCTCGGTGTCGCGCACGATGGCCGCCAGCTCGTCCAGATCGGCTGCCGAGAGCACGGCACCGGTAGGATTGTGCGGGCTGTTGATGAGGATCATGCGCGTCTTCGGCGTAACGGCGTCGCGCACGCGCTGCCAGTCAACGCTAAACGTGGGGGCCTGCAGCGGGATATGCACGGCACGCGCGCCCTGCAGTTCGATCGCCGGCTCATAACTGTCGTAAGCCGGGTCGAACACGATCACTTCATCGCCCGTGCGCACCACGGCGGCGATGGCGGCAAACAACGCCTCGGTGGCACCGGAGGTCACGGTGACTTCGGTGTCCGCACTCAGCCGATGGCCATACATGCGCTCGGTCTTCAATGCGATCTGTTCGCGCAGATTCGGCAGGCCGATGCCCGGTGCGTACTGGTTGCGGCCTTCGGCCATGGCGCGAGTGATGGCATCGCGCAACGGTTGTGGTGGTTCGAAATCCGGAAAGCCCTGCCCCAGGTTCACGGCCTTGTGTTCCATCGCCAGCTGGCTCATGACGCTGAAGATGGTGGTACCCACTTTCGGAAGCTTGGTCTGGATCTGCATGGTCCGGATGTCTGGATGGCTAAACGGGGATGCTAACACGAGCTCTGTGGCACACCGTGGTCAAACGTACTTGTCACACTGTGCATGATTTTCGCGCACGGCCTCGGGCAGTTTTTCCGCCAAAAAATCCACGAAAGCGCGCACGCCGGGCAACAGGCCTCGCCGACTGGGATAAACGAAGTGCATGGTGCCCTGCGGCACGCTCCAGTCCGGCAACACCACCTCAAGCTCGCCACGCGATACGGCCGGCCCGCACACGAACTCCGGCAACAGCGTTACGCCGATGCCCCACTTGCAACTTTCCAGCAGCGCGGCGAAATCACCGCAGATCAGGCGTGGCTGCAGATCGACCACCACCCGCTCGCCTTGTGCGTCGTAAAGCTCCCAGCTGTGCGCACCCTCATGCTCATCCATGGTGAGCGCAGGCAGGTTCGACAGATCGGCAGGCTCCTTGGGATGGCCATAGCGCTTGAGCAATTCAGGGCTCGCCACCGGCAGCACACGGGACTGTCCGAATGTGCGCACCACCATGGTCGCATCGGTGTCGAGCTTGCTGCGGACGCGAATAGCGACATCGAAGCCCTCGCCGATCACATCGACACGGCGATTGGTGGCCTGGAGGCGTACCTGCATTTTGGGATGCAGAGCCAGAAATTCTGGAAGGACGTGACTCACTACCGATTGCACGATCGAAATCGGGCAACTCACGCGCACCACGCCGCGCGGCTCCGAGCGCACCTCCTCCACTGCCTCCTGTGCCGCCCGTGCCTCTTCCAGCACGGCGCGGCAGTGGCCATAGAAGCGCTCACCGACTTCGGTGACCACAAACCGGCGCGTTGTCCGCTGCAGCAAGCGCACGCCCAGCCGTTCTTCCAATTGGGCGATGCGCTTGCTCAGGCGGGACTTGGGTATACCCAATGCGCGACCTGCCGACGAAAAGCCGCCGTGCTCCACCACCGCCGCAAAGAAATACAGGTCATTGAGATCCTGCAGGGCGCCGTCCAACACCGTCATCGTTGTTTCCTTGTGGGAACAATACGTTCGATTTTACCCGTCTTATCGAGAGATTGTTCCATGGATAACCTATCTCTGTCGCCGGAATACCCCGGCCCGTTACTGAGGAATTGCCATGAAACTGCTGCATCTCGACGCTAGCGCCCTGGGTAGCCACTCTGTCTCGCGCGGGCTGACCTCGGCCATCGTAGCCGAACTGACCCTCAACAACCCCGGTTCAGAAGTTATCTACCACGATCTGGCGGCCAATCCGCTTCCCCACTGGACCCCGGTAGCTGACGCGAACGACCCCTCTGCCGTGCTGGGCAGCCAGATGATCGAGGAGTTCCTTACCGCCGACGTGGTGGTGATGGGCGCCCCGATGTACAACTTCTCGATTCCGAGCCAGCTGAAGGCCTGGATCGACCGCATCACTGTCGCGGGCAAGTCGTTCCGCTACACCGCCAATGGCCCCGAAGGCCTGGCTGGCGGCAAGCGCGTGATCATCGTCTCCTCGCGTGGTGGCGTTTACAGCCAGGGCCCGGCCCAGCCGATGGACTTCCAGGAGACCTACCTGCGTGCACTGTTCGGTTTCCTCGGCGTCACCGACATCGAGTTCGTCCGCGCCGAGGGCGTAAACCTCAGCGAAGACAACAAGGTCGAATCCATCAAGTCGGCCCACGCCTCCATCGGTACCGTGGCCCGCACCCGCAAGGCCGCATAAGTACCCAGCCCCACCGTCCCCGGCAAGCGCCACGCATCACTGCGTGGCGTTTGTCTTTGCGGCTGTGTAAACCGCTTTGCCATCCACCCAGGTACTGATCGGTTTCAGGTCGGCGATCTTGCGTGGCGGCACCGTCATCAGATCATCGCTGAGTATCACGAAGTCCGCGCGCAGGCCCGGCTTGAGCATGCCCACTTCGTTTTCCATGAAGGCCGCGTAGGCCGCAGCACGTGTAAAACCGGCAAGCGCTTGCAAGCGACTCACGCGCTGATCCGGCAACCAGCCACCCGGCGGCTGACCGTTGAGATCCTGCCGGGTGACAGCCGCATAAAGTCCAAGCATGGGATTGACGTGCTCAACGGGGAAGTCGGAGCCGAAGGCCAACGGCACGTTTTCCTGGATGAAGCGCTGCCAGGCATAGGCGCCCTTCAGGCGTTCGGCGCCCAGGCGCTGCTCGGCCCAGGGCATGTCAGAGGTGGCATGCGTAGGCTGCATCGAGGCGATGATTCGCAAGGTGGCGAAGCGCGGGATGTCATCCGGCGCGACGATCTGCGCATGCTCGACGCGCCAGCGGTGATCGCTGTCGGCGTGATCGCCAAGCACCGCTTGATAAGTATCGAGCACCATGCGATTGCCGCGATCGCCGATGGCGTGCGTAGCGACCTGCACATGGCAGCGGTACGCCTTCTCCACCGCGGTGCGATAAGCATCGGGTTGGGTCACCAGGATGCCGCGATTGCCGTGATCGTCGCTGTAGTCCGCGAGCAAGGCTGCACCACGACTACCTAGTGCACCGTCCATATACAACTTCACGGTGCGCATTTGCAGGCGACCACCTGCGTCGGTCCAGCGTCCGCCCTGATCGCAGAGCCAATCCAAGGCGGCGTGGTTGCCGTCAGCCATTTCATAAAGGCGCAGCGGGATCTCCTTCGCGGCAGCCATTTCCTGCAGCACCTTGAAGTCTTCGAGACTCGTGCCGGGGTCATGCACTCCGGTGAGTCCGGATGCCACTGCGTCAGCGAATGCCGCCTTGTACGCTTCTCGTGTCTGCTCATGCGTCAGCGGCGGGATTGCCTTTGCCACCAGACCTACGGCGCCATCCACCAGTACACCGCTGGCCCGGGCGCCGACGCGCACGATGCGACCGCCTTCGGGCTGCCAGTTGCCATCCAGCGGTTTGACGGCCTGCTTCATGGCCGCGGTATTGACCCATGCCGCGTGGCCGTCAATGCGTTCCAGGTACACCGGTCGATCGGGGAACGCGGCATCCAGATCCGCGGCGGTAGGAAAGTGTTTATCGGCCCAACGGTTCTGGTCCCAGCCGCGCCCCACCAGCCAGGCATCCTTGGGCAGCTTGGCGGCACCAGCCTTGAGCCGTTCGATGATCTCGGCGCGAGAATTCGCCCCCACCAGATCCACTTCGATGTGGGTCATACCCAGACCCAGCATGTGGCCGTGCGCATCGATGAGGCCGGGGATGACGGTGGCCCCCTTGGCGTCCGTCTTGCTCGCGCCTGCATAGCGCTTCACCAGATCGTCGCTATCGCCCACAGCGAGCAGGCGGCCGTCATCCTTCCAGGCCAGCGCCGTGGCTTCCGGATGAGCGGGATCCATGGTGTGGATACGCGCGTTGACCAACAGCGTGGTCGCGTGCAGCGGCAGGGCCGCGAGCACAAGCAGGGCTATTGAAGAGCGGCGGAGCGAAAGACGCATGGACGGGTCCCGACCGGAAGGTCCCGCGACTTTGCCTAGCCTTATCCTTTCAAACAAGCGGCCCTGCAACAGAATGGGCAGAGCATCGGATTACGCCGCCTTCTCCAGGGGGGCGGCAAAACGGGCGTATTGGGCCAAGCGGATCGATGAACCCATGCCGGGCATTTCCACACAGACCGGGCGCCCAGACCGCAGATGCTCGTCACGCGCCACTTCACGAGCCAGCTTGATGGCTGCGCCAAGCCGAAGGTCGCTGAACAGCGAAAAGCCCAGGCGGCATACAGACCACAACCCTTCGGGGGATTGCTTGAGCGAATAGGTGACCATGATCAAACCCTGTAAAAAAAGAGAGCCCTTCGACCACCTGATCAAGCGGGTGAAAACCCGCTGACCTGTCCGTTCCGGACCCATCAAGCTTGCACTTGTTATCCCGACGATCCTATCGGTCAGTTGCGCACTTTTACGTAGGAAAATGACTACATCGATCACTTTCCAACACGGCGATGCGTTTGTTTGCCGACAAGTGTTTCATCCCTGAAGCACTGCGGCTCGCGCCCCTTGTACGCCCCTGGTGGAACCACGATCAAAAGTGTGGTCCATCGACCAGCATGTCGACCCTGCCGAGTGCCGGCGATACGAAATACCGGTTATCCAGCACGCTTCTTATCGCGTCGGGCAGCTCGTCTCCTGCCGCCGCTTTGAGTACGTAGCCCTTGCCGATAGCCAATGCGGCCTGGGCCAGGCTGGGATCGTCGTGCACCGTGATAAAGACGATCGGCAAACCCGGCTGTTCTGCCAGCAGTTCCCGCGCAGCCTGCATGCCATCCATGCCTGGCATGCTGATATCTGTCACGACCACATCCGGCCGCAATCGCCGGACGGCCTTGATCAAGGCCTCGCCGTGCGACACCACCGCGAGCACGCCAAACTCCTCACCGAGCAACGCACGAATCTGCTCGGCGACAGGCGGATGATCTTCGGCCAATACGATGGTGGCGCGCTTCACGCTCGTCCTCTGTCCATGGATGACACCACGAGAGTGAGCATCGTCCAATGCGAGTACTCGCGCCACCGAAAGAGAACCGACTCATCACTACGTAAAACTACGGCTTACCTGCTTTCTGCTAGAACAGCAGGCCCAAATCTTCGGCCCGGCGCACGAGTTCGAGGGTGGAATGCACGCCCAGCACCTGCATCATCGTGTACTTGTGGGCCTCGACCGTCCGCACCGACAAGCCGAGCTGCAAGGCGATCTGCTTCGAACGCAGGCCCTCGCCCACCAGTCTGAGCACTTGCAGCTGTTTGGAGGTGAGATTGCGCATGTCGGTCAGCTGACCGCTGATATATCGCGCACCCAGCGCCGGCGTGACATAGGTACCACCGGTCATCACCTGTTGCGTGGCATTGCGCAGATCCTCACCGGCCGAGCTCTTGAGAATGTAGCCGCTGGCACCGGCACGCAGCGCAGCGACCGCCAGCGCCGGCTCCATATGCATGGTGAGAAACACGAAACGTGTATCCACGCCTTCCTGCCGCAACCGCTTGAGTGCATCCATGCCGTTGCAGCGAGGCATGTTGATGTCGGCCACCACCATGTCCGGCTTCAGGCGACGCACTGCGTCAACCAAGGCATCGCCATCGGCAACGATATCGAGCAACTCGAAATCATCATCAAGAATGTGCTGCACCCCCTCGGCAACCATCCGGTGGTCGTCGGCAATGATCAGGCTTGGCCTTGCAGCTGCATGGAGGTTCCTAGCGGAATGCATATGCATAATTCAGTCCCTTTTCCCGGTGTGGAATGCAATTGGTAACTCCCACCAAGCAGCTTGGTCCGCTCATCAATACTCATGAGCCCAAGCCCTCGGCGCCCCCGCCCTTCTGATTCGAAGCCCTTGCCGTCATCGGCAATGCTGAGATCCACACGATCGCGGCCAATATCCAGGGCAACTTCGATGTGCTGTGCCGACGCGTGCCGTAACGCATTGCTCAATGCTTCCTGCGTTACGCGATACAGGCAGAGCGAAATGTCCTCGGACAGATCCTTGGCCTGCGGCGATACCTTCAGTTCGATCTCCGGGCCATGTCGATGACGCTGCGACTGGCAAAGCCCGGCCAGCGCTGCGGTGAGGCCGGTCTGGCTGAGCATGCTCGGATGAAGATCGTGCGATATGCGGCGAACATCCTCGGACAAGCCGATAAGGTCGCTCTGCAGCAGGCTGACGTCCTGGCGATTGTTCTCGTCCAGTTTGCGACGCAAGGCACTCAGGCGAATCGAGGCCACGGCCAGGCGTTGATTGATGTCGTCGTGCAGATCACGCGCGATGCGGGCCCGCTCCTGCTCCTGGGCCACGATAAGGCGCCCAGCGAGCTCTCGCACTTCGGTACTGGTGGCCGACAGCGTGCGCATGACGGTTCGACGCTGCTCCACCAGTGCGGCGAGAAACAGGGACGCCATCGCCATGCCAAGCATCCACAACTGCACACCCACCGTGGTGTATTGCGGATCCGGCTGTGTAAAAGGCCCCCTTCCGTCGAGACTGAGCTGGATGGCCATCGTCCCGAGAATGAGGCTGAGCAGACAGGTACCCGGCATCTGCGCACGCATCGCGACGAAAATCGCCAGTGGCACCGGGGCAAGCAATAACAGCGGGCGCGCTGTTGGCAACGCACCCAGCTCACGCCATGCCAGCCAGATCAGCACCAGCACGGCACCGATACCTAGCACTACGTTCCACGCGGGCAAGGCGTCTCGTCGTAATGCCGAGCCTGGATTGGCAAGGCTGATGATCACCGGTGGCAGCAACGCGTAACCCAACGCGTCGGCCAGCGCGACATGCCACCAGTTCTGCGAGAGCCATGTGGGCATCGACAGCAAGCTGGCCAGCTGAGCCACCACGCCGGCGGCCACCAGCGGTAGCAGCACGACAGCAACCAGCAGAAAAACGATCAACCTGCGGAAATCATCGATGGCCCGGTCTTTCCCGATACGTACCAGCGCGAATGCGGCGAGGTTGATAAGCACGAGATCCGTAACGCCAAGGACTGCCATGCCCGCGAGAGGCAGCTTCAACAGGGCGCCGGACGAAATCATTCCCACCAGCCAGCCGAGGCTGTACCAGAGCCAATAGCGTTGCGCGTCGCTGACCAGCGCGCCCAGCAACAGAGGGCCGGCCAGCCACACCATCTGTGCATCGCCTTCGCGATCCCAAAGCACCAGCGACAGCCACTGCGCGGCCACCGCAACACCAAACATGCCGATGCCCCTGCCCAGGGAGGGCAAATCGGCCCCGGGTGCGTTCCTGGTGGTCATTCCGTTGCTCCATGCATCCAACGTCCCCTATACACAGAACAGTGTCCGACAGAGCTATCTGGCCCCTCCCCTAAGGAGCCAAGCCGCATTTGCTCACGCGGACTGTCATATCTTCGTGACGATTTGCGTAGTTCTACGGAGAGGCATCAAACCGCCCCAGAAGCAGGTTGTGTTACTCGCACAGCCTTCGCGCGGTTTTCACGTCATCCCGACGGCAAATTGCACGCTCAGGACGGCGCCTCGGCGGTTCCTTGGTAAATTTACTGACCGTGTTTGAGTGAAAGTTCGCTTACGCCGCAAGTCCTGACGGGCCAAGCTCACGTTCGGCAGAAGAGCAGCCGAGGCGGGGACCGACAGGCCATGAGACTCAAATTCGCGCGATCCCGGATAACCACGACTACCGCACCCGCTGGCACAGGTTGTGGTGCGCTGCCCGATCCACTGACAACACGGCCGCTACGAGCCGGCACCCTTGCTAGGGCTCAACACACATCTGCATCGTTCAACGGATGCACGACGTCGACGTTCGTTGGCTACCCGCTCGTTGCCACCTTCGGCGTTGACGCATGAAGACACGCACAAACGTGCCGGGAAACAGCACACGCAAGCTGCGGGTATTGCTGGCCGATGAGCATCGCTGCGTGGCCGAGGGGCTTGCCGGCCTGCTGGCGCGACGCACCAACTCTGTTCGCATCGTGCATGACGGAGAAGCCCTGATCGAGGCCGTACTCGCCGATGAGGTCGACCTGGTCATCACCGACATCGCCATGCCGCCTTTCAGTGCCTTGCAGGCACTGCGCCGACTGCGCCGCCAGGGCAGCGCCATACCCATCCTAGTGCTTTCCACGCATAGCGAGCCGCTGATCGTGCGGGAAGCCATGCAGGCGGGCGCCAACGGCTATGTGCTCAAGCAGTCGCCCAGCAGCGAACTGTTCACCGCCATCGCCGAAGTGGCTGCGGGCAATCAGTTCATCAGTCCTCAGCTCATGGCTTCGCTGCTGCAGGCGCCTGAAGCCGTGCATCGACTGACGCGGCGACAGCGCGAGGTCATTGAATGCATGGCCAAAGGCAAGCGCACCAGTGAGATTGCCGCGGAACTGGGTATCTCCGTGCGCACGGTGGAAAGCCACCGACAGGCATTGCTGGATCTGCTTGGCGTGCACAGCGGCGTGGCGCTTATTCGTGAAGCCGAACGATTGGGTCTGATTCCCTTGACACCGTATGACGCAGCGTTGGCGACGGAGGACGGAAATCCACCCTGACATCCTACATATCCCGTCTGCCACGCCATGTTCCACTTGACGACGACACAAGGAGTAACCACGTCATGAAACCTCTGCGATATGTCCTGTTGGCCCTGTCACTCACCCTTGCTGCGTGCTCCACGTTCAGCGTCAGCAATCAATGGAAAGATCCCAGCTGGCCGGGCCCGCCGGCCTCGAACGTACTGGTACTTGGCATCACCAAGAGCGACACCTACCGACGTGTGTTCGAGGACACTTTCGTTTCGCAGTTGCAAGCCGCTGGCGTCAAGGCCGAGCAGAGCTACAACCAGATTCCTTCCGGCGAGAGCTCCGCCAAAGTGGGCGACGTCGTCAAGGCCACCGGAGCCGAAGTGATTCTTGCCACGCGTGTGCAGCGCGTCGAGCAGAAACTCAACGTCACCCCCAGCGGTCCCGTTGGACCTTTCGGCGGCTGGTGGGGTGGCGCCTGGGCTTCCACCCCCGATGTCACGCAGTACGATGAAGTCACACTCGAAACCACCGTGTGGGACGCCAGGTCGCAGAAAGTCATCTGGTCGGTGACAACCAAGGGCGTGGGCAGCAGCAATATCCCGCAGGCGGTGCAGGACCTTGCCAAGACCATCATTCCCAAGCTCAAGACGGACGGCGTCATCCGCTGACGGCAACACGGTGACGGTGTAGCTCTTTCCGCCGTCACCGCTTTCCCTAACTTCTGTTACGGAGCATCGTCATGAATCGATCCCTCATACAAATCACCGCGCTGGCTTGCGCCATGGTGGCCATCAACGCGACGGCCCAGCAGTTGCCGACCGCCTACCCTGCCAACGGGCAGAGCCAGAGCCAGCAGGAAGCGGACAAGAGCGCGTGCATGTCATGGGCACAAAGCAATGCGCCCACACAGGCCGCACCGCCGCCGCAGACCGGGCCGGCCGTCGGTGGTGGACAACGTGCCGGCGGTGCCATGCGTGGTGCGGCTGCTGGAGCTGTGATTGGTGGCGTGGCCAACGATAATGCAGGTCACGGTGCTGCAGTGGGTGCGGCAGCGGGTGTTGTGGCGGGAGGTGTGCGGGCCCGTGAACAGCGGCGCGAGCAGAACGCAGCTTCCGCCGCGGTGCAAAACCAGAATGTTTCCAATTTGAGCCAGGCGTATAGCGCTTGCATGAAGGGCAAGGGTTACACCGTCGGCTAGAGACGCAACGATGCCTGTTATCTAGTCATCATGAGTGAGCAGTCACCTGCTCACTCAGCGCCAGGCGCTACCCACCTGGATGTAAAACGCGTTCTGCCCCTGGCTCCATGCCCAGTCGATACCGGTATACAGGCCCAGGGCACGAGCGATGAGGTAACGAAAGCCCACACCGCCGGCAGGATGTGTGCTCGCCTCGTTGAAGTTGAGCGTCCGGCCCCACGCACGCCCTGCACCGCCAAAGCCAAGCAACGCCCAACGCGGCGTAAAGTTCCAGCGCAGCTCGGCTTCAAGCATCCCAACGTTCTGGTCCTGATAGCGGCCATAAGCGATACCGCGCAGATCAATGGAGGGTAGTTGATAGAACGGAACGGCGCCCCGAGCTGCGCGGTAGTCGGCGCGGGTTCCCAGCACCCAGTCGTCCCCCAGCTTGAAATAACCGTATACGTGCGCGCGGTAGGTTTGGAACGTGTTGTCACTGCCGAAGGCCGGCGCATACGCCGTGCCCTCGAGGCGCCACAGCCACCCCTTCGAAGGGGTCAGCGTGTTGTCACGCGAGTCGTAGCTAAGTCCAAGGCCGAGGCCTGATGCACGGCTTGCGAAATCTTTCGGCTGGAAATATTGACGATCGCTTTGCAGGTTGAGCCGGCTGTCGAGATCCATGTAGATCCAGCGTCCCGACACAAACCAGTCGCTGTGACCGAGGCGTCGCGACACTTGTTGATAGGTAAATAGGCCATCGAGGTTGTAGCCGATCTTTTTGCTCTCCTGCAGAAAACCCTGCGTATAGAAGTCCAGATTGACTGATGCCTTGCCCACGATGCCGGCATAACGCCAGGTATCGTCCTTGAAGTGGAACGTACCGCCGAGACCGTAACCGTACGTTCCGTTTTCCGTTTTGAATGCAGCGACACCGAAGATGTCGGGAGGAATGCGATCGCCACGCTCCCTGGACTCTTCCGACTGCGCGGGACGCCGGAAGAATACTGCGGCCACTCCACCACCGGTTCCCACCGCTGGCTCGGTGATGATGATCGGTACCAGCAGCGCACCCTTGTGCTGCAGCAGCCAACGCGACATGTCGAGGTTGCCGTCCTTGGAGTCCTTGAACTCCTCCCACCAGTGAGTACTCGCCTTTTCCGGCGTGGTTGCGGACGCCTGTGCACCGGCGGCTTCACCGCTTGCTTGCGTTAATGACGGGGCACCACGCGCCGGCATCGTTCGGTCTGCATCCGCAGGTGCCACCTGAGCCCGAAGAGCGGTGCAGGCCAGAAAGGCAAACAGCGAAGAAACAACAGCGTGTTTGCGTGCCATCCAGGCCCTCGCAGATGTGTTCGATCTCAGGTCCATCGATCATGGACGCGCTATTACGTAGACGTCCGCAAGATGCGGAAACCGTTCCGGGCTGATCAGGGTTTGTCAGCAACGCGCAAAGCCACTTTGCCCCATGGCGGACACGGGGCACAGCGCAAATATTCGGTAGTCGCTTGGGTGAAACTACCTAGGGCCTGATGGCGCTATTCGCGTACATGGCGAATGGCGCCATCAAGCCTTAGCGCGGTCCGGGGTGCGCACGCTGCCAGCGTGTCACTGCTCGGATTTGACTTCTGCCCAACTGCTGTCGGGATCGAACGACTTCATCGACGCCGCTATCGTCGCGCTGTTCTTGCCAAGGTCCTTTTCGAAGACCTCACCGTCGTGGCTCACCATGAAACTCATCACGCCTGTCTCACCGTACTCCGCAGGCCAGGCAATGAGTGCGAAGCCACTGGTCATGCGGTTGCCTACCACGTAGTTGTAAGCGCCACCCGGTGCCGAAGCGCCTTGCGAGGTGAGGATGCGATAGCGGTAGCCATGGAAATCCGACTTGCCGGTATCTTTGACTGCAAATCGCTCACCTAGCGGGCTAGGTGGCTCGGTGCCCGTCACCGGCCAGTACAATCCATCCTTCTTGCCGGGACTGCTCCTTAGCTTCTGGGCGTATTGCAACACATGGTCGCCATCGCGATCCTCGCTGGCGTAATCGCGCTGCGCATCGTAATAGGCGAGCATCACCTGCTCGGTCGCCAATTCGTTGGCACCGATGCGGCGGTCGCGGATCTCTTCTGCACCCTTCTTCACATCAAAGTGCCAGCCGGCCTTGCCCTGTACCAGCGGCAACGGCAGAACCCAATGGTCCGAACCGACGCTGAGATGCGACACGCCGTCGGCCGTCTCGATCTGGTGGCTTTCGTCGTATCGCTTGAGGAACAAATCCACGTCATCGCGATCGATGCCTTCGGTGGGAATGTAATCCTTCCAGTTCGCGCCCAGCACCTTGGCGAGTACCACCTTGTCACCGCCGCGCACCGCCTGAACAAATGCGGTGGAAGCCGCGTCGGCGGACGGATAACTGGCCTCTTGGGCAAAGGCCAGGGAGGCAACCGCACAGCCCGATCCCAACGTCAGGGCCAGCGCGAGGCGAAGTGTCCACGGATTGCGATTCATGGTCAGACTCCTATCCGACGACGGCCGCCACCACCACCACCGCCCCGACTGGGCGCTGGGCGCGACATCTGCCGACCGGCGCCACCACCGGCACCACGGGACTGCGACATGGAACGCTGGCTGCTCTGTCCGCGATTCATTTGCGAATGCGACGAGCCCGGTGACTGCGAGCCACTGAAGGCGTTATTGCGAGCGCTGGCGCCCTGCTGCCGTCCACCGAAATCACCGCCCGCCCCTTGGCGATTGCCACCACCGAAGTCACCGCCCCCGGCCTGACGATTGCCGCCGCCGGCATTGCCGCGCTCGGCACCACCGATATTGCCGCGTTCGCCAGCACCACCTTGGCCCATACGATTGTCTCCGGAGGGGCGATTGAGTTGCGCACCGCTCTCGCCGGCACCGCGACGAGCTGCCGTGGAGGAACCGTTGTTGGTGCTTCGGTCGAAGCTCTGCAGCGCCTGTTGGCGGCTAGCGTCCGTCTGGGAGTTGCGACCACGGTATGCCTCGCGCTGCTGCGAACCACCGCGCCCCTGGTCATAGCGCTGACGACTGCCCTGGTCGCGGTACGGCGTTCCGCGCCGGTTGTCAGCATTATGGTTCCAGCGCTGGTTGCCATTGCCGGAAATACGATTGTTGACGTTATTGACGCTGTTATAGCGATTGACGTTGACGTTCACATCGCCATGACCCCAGTTGAAGCCGCCCCACAGCGCACCAGTGATGGCGATACCCGCGCCAAACGCCAAGCCCGCAGCCAGGGCCTGCCCCGGGTAGTAACCATACGGCGGTGGCCAATACGTCGGCGGGTAGGCCGGATAGGGCCAGGTGCCATAGACCACGCTCGGGTTGTACTGCGGCACGTACACCACTTGCGGGTCGGCCGGTTCGATCTGAATGATGGTAGGGCTTCCGCTCGATCCTGCTGGTGCCGCCTGTTCGACCACCTTCTGTTGTGAAGTCGACGTGAGATTGCCCGCTGCCTTGGCTTGCGTACGCAGACGCTGCACCGACGCCATCACGTCATCCGGCTGGGCGAGGAAAGCATCACCCACGTTCTGCACCCAATCCGGATGCTGCTTCATCTGCGCCAACACCTGCGGGAAGGCCACCAAGGACTGCACGCTGGGGTCCCATGGCTTGGTGTTGATCTGCTTGATCGCATCGTCTCCCTGGGCCTTGGGATTCGCCGCTGACCAGGCGGCCGCCTCGGCGACGTCACTGGGATACGTCGTGGCCATGAATATCTGCGAGAGCAGCGCATCGGGATAGAGCGCGACCGGCGCCAGCATCTGGTCGAGCTGCTGGTTACTGTAGATCTTTTGACTCTGAGCCTGAGGTTGGGCCTGCGCCTGGCTGGCTTGCGCGTGCGCCGTGCCCGAGAGCACCCATGGCAGCACGGCTAAACACCATAGGCACGTCCGCAGGAATCCGTAACGCATCTTCGTCTTCATGGTGCCGCTCCCGTACCGCGCTTGCGGTTGCAACAGCTTGACTGTTCGGGGATGCCATTGACCACTGCATTTATGCGGTAGCAAGACTACGTAAAAGTACCTAGCGCTTCAGAGCGATGCCTACCGCCGCCTGGAGTTCGTAAAATTACGCAGGAGCGGTTACGTAATAGTTCGCTGTGTGCTGTCCGCGAAACGTTCCACCATAAGCGCACCATTTCGAAGGGATCATTCGCCATGCGCCGCGCCGCTATTCTACATCCCAAACTCTCCCTGATAGCTCTTGGCGTGGCGATCGCCACTGGGTTGGCCACTCCCGCCGCACGTGCCGAAACCCCGGATTTCTGGGACGGCAACTGGCACGGCAACATCCAGCCCTATATCTGGTTGCCCGGCGTCAGCGCGGAAACGCGCTACCAACTGCCCAACAACGGTGGCCAAGTGCAGTCGAAGACGAACAAGAACATTTTCTCCTACTTGAGCGGTGCCTTCATGCTCGACGGCACGGTGCGCAAGGGCGATTGGGGTATGTATGGCGACATTGACTGGGTGAACTTCACGGGTGAGCAAGGGCGTTTCAGTGCCATCGGTGGAGAGCGCTTTGGCGCTGGTGCGAACCTGGATACGCGCTGGGGTTTGAAGGGCGGCATGGTGAACCTTGCTGGCCTGTATACCCTGACCCACTCAGGGCAGGGATTCATTGACCTGCTGTTCGGCGTGCGTTACCTGTGGGTCAAGGGCAACCTCAGCTGGAACTTCGGACTCAACGGCAACGGCGGCAACGTCAATATTGACCGCAGCGGCCGCCTGAACAACCAGATGCACGCCACCGACGCCATCATCGGCATTCGTGGCAACTGGTCACCGTTCGATAACAAACGCTGGTTTTTCCCCTATTACCTGGATTTTGGCGGCGGCAGCGGCAACACCAGCTATAAGCTCAGTGCGGGCGTCGCCTACGGCTATAGCTGGGGCGATATCTCACTGGGTTACCGCGATATCCACTACAGCCAGAACAGCAGTAACAAGTTCATCAAGGATCTCAATCTTTCCGGCCCCACCTTCAGCGTCAACTGGAACTTCTGATCGCATTCAACAGCGACCCCAAGGAGTTCCATGCAATGAGTGATGCCGGGAAGAGCATCTTCGACGAGGCGCGCCACGTTACCGTGCTCAGGCGCATGCGCCTGATCAAGCCGGAACACCGCGCCGCGGCGGGTCGGCGCATCCTGTTCGCTGTGGCCATCGGCTGGCTGCCGCTGGCCCTCATTTGCCTGGCGGAATGGCTGTTCCTGCACAGCAGTAGATCGGTGGCGTTCTTCAGTGATGTGGCGGCCTATGCGCGCTTCCTTCTGGCCGTTCCCATCCTGATCCTGTCCGACTACATCATCCTTCCGCGACTGGAGGCCATTGCGCAGTACTTTGTGCACTCCGGGCTGGTGCCTCCCGCTGACCAACCACGCTTCGACCAAGCCATCGCTTCGGCGAGACGCTTGAGCCTGGGCGTGTGGCCTTCGGTCGGCATGGCCGTCGTCGTGTATTCGTTGGTGATCACCATCGCAGTCACCGTATCGCCTGAAGCGCTGCTCGACTGGCAACGCGCGGAGGGCCCGCTCAACCTGTCCGTAGCGGGCTGGTGGCATCTGCTGGTGAGCTCACCGCTGGTGCTTGGCCTCATCCTCAGCTGGGTATGGCGAATAGGCGTGTGGATGCGCTTCCTGCACCTGCTCTCGCGGCTGGATCTCCGCCTCGTGCCCTCTCATCCGGACAAAGCGGCGGGACTGGAATTCATCGCGCTCTCGCCACGCATCTTCGCGCCCCTGGGCTTTGCTATTGGCGTCCTCACGGCGGGCACGCTGGGCAACGAAGTGATCCATCTCCACCTCGATCCGATGAATCACATCGCCGTACCCGTGGCGACAGCTATCGTGGTGGTCGCATTGCTGGTCAGTCCGCCCCTGCTCTTTGCACGCATGCTGATGCTCACACGGCGCCGCGGTGTGTTTGAGTACGGCGCCTTGGCCAGGCAGGTGGGCGCGGAGTTCGAAGCGAAATGGCTGGCCAACGACAAGACTGTCGATACGTCGGCGCTGGCCGAGCCGGATTTCTCAGCCACCACCGACCTGTACAGCGTGGCCGCAAACGTCTATGCCATGCAGCCCACGCTGTTTGATCCGCGCGTTGCGGCCTCGGTGGCGATTGCCACGCTGGCTCCTTTTGCGCCGATCTGGCTCTCGGTGATCCCCACCAAGGTGCTGCTGACCCACCTGATCGGCCTACTCGTCTGACGGGCTACAGCGCTTCGATGTAGCGCAACAGCAGACGAGCGCTTTCCCTTCCCTGCCAGTCGTTGATCACGAGTTCGTAGACGGCGCGCAACGCCTGCGGTGGCGGCGTGCCCTCGTAGGCATTAAACATCACCGCATCGTGCACTGAGCCATCGCGTGGATCGCGCAGATTGAGGCGAAGGTGCTTTTCGCCCATCACACGCCAGCTTGCGCATTCGAATACGTTGTCGAAAAGCGGTTCGGGAAACGCCTGCCCCCATGGCCCCGCCGCGCGCAGCTGGCGCGCGAGCTCCAGCGTTGCCGCGCCGGGAGGAAGCTCGCCGTCAGTGAGCTGCACGGCCTGCAGGTGATCATCGTCAAGCCACTCGCGTGCAATGGCATCAAAAGCCTCGGCGAAACGCGCGTAATCTTCCGTTCGCAAACTGAGGCCCGCAGCCATGGCATGTCCGCCGAAGCGCGCAATCAGATCAGGATGACGCGCATCGATCATGGCCAGCGCGTCGCGAATATGGAAGCCTGCGATGGAACGTGCCGAGCCCCGCAGCTCCTCAGGCATGTCCTCGCTGGCCGGGGCGAAGGCAATCACGGGACGGTGCAGCCTCTCCTTCAGCTTGGATGCCACCAGGCCCACGACACCTGCGTGCCAGCTCGGCTCATACAGCGCTACACCCACCGCATCGGTCTCCGCCGTATGCGACACCATCAGCTCGGCTTCGGCCACCATGTTCGCCTGCAGCTCGCGACGTTCCTGGTTGATCGAATTCAGCAGCTCGGCGTAACGCCGCGCCTGCGCAATCTCGTCGGTGAGCAAGCATTCGACGCCGATACGCATGTCTTCGAGCCGACCCGCCGCGTTGAGGCGCGGACCAATGGCGTAACCCAGGTCGCTAGCGCACAGCGTGGCGAGACTGCGCGAGCTTGCCTCCACCAAGGCAGTGACGCCGGCGCAACCGTGTCCGCTACGCAGGCGCCGTAAGCCCGCCTCAACCAACACACGATTATTGAAATCGAGCGGCACCAGGTCCGCAACGGTTCCCACGGCGACCAGATCGATCAGCGTGGAAAGATCCGGTTCACGCCCTTCGGCGAAGGCTCCTTGCGAACGCAGCGCCGCGCGCAAGGCCAGCAGCAGGTAGAACATCACGCCGACACCCGCCAGCGCCTTACTGGGGAATGCATCGCCTGTCAGGTTGGGATTGACCATGGCATCGGCCGCAGGCAACTGCTTGCCGGGTAGATGATGGTCGGTGACGATCACGCGAATACCCATGGCCTGCGCCGCTGCCACGCCAGCGAGACTCGCTACGCCGTTATCCACGGTGACGATCAGTTGTGGCTTGGGGTCCAGCGAATTGACCAAGGCGGGACTCAAGCCGTAACCATGCACGAAGCGATTGGGTACGACATAGTCCACGTGTTTCGCGCCCAGCATGCGCAGACCGCGCACGGCGACGGCAGTGCCGGTGGCGCCATCGCAGTCATAGTCGCCAGCAATGACGATATGCCAATCGCCGCGAATGGCCTCGATCAACAGAGACACGGCTTCCTGCATGCCACCCAGTTGCTCCGGCGACAGCAGCCTGGCGAGCCGATACTCCGCCTGTTCTGGAGACAGCACGCCACGCGCGGCATAGACCTGCTGAACCACCGGATGGACCGCATCGCTCCAACCGCCCGGCGTGCCCTGTGGCACACGACGACGAAGGCGCAGCGACTTCATCACCGATTTCCTCGCCAGAAACGCCAGCGATGCCACGGACGATGCAGCCAGCGTTCACCGCTGGCAAAACTCAACTGGAGAGGTTGCTTCAATGCCAGTGCTTGCACGCTGGGCCACCAGCTCGCCGCGATCTCTTCCGCTGGAAGGTCCTGCAGGTCCACCAGCCAATTCATCGCAGAAGATTCGATAGCCTGAGGCGTGCGCTTCACCGTAGCGATCCCTGCCCGCTTGGCCAACGCGCCAAGCAACACGTCGTCGGCGATTGCACCCTTCAGAGGCGTGCGCACATGGCTTGGCAGGGTACCGCCACCCCACAGCCATAGGCTGTTGATGGCCGGTATGCCGCGTGTTTTTCGTTCGGCGTTGAGCGGGTGCTGATGCAGCAACACCTGCACCTCGTTGAGCAGTACGCGCCAGCGCCTGCCATCAGCACCTTGCGGCAAATGCTCGTAGAGGTCTTCGCCCATGGCTTGTTCGGGCGAGGCGAAAGCAGGCACCGGTGCGCCCTTAGGCAGGCGCACGTGCCAATGATCCGGTGAAGATACTTCGAGGATCATGCCTGCATCGCCAAACACCGGCTTCAAGGGCTTGGCCAGCGCCTGCGCCTCTTCCATGCTCAACTGCATCTGGCCACAGGCGAGCAAGCGCGCGCCATTGAGGTCGGGCTGCACCCAGGCAGGATCGGCGCATAGCCAGCTCGCGTCGTCCGCATCAGCCTTCATCAGTTCGCGCGTTAATGCACCAGCGGGCAAACCACCGGCCACCACGAAACGTTCCGCCAGGCCGGCGAGATAACCTTTGGCCCCAGGCGACTGTCGATCAGCCCTGCGCAGCCATGCACGCAGCGGATGATCCGGCGCAAAGCGGGCCAGATCCGGTAGCCACACATCCACCACCGCAGGAGCGACGTTCTGCATGGTTGGACTCACGCCTCCAGGTGCTCGTACAGCTCGAGCCACTCACCTTCCAGCGTTTCCTTCTCGCGACGCAGCTCTGTCTGACGCTGCCCCAGTCGCATCATTTCGGCGGTGGGACCATTGTAGGTCGCAGGATCGGACAGCGTGGCCTCGAGTGTCGCCAACTCGCCTTCAATGGTGGCGACGCGTGTCTCGATCTTCTTGACGCGCTGACGCGCCCCCTTCTCGTTTTCGCGCTGCGTCGCCTCGCGCCGACGACGATCTTCCGGCGACTCGCTGCGCGTGGCCGGCTTTGGCTCGGCCACTTTCTTGCCTTTCTTGGCATTGCCGCCGCGGCTACGCAGCCAGCGCGCATAGTCGTCCAGGTCACCATCAAAGGCTTCAACCACGCCATCCGCGACGCGCCAGAAGCTGTCGCTGACCATGCCAAGTAGATGGCGGTCATGCGATACCAGCACCAGCGCGCCGTCGAACTCTGCCAACGCATCGGCGAGCGCTTCGCGCATGTCGAGGTCAAGGTGATTGGTCGGTTCGTCGAGCAGCAGCAGGTTGGGTTTGTCCCACGCGATCAGCGCCAGGGCGAGTCGTGCACGCTCTCCGCCGGAGAATCCGTCCACCGATTCAAATGCGCGATCGCCAGCGAAATTCCAGGTGCCGAGAAAATCGCGAATAGCCTGCGCACCGACGCCCGGCGCTTTCTCCTGCAGATGATCGAACGGCGAGGAACCCTCGTGCAGGCTTTCAACGGTGTGCTGGGCGAAGTAGCCGATCTTCAGGTCCTTGTGCGCCTTGCGTTCGCCACCCAGAGAGGCGAGTTCACCGACCAGCGTTTTCACCAGCGTCGACTTACCCGCACCGTTGGGTCCGAGCAGACCAATACGCTCGCCCGCTTCCAGACGGAAGCGAACGTTTTGCAGAATAGTGGTTGGGGCCTCGCCATTGCCGCCTGCGTAACCCGCTTCAACGTCTTCGAGCTGCAGCATGGAATCCGGCAAGCGATCCGGCACCGCGAAGGTGAAGTGGAAGGGTCGCTCGAGACGCACGGCTTCGGTGCCCGCCAGTTTTTCCAATCGCTTGACGCGCGACTGCGCCTGCTTGGCTTTGCTCGCCTTCGCCTTGAAGCGATCCACGAACGACTGCAGGTGCGCACGCTCTGCCTGTTCGCGCTCGTGGGCAATCTGTTGCTGGCGCAATTGTTCGGCACGCAGGCGCTCGAAGGCGCTGTAGTTGCCGGTGTAAAGCTTCGCCTTGCCTTCGTTGAGATGCAGCGTGTGGGTGATCACGCCATCGAGGAATTCTCGGTCATGCGAGATCACCAGCAAGGTACCCTGATAGCGGCGCAACCATTCTTCCAGCCACAGCACGGCATCGAGATCGAGATGGTTGGTGGGCTCGTCGAGCAGCAGCAGTTCGGACGGCGCCATCAGGGCGCGGGCCAGATTCAGGCGCACGCGCCAGCCGCCGGAGAATTCCTTCACCGGGGTCTCGTGAGTTTCGGGCGCGAAACCGAGGCCATGCAGCAGGCGGCCGGCGCGGGCGCGCGCATCGTAGCCGTGCAGCTCCTCGATGCGATGGTGCGCCTTGGCCATGGCCTCGGTGTCGCCGCGCGCCTGGGCATCCATTTCATCGCGCAGGGCGATGGCCAGTTCTTCATCGCCCCCCATCACGTACTCGATCGCGGGGTCTGGCAGCGCGGGGGTTTCCTGCGCCACTGAGGCCATGCGCAGTTTGGCCGGCACATCCAGGTCGCCCGAATCGGCCTCGACCAGGCCCTGCAGCGCGGCAAACAGGCTGGACTTGCCGCAACCGTTGCGCCCCACCACGCCTAGCCGCCAGCCGCTCTGGATCACCAGGTCGATGTCGGAGAGCAGCAACCGGCTGCCGCGGCGTAAGGCGAAACGACGGAAGGAAATCATGGGGTGTACTTATCCAGGCCGGGCGTGGTGCCGCCCGCAGCCGCTCATGATAACGGGCTTTGGTCACTAAACGGCCCGAGCCTCTTTGCGGTCTCCGCGTAGCCCGCGCCGGGAGCTGTTTGCTCGCCAGACAAAGGAGGAGCGAGGAAGTGTATGTCGATACACGACCGAGAGAGGACGCAGGCTGGTGGGCAAACAGACCCGGCCCGAAGGGTTGAGCCGGGGTGGCCACCAGCAAGCGGTGCGCGGCTTGACCTGACCACCAGTCAGGCGCTGCGCCACGCTCCGCTTGCTGGTGGCCACCCTGGCTCAACGCGGGCTACGCGGAGACCGTAAAGAGGCTCATGCCCGCCCCCTGAATGCCCACCCCATCGCACTAGCTGCAGATCCACATGGAATAGCCCCGGCAGTTCTGCTACAACGGCGCGGCAACGCCTTGTGCGGAGAGGGGAACCGTGGACAAGTTCGGAATCAGCAAGCTCAGTATCAGCCTGACCATGATCGCTTTGTTGGCAGCGGCCGGCATGTCTGCCCCTGCCCACGCGGAACAGATGCTCGTCAACCGTGTGCAGCAGGAACAAGGCATGGACATGCCTACGCGCGGCATGAGCATGGACCAGGTGGAAAAGAAATACGGCGCCCCGCAGCGCAAGCTGACCCCGCGCGGTGGTGGCAATGCCAAGCAGCCGGTGATCAACCGTTGGGACTATTCCAACTTCATCGTCTACTTTGAACAGAGCCACGTGATTCATTCCGTGCTCAATACCCCGGCCGGCAACAACACCAACCCGGCCTCGGTCAACTGATCGCCTGACGGCAGAGCCTGTCTTCGCGCGGCCCGTGGCAACACGGGCCGCGTTGCCGTGCCGCTTCGATTACACTTCGCATCCCTCGCGGCCCCGCCCTCAGCGTGCGCCGGACCCCTGATGCAAGAGATTCGCTCACGATGACTGACCTTAGCCTGCGCCTGCCGGCCGAATGGGAGCCGCAATCGGCCGTTTTGATCGCCTGGCCGCACGCCGACACCGACTGGGCCGACCGCCTGGCCGATGTGGAGACGACCTATGTGGCGCTGGCGGCTGCAGTCACGCGTTTCCAGCCGTTGATCATCGTGGTGGCCAGCCATGCCTTGCACTTGCGCGTGCAGGCGCTGCTCACCGGCGCAGGTGTCGACCTGTCGAAGGTCCGTTTTGTCGAGCTGCCTTATGACGATACGTGGCTGCGCGATTCGGGTCCCGTCACGCTGAAGGCCAATGACGGCCGCTTTCAGCTCACCGATTTCCGTTTCACCGGCTGGGGCGGCAAGTTCGGCGCCGAGCAGGACGATGCGCTGATCGCCGGCCTGGTCGAAGCCGGGGTGTTCGGCAAGGCCGCGCACAAGCGCGTCGACTGGGCGCTGGAAGGTGGCGGCATCGAAAGCGACGGCGTGGGCACCGTGCTCACCACCTGGCGCTGCCTGGTCCAGCGCCACCCCGAGCAGTCGCGCGAAGAAATGAGTGCGATCCTCAGCGACAACCTGCACGCCAGCCGCGTGTTGTGGCTCGATTACGGCTACCTCGAAGGCGACGACACCGACGCCCATATCGATACCCTGGCGCGCTTCGCACCGGGCGATCGCATCGTTTATCAGGCCTGCGATGACGCCAGCGACCCGCACTTCGACGAGCTCAAGCGCATGGGCGAGGAACTCGCCGCACTGCGTACGCCAGACGGTCGCCCCTACCAGTTGTATCCGCTGCCGTGGGCGCGACCGATCATCGATGAAGGTCGCCGCCTCGCGGCCTCCTACGCCAACTACCTGATCGTCAACGGCGCCGTGCTGGTGCCAGCCTATGGCGATGCCGTGGATGACGAGGCGGCCCGCATCATCGGCCAAGCCCACCCGGGCCGCGAGATCGTGCAGGTGCCCTGCCGTCCGCTGATATGGCAGAACGGCAGCCTGCACTGCATCACCATGCAGCTGCCCGGCGGATTGATCGGCTAAATCACGCCCCAGGCGTGTCGGCCTGTCCGGCCGGCCTGGGCATGGTCGGGGTGATATCTGTCCACTCAGCCGGGGCAGCGAGGTGCATCATGCATAGACCCCTGCTCAGCGTGAGGGTCACCATGCGCCGCATCGCTACCTTGCTGTCCGTCGCCCTCTGCGCCGCTGCCGCCCATGCCGCTGATTTCCAGCTGCAGGTGGATGGTGACCAAGGCCGCCTGCCCACCAGCAGCAGTTATCACGGTGACGGTTGCGCTGGGGCCAACCGCGCACCCAGCGTGCATTGGCAGAATGCTCCGGCCGGCACCCGCAGCTTTGCCTTGACGGTGCATGACCCCGATGCGCCGGGTGGTAACGGTTGGTGGCATTGGGTGGTGCTCGATCTGCCTGCAGCCACCAACAGCCTGCCCGTGGGCGGCATCTTGCCCGCTGGCGCGGTCACGCTTCGCAACGACTTTGGCGAAACGGGTTGGGGCGGCCCCTGCCCGCCGGCCGGGGACGCGCCGCATCACTACGTGTTTACCATCTACGCACTCGACACACCCAAGCTTGATGTGTCCAGCAGCGCGACTGCCGCTTCAGTGGGTTCCGCCATGCGCAGTCACACACTGGGCAACGCTCAGGCCACGCTCACCTACGGACGTTAGAAGTGCACGGTGGCCGACGCCAAAGCCAGGTTGCCTTCAAAGTGCCGCTTGGCGTCGAACTCGTGGTAGTAGCGCGCGGTGAACACCATCGGAAGCCCAACCACCCGCGTGCTGTAGTTGAGCGCCGGACCGATGCCCGCGACGCGCCCCTTGAGGGAGCCAAGCGAGGCGCCCGAACCGGAGTCGGCGCTTACCTGCTGGTAGACGTAACCCGCCAGGCCCACTTCCCATTGCCGCGAAAGTCGCTGACCCACGCCAAGCTCCAGGTGCGCCTCGTTACCACTGCGATAGTGCGTCACCGCATTGGGCCCGTTGACGCCATAGCCCAGCGCCGCCGAAAACTCGGTATGCAGGCTCTGCGGCGCATAGGTGAACGACCACAGGGCGTCGCCGGCCCAGCGGTTGTGTCCCGTGGATGAGTTGAAACCTTTCTGATAGTTCCCTGTAGGCGCCCACAGGGTCAGCGCCACGGCATGGGTGAAGCTCGGGTTCACCACCCAGCCCAGCCGTGCTCCCAGGGTCATGTCGGCCAGGCCGGTACCGCTGACAGACCGCTGGATAGTGCGCGCGCCGGTGACCTCGCCACTGAGTCGCACATAGGCGTAAGGCACGCCGACGGAAACGGCCAGCTGCCCGCCCCAGACCTTCTTCTTCGGCGCATACAACAGGTTCGCCGCCATGCTGTCGATGCGCTTGTCCAGCCCAACCACCTTGACGCCGCCTTGCAGCGCACCACCGACAGAGCCCCGGTACTGCAACGCTGCGAGGGTGAAATACCAGCCGGGTGGCGGCGTAAGACCCGCATTCAGCGACTGCCCACCCAGCAGATAGAGACCGCCGGCGCCTTCGGTCGCATGCAAGGGAGTACATGCCAACGCCGTGATCACCACGGCCGCTCCCCAAACCACTCCTGATCCGCGGCAACGCTCCATGGGACTCCCGACGCGCAGTGTCGAGTCAGCCTAATGCATGGACTTGCCCGCTTGTAGTACTGCCCTCACATCCATCGACACGACACGCCTCGGCGCCATGTCGCCGGTTGGTATCCGCTAAACTTGCCGACCTGTCCCCACAGGCAGTCCCTCAGGAAACGTGCCGATGACCCGCAAGACCCTCAAAGTTGCGCTACTGCAGGAAACCGACCGCGGTAGCCGCGACGCCAATCTCGACGCCATTGAGGCGGGCCTGCGCGAAGCGGCCGCCAAGGGCGTGGAACTCGTGCTGCTGCAGGAGCTGCACAACGGCCCGTATTTCTGTCAGCACGAGTCGGTGGACGAATTCGACCTGGCCGAAACCATTCCTGGCCACAGCACCGCACGCATCGGCAAGCTGGCCGAGGAGCTCAAGCTGGTGGTGGTGGCCTCGTTGTTCGAAAAGCGCGCCACCGGCCTGTATCACAACACCGCTGTGGTGTTCGATCGCTCCGCCGTTATCGCCGGCAAGTACCGCAAGATGCACATTCCGGACGATCCGGCGTTCTACGAGAAGTTCTACTTCACGCCGGGCGACCTGGGTTTCGATCCCATTGAGACCTCGGTGGGTCGTCTCGGCGTGCTGGTGTGCTGGGACCAGTGGTATCCGGAAGCGGCGCGCCTGATGGCGCTGGCGGGTGCGGACTTGCTGCTCTACCCCACCGCCATCGGCTGGGACCCGAAGGACGAACAGGCCGAGAAGGATCGTCAGCGCGAGGCATGGGTTACCGTGCAACGCGGCCACGCCGTGGCCAATGGCCTGCCTCTGCTGTCGTGCAACCGCACCGGCTACGAAGCGGACAAGGCTGGCGTGGGCAATGGCATCCAGTTCTGGGGCACCAGCTTCGTGGCCGGGCCGCAGGGTGAATTTCTCGCCCAGGCCGGTACGGACAAGCGCGAGCTGTTGATCGTAGACGTGGACATGGCGCGCAGCGAGCACGTGCGGCGCATCTGGCCGTTTCTGCGTGACCGCCGCATTGACGCCTACAGCGACCTGCTCAAGCGCTTCCGCGACTGAACTGTCATCCCTGGCCGGCTTGAGCCGTGCCGGGGACATCCCCATGCAAGGGGATAACCTCACCCATCGACGCCCCGCATGAGCCTGACTGACATCGCCGACTCCCTGCCCCCTATCTTGCGAGATCAGCCCATCGAGCGAGTCACGCGCGACGGTGTGGAGTATGTGGTGCTGGGTACAGCGCATGTTTCCCGCACCAGCGTTGAGGCCGTGGAGGCGCTGCTGGCGTACGAAACCTTCGATGCCGTGGCGATCGAGCTGTGCGAAAGCCGCGCCCAGGGCATGCGCGATCCGGATGCGTTCAAGCAGATGGATCTGTTCCAGGTGTTTCGCCAGGGCAAGGCTGGCATGGTCGCGGCGAGCCTGGTGCTGTCATCGTTCCAGAAGCGCCTGGCTGAGCAATACGGCATACAACCTGGCGCCGAAATGAAAGCAGGCATGGATGGCGCGGAACAACGCGGCCTGCCGCTATGGCTGGTAGACCGCGAAGTGGGCACCACGCTGCGACGCGCTTACCACAGCGTGGGTTTCTGGCAGCGCCTCGGTCTCGTAGGCGGACTCGTTGCCAGTGTATTTGAACGGCAGGACATCGAAGAAACCGAAATCGAGAAGCTCAAGCAAGGTGACATGCTGGAGAGTGCGTTCAGTGAATTTGCCGCAAATTCAGCGCCCCTCTATAACAGCCTGATCGCCGAACGTGATGCTTACATGGCCGCCCGTCTGCGCGAGCAGGCGGCGCAGTCCGGTTTTGGCGAGGGTCGTCGCGTGCTGGTAGTCATCGGCGCCGGCCACCTGAAGGGCCTGTGCGAACAGATTCGCACGCAGCAGGGCAATCCGACTCTCGAAGCAGCCACCCTGGCGGCCGCCCCGCGCAAATCACGTTGGCCAAAGTGGGTGGCGCTTGCGCTTGTGCTGGCCGTGTTCGCCGCCATCGCTTTCGCTTTTCACCGTGACACCTCGCTGGGCGCCGCCGCACTGCGCGACTGGGTGCTGTATACCGGTGGCTTCTCGGCACTCGGCGCCATCGTGGCAGGCGGTCACCCGCTCAGCATCCTGGCCGCGTTTGTCGCTGGTCCGATCAAACCTTTCCGCCCCGGCATTCCGTCGGGCGGCATCAGTGCCATGGTAGAGGCGTGGATCCGACGCCCGCGCGTGGCCGATTTCGAAACGCTACGCGACGACATCACGCACTGGAGCGGCTGGTGGAAGAATCGCGTGGCACGCACGCTGCTTAACTTCTTCCTGGTCTGCATTGGCACGATCATCGGCGAGTACACCGCCGGTATTCATATCTTCAAGAGCTTGTTCTGAGGCGGGTCGCTTCCGCGCTCGAACTTGCTACGGAATTCGCGTCACCTCCACGCTCGTCATTCCGGCGCAGGCCGGAATCCAGTGGCGTCATGAGCCAGTTGTCGCGAAGGAATTGAGCGCCTTGATCGTGACGCCATAACCATGTGTTACGGAAACTGGATTCCGGCCTGCGCCGGAATGACGAGCAAAGAGATCAGCGCGTCTTCAACGACCGCACCAGCACATCCAGCAACTCCTCGTTGCGATCCAAACCGTGCTCCCAATACATCACGCCACCGAGGCCTTTCGCCTTTACGAAAGCCGCCTTCGCGCGCAATGACTCCGGATCTTCGTAGCTAACGAAGGTGCGTGTCTTGGGGTTCCACAAGTAAGGGGCCTGCGCTTTCGCATCCCAGTGCCGCACATAGCCGTTTTTGTCGACGTAGCTGGCCACCAGTTCGCGCCATGACGGGTCGCCCATGTACTTGGCGTACTTCTGCTGTAGCCCATCGTGCGCGGGATCGACCCCGGTAAATGCGCGACCGTAGAGCGCCGCGCCAAGGTTGAGCTTCTTCGCAGGCACACCAGCCGCCAGGAACTGTTCCACGGCCTTGTCACCTGCGCGGTCATCCGCCGGAGCAAGCTCCGAAAGATGCAATCCGGCGTGATGGCCGGTGGTGGGCGTGAGGCTGTTGTGGAAGTCGTACGTCATCAGGTTGATCCAGTCGAGCGAACGCGCAACGCGCTCTAACTCGATGCCGGCCACGAACTCACTATCCGCTGCGGCGATGGTCAACAGATAGTGGCGACCACCGTGCGTCTCGCCCAGCTTGTCGAGGCGAGCGCGCAGGGTTTCCAGCAACAGACTGAAGTTGCGCTTGTCCTCGGGACGATGACTGATGCCTGCGCCTGGCAAGGTGGGGTATTCCCAATCGAGATCCACGCCATCCACATCGTACTTTTCGATCAGCGCGGCCACGCTCTCGGCCATGTGCTCGCGCGTGGCGTCGGCCATGGCCACGTCGGAGAAGTAATCGGCTCCCCAACCGCCAATCGAAACGATGATCTTCAGGTTCGGGTTGATCTTGCGCAGGCCTACCAAGCTGGCCAACGAGCGGCCCGCGGTGGGACTGGGGAAGACCACATCGCCCTTCGGGTCGAGTCGGGCAAACGCATAGTTGATGGCGTCAAGCTTGTCCGCGCTCACATGCGGCAGCGGCGCGGCGTCCATCACATAACCGACGATGCGGTAATCTGCCGCAGGGGGTGAGGCCAAGGCCGACGCAACGCTCATGGTCAGCCCCAGCACAAGCATCAACACCCTGCGGAAACCGCAGCCCAGATGCCTTTTCGCGATCAAACGTGTCCCCTTCACCTGCGCCCTCCTCCGCTGCTCCCGCTCACGCCATCGACGAGCGAATCCACCGCCATCACCCATCCTGGCACCGTGCACTGATACGAATCAGTGGCTTGCGACATGTTGTCCGTTCGTGAATGCAACGACTATACTTCGACGACATTTCACCTTGTTCCAGCCGGAATCGTGGGGACGTTCCTGATGACTCGAGTGCAACTGCTTGGCCTGACTGTGGCCGCAGCTTTCTTCGCCACTGCCAGCGTGCATGCCGAGGGTGACAAAGCTGCCGGACGCAAGTTGATCTACACGTGCAATGGCTGTCATGGCGTAGCGGGTTACGCCAATGCCTATCCGAACTATCCCGTGCCGCAAATCGCTGGCCAAAACCAGCAGTACATCGTCAACGCACTGCACGAATACAAGGCCGGTGACCGCAAGCATCCGACCATGATGGCGCAGGCGCAGAGTCTGTCCGACAAGGACATTGAAGACATCGCCGCCTACCTTTCCAGCCTCGCCAAGTAAGCCAAGGACCTCCGCATGAAGCGCGCACTTTCCCTGCTTTCATTCGGCGCCGTCCTGGCGCTTGCTTCCACCCAGCTGCTGGCCACCGGCAACATCGAGAACGGCAAGCAAAAGGCAGCCACCTGCTTTGCTTGCCACGGCACCGATGGCAATGGCGTGGATCCGCAGTACCCGCGCCTGGCTGGCCAATACAACGTGTACATCCAGCAGGCTCTGCACGAGTACAAGACGGGCCAGCGCGGCAACGCCATCATGAAGGGCTTCGTCGCCACGCTGTCCGAGCAGGACATCGAGGACGTCGCGGCTTACTTCTCGAGCCTGCCGACCAAGCTCGACACCCTGCATGGCCACATCCAGGGCGACCACGAGTAAGCCTCATCCCTGGAAGCATCCGCAAAAAGGCCCGCACGCAGCGGGCCTTTTTGTTTTGTACACCAGTGCAGGCAAAGCTCAGCCCATCGCTGACTTCCCTTCCTTCTTGCTGTAGTAGGGGTTGCTGCCACCACTGTGATCCGTGGCATCGCGCACCGCGGTGATCTCCGGCACGCGCTCGCGCAGGGTCTTCTCCACGCCATGCTTGAGAGTGACATCCACCGAGGCGCACCCGTGGCAGCCGCCACCGAACTGCAGCACCACCACGCCGTTGGCGTCGACTTCAAGCAGGCTGACGCGACCGCCGTGCGAGGCGATCTTCGGGTTCACCTCGGCTTCCAGCACGTAGCGCACGCGCTCGATGAGCCCAGCCTCTTCCCCCGGAATCTTGCCCTTGATGCGCGGCGCGCGGATGTTGAGCTGACCACCGGTGGCATTGGGTTCGAAATCGATGCTCGCGCCTTCCAGCCACTGCGCGCTGTCACCTTCGACATTGAAGTCGAAACCATCGCAGACGATGGTCCATTCGTTTCCGGTCAACTCGTCCGGCTCGGCAAACTCCAGCTCGCAGTTGGCGGCGGGCGTACCCGGGGACGTCACGCGCAGGCGGATGCTCAACCCGTCGACACCCTGCTGGGAGAGCAATCGCAGGAAGTGGCGCTGTGCGCGTTCTGAAATCTCGATCATGTCTACTCCAGCTGAAACACCGGCCTGGCCGGAAATACAGCACCATTTTAGTCCTATTTTGGCCCCGGGTGCGTTGATGCGGATACAAGACGTCCGGTTTTGACTTTTCCGCGCCAAGCTTCGACCCTTCGCACCTTTCCTCTGCACGGGACGAATTGCCATGAGCCTCCACACACTCGCCAGCCAGCACTGCACGCCGCGCAAGGGTAAAGAGCACGCGCTGGACGCGGCCAAGGTTAAGGAACTGCTGGCATCGTTGCCGGGGTGGCAGGCCACCGCCGACGGCAAGGCCATCGTCAAGGACTTCAAGTTCCACGACTTCCACCACACGCTGGGCTTCATCAATGCGGTGGGCTTCATGGCCAACCAGGAAGACCACCACCCTGACCTGGAAGCCGGCTACGGGCACTGCCATCTGCTGTGGTCCACCCATGACGTCGGCGGGCTCTCGCTCAACGACTTCATTTGTGCGGCCCGCGTCGAAGTGCTGCTGGAACGTTGAGCGCCTCGCGCGCCATGCGCCGGCTTGCCGCCACCGCGGGCTTCGCGGTGGCATTGGTTCTGTTGCTGGCGTGCATGGCGGCGATCTCAGCCTGGGTCACCCGCGATCAACTGACCCACGTCGCCAGCGAGGCGCTGGCGACACTTCGAAACGGTGAGCCCCGATGGCAGTGGACGCTACATAAGCGCTCCGATCTGGTGGCCAAGCGAGTGTTCGGCGCCGCTGACCTCAGTGTCGAACACGATGGGTTGCGGATCACCAGCCGGGATGGCACCCCGTTTGAACTGGGCTTGCCAGTCGCGGAGCCGATCGACCTGGCCCATTGGCCGCTGCTTCGTCTGGACATGCGAAGCGACACTGCTGACGTCCTTGGATTGGTTTACCAAGCCAGTGAGTTCAGCACCGCCTGCCGGGCAGAGCATGCGGCGCCGATCGCCGCCACCGACACCTCGTTGACCATCGACTTGCGGGCCGTGTCCTGGCGAAGCGAAGCCGGCGGGCCATGCCAGCCACCGGGCGTCGTCTCTTATATGTTACGCCTGCAGCTTCAGGCGCCAGCCCAGGGCACGCTAACGATTCGTGATGTAGCACTGACATCGCCACAAACGTCGTCGTTGCCAGCCACCATCGACGCTGGCAGTGCTGACCTGCGCCTGCCCGGCACCCCCGTGCCCAATGTGCTCGCCGCGAATGCTCGGGAACAGTCGGCGCCGCTGGTGCGGCTGCCCGCCCATGCATCGGCCGAAACCATGCTCTCCCTGCGCGATCGCGTCATGGCGCTGTGGCCTGGCGCTGTCATCCTTCCCTATGGTCAGGCGATCACAGCCAACCACTCCGATCATGTGCCAGGGTGGCTGGACTGGGGCACCCTCGGCGTCTATCTCGCGGCCCTTCTGTGGCTCGTCCTGAGCCAGAAACCCGGTGTCATCCGTCCCTGGCTTGAAGTGGCGGCCATCGCTGCTGGCCCCTTGTGGCTGATCGCAGGCCTGCGCTGGGGACCTCAAGTCTCGATTCCCGGGGTCATCGCCTTTGTAGCGGCCCTGGTCTATGGGGGGCAAAGCGAATGGCGTCGGCGTCCCGTGCCTTGGTCATGGTGGACCAGCCGCTGGAGGGACTGGCTATGGCCGTTGGTACCCCTGCCCGTCGCCGGCGCCCTCACCCTGGCTGACGGCCACGGCCTGGTTCATCTGAACACGAGCCATGTTCTTGCCTATCTCGGCTGGGCGCTGCTGCAGCAATGGGCCATGCTGGCCCTGGTCATGGGCCGGCTGAGGCACACCCGGTTGCCCCTGCCGGTCACCTTGTTGATCACCGCCACCCTGTTCGGGCTACTGCACACACCCAACGGCACCTTGATGCAGCTGTGCCTGCTGGCCGAAATCTGGTGGGCGTGGTGTTTCATCCGTTCACGACGATTGGCCCCGATCGCGCTGGCGCATGCCGCGAGCGCCCTGCTGGTGGAAAGTGGCCTCACCGGCCACCTCCTGCGCTCACTCGAGGTCAGTGCGCGATTCTTCCTGTAGCCGGTCCCACAGGCGCTTGATCTTATTGCCCTTGACGGCCAATACGTCCAGGAACTCCTTCAGATCACCGGGCAACTCCGCCGAAAAACTATAAGCGCGCCCATCCAGGTCGAAACTCATGTGCGAGGCATGCAGGAACATGCGATTCAGGCCCAAATCCTTGAAGGCCTTGTTCATGTCCTTGTTGCCGTACTTGGGGTCGCCGGCCAGCGGATGGCCAATGTGGGCAGCATGGACACGAATCTGGTGGGTACGACCCGTGCCCAGGGTCGCCTGCATCAGGCGGGCGCCCGGGTAGTGCTCCATTTCCTGGAAGAACGTGAGGGACGGCTTGCCGTTATCGGCCACCCGCACCATACGCTCGCCACCCTGCAACACCGACTTCAGGAGCGGCGCATTGACGTTGAACTTCGCCTTGCCCGGGTGCCCATCCATCAGGCAGAGGTACTGCTTGGTCACTGCGCCGTCGCGGATCGCGGCCTGCAAACCGGTCAGTCCGGCCCGGGTCTTGGCGAACACGAGCACGCCGCTGGTATCGCGATCGAGGCGATGAACCAGCTCCAGGTGCTCATTGGGCCGAGCCGCTCGAAGTAGCTCGATGGCGCCGTGACTCACCCCGCTACCGCCATGGCTGGCAATGCCGCTGGGCTTGTCGATGGCCAGGAAGTGCTTGTCTTCGAAGATGATCGACTCAGTGATGGCTGAGACCATGCCGGCCGAGGGGGCCTTCCCGACCACCTTCTCCGCCACCCGAACGGGCGGAATGCGCAGCATGTCACCGGCGGCGAGACGCGTGTCGGGCTTGGCCCGCTTGCCGTTGACCCGCACCTGTCCTGTCCGCAGGATGCGGTAGATCATGCTCTTGGGCACCCCCTTGAGCAGGGTCATAAGTGCGTTGTCGATACGCTGACCGTCCCGCTCGGGGCCAATCTCGACTTGACGCACACCGTGAGGTGCGTCTGGGGAAGTTACCGTCTGCATTGAAAAAAACCTGACGAAATAGGATACTCGGCCGGCGCTACGTCCCGCCCTGCCGATGTTCGGATGGAGTCGGGACGCCCGCCCCGTGACGTCGGCGAGGATAGCGCCGGTCGCCTTCTACGGCAGCCGGTCGCTGCTCCCTAACATCGTAACGGTTCGGGTGGTCGTTGTCCGGTTCCAAGAGGTTCCGGGGCGGCGAGTGCATTGCCACGAAATCATCCCGGCACCGGAAACGATGCCGTCATGTTGCCGCTTAACCGCAGCGGCGCGATCCCCGGCAGGCCGCCGACGTTACGGCGCCACCGCGGCACGCGACGCGCGGCAAGCTGAGGAAAAATTACAATGAAACGTATGTTGATCAACGCAACTCAGCGTGAAGAGTTGCGTGTGGCCATTGTCGATGGCCAAACCCTTTACGATCTCGACATCGAAATCCCTTCCCGCGAGCAGAAAAAGGCCAATATTTACAAGGGCCGCATCACTCGCGTCGAGCAATCCCTGGAAGCTTGCTTCGTCGACTACGGCGCCGAGCGCCATGGTTTCCTTCCCCTGAAGGAAATCGCCCGCGAGTACTTCACGCAGGGGCTCGATCCCAACAAGTCGAACATTCGTGACCTCCTCAAGGAAGGTCAGGAAGTGGTCGTACAGGTAGAGAAGGAAGAGCGTGGCAACAAGGGCGCCGCGCTGACGACCTTCATCAGCCTCGCCGGCCGCTACATGGTGCTGATGCCGAACAACCCGAAGGCGGGCGGCGTGTCGCGTCGCATCGAGGGTGAAGACCGGCAGGCTCTGAAGGAAGCGCTGGAGCACCTCACCGTCCCCGACGATGTCGGCCTGATCGTGCGCACCGCCGGCCTTGGCCGTGACGCCGAAGAGCTGCAGTGGGATCTCGATTACCTCCTGCAGCTTTGGCGATCGATTTCCACCGCCGCCGGCTCCCAGAAAGCGCCATTCCTGATCTATCAGGAATCGAAGCTGTTCATCCGCGCTCTGCGTGACTACTTGCGCAACGACATCGGCGAGATCCTCATCGACGAGGAGTCGCTGTACAACGACGCGCGCGAGTTCATGCAGCAGGTGATGCCAAACGCCCTGCGCAAGCTCAAGCTGTACCGCGACGACACCCCGCTGTTCTCGCGCTACCAGATCGAAACCCAGATCGAGAGCGCGTTCGACCGCAGCGTGCGCCTGCCCTCCGGCGGTTCGATCGTGATCGACCAGACCGAAGCCCTGACCGCCATCGACATCAACTCGTCGAAGGCCACCAAGGGCAGCGACATCGAAGAAACGGCGTTCAACACCAACCTCGAAGCGGCGGCGGAAATCGCCCGCCAGCTGCGCATCCGCGATGCCGGCGGCCTGATCGTGATCGACTTCATCGACATGGACAGCCCCAAGCACCAGCGCGAGGTGGAAGAGCGTCTCAAGGAAGCGCTGAAGCTGGATCGCGCCCGCGTGCAGATTGGCCGCATCTCGCGCTTCGGCCTGCTGGAAATGTCCCGTCAGCGCCTGCGCCCCTCGCTGGGCGAGGCCACCCAGATCGTGTGCCCGCGTTGCGAAGGCCACGGCCATGTTCGCGGCGTGGAGTCGCTGGCCCTGTCGACGCTGCGCCTGATCGAAGAGCACGCCATGAAGGACAACACCGGCCAGGTGCTGGTGCAGGCCCCGCCGAGCGTGGCCAACTTCATGCTCAACGAAAAGCGCGCCAGCGTGGTCGAGATCGAGCTGCGCAACAAGGTGCACGTGGTGATCGTGGCCGACGACAAGCTCGAGACGCCGCACATCGAAATTCAGCGCATCCGCGAAGCGGACATGGGCGAGCACAGCAAGCCCAGCTACGAGCGCCTCACCGCGGTCGAGGCCTCGCCCTTGCCGAAGATGGGTCAGGCCTTGGGCAGCAGCGAGCAGCCGGCGGTCAGCGGCATCGTGCCTGCCTCGCCAGCCCCGGTTCGTGAGGAAGTGGCCGCCGCTCCGCAGGTTCAGCCGGCACGCCAGCCGGCGGCGACGCCCGCCCCGAGTGGCGGCGTGATCTCGCGCCTGCTGGGCTGGTTCCGTGGCACCGCGGCCCCGGCAGCACCGGCACCGCAAGTGAAGGCAGAGCCGGCTCAGCAGCAGAACCGCGGCCAGCGTCGCGACGAACGCGGCCGTCCTTCGCAGGGCGGACAGCAGCAAGGTCGTCAGCAGCAGCGCCGCGAGCAGTCGCAGCAGCAGGGCCAGAAGAATCAGCAGCAGCAAGCCAAGGGCAACCGCCAGGGGCAGCAACAGCAGCAGCGCCAGCCTCAGGGCGCCAAGCAGGAAAAGCAGGAGCAGCGTCAGCCGCAGCAGCAGTCCGCCAAGACGGAAGCGCAACAGCCGCAGAACGAACGCAAGCAGCAGCGCCAGGAGCGTCAGGAGCAGCAGCGCCAGCCGCGTCAGGCCCAGCAGCAGACCGCCCCTGCACCCGCACCACAGGCTGAGCACCCGACGCCCGCTCCGGTCGCAGAAGCTGCGAAGGAGACGATCAAGGACGCCGCTATCGCCGCGGTGCCCGTGATCGAGGTCGTCGCAAACAACGAAGCGCCCGCCAATGAAGCCGCCGAGGCTGAAGGCGGCCAGTCACGCCGTCGCCGCGGTCGCCGCGGTGGCCGCCGCCGCCGCCGTCACGATGACGCCGCACAGGCCGGTGCAACCGAGCAGTCGATCGCAGGTGACGACCACCTGGACCTTGACGATGAAGATCGCAACGAGACCGTCGCCACGCCTGCAATGGTCGCCCCGCAGTTTGCGGCAGGCGCCGCCGCAGCGACTGCAGTGGCAGTGGTTGCTCACGTAGCGGCTGAACAGCACTCATCGTCTGCAGCCACCACCGAAGCCGATCCTTCTGGAGCAGTGACCCATGTGGTCCCGGCGCCCGTACCGGAGCACGTGCTGAGCGCGGTAGCGCCCGCTTCTTTCAACCTGCCCACCCTTCCGCCCATTCCGGAGAAGGTTGCGGTGGAGAGCAGCCCTGAAGCGATGGAAGCTGACGCGGCACACGTTTCACCGGCCGGCCCGGTAGCAACGGTGACCATCCATGAGCAGCCGGCTTTCGAGGCCCCAGTCGCCGAACCCGTTTCTGCGCCAGCCGCCACGCTGACACCTGACGTCACCGCCAGCGCGTCGCATGCACCGGAGCCGGTCTCGGCGGTTGAAGCAACGCCGGTCGAGGTTGCCAGCACCACCATCGACTTCCGTGCGCATCTGGAAGCAGCACCGCAGCCAGAACCGGTCGTGAGCGAGCCTGCAATGCCAGTAATCACCGCCCCCGAGGTTGCAGCCGTTCAGCCGACGCACGAAGAGACTGTGGAAGCCGAGCCCGCGGCACCGGCTGCACCGGCACAAGGTGATCTGCTGGCTCATGCCGAGCCGTCCCATCAGCCCTCGCACGTCGTCACCCCTGAAAAGCCGGTGGCCAATACCGAAGCTGATGACGTGAAAAAGGATGCCTCGCACGGCTAACGCCGAGCGCGAATCCTCCATAAAAAAAGCCGGACCTATGGTCCGGCTTTTTTTGACTGGAAGTTCGACCGCTGGTCTCAGCCACCGACTTGATTGTTGTGCGTATCGAGCAGGCCGTGGATGGTCATCAGGTGCGCCAGGCTGATCACGTGGTCGACTTGCAGCTTCTCCATCAGGCGTTGCTTGTAAGTGGAAACCGTCTTGGGGCTGAGATTGAGCTGCTCCCCGATCATGGTGAGCGGCTTGCCGCGCACCAGCATCATGGCCACCTCCAACTCACGGCTGGACAGCGCATCAAAGGGTGATCCCTCGCCATCCAAGGTGGCCAACGCCAGCTGCTGTGCCACGGCAGGCGCAAGGTAACGACGCCCCATGGCCACCTGCCGCACGGCATCAAGCAGCTCCTCGGCGGCGCAGCCCTTGGTGAGATAGCCCAGCGCCCCCGCGTCCAACAGGCGCTTGGGGAATCGCGCGTCATCCACCACCGTGACGATGATGATGTGCGTTGCTATCTTGGAACGGGATACGCGCTCGGTCAGCTCGATGCCGCTCATGCCCGGCATGTGCACGTCGACCAGCGCAATGTCGGGGGCCTTTGAGCGAATAAGCCGCAGACCATCCTCGGCATTCGCTGCCTCACCGCAAACCTGCATATCCGGCTGCTGCTGCAGGATCATCCTGAATCCAGTGCGCACCAGCTCGTGATCGTCAATGAGAACTACCTTGATCACTTATCACACCCTCCTTGGGTCAGTCTGGTGAACATAGGCCGGCATATGCATCAATGCAAGCGCTTGAAGGGCAAAAGAAAGCTATCACCCAAACCGCCCTACGAGATCCGGCGATATTCCCCTACAACACACGTGACGGGCCGTCGACCCGAGCTACTCCACCCCGGTCGACCAATTCCGCAGCGCGGCGCGATCGAGATCAAGATCCTCAACTAGCACAGTGATGGTATTGCCGGCGTCATCGGACCAGCGCTGCTCACCTGTGCGCCGGAACACACCGGTGATAACGCTGCCGTGCGCGATCACGCAATCACTCTTGCACGACCCCACCACAAAACCTTCTGGCAATTCAGCGGCTACACGATCGTCGTAGGGGCCGAGAAATCGCACGCTATTCATGACTCCCCCGGTAGCAGGGTCACATGTGGATTGGTGCCCGGAGCGGGGATCGAACCCGCATAGCCTTTCGGCTGAGGGATTTTAAGTCCCTTGCGTCTACCAGTTTCGCCATCCGGGCCTGTAGCGGAAGGCTGCGCATCCTAGCATGCGCGCCGTGCACGTCTTTTCACTGGGCATGGCAATAAAAAAAACCCGCCGTGAGGCGGGCTTATGTTCGATGCGCAATGGAGGCCTGGGTCGGAATCGAACCGGCGTACACGGCTTTGCAGGCCGCTGCATGACCACTCTGCCACCAGGCCATTGCGCGGAGATCGTAACCCGAAATGACGGCTACCATCCCCTGAAAAAACAAAACCCCGGTATTCCGAGGTTTTGCTGAAAACTGGAGCGGGAAACGAGACTCGAACTCGCGACCCCGACCTTGGCAAGGTCGTGCTCTACCAACTGAGCTATTCCCGCATCGGAGTTCGAAATAATAACAGAATGACGGCATTTGTGAAGAGTCTGAGATGAAATATTTCCAGATCAGCAGACCCAGCCGTTGCTGCGTGCCGATGAAAAGCGAAGCTTGTTTCGCACACGGCCCTCCCCCTTCACAGGCCCGTCGCGGCTCATGCTTAACCTGAGTGAATACGCGTTTTTGGCAACAGTCCGTTCTCTAGGTAGCGACTGGTATCCGTGGAGTACTGCCCTATCTTGTTGGCATGCCGATACGGCGCAGTAACCCTAAGGAGTGCAGCATGATTGAACATCGTCCCTTCAATGCCCTTGGTGGAGCCAACCACGGCTGGCTCGATGCGAAGCATCACTTTTCGTTTGCCAACTACTACGACGCCTCGCGCATGGGCTGGGGCGCGCTGCGCGTGTGGAACGACGACACCATTGCATCGCAGACGGGCTTTCCGCCGCACCCGCACGGCGATATGGAAATCATCACTTACGTGCGCGAAGGTGCCATCACGCATCAGGACAACCTTGGCAACAAGGGTCGTACCGTAGCGGGCGATGTGCAGGTGATGAGCGCCGGCACAGGCATCACGCACGCGGAATACAACTTGGAACCGGGTACGACGCGCATCTTCCAGATCTGGATCATTCCCAACGAACAGGGCAACCCGCCGTCGTGGGGCACCAAGCCTTTCCCGGTGGGTGATCGCTCGGGGCGTTTCGTTGCGCTGGCCAGCGGTTTCAAGGAAGACACGGATGCACTGCCGCTGCGTACCGATGCGCGCGTGCTCGGCGCGACCTTGAAAGCTGGCGAGACAGCCGAGTACGAGTTCGGGCCTCATCGCTTTGCGTATCTGGTGCCGTCCAAGGGCAAGGTAGAGATCAACGGTATAAAGCTGGACGAGCGCGACGGTGCAGCCATTCGCAATGAGGCAAAGATCAGCGTGAAGGCATTGGAAGATGCCGAGCTGGTTCTGGTCGATGCAGCACCCTGAGTCGACGATGGTGGGGGTGTGTCCTCCCACCGCGCTTGCTAACCTCGCCTGATCCCTTCAGCGCGAGGTTGGCCATGAGCCACGGCATCCACACCATCGATACCGGTTTTGTGCGTCCGCATTTCGATGCGGCTTATCTGGTCGTGGAAGACGGTCGCGCTGCCTTTATCGATTGCGGCACCCATTTCTCGGTGCCGCGCATGCTTGGTGCGCTGAGCCAAAACGGCCTCACGCCCGCCGATGTCGATTGGCTGATCCTTACGCATGTGCATCTCGATCATGCGGGTGGTGCGGGTGAGCTGATCGCGCATCTGCCCAATGCTCGGCTCGCCGTGCATCCACGCGGCGCGCGCCACATGATTGATCCAAGCCAGCTATGGGCTGGCGCGTCGGCGGTCTATGGCGATGAAGTCATGGAGGCCACCTATGGCAGGCTGCGTCCTATTCCAGCCGAGCGCGTCACCGAAGCACCGGATGGCCACGTGGTGTTGCTCTCCGGTCGGCCGCTGCTCTGCCTGGATACGCCAGGGCACGCCCGCCACCACATGAGCATCTACGACGAACGTGCCAACGTCTGCTTCACGGGGGACACGTTTGGATTGTCCTATCGCGAATTCGATACCGCGAACGGTCCGTTCGCACTGCCCACGACCACCCCGGTGCAGTTCGATCCCGATGCGCTGCACGCATCGATCCGCCGACTGATCGCGCTGAAGCCTGACGCAATGTATGTGACGCACTTCGATCGCGTCGAACAGGTGGAGCGAGTCGCCGACCAGTTGCACCTGCAGATCGATGCGATGGTCGCCATCGCACACGCCGCGCAACAAAACACGCGTGATGCTTCGCAGCGGCATGAGGCGATGAAGGAACAGCTGGCTGACCTCTATCTCTCGCGAGCCTTGGCCCATGGCTGGCAGGGCAATCGCGCAAAGCTGCTTGAGCTTCTGGGCATGGATGTCGAGCTCAACGCCCAGGGTCTGGGCGTTTGGCTGGACAGTCAACAGCGTCGCGTTAGCTGACGACTCGTTGCCTCAACGCAGCGAGGCATCGATCAATTGGTTGGCGACGGCGACCAGCGAACGCGCAGGCCCCTGTCGTTCGAATAACTGCCCCGAAGCGTAGGTACCTTCAAGCAACAACAGCAGGCCATCGGCCAGCACCGCGGGCTCTTTCGCGCCCATTGCTGCCGACATCTCGACTAAGCGCTCGCGCAGCTTGCGCTTGTGCGTTTGGGCGACCTTGCGAGCTGGATGATCATCGCCGGGATATTCCACGACGGCGTTGGTCAAACCGCAGCCACGGTAGTTTCCTTGCGTCGCACGCTGCGCCAGCCCTTCGAGATAGGACATCAACTGCGCCCGAACGTCGTCGGGATGGGTCTTCGAACCCGCGTCGAACACTTCCCAGAAAGCCATTTCGTAATCGCGCAGGTACTCAGCCGCCAATTCATCCTTGGAGGCATAGCTGCGATACAGGCTGGGCTTGGTGACCCCAGCGCGACTTACGATTTCCTCCACCCCAATGGCGCGGATGCCTTCGCGATAGAAAAGCTCGCGTGCCGTGCGGCGGATGCGCTCCGCGGCCTTGGGCTTGGTTTCGGATGGAGTTTCGGATGGAGTTTCGGGTGTTGATGATCGGGAACGTTTGGTCGTCATGGCGAGCACTGTTGACTATGTTACCGATCGGTACGTATGATTCGCCAACCCAACGTACCGATCGGTAACATGACTATACCGCGCTCCCGCCCCTTCGGCCAGAAGTACGCCTTTGTCGTTGCCGCCGTGATCTTTCTCGCCCTGCTCGCCGCTGCGGGCGTTCGCGCTGCGCCGGGCGTGCTGATTCTTCCCCTGGGCAAGGCTTTTGGCTGGAGCCGCGACACGATTTCGCTGTCGGCGGCACTGGGCATCTTTCTCTATGGCCTGGTCGGGCCGTTTGCCGCCGCGCTGATGCAGGCGGTGGGCATTCGCCGCACGTTGATTGGCGCGCTGACCCTCATGGCGGTATCCATTTCGGCCAGCGCCTGGATGACGCAGCCGTGGCATTTGATGCTGACTTGGGGCGTGTTTTCCGGCCTCGGCTCGGGCTGCGTGGCGATTGTGCTTGGTGCCACCGTGGTTAATCGCTGGTTCGCCACCCATCGCGGCTTGATGATGGGCCTGCTCACGGCGAGTACGGCGACCGGCACGCTGGTGTTCTTGCCCGCCCTGGCGGCCATTGCCGATCACGGCGGCTGGCGGCCGGTGGTGTGGACGGTGGCGACCGGCTGCCTGGTGTTGATACCGCTGGCATGGTGGCTGCTGCCTGAGCGCCCGGCGGATATCGGCCTGCGCCCTTATGGTGCGACGGAAGATGAAGTCGACACGGCACCTCGCCGCAATCTGCTTGCCATTGCGCTTGGCACCCTGGCGACGGCAGCGAAGCAACGCACCTTCTGGTTTCTGTTTGCCACGTTCTTCATCTGCGGCTTCACCACCAATGGACTGATCGGCACGCACTTCATCGCCATGTGCGGGGATCACGGCATTCCCGAGGTTCGCGCAGCTGGCCTGCTTGCCATGATGGGTGCATTCGATCTGGTGGGCACCACCTTGTCGGGCTGGCTCACCGACCGTTACGACCCGCGCAAACTGCTATTTGTGTATTACGGCCTGCGCGGGCTGTCGCTGATCTGGCTGCCCTATTCCGATTTCTCGCTGACCAGCCTGTCGCTGTTTGGCATGTTCTATGGCCTCGACTGGATAGCGACAGTGCCGCCCACGCTGCGTCTGGCCGCCGATGCGTTTGGTGATCGTGATGCGCCCGTCGTGTTCGGCTGGGTGGTGACGGGTCATCAGATCGGCGCAGCAAGCGCGGCTTTTCTCGCAGGTGCGTTACGCACGCAGAGCGGTAATTATCTGCAACCGTTCGTGGTGGCCGGCATCACGGGCCTGATCGCAGCTGGTCTCGCCTTGATGATAAGGCGACGGCCCCAGCCGCAGCCCGCGCTGCAGACGGCCTGATTACGCCAGCCGCGTACCGTTGGGCACGGGGCGTTCGATGGCCGTGATGACAACGCCCTCGTCCGTCGGAAACCCCGTGAGCAGGAACTGCGAACGGAACGGCCCAATCTGTTTCTCGGGAAAATTGATCACGCCCACGATCTGCCGACCGAGCAGATCTTCGGCCCGATAGAGATGCGCAATCTGCGCGCTGGTTTTCTTTTCGCCGTACCGTCCGAAATCCACCCACACTTTCCAGGCCGGCTTGCGCGCTTCGGGAAACGGCTCGACGCGTGTGACGGTGCCCGCCACGATGCAGACTTTCTCGAAATCAGCCCAACTGATTTCCGCTGGCGCCGTGTCGTTTGTCTCGCTCATCCTTCCAACCTCGTCTTGAACCAGTCCTTGCTTTGCTGCCACCAATAGCTGGCCTGTGCGCCAAGGTAGCCAAAGGGCCGGTAAGTGCGCGCCAGCCCGTAACCGCCAAACTGTTTCCAGCGGTCGTCGCCTTCGGCAATCGCCGACGCCAATAGATCACCGGCGGCACACGTGGGCGCCAGCCCGTGCCCACCGAAGGCCTGTGCCCACCAGAGCCCATCATCACTGCTGCCGATTTGAGGCATCTGGTGCCGTGCATAACTCATCAAGCCCGACCAGGCGTAGTCGACGCGTACACCCTTCAGCTGGGGGAAAACGCGCAGGAGATCCTGCGTGAGCAGTCGTTGCACACTCCGCGGCGAACGATCCCGAACGGAGATGCGCCCGCCCCACAGCAGGCGCGTGTCAGGCAAGGGCCTGTAGTAGTCGAACGCAAAGCGCGAATCGTAGACGGCCGAGCGCGTGCGCAGACATTCACCGAGGCGATCGCCCAGCGGCTCCGTCACCATGACGTAGGTGGCAATGGGCAAAATGGCCCGATCGACCTGCCGGCGCAGCCCTGCCAGATAGCCACCGCAGGCAAGCACGACCTGGTCCGCATGCACCGTGCCCTGGCCCGTTTCGATGCGCCAGCGCAAGCCGTCGCGCCGCAGCTGGCTGACGTCGGTGTTCTCGTGAATGCGCACGCCTTGCGCTGCCGCGGCTCCGGCCAGGCCAATGGCAAAATTGAGCGGGTGAAGATGCAGCGCATCGCGCTCATACAGGCCGTCGAAGTAACGCTGGGTGTGGATGCGGTCGCGCAGCTCATTCTGCGGCAACCACTCCCACGATACGCCGTAGTGTTTCGCCAATAGCTCCTGCCGCTGCTGCAATACCGCCGGGTCACGGAACCAGTTGGCCCAGATCACGCCCTCGTCCACGAGATCGCAGGGAATGGCGTGCGTCGCAACACGCCGGCGAATACGAGCCACCGCGTCCGTGGTCAATTGGAACAATGCGCGGGCCGACGCCTCACCCTTTTGATCAAGCAGCGACTGCTCGCCCAACGAATAGCCACCGAATACAAAGCCACCGTTCCTGCCGGACGCACCGAAGCCCACCTGCTCGCGCTCCAGCAGCACCACATCGCGGACGCCGCGTTCGGCAAGGCCAAGTGCCGTGTGCAAGCCCGCATAGCCGCCGCCGATGATGGCGATGCGCGCATCGACCTTCCCCTGCAAAGCGGTGAACGGTTGGTACGGCGTAGCCGTGGCGCGGTAGTAAGACACTGCCGGTGACGAAGTCATGCGATGGGCGTGCGCTTGTCTCGGTGATGACGGGCAAGCATAGCGCAGCCACAGCACCCAACTGCGACATGACGCATGGCACAGCCGGCTGGCTACTCGACGAGGGTGACGCCCAAGGGGCGCTCATCGCTACGGCCTCGGTCATCCACCACGCGCACCTCGTAGTTACCCGCGTGCGATGGCTGCCAGAATAGCGATTCGCCAGGTGCCGACCGTCCTACGTAAGCGTCGTTGACGAACCAGTACATTTCCCGCACCGAGGCGTCGGCGTTGGCATTGAAGGCAATGCGATCCTCGCCGGCAGACTTAAGGCGCATGGCGTAGATGCTGCCCTTCAACGGCGACGAGATCGCCGGTGGTTCGCCATCGACACCGGCGTTCGCGCAGATATCGTTGCGCGGCGGCGTGCGCCGGGGAATGCCCGCCTGCACGAATACGCGCTGCAATTCGGAGGGCCAGAACTCGTACACCTCAACGTGCGTGCGCTTGCCGGCATACGGCGGGCAAGCCGGCTGCCCCGTGGCGTCGTCAATCACCACCGGGCGATGCACCTGGCTCACGCGGATCGGCGATTTGCCGGGAATGAACCAAGTCATGCCTCGCTGCGGGCACCACTGGTTCGGCAGATCGCCACTGGCAAGGCAGATTTCCACCCGGCGGAGGTGTGCAGGCATGTGACGTATCGGCTCGGCCATCTGCGGTTGCGCCGCGCGCAACGCGTCGACCATCTGGAAGAACAGCGGGGCCGCTGCCTCCGCGCCGACGAAGGCCGGGTTGCTGCTGCCATCGAAATTGCCTACCCAAACCACCAGCACGTAGGGTCCGAAGCTGCCAGCTGTCCAGGCATCGCGGAATCCCCAGGACGTGCCCGTTTTCCAGTACACCGGAAGGCGATCGGGTTGTGCACCAGTGGTTTCGTCGGGGCGAGGGTTCTGCCGCAGCATGTCCATCACCATGAAGCTTGCCTCGTCACTCAACAGGCGAGTGCCGGTGGGCCTGGGTTCGTCGGCGAACAGGCGCAGCGGACGCAGTTCGCCACGATTGGCGAGCATCGCATACAGGCCACCCAGCTCCTGCATGGTCACTTCACCGCCACCCAGTACCAGCGCGAGGCCGTAGTGCTTCTCGCTGGCCATGCGGCTGATGCCGGCATCGCGCAGGAATTGATAGAACGTCGGTTGTTGCAGCTGCGAAGCCACCCATACCGCAGGAATGTTGCGACTGCGCACCAGCGCCTCGGTCGCGGTCACCGGCCCCAGGAAATGGCCATCGAAGTTCTCCGGCGTGTACGGGCCGAACGAAGTGGGAACGTCGCGCAGTACGGTTTGGGGGTGCAACACCCCCTGATCGAAGCCGAGCCCATAAATGAACGGCTTGAGGGTGGAGCCTGGCGAGCGCTTGGCCAGCGTGCCATTGACCTGGCCCTGGAGGGCGGCATTTGCGTAATCGGCGGAGCCAACGAGCGCCTTGATGCCCATGTCGCGCGTGTCGATGAGGATGGCCGCCGCATTGCGGATGCCTCGCGCGTCGTTGCGCTCGATGTAGCGTCCGACCTGGCATTCCAGTACATGCTGCAGGTCCAGATCCAGCGTCGTGGTCACACGACTGCTTTGCTCCTGCGGTGCCATTCGCCGCACCGCCAGCACCTGGTCGACGGCATGCGGGGCTTCGAACGGAAGCTGGGAGAGCGGCCTCAGACGTAATGGCAAGGCAAACAGGGGCTGTAGCGCGGCGTCCTCAGGGTGCAGGCTCTTCCATCGCGCATACAAGCGATTGCGCGATGTGCTGAGCCTTGCGCCGATCAGGTCTGGCGCATCGGCGCCACCTTGCAGGCGGCGGGTGGGATCCTGCGGTATCACGGCCAGCGTCAGCGCTTCCGGCAGGCTGAGCTTGTCGATGGGTTTGTCGAAGTACGCGAGGCTTGCCGCCCCCACGCCCTCTACGTTGCGCCCGTACGGTGCGTAGTTGAGATAGGCCTCGAGGATCTGGTCTTTGGAATAGAACAATTCCAGCTGTATCGCCCGCGCTACCTGCCGCAGTTTGCCCATGGGCGTGCGTGTATTGAGGCGCCATAGCAGGCGGGCGAGCTGCATGGTGACGGTGGAGCCGCCCTGACGGTTGCCGTGGCTCACATAGGTGACCCATGCACCGCGCACCAGGCCGTAAGGGTTAAAGCCTGGATGCCAGCGGTACCAGCGATCCTCGTGCAGCAATACGCCATCGACCAGCGCGGGAGACACATCCCTGAGCGGCACCCACAAGCGGTAACGCTCATCGCTCGCCAGCGTCAGACGCAATAACCGCCCGCGCGCTTCGTAAACCGCCGTCGATGACGGCAGCCACTCATTCAGCGGACGATGCGGCCACCATCGGCAGCCCACCAGCAGCGCCGCCAGCAATGCTGCGCCCACAAGCCAGTTCTGCCATCGAACAATCCAGCGTACGACGGCCTGGCAGGAGCGCGTAATGAGCGATGGTGTGATCATGTGCGTGAGTCCGCCGGAACGCCCACGGATGGCCGTGGGCGCTCCTTATCCATCAAGGCTGACGGACAACCTCCAGCGTCTTGCCGCCCGCCGTCCGCGCCTGCACGCGGCGATCGTACAAAGCTTCACCGTAAGCCGGCGGCACGATGAACTTGCCGGCATTGGTGGCCTTGATGCGGTAGACGAACTCGCCCACTTCGGGCGTGGCCGTGCCGTAGAGCACCACGCGATCCTCGCGCACGTCGGCATATTGCAGGGCCCAGCTAGAGTTACCCACGCCGATGGGCGAACGCCATGCGCTGGCCTTGACCTCGCTGTCACCGCCGGCGTCGTTCTGGTCGCTGCCATCTTGCTGCTGGTCGGTCACGGCCGGCGGCGGCTGGATGACCGGCTCGAAACCACCCGGCAACAGATCAACAATGGCGATGTTGTCCCTGCCGCGATCATCGGTGGCGCGAATCTTCAGATGCACGTCGATCTCCTGACCGACGGTCACCTTGTCGATGGCCTTGCCATTCGTATCGGTGTAATCGCGGGTGATCTCCACGCCTTCCTTGATGGCCTTGCCGGGCGCGTCGCGATCGAACCCGCCCTGGCTCACCACACGCCACGCCGGCAGCGTGCTGTCATTGGTGAAGCGCAGGCGTCGGGCGTCGGCACTCCAGCTGCCAGCCTGGAGCAGATTGCCTTGCGGGGCGGCGATGGACTTCACCGAACCATCGGCAAGCACCTGGTCGATGCGCAGCTTGTCCAGCTGCCCGTTGCTCTCCGACGCATAGGTATCCAGCGCCAGCAATACCATCGACGAAGACAAGGTGTTGTACCAGCCCCGGCCCAACGGCTCGCTGATGTTCTCCATCACGCGTGGCGGCAGCGCCTTGGCCCGCTCTGGGAAATGCTTGCTAAGCAGATACAGCGTGCTGGCGTCGCGAATCAGCGAGTCGTAGTAGTAGCCGTAGCTGTAATCCTTGTCGCCCTTGCTGCGCTCGAGCAGCTTCTGTGGACCAGCCATGAGCTGCGCGGCCTGCTTGTCCTGCTTGAGCAACTGGTACGAAGCCGCCAGCCATGCCGCAGCCAGGTCGTTCTTCCACTGATCGGGATACGCATCCTGCAGACGTTTCTGCACGGCAGCCAGATCGTTGGTGGTGACATTGCCCTGTCGGGTCAGCAGATACACGGCATATGCGCGCTGGCGCACGAGGTCGATGCCATCGAGCGTATCGTCGCTGGCCAGCTGCTTCAGATACTTGTTGCCTGCATCGAACATGTCGCGCGGAATTTCCACGCCACGCTCACGTGCTTCCAGCATGAAGTTCATGGCATAGGTCGATACGAATGGATTGGAATCCGGCGTGGCCGACCACAAGCCGAAGCCACCCTGCCCGTTCTGGCGTGCATGCAGCACGTCCAGGAACTGCGAGAGCGCCTCCGCATTGCTGAGCTTCTTGCCCTCGCCCATGGCGGGTTGCAGGGCATCTGCGAATACCTTGACCTGCGGCCACTTCGGCAGCACCAGGCGCGGCATGGCCATACTGATGATCTGCTCGCTGCAGAAATGCTGGAAGTTCACCAGGTAGGTCGTGAGGCCGCTCGACAGCACCACCGGGATGTTGGAGATGGCGGCATCACGCAAGGCGTACTCGCTGTACATATGACGCAGGTCCGGCTGGTCCTGCTTGCTGCCGGCATCGACCCGGCCCACATCCACCTGTGTGCGATAAGCCGACGCCGGGCGCACCGATACATCCACGCTCTGGCGTGCTGACTTGTCGCCATAGCCCGCGGTGAAACTGAGGTTGCCAGACCCGAGCTTGTCGGTAGCCTTGACGCGGAAAGTCACCACACCCTCGCGCATCTCGCCGATATTCAGGCTCTGCGTCGGCGCACCCACGATCTGCAATTGCGGGCCGGTTTTCAGCGTCACGGCCACGGGCACCTGCTTGCCGCCCAAGCCAGTGAGGTTATTGGCAACGCCAACGCTGACATCGACTTCGTCGCCCGGTGCCAGCGTCGTGGGCACATTCGGCGAAAGCACAAAATCACCGCGTACCGTCGCGCTGCCCTCAAACGTACCGATGCGATCCGACGACACCGCCACCGCCATGACGCGAATCTTGCCGTTGAAGTAGTCAGGTACCTGGTAAGTGAAGTTCTTCTCACCGTTGATATCGACAATGCCGGACCAGTACGCCACCGGCTTGTCGCGCTTGCGTTTGAACGGATTGAGCTGGCGACCGATGGCCGCGTCCGCGTCGCCACCGGGGGCAGCCATCGCCATCAGCTTCTCGAAGTCCGGCAGTATCAGGTCGAGGATCTGCGAAGTACCCACTTCGAGCATGCGCTTGCGGAAGAAGAACTTCAGTGGATCACCCAGCTTGTAGCGAGCCACCTGCAGGATGCCCTCGTCCACCGCGAAGACCACAGCTCGCGTGGGCTGCGGCGCGGTGAGTTTGAAGGTCACCGTTTCGCCCGGTTTGACCAACGCGGGCGACTCCACCTTGATGCTGTTGCGGCGCGCATCCAGGTTCACCGAGAACGGCACCACGCCGTAGCTCAATGGACTCATGAAGATCTCGTCCGACGACGGATCACGGATGTACTGCACGTTGATATAGCCGTTGCCTTCAAAGTCGGCGGGCACGGTGATGTGCTGCACCGAGCTGGTGGTGTCGGCATGGAACCAGGCGTGCGCATACACCTTGTCACGCTCGATGGTGATCAGGCCGCTGCCTGCATAAGGCGCGCGGATGGCGATATCCATCGCCTCGCCAGGTGCATAGTCCTGCTTGCTCAGATTGAGTTGCAGCTCCGCGTTGCGATCGAGCGAGCGGGACACGTTGGCGGCTCCCGCCACCGAGAACTCCACGCGGTTCACTTCCACGCCGTCGCTGCTGCGCACGATGACCAGTGCGTAGTTGCCCGGCTTGTCCGTCGGCAAGGTGTGGTCCATGCCATTGGCTGGAATCGCCAGCGGCTGCTCGTTGATCAGCACTTCCTTGAGCTTGGACTGGTACTTGTAGACGCCCGAATCCTGCTTGGTGAGCACCGAGAGGTAGCGACGCTCGATCAAGCGTGCCTTCAGGTCATTCAACGCGATCGACTTCGCGGTGTGATCGATGGCTACCAGACGCACGCTGCGTGGCGCGGCACGGTTGATGTAATCCAGATTGTCGACCGACTTGAAACCCACCAGCCAGTCGTTGCTGGATACCAAGGTTTGCGCAGCGGCGGCCACACTACGACCGCCTTCCGGCTCATAGGCCTTCACCAGGAAGTACAGCTGATAGGTCGCGTCAGCGTACTTCTTCAGGTCGAAGTCGAACTCCGCATGGCCCTTGTCGTCGGTCTTGCCATCTTGCAGCTTGTCTTCGTAACCCTCTTTGGCGCGACGCACATCGTAGAAGTGATAGTCGGGCCAACTACGGAATGCGGGCCACGCCGGGCGCAAGGTCAGCGAGGCCTCCACGCGGCGATCCGCTGCCGGCGTGCCGAACAGGTTCATGACGTCGACGATGCCCTTGATCTGGTCAGGCTTCACCCAGCCTTCGGATACCTGACCGGCCAGCTTGGCTTCCACTTTCATGCGATCGGGCAGGAACTCCTTCACCTGCACGGTGGTGCTGCCGATCTGCGCGCTGGCTTTGCCGTCCTTGACGATGTAGAGGTTCACCGTCCAGGTGCCGGTCGGTGCGGTTTCGGCGGGTGCGTATTCGAGTTCGCCAAAGCCGGACGCATCCATGGACATGGGCAATTGCTTCACCGTCATGCCGCGCGGGTCGACAATCTCTGCCTGCAACGGAATGCCCACCACGCTGCGCGTCCAGCTCGATGCCCGGACGATCAGACCCATATGGAAGGTATCACCGGGCCGATAGATGCCGCGATCGGAGAACAGGTAAGCCGACAGCTGGCCTTCGTTCTGGGCGTTGCGTTCGCCACCCACGTCAAAGCGCGAGAAATCGAGCTTGCGTTCGTAGCTGCTGGTGCCGCCGATGGGCAGGAAGGACAGGTCGTCAGCCTTCTTCACTACATACAAGGTCGGCTGCTTCTCGCGCTCCAGGCCTTTGAAGGTCGGGAAATGCACGACGCCATCGGCCGAGGTGGTTTCGCTGAAGAGCGTCTGGCCGTTGACGGCAAGTACCGACACCGAAGCGCCAGCCACCGGCTGTCCAGTGCGGATGGATTGCACGAATACGTCCTGACTACCATCCAGCGCGCGCTTCACCAGCATGCCCAGATCGGTCACCACGATCATGCGCGTGTCGTTGGGGCTGCCCGCGCCAGAGTTGTAGCCGTTGTCCGACATGTCGCTCTGGTCGGCCTCGCCTTCCTCCCCCTCCCCGTCGTTTGCTTCGTTGCGGGGTGCAGCCTGTGGCTCGCTTTCGGCAGCCTTCTTTGCGTCTTCCTTCTTTTTCTCAGCGGCGGCGTCATAGCTGGAGAGGTGCAAGAGAAACACGCCACGCTTACCGTCTTTCAGGTATTGCCCCAGATCCACGCCCTCGTAGTGCGCCTTGGCCGGGTCGCCCGCCGGGAAGCTGCGCTTCTGCTCGAAGCGCTCCACGATATGGTCTTCGCTGAACATATAGCTCAGCTCCGGACGCGCAAACGTGCCCTGATTGAAGCTCACCAGATGCTGCAGCTGATCGGGCAGTACACGCCCGATCTCCACGCGCATGCCGGGGAGATTGCGCGACACCACCGAAATCCGCTTGCTGCCGGAGATCGACAGCAGCGAACCGTCGGCCATGAAACGCAGCAGTTTGGGGTAATTGGGTACGCTGACCACGGTGGCAAAGGGTTTGCCCATGGCATAGCCGCCGAACGATTCCAGCCCCTTGTCGACATGCACGTAGATGCGCTGCCCAGGTTCCGCGCGGTACTTGAAGCTCTGCACTGCCTCGTAGTCGTTCTCGGTAGGCACCAGTTCCAACTTCAGCGGCTGTGCCTTGCGCAGCTCCGCCTCACCCACTTCGGAAACATCCCAGCCGTAAGGCGGCTCATCGTCACCCTGCTCCACGCCGGGTTTACGATTGGGCAACACCCAGGCCTTGGTCAGGCGAGCAAGCTCGCTGTCGCGCACGCTGCCGCCGACATTGACCACCAGCACCTGTTCGGGCTCGTACTTCTCGTTGTCGACCAGGGTCGGATCAACGCTATTGATGGTGAGGCTGTAGCGCCCTGGTACGCGAACCTGCGCCTTGATATCACTGCTCGTGCCATCGCCGCCGCGTACGCTGCGCACGCCCTTGGCGATGCTGTAGTGCACCGCACCCTCATCGCGAGGCAGCGCCAGCGGCTGCGAATGGATCCAGGCGTGCAGCTTGTACTGGTCGTACGTCACGCTGTACTTGAGCGCCACATCGCGACTGCCCTGTTGCGCCAGACCCACCTCGATACGCTTCTCGAATTCGGCCGTGTCGACCGGGTAGTTGAAACTCACCGGCAGAATGGTCTTCTTGGCGGTGGCGTCCTGAGGGTCTTGATAGAACTCGCCGTTTTCCACCTTCGCCTCGAAAGCCGGCGTGTCGAACGTGAAATGGTCATCGGCCATCAGCACGTGGCTGGCAAACGCCTTGGCGGTGTCGAAGCGCACTTCGTAGTGGCGCCCTATCGGCCAGTCTTCGGCCGGCACGAATCGCAGGGTATGGTCATCAACCCAGGTCCACTGCCCTTTGGTCGCGGGCTGCATGACGATGCCCGTGGTCACCGGCTTGCCAACGAGCTCGATGGGTGCCGCCGAGCCCGAGAACGTCACCGTGAGCGGGTGGATCACGATGGGCTGACGGGTGTAGTCGGTGATCGCCGGCACATCTACCGACAACGTGATGCGCGAGGGCTCCACGGGCTTGGGTCGATTCTTGTACCACTCCCAGCCAAACCAGCCGCCCGTCGCCAGCACAAGAACGGCCACCAGCGTACCCGCAGCCTGGATGGGCCTGCGCCGAATCCATCCTCCTGTGGCGGGTAACCACGTGGGTGCCGACCAGCTGACCTGCCCTATCAAGGGGCGAAGGATCAGGGCCAGCACGGCGCCAAGGCCACGCAACAGGCGCAGCGGCAGCAGGAGTAGAAATCGCAACAGATCCATGATGCTTTCCTGGTTTTCATCCAATGAACACGACGGCGGCGCATCAGCGACGCGGCCCCGGGCCAGGTACGTCAAAACGCCCGCCTCTTGCGAAGCGGAGCTGACACTACCGGGTTACCCCACTACATGATGCACGCCGAAGATGGCAGAACGCGGGTGGGATTCTGGCATGCGCCCGTCAAAGACGCATGGGGGAAAGTCTGACTCTTGCGAAGTCGCCTTCATCGCATTGCGCGACGAAGGCAGCGTCCGGCCTCCGATAAGCCAAGGCCGGCCCACACAAGCCACCGGCCCTCAAAGCCGGTGGCTCGCGCGTATCAGAGCTCGGCGATCAACTCGCGCACGACCGGAGCCAGCTTGGGATCCTGCAACGCCATGTGCATGGTGGCGCGCACCAGCCCGGCCTTGTTGCCGCAGTCAAAGCGCGTGCCCTCGAAGCGATAAGCCAGCACCTTTCCCTGCTCCTTGAGCAGCGCATCAATGGCGTCGGTGAGCTGGATCTCACCACCCGCACCGGGCGTCGTCTGTTCCAGCAACTGGAAGATGCGGCCCGGCAGCACGTAGCGACCGACCACAGCGAGGTTGGACGGTGCATCCGCAGGCTTGGGTTTCTCCACCATATGGCGGATCTGCGCGCTGCGATCGTCAATAGGCTGGGCGTCGACGATGCCGTACTTGTCGGTATCGCTGTGCGGCACTTCTTCCACCGCGATCACGCCTGCCTGCTGGGCATCGGCAAGCTCGGCCATCTGACGCAGGGCGCCCTTGCCCTTGTTCCAGATAAGGTCATCCGGAAGAACCACGCCAAACGGCTCGTCACCAACCACCGGCTTCGCGCAAAGCACGGCATGGCCAAGGCCAAGCGCTTCGGGCTGGGTCACGAAAATGGCGCGCACGTGCTTGGGCAAGGTGCCCTGCACCAGTGCGAGCAATTCGTCTTTGCCCTTCTCGTGCAACTTCGCCTCAAGCTCGTACGCCTTGTCGAAGTAGTCCGCGATGGCGTGCTTGTAGCGATTGGTGACGAAAATCAGGGTGTCCGCGCCCGCATCCACGGCCTCGTCCACCGCGTACTGAATCAGCGGACGATCCAGCACCGGCAACATCTCTTTCGCCACCACCTTGGTGGCCGGCAGGAAACGCGTACCGAGACCGGCAACAGGGAACACTACCTTGCGCAGCTTGCTCACTTACTTCTCTCCTGATTCATTACGACGCAGCGATACGACATTGTCTGGCTGCGTGGACTCGCCCCAGCGAAACGACGGCATCAAATTGGAAACACAAATCCGCAGTGCGTCCTCGTCATAAGCCACGACGGCATCTGCCGCCTTGGCCATCTGTGCATTGAGCAGATCCCACTTCACGGGCCGGTACTGCGCGAGAAAAATCTTCACGTGCGTGGTCTCGATGTAATTCTCGAGCGGGTGGAACAGCTCCTCGAACAGCTTCTCGCCGGACCGCAGACCGGTGTAGACGATAGGAATCTCCGTACCGGGTTTGCGGCCGGCCAGGCGAATCATCTGCTCTGCAAGGTCGCGAATCTTGATCGGCTCACCCATGTCCAACGCAAAAATCTCGCCACCCTTGCCGATGCTGGCCGCCTGCAGAATCAGTTGGCAGGCTTCCGGAATGGTCATGAAGTAGCGGGAAATTTCCGGATGCGTGATCGTCACCGGGCCGCCATTGCGGATCTGCTCGCGGAACAGCGGAACCACCGAGCCGGCCGAGTCGAGCACGTTGCCGAATCGCACCGTGATGAAGTGCGTGTTCGAGTGCTCGTTGAGGTTCTGGCACCAGATTTCTGCGAGACGCTTGCAGGCACCCATCACGCTGGTGGGGTTCACCGCCTTGTCGGTGGAGATCAGCACGAAGCATTCCACCTCGTGCCGATCGGCCAGGTCGGCCACGTTGCGCGTGGCCAGTACGTTGTTGCGGAACGCTGCACGCAGCTGCCCCTGCAACATCGGCACGTGCTTGTACGCCGCCGCGTGGAATACCACCTGCGGCTTGTACTCGCTGAAGAGCTTGCGCATGGCGGCCGTGTCGCCACAGTCCGCCAACACGCCTTCGTAGATCAGCTCCGGATATTCCGCGCGCAATTCCTGCGAAATGCGGTAAAGATTGAACTCGCAGTTGTCCACCACGCAGAGAGATTGGGCGCCCAGGCGCGCCACCTGACGGCACAACTCCGAGCCGATCGAGCCACCGCCACCCGTGATCAAGACGCGACGCCCGGTGAGCGTCACGCGGATGGCTGTCCAGTCCAGCTCCACCGTATCGCGACCCAGCAGGTCTTCGATGGCGACTTCCTTGATCTCGTTGAAGTGAGCGCGACCGGAAACCACATCCTCCAGCTTGGGCACGGTGCGGTACGGCAACCCACTCAAGTCGCACAGTTCCACCACGCGACGCATTTCCTGCGTCGACGCCGCGGGCATGGCTATCAGCAGCATCTGCGCGGCGACTTCACGCGCCAGTTCGGGGATCTGTTCGATACGGCCAAGCACCGGGCGGCCACTGATACTGGCCCCGCGGAGGCTTTCGCGGTCATCAACAAAGCCCACCACGGTATAGCCATTGTCGCGATGCAGGTCGCGCGAAAGCGCCTCACCGGCACGATCGGCGCCTACGATCAGTACGCGCTGGGCGGGCTTGGCCTGGAACACATCGACACGACTGTCCTTCCAGAAGCGGTAAGCCAGGCGGGGGCCGCCCAGCAACACCGCGAGCACCACGGGATAAAGCAGCAGCACTGAACGAGGTACGTCAGCCAGTCGATTGTAGAGAATGAGTACGGCGGCGATGGCGAGCGCACCGATGACGGCAGCGCGCAGGATGTTCCAAAGGTCCGGCAGGCTGGCAAAGCGCCAGACACCCTTGTAAAGGCCAGTCCAGCTCAGCACCGCTCCTTGCACCAGCAGCACCAGGGGGAATTCCAGCGCGTGGAAGCTGATTGCCGCATTGTCGATCATGGCGTAGCGCAGCGCTTTGGCTATCCACCATGCCAACGCAGCCATCAGCAGGTCGTGTAGTACCACGGCCGTACGCGGATGAATGACACCGACCCATTTACGAAGCGACATGACTGACCTTGTGCGAAACGCGCCGCAAACACTGGCGCTTCATGAGTATCCATACGGCGGTCGCCATCAGGTAGGTACCGATGAACACCAGTACCGACCCTGCTGGCCAAACCCATGCCAGCGCGGCCAGCGGAGCCGCCACCAACACGTTCCAGGCCAGATAGCACGCCCCCCCATTGGCATGCGTGAATCCACTGCGAACCAACCACTGGTAAAGATGCTCGCGGTGCGCAGTGTACCAACGACGCCCACCTACCATACGGCCCAAAAGGGTAAGGCTAGCGTCTGCTACAAAAGATGAACTGAGGATCAAAGCCGGCCACAGCAGGTGCCAATCCACTCGCCAGAGCAGCGCGGTGAGGGCAAAAATCAACAGCCCCATGGTGCCGCTGCCCACATCCCCCATGAAAATGCGGGCCCGGGGCCGGTTGTAGTACCAGAAGCCCAGGGCCGCCGCAGCCAGGCAGGCGGCGGCGGTCATCAGCGCGGGCTGGGCAGCCATATAAGCCAGCACGGCCAGCCCCAGGCCGACAAAGATCACCTGCTGCGCCAGCAGGCCATCGATGCCGTCCATGAAGTTGTGCAGGTTGATGCTCCAGCCACCCGCGAGCACCAGTACCGGCACCCACCACCACGACATGCCGCCCATCGCGAGCGCCACGGCGATCAACGCGGCCGACAGCAACTGGATGCCCAACCGGGGCAGCACGGGCAAGGACCGGTGATCGTCCCACCAGCCGACCGCCGCCACCAGCACGGTAGCGACAGACAGCGCGACCACCACGGGCGTAAGCCATGCCACTGGCAAGACATAGAGACAAGCAGGCATCGTCAGCAGCGCGGCCACCACGATACCAATGCCACCACCGCGCGGCGTGGGAATCGTGTGCGAACGGCGCTGCCCCGGCAGATCCATCATCCCCCGGTGATGCGCATACGCAATCGCACCGCGCACCACGATCAGCGCGATCAACAACGATGCCAGCACCATCCCTATCGCCAGCGAAGCAGACGTCATCCGAACCTCATTCGTTGGCCACGCCGTGGATCGGGCGAATCGTGCTCCAGCTCTTGCAGCTCGGGCACTGCCAGTGATGCGCCTTGGCACCGAAGCCACAACGGCTGCAGCGATACATGGCCTGACCTTCCAGCAGCTTCTTGGTGAGGTCGCGAAGGATCAGGAAATTCTCGCGCGCCTCGCCTTCGATCTTGTCCATGGTGGCATCGATCAAAGCCATCAGCCCACGCACGGAAGGCCGCTGTCGCAACTGCGATGTCAGGAATTCGATCGCGGTGCGCTCGCCATCACGCTGCTGATAGAGCCGTGTGAGCGCGAGCACCGGTGAGATGCCGTGATAACGCTCGAGGATGTCGCGCAGGAAATGTTCGGCATGCTCCATTTGCTGGGAGCGCGCGTAACTGTTGAGCAGCGGCGGCAGGATTTCCGGCACAAAGGCGATATCCGCCTCCACCGCCTGCTCATACACCTTGGCCGCTTCAGCGTGGTGGCCTTCCTCGGCATACAGTCGACCGGTGAGCATAAAGGCGCGCACGCAATCGGCCTGGCACGCAAACGCCTGACGCAGGTATTCGCGTGCATCCTGTCGCGCGCCGTGCTGACGCGCCTGCTCGGCCAGCTCGCAATAGAACTGCGCGATCATGCCGGCTTCGTCCTCGCCGGTCATGGCTTCAAGCCGGCGCGCGTGTTCGATCGCCTTATGCCAGTCGCGCTCGTGTTGATAGATCGCGATCAGGTGACGCAATGCCGATGGTGCGTGTGCATCCATCGCGACCAGATCGGAGAACAAGGTCTCGGCGCGGTCCAGCAAGCCTGCACGCATGTAATCCTCGCCCAGCTCGAGCAAGGCGACGGTCTTCATGGCGTCGGACAGACCCGGGCGCGAGACCAAATGCTGATGCAGCCGGATGGCCCGATCCACTTCGCCGCGACGTCGAAACAGGTTACCCAACGCAAGATGGGTTTCCACGGTGTCGCGGTTGTACTCGGCAAGCTTGAGGAACACCTCAATCGCTTTGTCCTGCTCTTCATTAAGCAGGTAATTCAGGCCGCGGAAATAGTCAGAGGAAAGTTCGCTGACCTGCGCACCGGAACGGCGCACACCCGCCCTGCGAGCCGTCCACCAACCACTGGCGAAAGCCGCAGGCACCAGCAAGATAAGAACATACTGAAGCGCGCTCATGCACCGGCCGGCGTAGTCTTGGCCTTGGCCGACGCTTGGCGACGCAGGCGCCGATGGCGCAATGAGCCACCCAGCCACGCAGTGAGCCCCCCGAGCAGCCAGCCGATCACCAGCGCAAGCAGCAAGGCTGCACCCTTGGGCAACTCCAGGCGCACGAAGCCGAGGTCGTAGGCGACCAGGTCGGCATTAAGTGCGCCCAGCACAATGCCAGCAGCTATCGAAAACAGCAGGATCAACGTCACGATCAGTCGCATGCCGCGACTTTACCCGATTGCCAAAGCCCATCACAGGCGTGCATGCAGGTGCGCTTCATAAAGCGGGGGCTGTGTCGGAAAAGCCCACTCATGTGTACTGAAGCGTCCAAAAAAGAAGGCAGGATCGGCTCAAAGCCGCCTGCCTTCGCAAGTTCTTGAGATGACACCCGTTGGACGGGTATCACTCCAGATTCAGGTTGACGCGCTCGCGCAGTTCCTTGCCCGGCTTGAAGTGCGGGACATGCTTGCCCGGCAGCGCCACAGCGTCGCCCGTCTTGGGATTGCGGCCCATGCGAGGCGGACGGTAATGCAGCGCAAAGCTGCCAAAACCGCGAACCTCAATGCGCTCGCCATTAGACAAGGCATGGCTCATTTGTTCGATCACGCTCTTGACCGCCAACTCCACATCGGCAAATGCGAGGTGGGTCTGACGCCGTGCCAGCGCCTCAATCAATTCGGATTTGGTCATGGGTCCCCAATGTCCGTGACGTGAAATCGCGGGGCGGCTGAACGCCGCCCCGCATTCCTACTTCGTACTGCTTAGTCAGCCTTGTTGAGCTGCTCCTTGAGCAGCGCACCGAGCTTCGTCGTACCGCTGGAGGCGTTCGAGTACTCGGCCATGGCGTCGTGCAGTTCTTCTTCGTCCTTCGCGCGGATCGACAGCTGCAGCTGGCGGCCCTTACGGTCCATGCCGGTGAACTTGGCTTCGACCTTGTCGCCCACCTTCAGGTGCTGCGTGGCATCGTCGATGCGCTCCTTGGCGATGTCGTTGGCGCGCAGGTAACCCTCGACGCCCTCGCCCAGATCGATCACGGCGCCCTTGGCGTCCACTTCCTTCACGGTACCGTTGACGATGGTGCCGCGCGGATTGGTGGCCATGAACTGACCGAACGGATCCTGCTCCATCTGCTTGATGCCGAGGGAGATGCGCTCGCGCTCCGGATCCACGGCCAGCACCACGGCTTCGATCTCGTCGCCCTTCTTGAAGTTGCGAACGAGGTCTTCACCCGAGGCCTGCCAGGAGATGTCGGACAGGTGGACCAGGCCATCGATGCCGCCGTCCAGGCCGATGAAGATGCCGAAGTCGGTGATCGACTTGATCTGACCGGACACCTTGTCGTTCTTCTTGTGCATGGCGGCGAAAGCTTCCCACGGGTTCGAGCGGGTCTGCTTGATACCCAGCGAGATGCGGCGACGCTCTTCATCCACGTCCAGCACCATCACTTCGGTCTCGTCACCAACCTGCACCACCTTGGCCGGGTTGACGTTCTTGTTGGTCCAGTCCATTTCGGACACGTGGACCAGGCCTTCCACGCCCGGCTCGATCTCAACGAAGCAGCCGTAATCGGTGACGTTGGAGACCTTGCCGAACAGGCGGCTGCCGACCGGGTAGCGGCGAGCGATGGCGACCCACGGGTCGTCGCCCAGCTGCTTGAGGCCCAGCGACACGCGGTTGCGCTCGCGGTCGTACTTCAGCACGCGGACGTCCAGCTCGTCGCCGACGTTGACGACCTCGGACGGATGACGCACGCGCTTCCACGCCATGTCGGTGATGTGCAGCAGGCCGTCGATACCGCCCAGATCCACGAACGCGCCGTAGTCGGTGAGGTTCTTGACCGTACCCTTGACCACTGCGCCTTCGGTCAGGCGCTCAAGCAGCTTCTCGCGCTCCTCGGAGAACTCGGTCTCGACGACGGCGCGGCGGCTGACCACAACGTTGTTGCGCTTGCGGTCGAGCTTGATGATCTTGAACTCGAGGTCCTTGCCTTCCAGGTAGACCGGATCGCGGACCGGACGCACGTCGACCAACGAACCCGGCAGGAATGCGCGGACGTCCTTGATGTCGACGGTGAAACCGCCCTTGACCTTGCCGGAGATCTTGCCGGTGATGGTCTCTTCCTTGTCGAAGGCCTGCTCGAGGTCGTCCCATACCATGGAACGCTTGGCCTTCTCGCGGGAGAGCTTGGTCTCGCCGAAACCGTCTTCCAGGGCGTCGAGGGCAACCTTCACCTCGTCGCCGACCTGCACTTCCAGCTCTCCGCTCTCGTCCTTGAACTGCTCAATCGGGACGATGCCTTCGCTCTTCAGGCCAGCGTTGATCACGACGACGTCGTTGCGGATTTCCACAACGATACCGGTGACGATCGCGCCCGGCTTCAGCTTGGAGATAGCCTGTTGGCTCTGTTCAAACAGTTCGGCAAAACTTTCAGTCATGTTGATTCCAGAAATGAGAAAAGGCGTTCGGTCTTTGCGCTTCATTGCGTAAGAGCGCGCGGACGTTGGCCCACCGGCTATGGGTGTCTTCGGGAATGAATCCGTGGGCACCGTTGACCAAAACCCCTCGCCTAATAGCAGGGGCACCAAAAGCCGCCGGCAGCCCTTTCAGGACTGCACGACAGCCAATACTTTCGCGACGACGTCGTCGATGCCCATGCCGGTGGTGTCGATGAAAACCGCATCCGCGGCCGGCTTGAGCGGCGCGACCGCTCGCGATGCATCGCGGGCGTCACGCGCTTCGATCTCGCGCTGAAGGGTAGCAAGTGTAACGCTGAGACCCTTTTCCTTCAACTGCTTATAGCGCCTTTTCGCCCGTTCGGCGGCGCTTGCAGTCAGGAATACCTTGAAGGGGGCGTCGGGGAAGATCACCGTGCCCATGTCACGACCGTCTGCGACCAGGCCAGCACCTTTGCGAAAGGCCAGCTGCATATCCACAAGTGCTTGACGCACCGAAGGAATCGAGGCAATCGCAGAGGCCGCTGCGCCAGCGGTTTCGGTGCGCAGTTCGTCGGTGGCGTCATGGCCGTTTACCAGCACCCTGGTGTCACTGCCGTCGGGAGCGGCCTGAAAACGGATCTTGGTGGTCTGAGCGCACCGGGTCATGGCCTCGACGTCGGAGAGATCCAGCCCTTCCGCACCCGCCGCATAACCCACCGCCCGGTAAAGCGCCCCGGAATCCAGTAGCCGCCACCCCAGCTTGTCCGCCACCTGGCGGCTGATGGTGCCCTTGCCCGACCCCGAGGGTCCGTCGATGGTGAGTACGGGGACGGATGAGGGCGAGGTCATGGGGACTCCTGACGGCAACAAAGGAAAACGCATATGCTATCGCGTTGGTCCTCGCACGGAACGCGGGATTTCCTGTAGCCCTAATCAGTCCGTCCGACCATGCACGTCCAAACCATGAATGATCTGCGTCGCGAATTCGAACAAGCCGCCGAGAATATCCAGCGACTTGGCCAGCGACCGGATAACGATACGCTGCTCAAACTCTATGCCCTCTACAAGCAGGGTTCGGAGGGTGATGTCCACGGTGAGCAGCCGGGCTTTTTTGACTTCGTTGGTACTGCGAAGTACGAGGCGTGGGCGACGTTGCGTGGTGTTTCCGAAGAGGATGCCATGCAGCGGTATATCGAGTTGGTGCATGAGTTGTTGAGCTGAGTCGGCGCTCGATAACGCCGGGCATTTCTGCTCGCCCCCCCGGCGTAGGTCGGGATCCAGAGCCTCGGTGTCTGGTTGTCGCGATACGGCCAGCGTGCCGCCTACGCGGCGGGCGTTTCGATCGTCTGCCGACGACGCAAAGCTAGTCCCCGTGGGACGCTCGAGTCACTTTTCTTTTGCTGGCCCACGCACGCGCAGGAGCGCGTGCGAACGGCGAAGCCGACCCGTAGGGCGTAGGGCAGGATGCCCGGAGTCAAAGAAAAGTAACCCAAAGAAAACGGCCTATTGGAGCTCCGGTAGCGTCGTGTGGAATACAAGCCCTGGGGGCTTCGATAATCGGCACCGCACGATCCATCCGACACACGGTGCGGCTACCCCGCATCGCGCCACGGCGCAGAGGTGCTCTGCGTGGCCTGGGATACAAGCACTGAAGGTTCCGGAGCCCGGATTGCGACCGGCGCAGCGCCGCCACACTGGGGCGACACCGCAACGCGTCGACACCGAGAGGGCTTAAAGCGGCGGCTCGCTTGGCGACATGGCTTTCTGGCTTTTCTGTAGGAGCGCACTCGTGCGCGACCGCGGCGTCACACTCGCTCGGTGGCTAGGCTGGCGAAACACGATCTATGAGGTAACGACAACACTCCGTGGTCGCGCACGAGTGCGCTCCTACAAGGTGGCGTTGGCTCTGGCTTTTCACCTTTCGCTCTTGATCTCCGGGCCCCCTGTGCGGCGGTGAGGGGTGGACGATCAGGCCCGCAGGGGGATCGGCCTCCCTTCACGGACTGGCCGGCTTCACCGGCCAGCGCCAAGCGGGGGTGCCCTCCTCTTTGGTTACTTTCTGACGCGAGGCTAATCCTCGTGGAACTTGGGCAAGCAAGAGAAAGTGACCCGGCCTCCGGCAGGAGGTCGGAAGCCCGCCGTCCCACGGGGACTAGATTTGCGTCGCAGGCGAGCCAGATCGCGATAACGCGACAACGAAGTGAAAGTCACTGGCCCCAACTTTCGCGGCAAGACGACGCTGACAAGCCAATGAAGCGAGAGACCACCCGAGCCCCTTGCTTTCAAACACCCTCTGAAGGCACATTCATACGATCGTTTGAACTGACCCGGCGGCCCGCATGAACTTCCCTCGCCTGTTCGCCCCGCTCGACCTGGGGCACACCACCCTGCCTAACCGGATCCTGATGGGTTCGATGCACACGGGCCTGGAAGACAAGGCCAGCGACTACGACAAGCTGGCCGCCTACTTCGCCGAGCGGGCACGTGGTGGCGTCGGGTTGATGGTGACTGGCGGCATTGCGCCCAGCGTCCAGGGGTGGCTGAAGCCGTTCGGTGGACGCCTGACCATGCCCTGGCATGTGGCACGCCATCGTAAGCTCACACGTGCAACACACGCGGAAGGCGGCAAGATCTGCATGCAGATACTGCATGCGGGTCGTTATGGCTATCACCCGCTTTCGGTAGCACCTTCCAAACTCAAATCACCCATTACGCCCTTCACCCCACGCGAACTGTCATCGCGCGGTGTTGAGCGCACCATTCGCGATTTTGTTCGCTGCGCAAAGCTTGCGCAGGACGCCGGTTACGACGGCGTCGAGGTCATGGGTTCGGAAGGCTATTTGATCAATCAATTTTTGACGGCGCGCACCAACCAGCGCACCGACGCATGGGGCGGCGATGCGACGAAACGCATGCGTTTTCCCGCGGAAATCGTTCGCCGTACGCGAGAAGCCGTTGGACGCGACTTCATCATCATCTATCGCCTGTCGATGCTCGACCTGGTGGAAAGCGGCCAGGATTGGAGCGAGATTGTTACGCTTGCAAAGGCCATCGAAGTGGCTGGCGCCAGCATCATCAATACGGGCATCGGCTGGCATGAAGCGCGCGTTCCCACCATCGTGACCAGCGTGCCTCGCGCTGGCTTTGCCTGGGTGACGAAGAAGCTGAAGGGCGAGGTATCGATCCCGCTCATCACCACCAATCGCATCAACATGCCTGAGGTTGCGGAGCAGATCCTCGTCAGTGGCGAGGCGGACATGGTGTCGATGGCACGACCGTTATTGGCTGATCCTGAGTGGCCCAACAAGGCAAAGGCCGGGCGTAGCGAGCGCATCAACACTTGCATTGCCTGTAACCAGGCCTGCCTCGATCACGTGTTCCAGAATCGTCGCGCGAGCTGCCTGCTGAATCCGCGTGCCTGCCACGAAACCGAACTGCGTATCGAACCGGTCACGACGCGCAAGAACATCGCCGTGATTGGTGCGGGCCCTGCCGGCCTTGCTTGCGCAAGCACGCTTGCCGAGCGCGGACATGCCGTGACGCTGATCGACAAAGCCAGCGATATCGGCGGTCAGTTCAACTACGCCAAGCGCATTCCCGGCAAGGAAGAATTCCACGAAACGCTGCGTTATTTCCGACACCGCCTGGACGACACGGGCGTTGCCGTAAAGCTCGGCCAGGCGGCTGATGCGGCGACACTGGCCAATTCAGGTCACGACGAAGTCGTCATTGCCACGGGTATTACACCGCGCCGCGTCGGCTTCCCGGGCAGTGATGACCCGCGCGTGCTGAGCTACCTCGACGTACTCGCACACAACAAACCTGTGGGCCAGCGCGTTGCGATCATCGGCGCTGGCGGCATCGGCTTCGACGTGGCCGAATTTCTGGTGGAGCATCAGCCATCTTCCACTCTGGATATTCCGCGCTGGACGCGCGAATGGGGTGTGGATATGCAGCTCGACACCCGCGGAGGCCTGGCACCCGCCAAGCCCGAGGCGCCTGCCCGCCAGATATGGCTGCTGCAACGCTCGGAGGGCCGCCCCGGCGCGCGCCTCAATAAGACGACCGGCTGGGTGCATCGGGCCACGCTGAAAGCCAAGCAGGTTTCCATGTTGGGCGGCGTCACCTATGAACGATTTGACGACCAGGGCCTGCACATCACCGTGGATGGGAAGCCACAGGTGTTGCCGGTGGACAACGTGATCATCTGTGCGGGCCAGGAGCCCAACCGCGGCCTGGCCGATGCGCTGACGGCTGCCGGCATCAAGACGCACGTCATCGGCGGCGCGGATGTGGCGGCTGAGCTCGATGCCAAGCGGGCTATCGATCAGGGCACGCGGCTCGCCGCGAGCCTGTAGCGCTACAGGCCTTCTGTAGGAGCGCACTTGTGCGCGACAGGTTCGCGCAGCTCCCTCGCTTCGCTTCGTGTCGCGCACAAGTGCGCTCCTACAACAATCCTTGCATCCGGATACGACAACGCCCGGCTTTTGGCCGGGCGTTGTGCTGAAAAGAAAGCGCCCCGCTGGGCGACGCGTCGATATGGGTCAGGGGGGAGGAAGACCAGATATCGCGGGGATAGCGTCGCAGCGGGGCGAGGGTCGCCGGCACCTGGGGGGAGGGGACGGTGCCGGGACGGAAGAAATAATATGATCGACGGGTTATAGAAACAAATATATATTTGCTCACCCACTTATTCGTAAATCATATTAAAGACCTCCCATGTTCGACTTCCGTCAGCTTCGTTACTTCGTAACGGTCGCCGAGGAGCTCAGCTTCACCCGAGCCGCCCAGCGGCTATACATCTCGCAGCCCCCTCTTTCCCAGCAAATACAATCGCTTGAGAATGATTTGGGGGTGCGGCTGCTGGAGCGCAACAAGCGCAATGTCTCGCTGACTGAACCGGGCAAATTGTTCCTTGAACAGGCCCGCCAGATTCTGGACAAGGCCGAAGAGGCGCGCGCCCAGATGGCCGACGCCGCTACCGGCTTCAGCGGCAAGCTACGCCTGGCCTACACAGTGTCGGTGACGTTCCACCCCGCCCTGCCCCAGACGCTGCTGCGTTACCGCAGCTTTGCACCCCAGGTGAGACTGATCCTCAGCGAGATGTATACCGAGCAGCAGTACGCCGCCCTGCTCGCCGGCGACCTCGACGTGGGCTTTGTACGCGACGAGCCGGAACACCCGGGCGTGGCCCGGCATCTGCGCCTGGACGTGATCGACCGGGAGCCGTTGCTGCTGGCCCTGCCCTCCAACCATCCGCTCGCCAGCCGGGAAAGCATCTGGCTGCGCGAGGTGGCCATGGAGGCCTTTGTGGTGCAGCCCCGCGAACTCGCCGCCACGCTGTACGACCGACTGGCCCAGATCGCCGCCAAGGCCAATTTCCACCCACTGATCCGCCAGCACGCCCAGCAGATCAACGGCCTGCTGGTGCTGGTAGCCGCAGGCATGGGTCTGGCTCTGGTGCCAGCCTCCATGCGCTCGGTGAGCCTGGCAGGCGTGAGCTACCTGCGGCTGGAAGACCCCGATGCCTATATGCTGCTGGCCCTGGCCAGCCGGGCAGATGACCCCTCACCCGTGGTGCGACGTTTCCTGAGCGCCATGACCGAGCAGGAATGAACGCACGTTCATACGCACACCCGCATTCCCGGCCAATGGCCACGAAAAGCGCCTTTTTGACCCACGCGGAACCGAATTGCTCAGGTCATCCAAGGACTTGTGCAAAGTACACAAGTTGTTTACCATTTCGTTCTTGTATTTTTCATTCGTTAGTTTCAGGAGCCGGCCGTGAAGGTGCTTTCCTCTTTGAAGTCCGCCAAGGCGCGGCACCGTGACTGCAAGGTTGTGCGTCGTCGCGGCAAAGTGTTCGTGATCTGCAAGAGCAACCCGCGTTTCAAGGCTCGTCAGCGCTAATCTCTGCGCGACGAACTTGTAAAAAGAGGCCGCGCAAGCGGCCTTTTTTATTGCCCATCGGACGAGTGGTTGTTACCGCTCGACGAAGGACCTGAGCCGTGCCAATGCCTGATCCCACTGCAGCGCGATCGCATCCAGCGAGCGCCTCGCCTCGTCCAGGCGCGAAGGCTCGAACTCCCACAGACGCTCGCGCCCCTGCTTCACATCACGCACCAGGCCTGCCTCGGCAAGCACGAGCAAGTGCTTGGTAACTGCCTGACGAGTGATATCAGTGCCCGCCGTGAGCTGGGCAATCGACATGGCACCACCGGCACACAGCGCGGCCACCATGCGCAAACGGGTTTCATCGCCCAGCGCAGCAAAGATCGATGCTGACTTGCGCAGCACAGGTGCTTTCAGCGCTGCTGGCCTGATCCCACGATGATCACCGGTCGACATACGCCTCGATACTCGTCATCTGCTCTGTCCATCCGCTGCTATTCATGCGGAAGGCGTCGTCACGGCGCGACAGCGGGATGCGATCGAAACCGGACTCGACCACTCGCAACAGCGTGCCATCCTTCACAGACTCCAGCTCGAATACCACCAGCGTCATGGGTTCGCGCGAGTAATCCATGGCGGGATCATGGGCATAGGGATGCCAACGGAATGCCAATACCCGCGGAGACTCCACCCGCTCCACGAGTACATCGAACATCAGGTGTTCGTAGCCCGGATAGGTGATGCTTCCACGCGTGTGCTCACCAGCGACAAAGCGCTGCCCTTTCAGAGATGCACCAAACCACTCGCCAAATGATTCGGCATCGGAAAGTGCTTTCCACACCTTATCCAGCGGGGCCTTCAGCAGAATCTCGCGTTCAATTCGATCGGTCGATGCGTTCATAGGCAACCTCCTGGCTGCATATTGCTCCCGCAATTCGTTAATTGCAACCATATAGTTGCGCTTTATCCGGACAAAAAAAGAGGGCCATTGGCCCTCTCTTCTTTACGCTTTCAATCTGATCAGGCGTAGCGGACGCCGGTGATCTCGTAACGCTTAACGCCGTTCGGCGCCTTGAACTCGAAGCTGTCGCCCGCGTTCTTGCCGATCAGCGCACGTGCGATGGGCGAGGACACCGCAATCAGGCGCATCTTGATGTCGGCTTCAAGGTCGCCAACGATCTGATAGGTCACGGCCTCACCGCTTTCCTCATCTTCCAGATCGACGGTGGCGCCAAATACAACACGGCTTCCCGCAGCGAGACGACTCACGTCGATCACTTCTGCCGTAGACAGCAGGGCTTCAAGGGCACCAATACGCCCTTCGATGAAGCTCTGCTGCTCGCGTGCGGCGTGGTACTCCGCGTTCTCCTTGAGATCGCCATGCGCGCGTGCCTCGGCGATGGCCGCGATAATGTTCGGCCGGTCGACGGACTTCAGCTTTTCCAGCTCACTGCGAAGACGATCCGAGCCTGCCTTGGTAATGGGCGCACGACTCATGCGTTCAGTTCCTTGTGCAGTTCCTGCAGGCTGTGCACATCGCCATCGCCGTGGAAGTCGAGCGAATGCACCAGCGCGCGCGCGCCTGCCACCGTCGTGGAGTACGTGACACGCTGCTGCAGTGCCTCGCGTCGGATCGAGAACGAGTCGGCAATGGCAGCCTTACCCTCGGTCGTGTTGACGATATAGACGATCTCGCCGTTCTTGATGAGATCGACGATGTGCGGACGACCTTCGGCCACCTTGTTGATGCGCTCGCAGACCACGCCGTTCTCAGCCAGGTACTTGGCCGTGCCGTCAGTGGCAACCAGGCTGAAGCCACGCTCCAGCACTTCGCGCGCCACGGGCAGCAGGCGAGCCTTGTCCGCATCGCGCACGGACACGAACACCTTGCCCCTCGGCGGCGTCTTGATCGATGCCGCTTCGTGACCACGTGCGAACGCCGCGCCGAAGCTGCGACCCACACCCATCACCTCGCCGGTGGAGCGCATTTCGGGGCCGAGGATCGGATCCACGTTCTGGAACTTCAGGAACGGGAAGATCGCTTCCTTCACCGAGTAGTAGCCCGGAATCACTTCCTTGGTCGCACCCTGTGCCTTGAGCGTACGGCCCGCCATGGCGCGCGCCGCGATCTTGGCCAGCGGGACACCGGTGGCCTTGGACACGAACGGCACCGTGCGAGAAGCGCGCGGATTCACTTCGAGGATGAACACGGTGTCGCCCTGAATGGCGAACTGCGTGTTCATCAGGCCAATGACCTTCAGCTCCTTCGCCATCAGAGCCACCTGACGGCGCAGCTCATCCTGCGTCTCGTTGCTGAGCGAGTACGGCGGCAGCGAACAGGAGGAATCGCCCGAGTGCACGCCGGCCTCTTCGATATGCTCCATGATGCCGCCGACCAGCACGTTGCCTTCAGCGTCGGCGATGACGTCCACGTCCACCTCGACTGCGTGATCGAGGAAGCGATCCAGCAGCACCGGCGAGTCGTTGGAAACCTGCACGGCCTCGCGGATGTAGCGCGTGAGGTCGGCGTCGCTGTGGACAATTTCCATCGCGCGACCACCCAGCACGTAGCTCGGGCGCACCACCAGCGGATAGCCGATTTCGCGAGCCAGCGCCAACGCTTCATCAGCGTTGCGCGCGGTGCGGTTCGGCGGCTGCTTCAGGCCGATCTTTTCGATCATCTGCTGGAAGCGTTCGCGGTCTTCCGCTAGGTCGATGCTGTCCGGCGAGGTGCCGATCACCGGTGCGCCAGCAGCTTCGAGCGCGCGCGCAAGCTTGAGCGGCGTCTGGCCGCCGTACTGCACGATCACGCCCTTGGGCTTCTCGAGGTCGATGATCTCAAGCACGTCTTCCAGGGTCAGCGGCTCGAAATACAGGCGGTCGGAGGTGTCGTAGTCAGTCGACACGGTTTCCGGGTTGCAGTTGACCATGATGGTTTCGAAACCATCCTCGCGCAGTGCGAGTGCCGCGTGCACGCAGCAGTAGTCGAACTCGATACCCTGGCCGATGCGGTTCGGGCCACCGCCGAGCACGATGATCTTCTCGCGGTCGGTCGGGTTGGCTTCGCACTCTTCCTCGTAGGTCGAGTACATGTAGGCCGTGGTGGTGGCGAATTCGGCCGCGCAGGAGTCCACGCGCTTGTACACCGGGCGCACGCCCAGCGTGCGGCGCAGGTGGCGCAGCGCGGCTTCGTTGGTGTCCAGCAGCTCGGCCAGGCGTGCATCGGAGAAGCCCATGCGCTTGAGTTCGCGCATGCGCGACGCATCCAGCGCGGTAATGCCCTGCGCCTTCACGTCCTTCTCGGTCAGCACGATGTCCTCAAACGCGGCGAGGAACCAGGGATCAACGCGGCTGAGGCTGTACACCTCGTCCAGCGTGAGGCCGGCGCGGAACGCATCAGCAAGATGGAAAACGCGATCCGGACGCGGCTCGCGCAGTTCGCGCTTGAGCACGGCCAGACCGTCATCGGTGCTGAGGTCCAGACCGGTCGGATTCAGACCCGTCTTGCCAATTTCCAGGCCACGCAGCGCCTTCTGCAGCGACTCATGGAAGGTGCGGCCCATGGCCATCACCTCACCCACCGACTTCATCTGCGTGGTGAGACGCGCATCAGCGGCCGGGAACTTCTCGAAGGCGAAGCGCGGAATCTTGGTGACGACGTAGTCGATGGTCGGCTCGAACGACGCCGGGGTCAGGCCGCCGGTGATGTCGTTCTTGAGCTCGTCCAGCGTGTAACCCACGGCCAGCTTCGCGGCGATCTTGGCGATCGGGAAACCGGTGGCCTTGGAGGCGAGCGCCGACGAACGCGACACGCGCGGGTTCATCTCGATGACCACCACACGGCCGTCCTCGGCATTGATGCCGAACTGCACGTTGGAGCCACCGGTATCGACGCCGATCTTGCGCAGCACGGCGATGGAGGCATCACGCAGGCGCTGGTATTCCTTGTCGGTGAGCGTCTGGGCCGGCGCGACGGTGATCGAGTCGCCGGTGTGCACGCCCATCGGGTCGAGGTTTTCGATCGAGCACACGATGATGCAGTTGTCCGCCTTGTCGCGGACCACTTCCATCTCGAATTCCTTCCAGCCCAGCACCGATTCCTCGACCAGCACTTCGCCCACCGGCGAAAGATCGAGGCCACGCTTGACGATCTCTTCGAACTCTTCCTTGTTGTAGGCGATGCCGCCACCCGAACCACCGAGCGTGAAGCTCGGGCGGATGATGGTCGGAAAGCCCACTTTCGTCTGTGCCAGCAGCGCCTGTTCAAACGTGCGCACGACTTCGGCCTTCGGGCATTCCAGCCCGATGTCCTTCATGGCGACGCGGAACAGCTCGCGGTCTTCGGCCATGCGGATGGCCTCGCGAGAAGCGCCGATCAGTTCGACGTTGTACTTCTCGAGCACGCCGTTGTCGGCCAGGTCGAGCGCACAGTTGAGGCCGGTCTGGCCGCCCATGGTGGGCAGCACCGCGTCCGGACGCTCCTTGGCGATGATGCGCTCCACCGTCTGCCAGTTGATCGGCTCGATGTAGACGGCATCGGCCGTCTCCGGGTCGGTCATGATCGTGGCGGGGTTGGAGTTCACCAGGATGACGCGGTAACCCTCTTCCTTCAGCGCCTTGCACGCCTGCGCGCCGGAGTAGTCGAACTCACAGGCCTGGCCGATGACGATCGGGCCAGCGCCGATGATGAGGATGCTCTTGATATCAGTGCGCTTAGCCATTCGTGCGGGCCTCCTGCATCAGTGCGGCGAAACGATCAAACAAGTAACCAATGTCGTGCGGGCCGGGGCTCGCTTCCGGGTGACCCTGGAAGCAGAAGGCCGGACGGTCGGTGAGCGCGAAGCCCTGCAGCGAGCCATCGAACAGCGAGGTGTGCGTCACGCGGACGTTCGCCGGCAGCGTGGCCGGGTCCACCGCGAAGCCGTGATTCTGCGAAGTGATCAGCACGCGGCCGTCATCCATATCCTTCACCGGATGATTGGCACCGTGATGACCGAACTTCATCTTCAGCGTCTTGGCGCCGAGGGCGAGGCCCATGATCTGGTGACCAAGGCAGATGCCGAACAGCGGGATCTTCGAATCGAGCAATGCGCGCGTCGCCACGATGGCGTAATCGCATGCCGCCGGATCGCCGGGGCCGTTGGAGAGGAACACGCCGTCGGGCTTCATGGCGAGCACATCGGCGGCCGGCGTCTGCGCCGGTACCACCGTGATGTCGCAACCCTGCTCAGCGAGCAGGCGCAGGATGTTGTGCTTCACACCGAAGTCGTAAGCCACCACCTTGAAGCGTTTGGCCGGCTGATTGAAGGCCGTGCGGTCGAGGTCGTAGACACCTTCGTTCCAGGCGTACGACTCACCGACGCTGACCACCTTGGCCAGATCCATGCCGTTAAGGCCCGGGAAGGCGCGCGCCTTGGCCAGCGCGGCTTCGGCGTCGATCTGCTCGCCAGCGACGATGCAGCCGTTGAGCGCACCCTTGTCGCGAAGGATGCGGGTGAGACGGCGGGTGTCGATGCCGGCAATGGCCACGATACCGTGGCGCTTGAGGTAATCCGGCAGGCTTTCCGTGCTGCGCCAGTTGCTCGGGCGGCGCGGCACGTCGCGTACGATCAGGCCGGCAGCGTGCACCGTATCGGACTCCGCGTCCTCGACGTTGACGCCGGTGTTGCCGATATGAGGATACGTGAGGGTAACGATCTGTTTGGCGTACGAGGGATCGGTGAGGATCTCCTGGTAGCCGGTCATGGCGGTGTTGAAAACCACCTCGCCGACGGTTTCACCAGTCGCGCCCACGGCGTGGCCGTGGAACACGCTGCCGTCTTCGAGGGCAAGCAATGCGGAAATGGGCATGGGAGGCCGCCTTTAGGTGCAGCAAAGTCCGCAAGCCGCTGCGAAAGCAGCTTGTGGACCTTGGTCGAGGAACGTTACAGGGCGGGTGGCAATGATAGGTGCAAGGCCCGTTGGTGTCCACCCGAAAGAGCTGAACACCGACAGGAAAAGGCGCACTTTGGCGGACCCCTCGGGCGCTACACTAGCGCAGTCTCACCCCTGACTGGATGTTCATGAATTCAGCCTCGCTGCTCGATCCCTCTCGCCTCGACCGACCGGACACGGATATACGGCGGGAGCCGTTCCCGTTCCTGATCGCCCACGGGCAGCTGCCGGACGAGGCGCGAGGCGACCTGGAGCGCGATTTTCCACGCTATACCAGCGCCGGTTTCTTCCCTTACGACGCCAGCGACTGTGGCCCGTCGATCAATGCACTGGTGCAGCGCCTGAGTTCGTCCGACTTTGCCAAGGCCATAGGCGAGCGCCTTGGCATCGAGAATCTCGGGCAATACCCCACACTGATCACGCTGTGCCGCTCATTGAACAAGCGCCACGGCACCATCCATACGGATAGCCGATCCAAGGTGGCAACGGCCCTGCTCTACCTCAACAACCTGTGGCCGGACACCAGTGACGGCTGCCTGCGGTTTCTGGGCAGCATCGACAACATCGACAGCATGGTCGCTCCCGAACTCAAGCCCCTCTACGGCGAGTTCGCAGTGTTCAGGCGCTGCGACAACTCCTTCCACGGCCATCTGCCCTACGAGGGCGAGCGCCGCGTGATCCAGGTGGCCTGGCTCACCAGCGAAGAGGAGAAAGCGCGCAAGACCAAGCGCGGCAAGTTCTCGCGCGCCTTCAAGAGGCTGTTCGGCTCGCTCGATCGCAAACTGGGCGCAGACCGCGACCGCAACGCGTCGCATCGCGACTAGAAGCGTGCACGCAAAGGTTGCGCGAGACGCCACCTTGCACACCACCCGCTTTTCACATGTGACTGCCGTAGTGCCACGCGATGTACGCGGCAAACACACCGTACAGCAGCCCCACCGGCATCAACCAACGTGCGTCGACGCGGCCACGGCGGAACATCCACCACAGGTACACCACGGCGACGCCGGTGAGCACGCCGGACACCATCAGCGGCGCATCGAACATCCATGGCGTGGCAAAGATGGCCAAGGAGCTGGGAATGGTCGCCTGGATCATCATGGCGCCCGAGATATTCGCCAACGCCAGGCGCTCCTTACCCTGGCGCACCCAGATCAGGGCATTCATGGTCTCAGGCAACTCCGTAGCCACGGGGCTTAGCACCAGCGCCACAAGATGCGGCGACAATTGCAGCGCCACGCCAATGGCCTCGATCTGCTTCACGAATACGTGCGAGGCGAAAGCGATGACCAGCAGCGCCAGCGTGGTTTGCAGGATCACCCATCCCATCGAAGGATCCGCCGCCTCGGGCCGACATTTCAGCGGCTCCAGCTCCTCTTCCTCCGGAGCCGTGTCGTCGTGTTTCAGCTCGCGCCACACGTACAGCGCGTAGGCGAGAAGAAACAACACACCGAGCCAGGGCTTGAACGCAAAGGCGATCAGGCCAAGTGTGCACTTCACCACGAAGATCGCCAGGAACCACGATTGATCGCGCGCCAGGCGTCCGTGCGCTACACGCACGATGCTGTCGGCACGTTGCAGCCGCCTCCGGTTGGCCCATAGCGCCACACCCACAACGGCATAAGCAACGGTCGCCAGCACCAGGGGGCCACCCATGGCCGCGCCCACGCCGATGTCCTTCTGCTCTGGCGTACGGCCCAGAATCACTGCAACGAACGTGACGGCGCTTTCCGGCAGGGCCGTACCAAACGCCGCAAGGATGGTGCCGGTGGCCGTGGCGCCTAGGTTGAGCTTCTGGCCAAACCATTCCACGCCGTTGACGAAGTACTCGCAGGCGAAATAGATCGCACCAGCCGAAAGCAGGAACCAAAGTGCAATTAGCATGCTTTTTCCAAGGCCGGGCGAGCGGATAACCATTGGCTCACAGACGCGAGCTCGCCCGGCAAAGGTGAGCGCGTCGTGGCCAAAGGTCTCGCCGGGCTGCCGATACCGGTGGTATCGGAGGCCATCCACGCCATGAAGCCGAAGCTTCAAGTCTGTTGACGCGGATTCCTCTGATGCTGCAACCCAAGGCGGGCTGCAAGGGGGTGAGGATGGCTACTCCCCAATGACAGTGGGTGAAATGGTAATGGTGGCTATGCGCTTGGGCAAGCGTGGCGCGACAGGCGCGCCCTATGCGGAAACCTCACGTTTGCTCGTCATCCCCGCGAGGCGCTTTTCAACAACCGAAGGTTGGTCAAGCGGGGATGACGATCTCTCAAGGTTTCATCCGCGAGGACAGCATCAGACTCAGCGTGACGCGCGCTCCGCCAGCATGGCATCGAGGTCATAGTCGCCCGCGCCACGACCACTGAGCCAATGCGCAGCCTCGAGCGCCCCGCGCGCGAAGATGGAACGGTCGGTAGCGCGATGCACCAGCTCCAGTCGCTCGCCCTGCCCCATCAACAGCGCCTCGTGCTCACCCACAATGTCGCCGCCACGCACCACGGCGAAGCCGATGGTGCCGTGCTGACGCGGTCCGGTGCGCCCTTCACGGGCATACACGGCACTCTCACGAAGCGACGTATGACGTGCTGCCGCCGCCGCCTCGCCAAGTGCGAGCGCGGTGCCCGACGGCGCGTCTTCCTTGCGATTGTGATGCGCCTCGACGATATCCAGATCCCACTCAGGCAGTGCCGCCGCCGCTTCGCGCAACAAGCGCGTCAGCACCGCCACGCCCAGGCTGAAGTTGGCCGCACGCAACAAGGCGATCCGCTGAGCCGATGCATTCAATCGTTGTGCGAAGGTCGCATCCAGACCCGTCGTACCAGTGACCAGGGCAACACTATGGGTCTCGCAATACGTGAGCGCTTCAGCCAAACCTGCAGGTCCGCTGAAATCCACCACTACGTCGAGGGTGCCTGCCGCAGGCCAGTCATGCGTGAAGTGGAGACCGTTCTCGCCTACAAACACTGGCTGCCCGAGCTTCTGCGACTGGGGAGAGGTCAGCGCCCCCACCAAGGTGAAGCGCGCATCGTCCTTCACCAATGCAAGCAAGGCCTGTCCCATGCGACCGGTGGCGCCATTGATGGCGAGGCGAACGGGCTTGGTCATACGGCACTTCCTTTCTGGGGCTGGACTGGCGCGGAAGACGCGATGCTACCGCCTGTGGGCACCGACGTGCATGGCACTCGCAAGTCGGCCTCCCAAAATGACAAAACCCCGACCTGGGCCGGGGCTTTGTGTGAGCACATGTGCGGCCAAATCAGGAGGTGACGCGCGACCAGAACTGCTTGACGCCGTCCACCCAGGTCTTGGCCCGTGGCGTGTGCTTGTCAGCCTCGCCGTCGGCGAAGGTCGCCTCGAGCTGCTCAAACAGTTCACGCTGTTGCTTGGTGAGTCGCACTGGCGTTTCCACCACCACACGGCAGACCAGATCACCCGTACGGCTGCTGCGCACCGATTTCACGCCGCGTCCGCGCAGGCGGAACATCTGCCCCGTCTGCGTTTCCGGCGGGATGTTGATCGGCACTTCGCCTTCCAGCGTCGGCACCTGCAGCTCGGCACCCAGCGCCGCCTGCGAGAATCGAATGGGCAATTCGCAATGCAGGTCGTTGCCGTCGCGCTGGAAGATGGCGTGCTCGCGCACACGCACTTCCACGTAGAGATCGCCGGCTTCCGCACCCGAGCCACCGGCTTCACCCTGCCCGGCCAGGCGAATGCGATCGCCGTTGTCCACGCCGGCGGGAATATTCACGGACAGCGCGCGGGTCTCCTCCAGACGCCCCTCGCCGTCGCATTCCTTGCACGGCTTCTCGATGGTCTGGCCAGAGCCGCCGCAATGCGGGCACGCCTGCTGGATGGAGAAGATGCCGTTCTGCATACGCACGCGGCCATGGCCGGCGCAGGTTTTGCAGGTCACCGTCTTGCCGTCATCCGAACCACTGCCGTTGCAGTGGTGGCAATTGACCTGGGTGGGAATCTCGATCTTCTTCTCGACGCCGAACACGGCCTCTTCGAGATCGAGCTCCATGATGTAACGGAGATCCGAGCCGCGACGCGCACGGCCACGGCCACCGCCGCCCATGCCAAAAATGTCACCAAAGATATCGCCGAAAATATCGCCCATGTCGCCGAATCCACCGGCGCCACCGCGACCACCCATGCCGTGCTCGAAGGCGGCATGGCCGTGCTGGTCGTACATCGCACGCTTCTGTGGATCCGACAGCACTTCGTAGGCCTCTTTGGCCTCTTTGAATTTTTCCTGCGCATGCGGATCATCCGGACAGCGGTCCGGGTGGAACTTCATCGCCAGGCGGCGAAAGGACTTCTTCAGATCGCCTTCGCTGACGGTACGTTCAACGCTCAGGATTTCGTAGTAATCACGCTTGCTCATCGTTGCATCCGACATGGACCGCTCACTTCCACATGAATCGAGCGATCCATGTCTCCTCAACAAACAGCCCGCGACCAGACTTGAGTCCGGACGCGGGCTGCGTCAGATCGGCAGCGCCGACCGGCCAATATTACTTCTTGTCGTCCTTGACTTCAGTGAACTCGGCATCGACCACGTCGTCCTGGGCTGCGCCGTGAGCACCGGCGTGAGCGCTGGCCGGCTCGGCCTGGGCACCGCCCTGGGCCGCCGCGTACAGCGCCTGGGCCACCTGCTCGAGCTTCTCGATCTTGGACTCGATGGCACCCTTGTCGTCGCCGTCCTTGACCTTCTCCAGGTCGGACAGAGCGCCTTCGATGCTGCTCAGCTGGTCGGCCGGCACCTTGCCGCCGTGCTCCTTCAGAGCGCTGCGGGTGGCGTGCACCAGCTGGTCGGCCTTGTTGCGGACGCTGACGAGCTCGTGGAACTTGCGATCTTCTTCCTTGTTGGCCTCGGCGTCGGCCACCATGCGGTTGATCTCTTCCTCGGACAGGCCCGAGCCGGCCTTGATCTCGATCTTCTGTTCCTTGCCGGTCTTCTTGTCCTTGGCCGACACGTGCAGGATGCCGTTGGCATCGATGTCGAAGGTCACTTCAATCTGCGGCATGCCGCGCGGCGCCGCGTCGATACCCTGCAGATCGAACTTGCCCAGCGACTTGTTGGCGCTGGCACGCTCGCGCTCGCCCTGCAGCACGTGCACGGTCACGGCGGTCTGGTTGTCGTCGGCGGTGGAGAACACCTGCGAGGCCTTGGTCGGCACGGTGGTGTTCTTCTCGATGAGCTTGGTCATCACGCCACCCATCGTCTCGATACCGAGCGACAGCGGGGTGACGTCGAGCAGCAGCACGTCCTTCACAGTACCGCCCAGCACGCCACCCTGGATGGCGGCGCCAACGGCGACGGCCTCATCCGGGTTCACGTCCTTGCGCGGATCCTTGCCAAAGAAGTCCTTCACCGACTCCTGCACCTTGGGCATGCGGGTCTGGCCACCCACGAGGATCACCTCGTTGATGTCGGACACGCGCAGGCCGGCGTCATTCAACGCGGTGCGGCACGGCTCGATGGTGCGCTTGACCAGGTCTTCCACAAGCGCTTCCAGCTTGGCCCGGGTCAGCTTGATGTTGAGGTGCTTGGGACCGGAAGCGTCGGCCGTGATGTACGGCAGGTTCACTTCGGTCTGGTGGCTGGACGACAGCTCGATCTTCGCGCGCTCAGCGGCGTCCTTCAGACGCTGCAGCGCCAGCGGATCCTTGCGCAGGTCCATGCCCTGGTCTTTCTTGAATTCTTCGACGAGGTAGTCGATGACACGCATGTCGAAGTCTTCGCCACCGAGGAAGGTGTCGCCGTTGGTGGCCAGCACTTCGAACTGCTTTTCGCCGTCCACTTCGGCGATCTCGATGATGGACACGTCGAACGTGCCGCCGCCGAGGTCATACACGGCGATCTTGCGGTCGCCACCGGACTTGTCCAGGCCATAGGCCAGGGCAGCGGCGGTCGGCTCGTTGATGATGCGCTTGACGTCCAGGCCCGCGATGCGGCCGGCGTCCTTGGTGGCCTGGCGCTGGCTGTCGTTGAAGTAGGCCGGCACCGTGATCACAGCTTCGGTGATGGTCTCGCCGAGATAGTCTTCGGCGGTCTTCTTCATCTTCATGAGGACCTTGGCCGAGATCTCCTGCGGAGCCATCTTCTTGCCGTCGGCCGTCTGCACCCAGGCGTCGCCGTTTTCATGGGCAACGATGCCGTAGGGCACGATGTGCAGGTCTTTCTGCACTTCCGCGTCGGTGAACTTGCGGCCGATGAGGCGCTTCACCGCGTAGAAGGTGTTCTTGGGGTTGGTCACGCTCTGGCGCTTGGCCGGCGCGCCCACGAGGACTTCGTTGTCCTTGGTGAAAGCGACGATGGACGGCGTGGTGCGATCGCCTTCCGAGTTTTCGATGACCTTGGCGGTGGTGCCGTCCATCACGGCAACGCACGAGTTGGTCGTGCCCAGGTCGATACCAATGATTTTACCCATGTTGTCTACTCCCGAATTCTTTAAGCGACCCCTCGGCCGCGACTGGTTTCTAGATGGGGCTCTGCGTCCGGCATCTCAATGCCGACAAGACCCCCAAAGCCTTGCCACCGTTGCCGATAGGGGACGCTGTTCAGGCGTCCTCGACCATCGGCTGCGGCGTTACTCCTTGGCGACCGCTACCAACGCGGGGCGCAGAAGCCGATCGTTCAACACGTAGCCCTTCTGCAGCACGTTGACGACCGTGTTGGGGGCCGCACCCGGGGCCTCCACCATGCTCACGGCGTGATGCTTTTCCGGGTCCAGCGGCTGACCCACCGGATCGACCTGCACCAAGCCATTGTTCTCGGCGATCTTCAGCAGCGACTTGAGCGTGAGCGCAATGCCCTCGCGCACGCTGGCCACATCGCCACCTTCCACTTCCAGGCCGCGCTCGAGGCCGTCGTAGACCGGCAGCAGCTCGTTCAACAGCTTCTCGTTGGCGAAACGGCGAGCCTGCTCCACGTCGCGGTGCAAGCGACGACGCTGGTTCTCGATTTCAGCCTTTTCGCGCAGCACCGTGTCGCGCAGCTCCACATTGCTGGCCTCCAGCTCGGCGATACGCGCCTTCAGCGCTTCCAGCTCCGCGTTGACTGCCTCATTGCCCTGCGCCTCGTTGGGCGCCGTTGGATCGTTGCTCTGCATGAATAACTCCAAGCCTTATCCGTGGCCGGTGCGCTAGGCACCAACCGTCAAACACTTGCGGGCAAACCCCGCCTCCCGAGCGCGTTATAGGGTCGTAGCGACGCGATTCAAGGCGTCACTAAGCAAACCGGCCGTCGCCTGGACCACAGGGATCACCCGATCGTACGCCATGCGGGTAGGACCGATCACGCCAACGGCCCCCAAAACACGGCCCTGGGCGCCATAACTGGCCGTGACCACGCTGCACCCTTCCAGCGCAGCAAAACCCGATTCTTCGCCGATAAACAGCCGCACGCCCGGCGCCTTGGCACAGACTTCCATCAGCTGCAGCAGCTCGTTTTTCTGCTGGAACGCCTCGAACAACTCGCGCAGGCGCTCCAGGTTGGCCAGCTCTGAGTAACCCATCAGGTTGGTCTGGCCGCTGACCAGCACGTCGTCCGTCTCGGTCTGAGGGGCAAACGAGGCCGCCGCCAGTTCGACCGCGCTGGACATGAGCCGGTTGAGTTCGCCACTCGCCTCGCGCAGCTCCCGCAGCAGATGCGCCCGGATATCGTCCAGACGCAAGCCGGCAAACTGACTGTTGAGGTAATTGGCCGCCTGCTCCAGCTCGCGGCTGTCCAGCGGCTTGGCCAGCTGGACAATGCGGTTCTGCACCTGGTTGTCGGAAAACACCAGGATCACCAGCACGCGGGCGTCAGGCAGTGCCACAAAGTCGATATGCCGCAGGGGAAAGTCCACCTGTCGCGGCACGGTAACCACCCCGGCAAAGCGGGTCATGGCCGACAACAGGGTCGAGGCATTGCCCAGCAGGTCGCGGGTGGTGGTCGGCCCCGGCGGCAGCTCGCGGCGCAAGCGAGCCATCTCGTCCATCGGCAGTGGCTGAAGCTCGATCAGGCTGTCCACGAACAGGCGCAAGCCGCGCGGCGTAGGCACGCGCCCAGCCGAGGTGTGTGGCGAGGCCACCAGGCCGGCTTCCTCCAGATCGGCCATGATGTTACGGATGGTCGCAGGGCTCACATCCAGGCCGGACGAACGCGACAGCGTGCGCGATCCCACGGGCTCGCCATCGGCGAGGTACTGGGCGATCAATGTGCGCAACAGGCGTCGTGCGCGGGCATCGAGTTGGGCGGCAGGCATGCTGTAGCAATCCGTGAGACAGAGAAGAAATAAGGTCTGGCGGAAAAGTTTGCAAGGAATGGGGTTGGGGAATGGGGAGCGGAAGCGTGACAACCGAGCGCTGCGACACGGCTTAGGCGTCCGGGCCTTCGCCCCCACTACCCGTCCCCCATCCCCTCCCCCTTACAATCCACCGACTTCACCATACCGTCGCCCATGCTCACCTCGCTCTACGTTCGTCATTTTGCCGTCGTCGAAGAAGCCGAGATCGCCTTCGGCCCGGGTCTTACTGTGGTCAGCGGCGAAACCGGCGCGGGCAAGTCCCTGCTGGTGGACGCCCTGATGCTGCTCGCTGGCGCCCGCGCCGACAGCGGCATGGTGCGCGCCGGCAGCGACCGCGCCGAGCTCACCGCCGAGTTCGACCTGACCCACCTGCCCGAGGCGCGCGACTGGCTTCGCCGCGAAGAGCTGGACGAGGAGGACAGCTGCCAGCTGCGTCGCGTGATTCGCGCCGAAGGCAGCTCGCGCGCATGGATCAACGGCCGCCCCGCCAATGCCAGCCAGCTTGGCGAGCTGGCCACACTGCTGGTGGAAATCCACGGCCAGCACGAACACCAAGCACTGCTTTCGCGTGCCCATCAGATGGAGCTGCTCGACGCCTATGCGGGCAACGAAGCGCTGGTGGCGCAAGTGCGCGAGCTGGCGCAGCAATGGCGTGAGCTGGGCAACCGCATCCGCAAACTCAGTGGCGGCGACGACCGCGAACAGCGTATCGAACTACTCACCCACGAACTGGGTGAGCTGGAGAAGTGGGCACTGCCCGCCGGCGAACTTAGTGAGCTGGAAGCCAGCCACAAGCGACTGGCAAACGCCGGCCGCCTCGCCGAAGGTGCTGGGGGCGTGGTCGAGCTGCTTGATGGTGAAAGCGAGTTCGCCTTGCGCCGCGCCTTGGGCCGAGCCCAGCTGGAACTGAGCAAGCTAGCGCCGCTGGACGACCGCCTCGCACCGATGCTGGAAATGCTGGACAACGCCTCGATCCAGCTCAGCGAAGCCGCCGATGGCCTTGGCCGCTACGCGCTGGACGTGGATCTCGACCCTGAGCGCTACGCCGAGGTAGACACCCACTTCACTCGCCTGCACGAACTTTCCCGCCGCCACCGCGTCACCGTGCCGGAGTTGCACGACAAGGCGACCTCGCTACGCATGGAACTGGAAGAGCTGGAGGGCGCCGGTGACGCGCTGGAAAAGCTGGCCAGCCAGCGCGCACGCCTGCAGCAGCAGTACGACGAACAAGCCACGAAACTCAGTGACTCCCGCCAGGACGCTGCGACCCGCCTCGGCGGTGAAGTCAGTGAACTCATGGGCGAATTGGGCATGAGCGGCGGCCGCCTCGTGGTGGAACTCGAACCCACCGCCGAGAGTGACCCCGATGCCCAGGGGCGTGAACGTTGCGAGCTGCTGGTCAGCGCCAACCCTGGCCAGCCTCCGCGCGCCCTGCGCAAAGTGGCTTCGGGTGGCGAACTCGCGCGTATCAGCCTCGCCATTGAAGTGGCCACGCTGGGCAAGGACACCATCGGCACCATGGTGTTTGATGAAGTCGACACCGGCATTGGTGGTGCGGTGGCCGAGGTGGTCGGCCAGAAACTGCGTGCGCTTGGCGGGCAGCGTCAGGTGCTGTGCGTCACTCACCTGCCGCAGGTTGCTGCGCAAGGTCATTCGCACCTGCGCGTAAGCAAGGTCAGCGATGGCGAATCCACGCGCACGCGCATTGAGAAACTCGATGCCAACGGTCGCCGTGATGAGCTGGCGCGGATGCTGGGTGGCGTGGAGATCACGCGCGAGACGCGTGCGCATGCCAAGCAGATGCTGGAGCGGGCGCAGGTTTGAGGTTGCTGGTACTTACCCCTCAGTTTATTCCTCACTGCCATTTCTCCCTCAGCGTCATTCCGGCGAAAGCCGGAATCCAGTGACTTTCTTCACCGAGGCGAAAGAGCCCCAAAGGCAAAGGCACTGGATTCCGGCTTTCGCCGGAATGACGGTGAGGGAATCGAAACGATGAGGGAGGTCGTGCGTCTCTGCGCCTAGCAAGCGCGCCCTTCCGACGGCCCGATCAGTTCTTGCGCGGCAACAACCCGCGCTCAGCGGCCATGCGATAAAGATCCAATTCCGATCCCGCACCCAGCTTGCCCATCAGGCTGGCGCGATGGATGTAGACGGTCTTCTGGCCAATACCCAACTCGCCCGCCACCTGCTTGGGCGCACGCCCTGCCGCCAGCAGCAGGAATACCTCGCGCTCACGTGCCGTCAGTCGATGAATCGGATCACGCGCTTCGCTCGGACGCTCCGCGCGGCGCTTGCGCAAATCCGAGCTGAGAAAACACTCGCCCTGCATCACCGCGCGCAGGCCGGCAACCAGTTCTTCCGGCGCAACACCCTTGGTCACGTAACCGCTGGCTCCGCGGCGCAAAGCCTCGGAAACATAGGGTTCGCCGTCATGCATGCTCAGCACCACGATGCGCGTGTCCGCCGCCACGCTGCGCAAATGTTCAATCAACGGCAAGCCACTGCCATCAGGCAGTGAAAGATCGAGCGCCACGAGATCGGGTCGCCGCGTGCCAACCGCCTCTACCGCATCGTCGGCGCTGCGACACTCCGCAACCACCTCCAGATCCGGTTCCAGTTCGATCAGCCGTTTGAACCCCTCGCGTACGATGGCATGGTCATCGACCAGGACAATGCTGTACATGGGCTGCATGTATAGCAGCACGTGCGGCGGCCGCCTATACCCCCGGCCACGCCATGTACCATCCGCCGATGCGACCGAAATCCTCTTTGCTGCCTGATTCCAGCTTTCTGCTAGGCATTAGCTACTTCCTGCTCTGGCTGTTGCTTTGGCCGACCGAACAGCCCTATTGGATGCTGCCCTACGGCCTGCGCTTCGGCGCTTTGCTGTTGGCACCGGTGCGGAAATGGCCTTGGTTGCTGGGTGCGGAGCTCGCCGCCACCGGCCTGATCGCGGCGACACACGGCATACCGATGGGGTGGACAGGCCTCTTGCTGGGCGAGCTGCCCCAGCCCATCGTGGTGATGATCTGCCTGTGGTTGATGCGGCGCGCCAATCTCCACGCCAGCCTGCGCGACCCGGAAGATGTTGCCCGCCTGTTGCTGTCCGCCGCGTTCACCGTGGCCGCCTCCACCGCGACCGACGCCGTATTGCTGGCGCTGGTGCACGCCAGTCCAAGCTCCGACCTGATGATGCAGGCGCTCGGCCAGGACCTGCTGGGCAACTACGTCGGCGTACTACTGGTCGTGCCACTGCTGGTGATGCTGTTTCGTGCGCGGATGGGCAAGCGCGCTTTCGGCCGGTTGCTGATGGATGGCCTGCTGGTGCTGCTGCCGTCTCTGGCGATTCTGCTGGTGCTCTCTTCGCACGAAGCACCACAGCCGCAGTTCGCCCGCGTGTTGTCATTGGCGCCGGTGCTCTTTTTTGCGTTTCGCCATGGCTGGCGTGGCGCCAGCCTTGCCATGCTGATATCCAGCCTGGGTATCACCCTGGTGGATCACATTTCCGGCCACGGCGCCCCTGGCGCTGCAGGTGAGCTGTTTCTGGCGGTGGCCGGCACAGGTGCCTTGATGCTGGGTTCCGCCACAGACGCGCTGCGCCGTAGCAGCGAGCGCGTGGCCGAGCAGAACGTTTACCTCGCCGCCGTGAATCGCCGCCTTGACCATCTGGCGCGCCAGCTGCGCGACGCCGCGCGCGGCAACCTGCGCACGGAAGAAAACCAGCGTCGGCACATGGCCGCGGAACTGCATGACGAGCTGGGCCAGAACCTCACCGCCATCCACACGCATCTCAAGCTGGCCCAGTCGCGCCTTGCCCAGGCGGGCATGGACGACATCGGCGTCTCCATCAACACCATTCTTGGCCACATGCGCCGTGCGCTGCATCGCTTGCTCGACGACCTGCGCCCTGCCGTGCTCGACGAATTTGGTCTGCTGCGCGCACTGGACGAAGGCCCCATCCGCGACCTGCTCAATGCCGCCGGCGTGGCCTACCGCACCGATCTGCACGGTGACCCGCGCCTGCTCGATGACGACACCCGCACCGTGGTCTACCGCCTGGTGCAGGAGAGCGCCACCAACGCGGTGAAGCACGCCCATGCCGACACCTTCCAACTGCGCCTGCGTATCGGCGAACGGCAAGGCGTGGCGCTGGCCCTGCTCGACATCCGCGATAACGGCATTGGCCTGCCTGCGCGCATGCCGCGTGGCGGCCGTGGCATGCAGGGCATGCGTGACCGGGTAACGTCCCTGGGCGGCCTTTTTCGGGTACGCCCCGAGTCGCAAGGCGTCCATCTGCGCATTTTGTTGCGCAGCAACACGCAAACTAGTGACGTAGCTCGCACTTAGGATCGTTACATAGGAAATTTTCCGATACCCGGCTTGTGAAGGCTTCGTTAGGCTGGATCCATCGATGTGGGGGAGCCACCATCGCAAGATGGTGAGCCATGCCAACCGTGGGGACGGTGGGCATGAAAAACGGCAGGATGCCGTTTCGCCGCTATCGGTGGCAAAACCAGGTTACGCGAGCAACTCGCCTTCCTCTGGAGCCATCCGATAACGGATCAAGCCGCAGGGCGGACAGGAGTCCTCCCGCGGCTTTTTTTATGGGCGCTTTTCAGCCTTGGCTTGAGCAACGGCGTTCCTCGGCCACACTCGCCTCGCAGCGGCACGAACCTGTTATCACTTTTTGTGGGAGCCCACCCTGTGGGCGACAAGCCGACGGAGCGTGCACAACATCGCTCTGCGGTCGCGCACAAGGTGCGCTCCTAGAGGTGAGACGCCGACTCAGTGCCCTCTAGCCTTTCGCAGGACACCGCCCAAAACAAAGGCCGATGGCGTCACCGCCACCGGCCTGCACACCTTCCGGACGCCCGGACTTACTTGTTGCGGTGCTTGGGCCGCACGTACAGCACCAGACTGTGGTCCTCGATGACGTAGCCGTGGCGCGCAGCAATTTCATGCTGCAGGCGCTCGATTTCCTCACTGAAGAACTCAATCACCTTTCCACTGTCTACATCGATCATGTGGTCATGGTGCTTGCCGCGGTCCAGCTCGTAAACGGCCTGGCCACCCTCGAAGTTGTGCTTGACCACGATGCCGGCCGCCTCGAACTGGGTCAGCACCCGGTAAACGGTGGCCAGCCCGATGTCTTCCTGGTCGGCCAGCAGGCGTTTGTAGACGTCTTCGGCGGTGAGGTGGTGAACCTCCTCGTCCTCGAAGATCTGCAGAATGCGCATGCGAGGGTGGGTGACCTTAAGCCCGGCTTTGCGCAGTTCTTTGGTTTCTTGTTCCATAGCCAACTCCACGCACACGGCTCCACAGGGCCGTTAGTGTATCATCCGAACCTTTACGATCCGGACGCAACACGCATGCATAAGCTGATTCGCACGCTGGGTTTTGCCTTGCTGGCCCTTTCGCTGGCCAGCTGCCGTCTCATCTATACCCCAGACGTGTCGCAGGGCAACCTGCTCGACAAGAAGACCGTGGATCAGCTGCAGCCGGGCATGACCAAGCGTCAGGTACTGGTTCTGATGGGCTCCCCCTCGGTGAACTCGCCCTTCAACCAGAACCAGTGGGATTACGTCTCCACCCAGCAGCATCGTGGCGGTGACATCAAGGTCCGTACGCTCACGCTCACGTTCAACAACGATACGCTGGTGCGCACCGAAGGCGATTTCTTTGCCGAAGACGCCCAAAAGCTGGTCAACGACACCAAGAAGTACCACGCCAGCTATCCGGTGGACGAAACCAAGGGTGACAAGAACACCGGTTCCGGCGGTGGCGACAAGGGCGGTGACAAGGGTGGCGACAACGGCGGCGGCAACGACGGCCACTGATGCCAGCTAGCCGGCGTCAGCCCTCGTGGGCGCGGCGCCGGCGGGCTTCCTTGGGGTCCAGCGTGAGCGGCCGGTAGATTTCCACCCGGTCGCCCTCGCCCACCAGCTGATCCGGCGTCACCTTGCGGGAAAAAATGCCCAGCCGCGCCGGATCGATCACCAGCCCCGGAACCGCCTGGGCGATGCCCGAAGCCTCGATGGCCTGCATCACTGAGCTGCCCATGGGCACGGTCACCTGACGCACCCACTGGCTGTCTGGCCCCGCATAGGCCACTTCCACGGTGATCTGCTCAGGCATAGGCGCGCTCCGCCTCGCGGCAGAAATCGTCGACCATGCGGCCTGCCAGACCCTGAAAGCCCAGCTTTAGCGCAGTGCCGCCCAACTTGCCCGCGTAGTCGAAATCCAGTGCAAAGGACACCTTGCAACCGGCGTCGCCCAGCGCGATGAACTGCCACAGCCCATCCAGGCTGCGGAACGGGCCATCCACCAGGTTCATGTGCAGGCTCTTCGGCTTCTCGGTGCTGTTGCGGGTAGTAAAGCTCTGGCGGAAACCGGCGTACTTGAGATCCAGCCGAGCCACCAGCACATCGTCACCGCGCTCCAGCACCTCGGCGCCGACACACCACGGGAACCGCTTTGGGTATGCTTCGACGTCATTCACCAGGTCGAACATCTGAACCGGGGAATATCGCACCAGGGCGCTGCGGCGGATCTCGATCACTTCAGCCTCTTCTTGAGCATTTTCCAAGATCGCCGCTCCAGCGGCCGGATCATCATCAGGGCAAACAGCCCGAAGTTTAACGGACATGGCCAAGCCTAAGGACAAAGACAAAAACGCGGGCGGCACCATTGCGCTCAACAAGCGCGCTCGCCACGAGTACCACATTGACCAGCGCTTCGAGGCCGGCGTGGAGCTGCAAGGCTGGGAAGTGAAGTCACTGCGTGCGGGCCGCATCAACTTCGGCGACAGCTACGCCATGGTGATCCAGAACGAGATCCAGCTGGTGGGCACTTCCATTCCGCCGCTGATCAGCGCCTCCACCCACGTGGTGGCCAACGATCGCCGCACGCGCAAGCTGCTGCTGCATCGTGCGGAGATCGACCAGCTCATCGGCGCCGTCGAGCGCAAGGGCTACACCCTCATCCCCATGGCCATGTACTGGAAAGGCAACAAGGTGAAGGTGGAAATAGGCCTGGCCAAGGGCAAGCAAGACCACGACAAGCGCGAGACCGAAAAAGAGCGCGACTGGCAACGCGAAAAACAGCGCACCATGCGCGCCCACAACCGCTCAGCCTGACGACGCTCGCCAGGATCCTGGTTCGCCCTCGGAAAGGCCCACCACGCCTTTGTGCAGCGTCATGTTCATGGCATCCACCGAGGTGCCAAAGCCGAGGCGCTCGTAAATGCGGTGGGCCGAAGCCGTGGAATGCAGGTTGAGCGAATCCACCCCGTGCTCCCGCGCCGCCGCGCCCACCGCGGCGATCAGCGCGGCAGCGATGCCCTGGCGGCGATGGCTAGGCTTCACGTACATATTGAGGATGTACCAGCCCACGCCGCTGCGGAAAAACGCCGAGGGCATGTGCGTATAGGGGTGCGCTGCCACGCAGCCGGCCACGCGCCCCTCCGACTCGGCCAGCCAGGCCAACAAGCGGCTCTCCGGCAAAGCCTCCTCAATCCAGCCGCGCAACTGGTCAGCAAAGCCCCCCGGCAGCTGCTGATGAAGTTCCTCTTCAAGAAACGCGCAGCGCAAATCGGTCAAAACACCTGCATCGTGCAGCCCTGCCTGACGTATCCGCATCATGGCCCTGCCCTTCCGGTGGTGGACTGCGGACAACAATAGCGGCGATATACCGCCTTGATGAAAGGCCACCTACCTCCATATACTGACTGGCCAGCAATCGTTTCCCCGGGGGTGTCATGGCTTCGACGGGGGTAGTGAGATGGCTTGGTGCATGCCGAGGGGGCAGCTTTCCTCGTTAATCCAGCGGCAAAACTCATAGTTGCCAACGACGACAACTACGCTCTGGCCGCTTAAGGCCTAGCCCCGAACCCACTTGTGCTCGTGCTCGTGGATGTAGGGTCATTATCACGAGATCGCCCGAAGCTGCCGCCTGTCGGTAAGGGCTAAATCAAGCAGGCTGGTCCTTCGATGCGCTTTGCACGCTGTGCTGTCGCGGGACGAGATCTAACGGCGAGCTAAGCATGTAGTACCGGGCGTCAATCGCCTTCGGACGCGGGTTCGACTCCCGCCACCTCCACCAATAAGCAAAAAGCCCGGCGAGAAATCGCCGGGCTTTTTTGTTTGCTCCGAGAGCGACGTGACTGGTGGCTATGGGCAATTAGCCTGGTCGTGCGCATATCAACTGTCTGAAAGTGCACTCTGACCCGGGTTTTCAGCAAGGCGAGGCTGTCGCAACTGTGCTTCCCAGGAGCAACGCAGCTAAGAGCAACGAACGCATACGCCTCCTTATTTGGAGCCTCTGTAATGTCTGCTTCGGGTCGGAAGCAGATATTGCAGCCAATGACTTATCGGCGGAGCCCACTAAGTAATTCTACTCAAGGAAACTCCTGCATTTTTCCGATGCGCGCGACGTGCGACTGCCTCAGGCTCTGGGTGGCCATCCACGTATGCACGCATGCAAATCGGAGATCCCATGAAGCTACTGCCCGCTGTAATTATGGCCACGGCCATGGCACCGCTTACCGTCACTGCAGCAGACAAGACTGAGACAATCGATACTCCGGTCGGAAAACTTTCGTTTGAGAACGGCGGTTATCCCACGCAGGAGACGGTCCAGAAGCTTTACGACACCATGGATTTTCAGCGTGCCTGCCAGGGCTATATCTGGGGCATTCCTGCGGTCGGCCTGAACCAGTGGCGTCGTGCTCACTACAACGTCTTTGGCGGAAAGAACGGTGAAATGCTGTCTTACCTGGATTTCAAGGAAAAGCTCGGCATCCTCACTCCCAATTACACGACGCCATACATCGCCACCTTTATCGACCTTCAGGAAAGTGGGCCAATGGTGGTGGAACTGCCACCCGGGCTGATGGCTGGCATGATTCTCGATGAATGGCAGCGGGTGCTATCCGATCTTGGCGTTGTCGGGCCTGACAAGGGAAAAGGTGGCAAGTACCTGATTCTTCCCCCGGGCTACAAAGGCAAAGTCGATGCCAAAGACTACTTTGTGGTGCAGTCGACCAGTCGTGATGTTCTGGCTGGAGTCCGTCTGCTTGGCCCGGACAAGCAGAAAGAGATCGCAGCGATCGTTCCCCACATCAAGACCTACTCATGGTCGCCAAAAGGAACTGGCGCCCCGATGTCCGTTCGTCCCGCGGGCGACAAAGAGTGGAACCAAGAGCCACCGCGAGGCATCGCCTATTGGGATAGCCTCAACGAAGTGATTCAGCGCGAATCTATCGACGAGCGCGATCGCCTGGTTCTTGCGCAACTCCGCTTTCTCGGGATCGAGAAAGGCAAGCCATTCAATCCTGATGCAAGGCAAAAGAAGATACTCGAAGACGGCGTGATCGTCGGCGAAGCCATGGCGAAAGCCAACACGTCGGACAAGCGCGTGGAACCGCCATTTTGGCAAGGAACGCACTGGAAGCACGCACTGGTGGTGTCCACCGATCAGCGAGCCCCCAATTACGATCAACTGGACGAACGAGCAGCATGGTTCTACGAGGCCGTGGTGGTTTCCCGTGGCATGTTGACGACAACTCCCGGCTTTGGTCAGCGTTACATCGCGAGCTACCAAGACAAGGACGGTCATTGGCTCAACGGAAGCAATACATACAAGCTGCACGTACCGGCGAACCCGCCAGTGACTCAGTTCTGGTCGGTAACGTACTACGACGAAGGCACCCGTCGGATGATTGCTACGCCACAAGGTCGCCCGGATCTCTCTTCGCGCAAAGAGGATCTGGTCAAGAATAGCGACGGTTCAATCGATGTCTACTTTGGGCCAAAAGCACCAGCAGGCAAGGAAACGAACTGGGTTCAAACGTTGCCAGGCAAGAGCTGGTTCACCTATTTCCGCTTCTATGGCCCGACCGAAGCCTTCTTCGACAAGTCGTGGGCACTTCCCGATTTCGAGAAGATCAACTGACTTGTTCCCCCGCTCGGTGGAACGTTGGCCACCAGTTCGCCTAATAGGCAAGCGCGTTGCTTCTCTTCTGGACTCGATCTATAGGGGTAAGCCATGAACGTTCGGTTGCGTATTTCGGCGCTCATTTTGCCAATGTTGCTTGTATTTTGTGCTCAGGTGATGGCCCAGGATGAGCACTGCAATGGCTTCCCTCTGCTTTGCGTTGCAGTACTTGTAGAGCTTGTTGTCCAACCCGCCGGAATAGAGGTGGAATAGCAACTGGTCGCCATACCAACCATAGCCGTAAGTGGGTTCCGCAAATGCTAGTCGGGCCAGCGAAGGCATATAGAACGCTGTGCCTTCAGGACTGGAGAAGCACAGCGGCTCCCACCCAGGGTTCCCAACGTCTTGGATAGCAAGTGTCTCGCGGGTACGACTCGTTAGCAGCTCGTCGTGCTCGGCGCACTCCTCGCAATGGGTGTAGTTCGTGAAATGAACGGGCTTAGGCAATGAACCAAATGCCAGATCTACGGCCGCAATGGCCTCAGAATGCGTCACCATCATCCAATTCCATGCTCGATTAGCTGCCCACTATGGTGCATCTCGGGAAGGTCCGCTTCGGGTCGAACGCGGACCTTACCGGAATTTTCCGGACGCCGTCAGAAGTCTGTCTTCGGCAATCAGATGTTCTCTATGTCGTTGAGCTTCCAAGACTTGTCGAACCACGGCTTCAGCGGCCCGTAGAGGCGAAACAATGCAAACCAGCTCTTGCCTGGAATGGTTTGTATCCAGTTGCCCTGCTTGCCGGCCGGCGCCTTCGGACCGAAATAGAGATCGACGGAGCCGTCGGCATTCTTCTGGATGCTCTTCTGGCTGGAGAGGCTGGGGAACTGCTGATCCGTCTGCAGCATCGAACGTGTCTGCGTGTCGTAAAGCACGATGGACCAGAAATCCTTCGCCGGCGGATTGGCGTCCACATGCAGCCGGTAGTTCTTGCTGCCGTCGAACGCGTCGCCATGCACATCGACAAGCGCTCCGGCATACTGCGAGCCCACACCTTCCATCGCGACAGCCATCGCGGGCGTGTTGACAGTGGCCATGTAGAAGAACGCGGTGCGCGCGTCGAAGTTGCGCGCGCCACCTTTGGTCAGCCACTCGTAGCTGCCGCCGATGAAGGCCGTGTTCCAGTGGCGATCCGGGTAGATCGGTGCTTCCGGATCGCGGTTGCGAAAATTGATGGAACGCGCCGTGGCGTTGCCCACGGCCACGGCCTCGGTAAGGATTTTTTTCATCCGCGCATCGGGTGCGAAAGGTTGGCCCTTCTTCATGCCGATGGCGTTGAAAAGGCCCATCATGTCAGGGCCATAAGAGTCCTCGGGCTCCTCCTGCACGATCTCGTTGAGTTCCTCGAAGAAGTGGTAGTCGTTGGCGTGGATCGTGTTCATCACACGCCCGGACAGATTGACGAACTTGGCGGGATGTTGCGCCGCGGCTTCCGAAAGCGGGTACACCCTCATGGTTTTCCGGATGAGTTCCGCCGTCGGCTTCGGGCTGCCGTTCCGCATGAAGCCGCGACCGAGCACGATGTTGCCGTACGTCGGCGACTTGTAGACGAAATAGCCGCTGGGCGGCGTGCCCTTGTAATCAGGAGGAAGTATCAAGAATTTGCCGCCTTTGCCCTTGTCCGGTCCGGCGTTGCCCATGTCGCACACGTAGCGAAACCAGAAATCGTTGACCACGCCGAGCACGTCCGGCGGGCTTTCCACCACGATCGGCCCGTTCTTTAGGTCGATCCAGGTGGCGTAATAGATGCTTTCCGAATTGGGCGTGAGGAACAGCGACTTGGAATCCATCAGCGATTCGAAGATGCCGACAGTGCCATTGACCGATCCTGTCGCGCGGGAGCCGTTGCGAATGGCCACCATCGACGCGCCCGGAATGCCATTGAGGAAGGTTTCAACGCCGCGCACAAAATCGAGTTCGTCGTACGCCTTCTGCGCTGTCTCCTTGGAGGGAACGCCATCGAAGAAATCGAGCTCGCCGATACGCGTTTGCACCTTCGACGGCGTGGTGATTTCGGGCGGAATGGGCGTGGTCATCTTGTAATGCGATTGCGCATGGGCAGAGAAAGCACATGCGAAGGCGATGTACGCCGCAGGGAATGCTACGAAGCTGATCTTTGCCACGTCCCGCTCTCCGTCGGAAGGAGGCGTCAGATTGAATCAGGCCGCGGCTTCTGAGAACCGAAATTCCACGGAGGCTTTTTACGTAGAAGTACGGGGAGGCGGTTATCTATCTCCGTCTGGCGCCAGGGTCCGTTATGGGTCGGAAGCGGACACTTGGAAGCACGCCAAAGAGTTGGGCCAGAGACATACTCTGTCACGCAAAAGTACCTCCGGCACCCTTCCTCAACTCGATATGCGCCTGAATCGAGTTATTACCGTCACGCTGATGGGTCTTTTAACGCCTGGACGCGGCGGCCCCATCAATCTGTCGAGATCATCTTTGGTTTGGGTGAGCGTAAGAGTCAAAGTTTGGTCGTCTACTTCGACGTTCTTGGAAGCCACCAGGCCGAGCTGCACATTCAAGTCGGAATCGGTGATTGTCTGTTGAATCCGATTTCCGTCCAGCCAAATAAATGTGCCAGAGGATTGATGCCCCGGGGACACAAGAGACCAGGTTCCGTCCGACTTGAATTCGGCAACCGTGTTTTCCCCTTGCACCCCAGCGTTCGACGCCACTCCGTCGACTATCCGCGTCAGCTCAACATGCTTCCACTTGCCAATTAGCATCGTCCGAGCATCAGTTTTGCTCGGGGCGAGAGGACGTACTTGAGCAACATCCTGTTGGCGACTCGGTCCGATTTCTTTGCCACTCGGCCCATTCGTGGTGCATCCGGCAAGCAATAGCATCAGAGGAAAAAGGTTCAGCCATCGATACGTCATATTGGAGAGGCTCCATTAACTTTCATGGTGGCGAGAACTACGAGGGACCTGCCGAACCCCGTGTCCTTTGGCGATCAAGATTAGGTCCGCTTCGCGTCGCAAGCGGACACGCGTGACTCATGTTCATTTTTGGCTACGTCTAGTCACGTAGATAGAACGAGTAGCCCATCAAATTTCGCTTGACGAACCCGGCTAGCAAGCCAACCGAATCCACGCTTTCCGTCGCTAACAAAGGAACTTCGCCCTCGTTGGCATCTGCATAGGCACCTCCAGGGCACCATTCTGACAGCACCGACTTCTTGGCCAGTAGTTCTGCTCGCGCACTGTTTTCAGCCTTGATGAATCGAGTCGCAAAGAACCCAATT